>JACDUA010000074.1 GCA_013519935.1 Ectothiorhodospiraceae bacterium WFHF3C12 | reverse complement strand
GCTCGCAGGTGCCCGGGTAAATCAGACCGGCCGGCCCGCGCCGGGCTACCGCGGCGACTTCCTTGCGGCTGCAGCCGCAGGGATACGCGGCGTCGGAGTCAACGAGTTTTTGCAGCGCGGCTTCATACTCCGGGTCACGCGCGCTCTGATAGACCACGGGGCCGTCCCAGGTCAGGGCGAAGGTCTCCAGCGTGCGGAGTATGTCGTCGTCGGCGCCGGTGACGGCGCGGCTCCGGTCCACGTCGTCGATGCGTACCAGCCACTGCCCGCCTGCGCGACGTGCCATGACGTAGCTGCCCACCGCGGCGATCAGCGATCCGAAATGCAGCGGTCCCGTGGGACTGGGGGCGAAACGTCCCCGGTATGGCGTGTCGACGACTTGGTCGGCGGACATGGCGAGGTATGTATTCCCCCTGCGATAATCGAATCCATCCAGCGGCCCGGCCACGCCGGACCCGTGCAATGCTAACCGACACCGCAGGCGAAGGCCCATGCAGCAGACACAAAGCGCGCCGCTGGCCACCCGGCTGGCCCACATCGAGCCGTTCCATGTCATGGCGCTGCTTACCCGGGCCCGCGCCCTGGAGGCCGCCGGTCGCTCGGTCGTGCACATGGAGATTGGCGAGCCGGATTTCCCGACCGCCGAGCCGGTGGTGGCCGCGGGCATCGAGGCCCTGCGTTCCGGACATACGCAGTACACGCCGGCTGCCGGTCTGCCGGAGCTTCGCGAGGCCATTGCGGGGCATTACCGGACGCGCTACGGCGTCGCCGTGCCGGCCGACCGCATCATCGTCACGCCGGGGGCCTCGGGCGCGCTGCTGCTGGGCATCGCGTTGCTCGTCGACCCGGGCGCCGAGGCCCTGCTGCCGGACCCGGGCTACCCCTGCAACCGGCACTTCGTCGCGGCGCTCAACGGCGTGCCGCGCCTGCTCCCGGTCGGGCCGGACAGTGGCTATCAGATAACGCCGCAGCGCCTGGCGGCGGAATGGACCCCGGAGACGGCCCTGGCCATGGTGGGCTCGCCGTCGAACCCCACCGGGACGCTGGCACGGGAGGGCGACGTCCGCGCGTTGGCAGCCGGGGCCGGAGCACGCGGCGGCGCGCTGCTGGTGGACGAGATCTACCATGGCCTGGAATACGGCACCCGCGCGATGACCGCCGCCGGCATGGGCGACAACGTCTTCGTGGTCAACAGCTTCTCCAAGTACTTCGGGATGACCGGCTGGCGTCTGGGCTGGCTGGTGGTGCCGCCGGGCTACGAGTCGGACGCCGAGAAGCTCGCCCAGAACCTGTTCATCGCCGCGGCCACCATTTCCCAGCATGCGGCGCTCGCCTGCTTCACGGACGCGGCCGAGGCCATCTTCGAGGAGCGGCGACGGGCGTTCGAAGCCCGGCTGGAGTTTCTCGCCAACGCACTGGTGGAGCTCGGTTTCGAGATTCCCGGGCGGCCTCAGGGCGCCTTCTATCTCTATAGCGACTGTTCCCGCCTGACCGGCGACAGCTTCGCCTTCGCCGAGCGTCTGCTGGAGGAAGCCGGCGTTGCCGCCACGCCGGGGCTGGATTTCGGCGATCATCGAGCCGCGGAGCACATCCGGTTCGCGTACACCAACTCCCTCGAGAACCTGCGCGAGGGCGTGGAGCGCATGAGGTCGTTTCTGGCGAGTCGTTGAGCGCCGGCGCCGGCGCCGGCAGGGGCGGCCCACGGCCGCCAATCCTTATTCTTTCCGAGCGGGTGTGTTCTTTCGTCCGCCTGTCGGCGGCCGAGATCCAGTTTCCAGCAATGAAAGAGCCGCGATGCTCAACCGCTTGCACCGGAAGCCGGCCGGCCTCCGAGCTGCTCCACCCACAACATGGTCGCTCCGATCACGGCACTGGGCATGGCCACGAGATTCACGACCGGGATCAGCGTCATTACCACCACGCCGGCACCGAAGCCGAATATCAGCATCCGCCGCCGTCGCAGCTGTGCGCGCTGGTCGCGGAAACGGATGCCGTGATTGCCCAGCGGGTAATCCATGTATTCCAGCGCGGCGGCCCAGGCACCGAACGCGGCCCAGAGAAAGGGCGCGGCCACCTGCACCACCGGCACGAAGAACAGCACCAGCAGCGGGATGGCGACGGCGGCGAAGTAGACGAGTTTGCGCAGCTCGTCGGCGACGCTGCCGATCGCCTGGGCGGCCAGGCCGCCCTCGTCGGTCTCCGCCGGGGCACGGCCGTCGGTGGCGAGCAGTTCCACCCGCCGGGCCAGAAACTCGTTGAACGGCGCGCCAATGAGATTGGCGGTAATCGTGAACGTGTAGAAGGCCACCAGTGCGGCCGCAACCGCGAACAGCGGCCACAGGATCCAGCGCAGTGCGGTGACGGCCCAGTCCGCTACCGTGGCCCACCAGCCCGCGTCGGCGCCGGCCTCGGCGCTGGGCAGCATCCAGTCCAGTAGATCCTGGAAGGCGGCGCCGCCCAGCCAGAACAGCGCGATGAAAACCACCACATTGATCAGCAGCGGCAGCCAGACATAGCCTCGCAGGCCGGGTTCGGTGAGACGGCCCAGGCCGCGCGGCACGTAACCCGCGCCGGTAACCAGGTCGCCGATCATGGCAGGGTGACGGGAACCGGGGGTTGCCAGTCGGGCTTTCGGTGCTCCACGACCACCGTCGTGTATATGCCGCCGCGGACAAGGAATTCCGCGGTCACGCGCATGAAGCGCGGCTGGACCGCATTGACCAGGTCGGTCAATATGGTGTTCGTTACCGCTTCGTGAAAGGCGCCTTCGTCCCGATACGACCACATGTAGAGCTTCAGGGCCTTGAGCTCCACGCAAAAGCGATCCGGGACGTAATCGATGTAGATCGTGGCGAAATCCGGCTGGCCCGTCTTGGGGCACAGGCAGGTAAACTCCGGCACCCGCATGTGCAGCGCGTAGTCGCGCTCCGGGTTCGGGTTTTCAAAGGTTTCCAGCTCGCGTGACGGCGCAGTCGACATGGGTTTCAAAGCCTTCGTCGGCAAAGGATAATATTGGGCTTTCGCACGAGGCGCGATTCTACTCCGTCCCGGCGTGACGCGGCCACCTGCCGCCGCCCAGCAACGACACTACAACGATGGAAAGCTTGCCCGAATGCGGCTGACCAAGATCAAGCTTGCCGGTTTCAAATCCTTCGTGGACCCGACCACGGTGTCGCTGCCCGGCAATCTGGTCGGGGTGGTGGGGCCGAACGGCTGCGGCAAGTCCAACGTTATCGACGCCGTGCGCTGGGTCATGGGTGAAAGCTCCGCGAAGCACCTGCGCGGCGGCTCCATGGCCGACGTCATCTTCGACGGCTCCAACGCCCGCAAGCCGGTGGGCACCGCATCGGTGGAGCTGGTCTTCGACAACACCGACGGCACCCTGGGCGGCAAGTACGCCGGTTATAACGAGATTTCCGTCAAGCGCCAGGTCAACCGCGAGGGCCAGTCCCACTACTACCTCAACGGCACCCGCTGCCGGCGGCGTGATATCACCGACGTGTTCCTGGGCACCGGCCTCGGCCCCCGCAGCTACTCCATCATCGAGCAGGGGATGATCTCCCGGGTTATCGAGGCCCGGCCGGAGGAGCTGCGCGCCTATCTGGAGGAGGCGGCGGGCATCTCCATTTACAAGGAGCGCCGCCGGGAGACCGAGCGGCGCATCCGCGATACCCACGAGAACCTGGAACGGCTCAACGACGTTCGTGACGAGGTCTCAAGGCAGCTGGAGAAGCTCAAACGGCAGGCGGACACCGCGGAGCGCTACAAGTCCCTCAAGGCCGAGGAACGGCAGACGCGCGCCGAGCTGCTGGCCATACGCCTGCGTGACCTGGCCGGAGCCGGCGAGCAGCACCGTAACGAGATCGCCGAACGTGAGAATGCCATGGAGGCCGCCGTGGCCGAGCAGCGTGGTGCCGAGCGCGAGATCGAGAGTCAGCGCGCAAGCCATGCCGAGCAGACGGACCGGCTCAATGAGATCCAGGGCCGCTACTACGCGCTGGGCAGCGACATTGCCCGCATCGAGCAGCAGATCGCCCATCGCCGCGAAATGCGGGAGAAACAGGGCCAGGACCTGGCACGCAACGAGGAGTCCATCCACGAGCTGGAGCAGGGCATCCAGCAGGACGAGGAGAAGCTTGCCGTTATCCGCCGGCGGCTGGAGGAGCTGGAGCCCGAGCAGGGACAGGCCGAGGCCGCCGAGGCCGAGGCCTCCGACACCGTGGCCGAGCTCCAGGAGCAGCTCAACGACTGGCAGGAGCGCTGGGAGGCGTTCAATCGCCGGGCCGCCGAGCCCGTGCGCGCCGCCGAGGTGGAACGCACCCGCATTGACGCCCACGAGCGCCGCGGCCATGAGCTCGAACAGCGTCGGGAGCGGCTGCAGCGGGAGCTGAACGGAATTGCGCTCGACGACGCCGAGCAGGCTGTAGCGGACCTGCGTGAGGAGGAACAGGCTCTCGGCGAGCGGATCGCCGAGCGCGCGGAGCAGCTGGAGGCCGTCCAGCAACGCCTTGCCGAGCTCCGAGAGCAGGAAACCGGCGCCGCCGAGTCATTGCACGAGGCCCGCGGTGCGCTGCAACACGACGAGGCCCGTCTGACATCGCTGCAGACGCTGCAGCAGGCCGCGCTGGGGGAGGACGACGGTCCCCTTGCCGACTGGCTGCAACGCCGCGGCTGGGCGGACAACGAGCGCCTGGGCCGTATCCTGGACGTCGCCGACGGCTGGGAGCGCGCCGTCGAGGCCATCCTGGGCGAGACCCTGCAGGCCGTTTGCGTGGCCGGATTCGATCCGGCGGTCCTGGACGCGGCGGATCTCGAGGCGGGCGCCGTGACGCTGGTGAACCCCGGCGCGGCGCGGGGTACTGCGGGCGAGGGCGACGCGTACCTGGCCAGCAAGGTCCGGGCGCCCGAGGCGGTGCGGGATCTGTTGCGCGGCGTGCGCTGTGCCGGCAGTGGGGCCGAGGCCCGGTCGCTGGTTGCGTCGCTTGCGCCGGGCGAGAGCGTCGTGACGCCCGATGGCGTGTGGCTGGGTGGCGCCTGGGCGCGGGTTCAGGCGGGTGCCGCCGACGAGCAGGCCGGCGTGCTGGAGCGCCAGCGGGAAATGGCGCGCCTGGAGTCGGCGATTGAACAGGCGCGTGGCCGTATCGAGCGCGAGGCGGCCCGTCTCGAAGGGGTGCAGGACGCCCGCGCCGACGCCGAGCGCGAGCGCGACGACGTGCAGGCCGAGCGGACGGATCTGCAGAGTCGCCAGGCCAACGCCCAGGCGCAGCGCGAGAGCCGCGAGAGCCGTCTGGAGGATGCCCGCAACCGCCGTCACCAGCTCACGCGTGAGCTGTCCGACCTTGCCGCTCAGGTCGAGGAGGCCGAGTCGGAGGTAAAGGCGGCACGGGCGCGACTGCAGGCGGCGCTGGAGCAGACCCAGGCCCTGGAGCGGGAGCGCGAGACGCTGACGGAGGAGAAGGCCGGTATCCAGGACCAGCTTCATGATGCCCGCGACCGGCTGCGCAAGCTGCGCGAAGACCGCCATGAGCTGTCCCTGAAACTGGAGAATGCCAGCACCGCGCAGCAATCCCTGGAGCAGGCCCTGACCCGCATGCGTGTCCAGCATGAGCGGGCGGTGGAACGGCGCGACGAGCTTCGCGAGGCCCTGGACGAGGAGGGGGAGCCGGAGGGCAAGCTGGAGGAGGATCGCGAGCGGCTGCTCGCCCAACGGCTGGAAGTGGAGCAACAGCTCACCGACGCCCGCACCCGCCTCGGCGAAGTGGAGAACAGCCTGCGCGAGCAGGAGGAGCGCCGGCGCGGCGCGGAGCAGCGCGTGGCGACGCTGCGCGAGGAGCTGGAGCGGGCCAGGCTGGACGCCAACGAGCTTCAGGTGCGCCGTCAGACCCAGCAGGAACAGCTGGAGGAGCTGGGCTACGATTACCGGGCGTTAACGGACACGCTGCCCGACGACGCCGTGGAGGATCGCTGGCAGAAGGCCCTGGAGCAGGCGGAAAGCCGCATTCAGCGGCTCGGGCCGATCAACCTGGCGGCCATCGACGAGTACCGGACGCTGGACGAGCGCAAGGCGTACCTCGACCAGCAGAACGACGATCTCGTCGAGGCCCTGGAGACTCTGGAATCCGCCATCCGGCGTATCGACCGCGAGACGCGCAATCGTTTCAAGGAAACCTACGAGAAGGTCAATCTGGGCGTGCAGCGCCTCTTCCCGCGGCTCTTCGGCGGTGGCCAGGCCTACCTGGAGATGACCGGCGATGACCTGCTGGAGACCGGTATCGCCGTGATGGCGCGGCCGCCGGGCAAGCGAGTCAGCAATATCCACCTGCTATCCGGCGGCGAGAAGGCGCTCACCGCGGTTTCGCTCGTGTTCGCCATATTCGAGCTCAACCCCGCGCCATTCTGCATGCTGGACGAGGTGGACGCGCCGCTGGACGAGGCCAACGTCGGCCGGTTCAATGACATGCTCAAGGAAATGTCGAGGAACGTGCAGTTCATCGTCATCACCCACAACAAGAGCACCATGGAGAACGTCACCCACCTGCAGGGCGTGACCATGAACGAACCCGGCGTATCGCGGCTGGTGGCCGTGGACGTGGACGAGGCGGTGGAGATGGCCACGGCCTGATCCGCGGGCGTGCGCTCCGATGCCGCTTCATTGGCGTCGCCGAGCGGCGACTATTGAACTGCGCCGGACCAGGAAGCAGCATAAGTGAAACATGGCCCGCTCTCCGCGGGCCGCAGACGCGCCGCGGGGCTGACCCGCCACAGGCACAGAAAACGGGCGATACGAGACGATGGACGAGCTGCGCTGGCTCCTGCTGATTATTGGCCTATTGCTCATCGTGGGTGTCTATGCCTACGGACGCTACCAGGACGGCGGAGAGGGCGACGGGCTGCTCGCAACGGTTCGGGGGCTGTTCCAGAAGCGTCGGCGTCGCAATCCGCTGCACGAGCAAAGGGCTGATTTCGACCGCGCCCTGGACGAGCTCGACAGCGTCGTGGCCAGCGAGGACCGGGAGCCGGACATCGAGCCGCTGAGCATCGAGCCGGAGGACCGCGAGCCGGCGGTGGACGAGGCGCCGCGACGTGCCGCCGAGCCCCGGTCCGCGCCGCGGGAGGAGCCGCGGGAGGAGCCGCAAAGCGAGGAGCCGCCCCCCGAGACCCATGGGGAGGAGAAGATCGTGGTGCTGAACGTGGCCGCACCGGAGGGGGAGGTGTTCGCCGGGCCGGCAGTATTCGAGGCGCTGGAGTCCGTGGGTCTGCAGATGGGCGAGCACGATATCTTCCACCGCGTTCTCGATACGCGGGACGGTCGCGTGGCCTTATTCAGCGTGGCGAACATTCTCGAGCCGGGCCACTTTGCCGTCGACGATCGGGACGCATTCGAGACCCCGGGCCTCGCCTTCTTCCTCAGGCTGCCGGGGCCGTTCGACGGTCTGGCCGCCTTCGAGCAGATGCACGCCAGCGCCAAGGCTGTCGCGGAAGCCCTGGGCGGCCGGCTGCTGGACAGCCGGCGGTGTAACCTCACCGCGCAGGCGGTGGAGCATATCCGCGAAGAGCTCATCGAGCACCGCCGCCGGGCCCATCTCGCCGCCCGCCAGGCCCGCTGACGGCCGGCGGTGAGGCAGGGTGGATCCATCCGATGACGGAAATGAACCGGGAAGAGGCACAGTCCGAGCTGGCGGATCTCCGCCAGCGCATCGAGTACCACAACCACCGCTATTACGTCCTGGACGACCCGGAAGTTTCCGACGCCGACTATGACCGGCTCATGCGCCGGCTCATGGAAATCGAGGCGCAATTCCCGGACCTGGTCACGGTGGACTCACCGTCCCAGCGGGTGGGTGCCGAGCCGCTGGAGGCATTCGGCGAAGCGCCCCACGGCATTCCGATGCTGTCCCTGGACAACGCGTTCAATGCCGATGAGCTGCGGGAATTCGACCGCCGCTGCCGCGAGCGGCTCGACGCCGAGGTCGTGGATTACGTCGCCGAACCGAAGCTCGATGGGCTGTCGCTGAATCTGCGCTATGAGGCGGGCAAGCTGGTCACGGGGGCCACGCGGGGCGACGGCCGGGTAGGCGAGGACATCACCGCGAATGTCCGTACCATCCGCAGCATTCCTCTGCGGCTGCACACGGACGATCCGCCGGCCATGGTGGAGGTGCGCGGCGAAGCGGTGATTCGCCGGACCGACTTCGACTCGCTCAACGCCCGGCGGCTGGACGCTGGCGAGCGACCATTCGCCAACCCGCGCAATGCCGCCGCCGGCAGCCTTCGTCAGCTCGATCCCAGGCTCGCGGCCCAGCGCCCGCTGACTTTCTTCACCTTCGGCGTCGGCGATGCCGATGGGCTCGATGCCGCGGACCACTGGTCCGTGCTGGAGCAGCTGCGCCGATGGGGCTTCCGCGTCAACGAGCTCGTCAAGCGGGTGCGCGGCGTTCAGGCCTGCCTGGACTACTACGAGCAGCTGGTGGAGCAACGCGACGCGCTGGACTACGAGATCGACGGCGTGGTCTTCAAGGTAAACGGCCTGGACCAGCGCCGGGCCCTTGGCTTCACCGCGCGGGCCCCGCGCTGGGCCATCGCCCACAAGCTGCCGGCCCGGGAGGCGACCACGACGGTCGCCCGCATCGAGCCGTCGGTGGGGCGTACCGGCGTAATCACGCCGGTCGCCAATCTGGAGCCGGTCCAGGTGGGCGGCGTGACCGTCACCCATGCCACGCTGCACAACGAGGACGAGGTCCACCGCAAGGACGTCCGGGAGGGCGACACGGTCATGGTTCGCCGCGCGGGCGACGTGATTCCGGAGGTGGTCAGTGTCGTCACCGAGAAGCGCAGCGGAGACCCGCCCCAATGGCGGATGCCGGAGGCCTGCCCCGTATGCGGCTCCGAGGTGCTGCGCCTGGACGAAGAGGCGGCCCACCGCTGCATGGGCGGACTGTACTGCCCGGCCCAGCGTATTGGCGCCATTATCCACTTCGCCTCCCGGCGGGCCATGGATATCGAGGGGCTCGGGGACAAGCTGGTGGAGCAGCTGGTCAACGAGGGCCTGGTGAAGACGGTGGTGGATCTTTACCGCCTGCGAAAGGACGATCTCGTCGAGCTGGAGCGCATGGCCGAGAAGTCCGCCGACAACCTGCTGCGCGCCCTGGAGGCGTCCAAGTCGACGACATTGCCGCGCTTTCTGTACGCCCTGGGCATCAGCCAGGTGGGGGAGGTCACGGCGCAGGCCCTGGCCCGGCATTTCGGCGACTTCGATCCCCTGATGGAGGCCGACGAGGAGACGCTCATCGAGGTGCCGGACATCGGTCCGGTGGTGGCTCAGAGCATCGCCCATTTCTTCGCCGAGCCCCACAACCAGGAAGTCATCGACGGCCTGCGCCGCGCCGGCGTGCAGTGGGAAGCAGTGGCCGGGGCGCGCAAGGACGCGCCGCTGGCCGGGCGCACCTTCGTGTTGACCGGCTCGCTGGAGGAAATGACCCGGGAGGAGGCCAAGGAACGTCTCCAGGCCCTGGGCGGGAAGGTCACGGGAAGCGTCTCGAAGAAGACCGACTACGTGATCGCCGGTGCCGACCCGGGCTCCAAGCTGGACAAGGCCGAACGCCTGGGCTTGACCGTTCTGGACGAGGCCGGCTTCAGGCGCCTGCTGGACGAGCACGGCTGAGGCCCGAAAGAGAAACGCCCCGCCGCGGGGACGGGGCGCAACATAACGGATGCGGGGCACTCGCCCCGGGCAATCAGTCCTCGGAACCGTTCTCGCCGTCGGATCCCTCTTCCGCGCCAGCGGCATCAGCCTCGCCGATGCCCTCGGGCGCGTTGTCCGTGTAAGCAATCTCGGCCCCGGTACGCAGGGAATCCAGTCGATCCTCGATCTTCGTGCGGGCAAGCTGGCTGCGCAGCTGATCCTCGACCTCGGCCAGCGCCGGCGGCTGGGCGTCGCGGACGTCCTCCAGCTTGATCACGTGCCAGCCGAACCGGGTCTTGACCGGCTCCTCGGTGATGCCGCCCTTCTCCAGCGCCCTGGTGGCCTCGGCGAACGGGGGCACCATCTGATCGGGCGCGAACCAGCCCAGGTCGCCGCCCTTCTCGCCGGTGGGCCCGGTGGAGTGCTCCTGGGCGAGTGCGGCGAAGTCGGCGCCACCCTGAAGCTCAGCGATCAGCTCCTTCGCCTTCGCCTCGTCCTCCAGCAGGATGTGGCGGGCGTGGTACTCCTTGCCGGCGTCAACGGTGTACTGCTCCTCGTAGGCGCTCTGCAGCTCTTCGTCCGTGACGGCATTCTGCGGGTCCATGCCCTCGACCATGGCCTGGGCGAGCACCGCGCGGCGGATGCTTTCCAGGCGTGCCTGAACCTGCGGGTCGTCGGCGTAGCCCTCGTCCTTGGCCGCCTGGGCCATCAGTGTCATGTCCACGAGCTCGTTGAGCAGATTGCGCTTCATTTCGGGGCTCAGCTCGCCGCCGCGGCCCCCGGTGCGCTGGTCGACGTGCTGCTGCAGCATCGACTCCGTGATGGCCTCGCCGTTGACACGGGCGAGCACGGTGCCCTGGAGCTCCGCCGTGGACTCCGCGCCGTCGGCCGCGCTGTCGCTCTCACCGGACTGGCACCCGGCCAGGCCCAGCGTGAACGCGAGCGTGAACGGAATGATCAGGTTCTTCCTCATAGGTACGTCCCTTCTCCTTCGGACTGCGTTATTGGCGTTCGTTCTCTGGCTAGCGGGGCTCATCCGGCGTCAGGGCCTGGATGCTCAAGGCATGGACCACGTCGGCACGCATGGCCTCGCCAATGGCGTCGTAGACCATGCGGTGGCGCTGGATGCGATTCAGTCCCGCGAAACGGTCGCTGACGATCACCACGCGGTAGTGGCCGCCGCCGGCCTTGGCGCCCTCGTGGCCGCGGTGCTTGTGGCTGTCGTCGTGGACTTCCAGGTGGGTGGGCGCCAGCGCGGTCTGCAGGCGCTGGCGGATCATCTCCGGGCGCTCCCCGCTCACGGCAGCACCCGTTTGAACGGCTTGACCTGGACCTGCCGGTAGACCCCGGCCTCCACGTAGGGATCCTCATCCGCCCACTGCCGGGCGCTGTCCAGCGAATCGAACTCGGCCACCACCAGACTGCCGGCGAACCCCGCCGGGCCGGGGTCCGGGCTGTCGATGGCGGGCAGCGGCCCGGCCAGCAGCAGGCGGCCTTCCGCCTTCAGCGCCTCCAGCCGCTGCAGATGCCTTTCACGGGCCTTCTGCCGAAGCGCCAGGCTGTCCTCCACGTCTTCGCTGATTATGGCGTAGTACACGGTTCGCGCATCCTGTGTTCCACCAAAGACCGGCCGAGCTTAACACAGGCGGAAATGGCCATTGTGAAGCGTCCGGAAACGGCGGATCGCCGGTCCCGAGGGCCTGCGGTTTTGATGGCGCTGGCGTCCATTCGTTCCCCGCGATACCTTTGGCGCCGCAGCCAGCGTGTCAGCGTCAGACAGCGGAGAGAGCATGAGTCAGTACTTCGAAATCCATCCGGTCACGCCCCAGCCCCGGCTGGTGCGCCGGACCGTGGACATCCTCCTGGCTGAGGGGGTGATCGTGTATCCCACCGACACCACCTACGCGCTGGGTTGCCGGATGGGAGAGAAGAGCGCAATCGATCGCATCCGCCAGATCCGCCAGCTGTCGGAGCGGCACAACTTCACCCTGGCCTGCCGGGATCTGTCCGATATCGGCACCTACGCGAAAGTGGAGAACAACGCCTTCCGCCTGCTCAAGGCCCACACTCCCGGCCCATATACGTTTCTGTTGCCGGCCACCAGCGAGGTGCCCCGGCGGCTGCAGCACCCCAAGCGCAAGACCATCGGTATCCGCGTGCCCGACAATCCCATTGCCCAGGCCATTCTTGACGAGCTCGGCGAGCCCATCATGACCACGACGCTGCTGCTGCCCGGCGACGAATTCCCGGAAACCGAGCCCGGTATCATCCGGGAGCGGCTCGAGCACCAGGTGGATGCCGTTGTGGACGGCGGGCCGGGCGGTCTTGAGCCGAGCACCATCGTCGATCTCACCGGTGCGGCACCCGAGGTGCTGCGCGAGGGCAGTGGCGACCCTGCCGCATTCGCCTGATCGCGCCGGGGGATCGTCCGGTGTTTCCCTGAGCGAGCGCTGACGCTTTCTCTGCTCAAGGCGGCGATATACCATGTGCGTTTTGCCCCCGGTTCAGGTTTCAGGAGGAGCGTTTGAGCGCGCATAATCCCCGTCAGAGCCGCGTGCTCTCGGGCATGCGGCCGACCGGTCGTCTGCATCTCGGTCATTACCATGGCGTTCTGAAGAACTGGCTGCGACTCCAGCAGGAGTACGAGTGCTATTTCTTCGTCGCCGACTGGCATGCGCTGACCACGGCCTACGAGGAGCGGGAGATCATCTCCCGCAACGTCTGGGACATGGTCATCGACTGGCTCGCCTGCGGGGTGAATCCGAAGCTCGCCACCGTGTTCATCCAGTCCCGCGTTCCGGAGCACGCGGAGCTGCACCTGCTGCTGTCGATGGTGGCGCCGCTGGGGTGGCTCGAGCGGGTTCCCACGTACAAGGACCAGCAGGAGAACCTGCGCGAGAAGGACCTGCTCACCTATGGCTTCCTCGGCTATCCCGTGCTCCAGGCCGCCGACATTCTCATGTACAAGGCCACGGCGATCCCGGTGGGCGAGGACCAGGTCTCGCACGTGGAGCTCACACGGGAGCTGGCCCGGCGTTTCAACTACATGTTCGGCCGCGAGCCCGGCTTCGAGGAGAAGGCCGAGGAGGCGGTCCGCAAGATGGGCAAGAAGAACGCCAAGCTCTACGCGAATCTGCGCAAGCGCTACCAGGAGCAGGGCGATCACGAAGCGCTGGAAGTGGCACGGGCCCTGCTGGAGGGGCAGCAGAACATCACACTGGGCGACCGCGAGCGGCTGTTCGGTTACCTGGATGGCTCCGGGCGCAACATCCTGCCGGAACCCGAGGCGCTTTTGACGCCGGCCTCCCGCATGCCCGGCCTGGACGGGCGCAAGATGTCCAAGTCCTATGGCAACACCATCGGGCTGCGGGAAGATCCGGACGCGGTGGAGCGCAAGGTGCGGACCATGCCCACCGACCCGGCCCGGGTGCGCCGCAGCGATCCGGGCGAGCCGACCAAGTGCCCGGTATGGGATCTGCACAAGGTCTATTCTGACGAGAGGACCCAGGACTGGGTCATGGACGGCTGTCGCTCCGCGGGTATCGGCTGCATCGACTGCAAGAAGCCCGTCATCGATGCCGTCCAGGCCGAGCTGGCGCCGATACGCCAGCGCGGCGAGGAATTCGAGGCGGATCCCGACGCTGTTCGGCGCATCGTCGCCGAGGGATGCGAGAGCGCGCGCTCCGATGCCCGCGAAACCATGGACGAGGTCCGCACGGCGGTGGGGCTCGAGTATCGCTAATGGCCGAGGTTGAACAGCCAGGCGGGACGGACGAGGCGCAGACCGTGGCGGAGCGTCCCGCCGTGGCCCTGGTCCGCGGCGAGCCGCTGCAGGACCTGCCCCATGATCTGTACATACCGCCGGACGCCCTGGAAGTCTTTCTGGAGACCTTCGAGGGGCCCCTGGACCTGCTGCTCTACCTTATCCGGCGCCAGAACCTGGACGTCCTGGATATTCCGATTGCGCAGATTACCCGCCAGTACATCGAGTACGTGGAGCTGATGAAGGATCTGCGCATCGAGCTCGCGGCGGAATACCTGGTCATGGCCGCCATGCTGGCGGAGATCAAGTCGCGCATGCTGCTGCCGCGTCCGGCGCCGCTGGAGGACGAGGAGGAGGATCCCCGCGCCGAGCTGGTGCGGCGGCTGCAGGAATACGAGCGCTACAAGACCGCGGCGGAGGATATGGACGACATGCCGCGGGTGGCCCGGGATGTCTTCCCCGGCCATGCCGACGCGCCGCCCCGGGAATCGGTCCGGCTGGAGCCCGAAGTGAGCCTCAAGGAGATGCTCAGTGCGCTGGCGGACGTGCTGGAACGGGCCGAGCTGTTTACCCACCATCACATCCAGCGCGAGCCGCTGTCGGTGCGCGAGCGGATGTCGCAGACCCTGAGCCGGCTCTCGGCGGAGCGCTTCAGCGAGTTCACCACCCTGTTCGCGGCAGAGGAGGGGCGGCTGGGCGTCGTCGTGACATTCCTGGCGGTACTGGAGCTGATCAAGGAACGGCTGGTGGAGCTGGTCCAGTCCGAGCCCTTCGCGCCGATCTACGTGCGAGCCGCCGCGGGGGACGCCCCGGCCGGCGAGGAGGTCGAGGACTGATGGCCGAAACCGATCTCAAGCATGTCGTCGAGGCGGCCCTGCTCGCCGCCGGCGAGCCGCTGTCCGTGGAACGCATACGCAATCTCTATCCCGAGGGTGCCGAGCCGGAGAAGCAGGCCGTGCGGGCGGCTGTCGAGGAACTGGCCATGGACTACCGGGATCGCGGTATCGAGGTGAAGGAAGTCGCCAGCGGTTTCCGCATTCAGGTTCGCGAGAATCTGGCACCCTGGGTGTCGCGGCTGTGGGAGGAACGGCCACCGAAGTACTCGAGAGCGTTGCTCGAGACCCTGGCCATCATCGCCTACCGTCAGCCCATTACCCGGGGCGAGATCGAGGAGGTGCGCGGGGTCAGCGTCAGCTCCCAGATCATGCGCACCCTGCAGGAGCGCGGCTGGGTGCGCGTGATCGGCCACCGGGACGTCCCGGGGCGGCCGGCCATACTCGCCACCACCCGGCAGTTCCTGGACTATTTCAACCTCAAGAGCCTCGACCAGCTGCCCAGCCTCATGGCGGTGCGGAACCTCGATGAGCATCCGGAGCTGGATCTTCGCTTCCCCGAAGAGGACACGGCCGGGACGCCTGAAGGCGAGGACGCCACGCTAACGGACGCCGACGAGCAGACGCGCGGCGATGACTGAGAAGCTGCAGAAGGTCCTGGCCCGGGCCGGTGTCGGTTCCCGGCGCGAGATGGAGCGCTGGATCAGTGAAGGTCGCGTGCAGGTCAACGGCCGCCCCGCGACCCTCGGCGCCCGCGTGGACGAGACCGCCCGCATCACCGTCGACGGCCGGCCGCTCGGCAAGCACGGCGCGCACGGGCCCCGGCGCCGGGTGGTCGCCTACTACAAACGGGCCGGAGAGGTCACCACCCGGTCCGATCCCGACGGCAGGCCGACGGTCTTCGACCGGCTACCGCCGGTCACCAGGGGGCGCTGGATCGCCGTTGGCCGCCTGGACGTGGACACCCTGGGCCTGCTCCTGTTCACCACGGATGGCGAGCTCGCCAACCGCCTGATGCATCCATCCCACGAGCTGCCCCGGGAATACGCCGTCCGCGTTTTCGGCGAGGTGACGCCGGAGATCATTGCGCGGCTGACCAGGGGCGTGACCCTGGAGGATGGCGAGGCCCGTTTCGAATCGGTCCAGCCGCGGAGCCAGGCCGAGGGAGAGGGCGCCAACGAGTGGTACCACGTGGTCCTGCGCCGGGGGCGGCGGCGCGAGGTGCGACGCTTGTGGGAGTCCCAGGGGCTCACGGTCAGCCGCCTGATCCGGGTCCGATACGGCCCGGTTTCGCTGCCGCGTGGCCTGCGCCGGGGTGACTTCCGGGAGCTCAACGCCCGGGAGGTGGGGAGCCTGGCGGCGAGCGTGGGCCTGCAGCCACGGCCGGAGGACGGGCCGCCACCGCAACGCCGCCGCCAGGGTGGCCGACGGCGGCGTTGACATGGCTGCTCTCGGATTCCGGGGGGTCTATGACCGGCTCTACCGTCACTATGGTCCCCAGGGCTGGTGGCCGGCCCGCTCGCCCTTCGAGGTCATGCTGGGTGCGGTGCTCACCCAGAACACCGCCTGGTCCAACGTGGAGAAGGCCCTGGCCGGCCTGGAGAACGCGGAGTTGACCAGCGCCGGTGCCATCGTCGATGCCCCCCACGACGATCTTGCCGCCGCCATTCGCCCTGCCGGGTATTTCAACGTCAAGGCCCGGCGGTTGAAAGCGCTCTGCCAGGCCTATCTGGACCGGGGCGGGTGGGCGGCCATGGACCGCCTGGAGACCGGCACGCTGCGGGAGGTCCTGCTGCGCGTCCACGGCGTCGGCCGGGAGACCGCGGACGACATCGTCCTATACGCCTTTAACCGGCCGGTCTTCGTGGTCGACGCCTATACGCGGCGGATATTCGAGCGCCTGGACCTGCTGGAGGCGGGGATGGGTTACGAGGCCGTGCGGGCGCGTTTCGAGGCAGCGCTAGGCCCGGACGCGGCCGTGTACAACGAATACCATGCCCTGGTCGTGCAGCTGGGCAAATCGGTCTGCCGCCCGCGGCCCCTGTGCGAGCATTGCTGCCTCAATCCGATTTGCCCCAGCGCCCGATCGCGGAACGCTGAATAGCGCCGGCGGGCTAGCCCTCGGTGCCGGTCCGGCGTTCCTTGACGTTGTGCCGGATGCGCGCGACGCGTGCGTTCAACGCCTTGGGCAGCTCCAGGTTCTCGCCCACCAGCATGATCAACCGGCGCACGCCGTCGTCCTTGGCCGCTATGGTGTTGAACTGCTGCTGGATGGACGGTTTCGACAGCGCCGACTGGAAATCGCGCAGCAGGTAGATGCCATAGTGGCGGCTGGCGGCGATATAGGCGGCGACGTCGCCCGGCGCACGGGTCCGCGGGATGAAGATGTGCTCGATGCCCAGACGGTAGAGACCGTTGTCCGGGGTCCAGTCGTAGACCGCCCGGCCGGTGGTCAGGGTGAGCCGTTTGAACAGGGAAAGCAGACGGTCTGTCTCGGGTGTATCCAGAACAGCGATACTGATATCCGAATCGATCACTCGCTGTAGCGTGACGGTTGCGTCCATTGCCGCTCCTCCTTGACGTAACGGCTCCGACTATAGGGCTTCACTCCCCGGGGATACTGTGCGGTAGTTCATAATTCAGATCGACGATGGTCGGGATGCCGGCCCTCATGGCCACGGAATCCGGAGCTAAGTCAGTGTTATACGGGACCCGCTGGGAAATGGGCACCCCGGCGACAGCAGGGACGCTATCGGTGTGCCCGTGGCTTCGGGATCCGTGAGCCGGTCGCTGTCCTCCGCCGGGTAGGCTTCGCGCCGCAGCGTGGTACGCGTCGGTCCCGGATCGACGCTGTAGGCGCGTAACCGGGTGGTGTCGGCGAGTTCCGCCGCCAGGATCTGCATCAGCCCTTCCAGGCCGAACTTCGATACGCCGTAGGCGCCCTGATATGCCTTGCCATGGCGCCCTCCGGCGTCGCTGACGAAGACCACGGCACCGTCCGCGCCGGCACGCAGCAGCGGCAGACACTGCTGGGTGACCAGGAAGGGGGCATTGAGATTGACGTGCATGGCCTTGAACCAGGCGTCGCTGCGGTAATGGTCGAGCTGGGCGGGCCGGCCCAGCTCGGCGGCGCAGTGCACGAGGCCGTGCAGCGAGCCGAACGCGTCCGCGAGCCGCTCGCCCAGCGCTTCGTAATCCTCGGCCTGGGCTCCGAGCAGGTTCATGGGGTAGATGGCCGGCTGGGGGCCGCCGGACGCCTCGATGGTGTCGTAGACGCTCTCCAGGTCGGCCACGTTCTTGTCCAGGAGGATCACCGTCGCCCCGGCGCGAGCCGCGGCCCGGGCAGTGGCGGCGCCAATGCCCCGGCCGGCGCCGGTGATCAGGATATTGCGGCCGGCCAGGGCGCCTTCCGCCATGGGGGTGTCCAGGGGCAGCTCGGCGGCGACGCCGACCCGGGTCTCGACAGGGGCTTGCTCGGTCAAGTGCATCTACCTCGTTTTCGTGTGCATCAGGCGGCGCGGCCGCGCCGGGCGCGGCGCGCGGTGCGCCAGGCCACCCACAGCTTGTGCAGCGGCGTCAGGTGGTGCCGCCGGCGCATGAGCGGATAGCCGTCGGCGGCCATACTCAGCAGCAGTCGCTCCTGCAGCGCGAGGAGTATCAGACCGGTCCTTTGACTGGACCGATCGGCCGCCGGCAGCCGATCACGGGCGTGGGCGATGAAACCCTGGACCCGGTCCGCCTGTTCTCTCAACAGGGCCGTGAGTGCCTCGGGCTCGGCATTGTCGTTCAGCAGCTCGTCCCGGTCCAATCCCGCCTGGCGGAGCTCATCCTCGGGCACATAGAGCCGTCCCGCCGCGAGATCCCGAGGCAGGTTCCGCAACAGACTGCCCAGCTGCAACGCCATGCCCAGATCATGGGCGAAACGAGGCGTCTGCGGGTCCGTATAGCCCGCGGTGGTCACTGCCAGATGGGCGGCCGCGCTGCCCATGTTGTGACAGTAGACGGAAAGCTCCCGGAACGATGGATAACTGCCGTACTCGAGGTCCATGCGCGCCCCCTCCAGTACCTGATCGAACTGCTCCCTTGGCAGCTCCAGGGAACGGACGGGGTCCAGCAGCGCCTGGGTGACCGGATGACGGGGCTGGCCCTGGAACAGACGGTCCACCTCCTCGTGCCACCAGTTGAGCTTGACCGCGGCGACCCCGGCGTCGCTGCAATCGGGCACCACGGAACCGACCTCGCGGCGCCATGCGCTGAGCGCGGTCAGCGCATGGCGCCGTTCCGGCGGGGCGAACAGCAGGGCGTAATAGAGGCTGGAGCCGGTCGGGGCCCCTTTGTCCTGGCAGTAATCCTGGCTCGACATAGATGCTCGGGCTGGTGGTCGCTGACTGGGTGTCGCAGCCGCCGCGATCGCCATGCGCGGCCCGTTCGCTGCAGGGCGCGGAATTATACCGCACGCACTTCGTCACCGCAGTGCGGCGGTTCAGGCGGTATGAGCGTCGGCCGGGCTGCGTCGCCGGCGTTGGCTCGCGGCGCCGCCGCGGGTCGCTACCCACCGCAGAGCCTGCATGGGATGGTCGATCAGGCCCTCGGCGCCCCAGCGCCGCACCTGATCCTCGCCGTTGATATAGCCGTACAGGGCCACCAGCGACGCGGTGCCCGCCCGATGACTCGCCTGGACGTCCCGTTCCGCGTCGCCTATGGCGAGGCACTGTCCGGGGTGCAGTCCCAGCTGCTCGCAACCGCTGAGGATGGGCTGGGGGCTGGGCTTGCGCTCGGGAAGGCAGTCGCCGGTTACCAGGCAGCTCAACCGGGGCATCAGGCCCAGGTCCCGCAGCAGCGGCCGGGTGAGCCAGCCCGGCTTGTTGGTGACCACGCCCCAGGGAATGCCGCGTCGTTCCAGGGACTCGACGAGCTCCATCATCCCCGGGAAGGGGCGCGTCTCGCGGCTTATCCGGTGCGCGTAGATATCCAGCAGGCGTTGACGCAGCGGCTCGAATGCCGGCGCGCGCGGGTCCATGTCGAAGCCGCGGCGTATGAGCGCGGCGCTGCCGTGGGAGACCACGGGCATGAGGTGTTCCCGGGTTACCGGGGCCAGGCCTTCCGCCCGGCGGAGGTCATTGACCGCGCCGATCAGGTCCGGCGCGGTATCGAGCAGGGTGCCGTCGAGATCGAGTATTACCGCTTCGGCGGCCGGCGGCTGCAACATGGTCCACGCTCAGCTTCGCGACGTATCACCGGCTCGATAATGGGCCAGGTAGTTCACGCTCACATCCGTGTTCAGGCTGTATTGTCGCGTCAATGGGTTATAGGTCAGGCCCCGCTCGTCCATGAGAGCGAGTCCGTGCGGGCGCGCCCAGGCCGCCAGCTCCGATGGACGGATGAACTGGCGGTAGTCGTGGGTGCCCTTGGGCAGCAGTCCCAGCGCATACTCGGCGCCGACGATGGCGAAGAGATAGGCCTTGGGGTTGCGGTTGATGGTGGAGAAGACGATGTCGCCGCCCGGGCGCACCAGCCGCGCGCAGGCGGCAACCACCGACCAGGGCTCGGGCACGTGCTCCAGCATCTCCAGGCAGGTGACCACGTCGAACTGCCCCGGCATTTCCTCCGCCAGGGCCTCCACGGTCGTCTGCCGGTAGTCCAGGTCGACGCCACTCTCCAGCGCGTGAAGGCGGGCGACCTCGAGCGCGCCCCCGGCCATGTCCACGCCGGAGACCCGGGCACCCTGGGCGGCCATCGCCTCGGCGAGAAGCCCGCCGCCACAGCCCACGTCCACCACCTGCCGGCCGGAAAGCCCGCCGACGCGCTCCGTGATGTAATCCAGGCGCAGCGGATTGATCTCGTGGAGTGGTTTGAACTCGCCCTCGGGATCCCACCAACGACTGGCCGCGGCGTCGAACTTGTCGACTTCGGCGGGATTGACGTTGGCTTCGGGCATGGTCGGCGTATCGTTGTTCATTCGCTATTGATTTCCAGCTTATCACGCCAGTTCGCGGCGGCTTTGAGCACTTCGTCACTGTTCACGGTGGTCAGCCGGCCCTGGGTGACCAGGTGGCGGCCCGCAACCCACACATCGCTAACCTGGTGGCGTCCCGTCGAGTAAACAATCTGGGAGACCGGGTTGTAGACCGGCTGGCTGCCGATGTCGCCGAGGTCCACGGCGGTGATGTCGGCGTCTTTACCCGCTACGAGCGAACCGGTCTGATCGGCGATGCCAAGGGCCCGGGCGCCGTTGATCGTTGCCATCTTCAGGGCCTGCGCGGCGGGCAGCGCGGCGGCATCGCCGGCCACGCCCTTGGCGAGCAGCGCGGCCGTGCGCATCTCGCCGAACATGTCCAGGTCGTTGTTGCTGGCCGCGCCATCCGTGCCCAGGGACACGTTAACGCCCTGATCCAGCAACGCCTGTACGCGGCAGAAGCCACTCGCCAGCTTCAGATTCGACTCCGGGCAGTGCACAACGTTCCCGCCGTCGGCGGCGTAATCGGCGATCTCCTGGTCGGTGAGCTGGGTCATGTGGGCCGCCAGCAGGTTGGGGGACACCAATCCCATCTCCCGCAACCGCTCCAGGGGGCGCTTGCCGGTCTGCTCCACGCTCTCCTCGACCTCATGGGCGGTCTCGTGCACATGGGTGTGCACGGGCACCTCCAGCTCGTCGGCCAGCTTGCGAATGCGGGCCAGGTACTCGCCGCCCACCGTATAAGGTGCGTGGGGCGCGAACGCGGTGCTGATCAGCGGATCGTGTCGCAGGCTGTCGTGAAGGGCGAGTCCCTTGTCCAGGTACTCGTCGGGGCCGCCGGCGTACGCGCTGGGGAAGTCGATGACGATCATCCCGACCACCGCGCGCATCCCCGCAGCGCGCGCCACCCGCGCCGTGATCTCGGGGAAGAAATACATGTCGCCAAAGCAGGTGATACCGCCGCGCAGCATTTCGGCCACGCCCAGCTCGGTGCCGGCGTGGACGAAATCCGGTCCCACGTGAGCCTGTTCCGCGGGCCAGATGTGCTCGGTGAGCCAACGCATCAGCGGCAGGTCGTCGGCCAGACCGCGCATCAGCGTCATGGATGCGTGGGTGTGGCTGTTGATCAGACCGGGTATCAGCGCATGGTCGGGCAGATCGGTGGTCTGTTCGGCCTCGTAACGCCGGCGGGCTTCCCCGTCGGGCAGCACCGCGACGATGCGACCGTCGCGTACCGCTACCGAATGCCAGGGCAGTGCCTCCCCGGCTGGTTCGACCGGCACCACCCACCGCGCGTTGATCAGCGTGTCCACCTGCTCCATGATTCGCCTCTCGTTTGCGATTTGACCCGCCCCCCGGGTCGTTAATGACACTAAACGCTGCTGACGCGCTCACCGCAAGTCAGCAGGGCCGGCGCGGACTCCTTGCCCCGGGCTGCCGATGCGCGGACGGCCGGCGGGGCAGGGCGCGTGGGAATCATTCCGCGCCTTTCCGGTCTCCAGACTATATCAGCGGCGCGTGTTCGCGCCGGAATACGCCGAGTTCCCACGGCGAACAGGACAACCCGGAGCCAATGAATCAGGCATTCGACAAGGTCCGCTCCATGACCTGGCACGGCGATCACCTGCGGCTGCTGGACCAGCGTCTGCTGCCCGGCCGTGTCGAGCACGTGGTGTGCCGCAGCGCGGCCGAGGTGGCGGACGCCATCCGGGCCATGGTGGTGCGGGGCGCGCCGGC
>JACDUA010000073.1 GCA_013519935.1 Ectothiorhodospiraceae bacterium WFHF3C12 | reverse complement strand
GCCGTGTCGAAGGAGAAGTTTGAGCGTACGAAGCCGCATGTGAACGTCGGCACGATTGGTCACGTGGACCATGGCAAGACGACGCTGACGGCGGCCATGACGAAGGTGATGGCTGAGAAGTACGGTGGTGCGGCGCGGGCGTTTGACCAGATTGACAATGCGCCGGAGGAGCGTGCGCGTGGTATCACGATTGCCACGGCCCATGTGGAGTACGAGACGGATCACCGTCACTACGCGCATGTGGACTGCCCGGGGCACGCGGACTACGTGAAGAACATGATCACGGGTGCGGCGCAGATGGACGGTGCGATTCTGGTGGTGTCGGCGGCGGACGGTCCGATGCCGCAGACGCGCGAGCACATTCTGCTCGGTCGCCAGGTGGGTGTGCCGTACATTGTGGTGTATCTGAACAAGGCGGACATGGTCGACGACGAGGAGCTGCTGGAGCTCGTCGAGATGGAGGTCCGTGAGCTGCTGAGCCAGTACGATTATCCGGGCGACGACATTCCGATCATCACCGGTTCGGCGCTGAAGGCGCTGGAGGGGGATGAGTCGGAGATTGGCGCGCCGTCGATCATTCGTCTGGTGCAGGCGATGGACGAGTACATTCCGGAGCCGGAGCGGGCCAAGGACCAGCCGTTTTTGATGCCGATCGAGGACGTGTTCTCGATCTCGGGTCGCGGCACGGTGGTGACGGGTCGTGTCGAGCGTGGCGTGGTCAAGGTGGGCGAGGAAGTGGAGATCGTCGGCCTGCGCGATACGCACAAGACCACGGTCACCGGTGTTGAGATGTTCCGCAAGCTGCTCGATCAGGGCGAGGCGGGCGACAACGTCGGTGTGCTGCTGCGCGGTGTCAAGCGCGACGATGTCGAGCGCGGCCAGGTGCTGTGCAAGCCGGGGAGCATCACCCCGCACACGAAGTTCGAGTGCGAGGTGTACGTGCTGTCGAAGGACGAGGGTGGTCGTCACACGCCGTTCTTCAACGGTTACCGGCCGCAGTTCTACTTCCGCACGACGGACGTCACCGGTGCCTGTGATCTGCCGGAGGGCACGGAGATGGTGATGCCGGGCGACAACGTGAAGATGACGGTGTCGCTGATTGCGCCGATCGCCATGGAAGAGGGCCTTCGGTTCGCGATCCGCGAGGGCGGCCGCACGGTCGGCGCCGGCGTCGTCTCCAAGATTCTCGAGTGATCCGATGGCGACTAATCAGCGCATCCGTATTCGTTTGAAGGCGTTCGATCATCGCTTGATTGATCAGTCCGCCCGTGAGATCGTAGACACCGCTAAGCGGACCGGGGCCCAGGTCAAGGGTCCCATTCCGCTGCCGACCAAGAAAGAGCGGTACACGATCCTCATCTCGCCGCACGTCAACAAGGACGCGCGTGACCAGTACGAGATTCGTACGCACAAGCGGTTGATGGATATCGTCGATCCGACCGACAAGACCGTGGACGCGCTCATGAAGCTCGACCTGGCTGCCGGCGTCGACGTGCAGATCAAGCTTTACTGACACCGCGGGAACTACCTCGACCTCGGTCTCGAGCCGATTCAGTCGAGGCGGGCCCGATAGGACGCCGGTCCCCGTGACCGGCAATACGTAGTCGAACAATCAAAAGGCCTGAACCTCCGGGCATGACTCGGAGGCGGTGGCTTTGTCGTCCAAGCAGAGGGTTACGACGATGGCAATCGGGATCGTCGGTCGCAAAAGGGGAATGACGCGCATCTTCACTGAAGATGGCGCCTCCGTGCCGGTCACCGTGATAGAGGCGGAGCCGAATCGGGTCACCCAGATCAAGTCCGAGGATGTGGACGGGTATCGCGCGGTGCAGGTTACGACCGGCAAGCGGCGTCCGTCGCGGGTCACCAAGCCGGTGGCCGGCCACCTGGCGAAAGCCGGTGTCGAGGCGGGCCGCGGGCTCTGGGAGTTCCGTCTGGAAGGTGAGCAGGGCGCCGAGCTGGAGCTGGGTGCCGAGATCAAGGTGGACGCGTTCGAGGCCGGGCAGATGGTCGACGTGGTCGGCACCAGCAAGGGCAAGGGTTATGCCGGCACGGTCAAGCGGCACAACTTCCGCACCCAGGACACCACCCACGGCAACTCGCGCGCGCACCGGGCGCCGGGGTCCATCGGTCAGGCCCAGGACCCGGGCCGGGTCATGAAGGGCAAGAAGATGGCCGGTCAGCTGGGCAACGTGCGCAGCACCGTACAGAACCTGGAGATCGTGCGTGTCGACGCCGAGCGCAACCTTATCCTGGTGCGCGGCGGCGTGCCCGGGCATGCCGGTGCCGACGTCATCATCAGCCCCGCGATCAAGGCCCCGGCAGAGGGGGGTAACTGATGGAACTGCAGCTTCGCGAAGGCACGGGCAAATCGGCCGGCAAGGTCGACGTGTCCGACGCCACGTTCGGTAAAGAATTCAACGAGACCCTGGTGCACCAGGTCGTGGTCGCCTACATGGCCGGCGCGCGGGCGGGCACCAAGGCGCAGAAGACGCGCGCCGAGGTGCGTGGCGGCGGCTCCAAGCCCTGGCGGCAGAAGGGTACCGGACGGGCCCGCGCCGGCAGCATCCGCAGCCCGATCTGGCGCGGGGGCGGCAGGACGTTCGCCGCCGTGCCGCGCGACCACAGCCAGAAGGTCAATCGGAAGATGTATCGGGGCGCGCTGCGCTCGATCCTCTCCGAGCTGGCGCGCCAGGATCGGCTGGTCGTGGTCAAGGCCTTCGAGCTCAAGGAGCCGAAGACCAAGGGTCTGCTGGAGCGGCTGGACAAGCTCAAGGTGGAGAACGCGCTGATCGTCACCGAGGACGTCAGCGAGAACATCTACCTGGCGGCCCGCAACCTGGCGAACGTGGACGTGCGTGACGTGGCCGGGCTCGATCCGGTTAGCCTGATCGGCCACGAGAACGTGGTGATTACCGTCGACGCGGTGCGCCGAATCGAGGAGTGGCTGGCATGAACCAGGAGCGCGTATTCAAGGTGCTGCTCGGCCCGCACGTCTCTGAGAAGACCACGCTGGCCGGCGAGGAAGGCAACCAGATCGTCTTCCGCGTGGCGCGCGACGCCGAGAAGGGCGAGATCAAGAAGGCGGTCGAGCAGCTCTTCGAGGTCCAGGTGGACAAGGTCCGCACCGTCAAGGTGAAGGGCAAGCAGAAGGGGTTTGGCCGGATCCGGGGCAAGCGCTCGGACTGGAAGAAGGCCTACGTGGTCCTCAAGCCCGGTCAGGACATCGATTTCTTCGGCGCTGAGTAGCGCAGAGCGAGAAGCAAGGCGGAAACCATGGCACTGGTCAAGGCGAAAGCGACATCCCCCGGACGGCGGTTCGTCGTTCAGGTCAAGGACAAGGAGCTGCACCGCGGCGCGCCGTACGCGCCGCTGGTCGAGAAGCTCACCAAGTCCGGCGGACGCAACAACGCGGGCCGGATCTCCACGCGCCATCGCGGCGGGGGTCACAAGCGCCGCTATCGCGTGATCGATTTCAAGCGCGACAAGGACGGCGTTCCCGGCAAGGTGGAGCGGCTGGAGTACGATCCGAACCGCAGCGCCAATATCGCGCTGGTGCTTTATGCCGACGGTGAGCGGCGCTATATTATCGCGCCCCGCGGCGTCCGCGCCGGCACGCCGATCGTCTCCGGCACCGACTCGCCGATCAAGCCCGGCAACGCGCTGCCGCTGCGGAACATTCCGGTCGGCACCCAGGTCCATTGCATCGAGCTTCGGCCCGGCAAGGGCGCTCAGCTTGCCCGCTCGGCCGGCGCCGGCGTGCAGCTGGTGGCCCGTGAGGGTGCCTACGCGACCCTGCGCCTGCGTTCCGGCGAGATGCGCAAGGTGCTGGCCGAGTGCCGCGCCACCATTGGCGAGGTGGGCAATTCCGAGCACAGCCTGCGCGCCCTCGGCAAGGCCGGCGCCACCCGCTGGCGCGGCAAGCGTCCGACGGTGCGGGGCGTGGTCATGAACCCGGTCGACCATCCCCACGGCGGTGGTGAGGGTCGGACCTCCGGTGGCCGCCATCCGGTCAGCCCCTGGGGCATGCCGACCAAGGGCCACAAGACCCGGAAGAACAAGCGCACCGATCAGTACATCGTGCGTCGCCGCAAGCGTTAACGGCAGGAGAGGTTTCGTACCGTGCCACGTTCAATCAAGAAAGGTCCTTTCGTTGACCTGCATCTCGCCCAGAAGGTGGAGCAGGCGAACGAGAGCAACAGCAAGCGTCCGATCAAGACCTGGTCGCGGCGTTCGATGATCGTGCCGGACATGGTCGGGCTGACCATTGCCGTCCACAACGGTCGGCAGCACGTGCCGGTTCTGATCAACGAGAACATGGTCGGCCACAAGCTGGGCGAGTTCGCGGCGACCCGGACCTTCAAGGGTCACGCCGCGGACAAGAAATCCAAGAGGTAAGGGCGATGGAAACGGCGGCAAAGCTGAGATTCTCCCGCGTTACCCCGCAGAAGGCGCGTCTGGTCGCGGACCAGATTCGCGGTCTGCCGGTGGGCAGCGCCCTGCAGACCCTGGAGTTCAGCCCCAAGAAGGCGGCCAGGATCGTCAAGAAGGTGCTCGAGTCGGCCATCGCCAACGCCGAGCACAACGAGGGTGCCGACATCGACGAGCTGCGCGTGGCGAAGATCTACGTCGACGAAGGTCCGGTGCTGAAGCGGATCCAGGCGCGGGCCAAGGGCCGGGCCAACCGGATCCTCAAGCGCACCAGCCATATCACCGTCACGGTGGCGGAGCAGTAAAAGAGGAAACGCCATGGGGCACAAGGTACATCCGACTGGTTTCCGCCTCGGCATCACCGAGGACTGGCGGTCCATGTGGTACGCCAAGTCCTCCGACTTCGGCGGCTACCTGAGCACGGATCTGAAAATCCGTGACTACATCAAGCGCAAGCTCAAGCATGCCTCGATCAGCCGGATCAAGATCGAACGGCCGGCCAAGAACGCGCTGATCACGATTCACACGGCGCGGCCGGGCATCGTGATCGGCAAGAAGGGCGAGGACATCGACAAGCTGCGGCGCGAGCTCACCGAAGTCATGGGCATTCCGGTGCACGTGAACATCGAGGAGATTCGCAAGCCCGAGCTCGACGCCCAGCTGGTGGCCGAGAGCGTGGCGCAGCAGCTCGAGCGGCGCATCATGTTCCGTCGCGCCATGAAGCGCGCCGTGGGCAACGCCATGCGCCTGGGCGGGCAGGGCATCAAGGTGCAGGTCTCCGGCCGGCTCAACGGCGCCGAGATCGCCCGGACCGAGTGGTACCGCGAGGGCCGCGTGCCCCTGCATACCCTGCGTGCCGACATCGACTACGGCTTCGCGGAGGCCTACACCACCTACGGCGTCATCGGCGTCAAGGTCTGGGTCTTCAAGGGTGAGGTGCTGGACACCGATGCCGCGCCCGAGCAGGGCAAGACCAAGCGGGCCGCGGCCAGTTAAGGGATACGAGCACGATGCTACAGCCGAAACGTACTAAGTTCCGCAAGCAGCAGAAGGGCCGCAACAACGGCCTGGCCAAGCGCGGCGACAAGGTGAACTTTGGTGAGTACGGGCTGAAGGCCACGACGCGCGGGCCGGTCACGGCACGCCAGATCGAGGCAGGCCGCCGCGCCATCAATCGCCACGTCAAGCGCGGCGGCAAGATCTGGATCCGGATCTTCCCGGACGCGCCGATCACCGCCAAGCCGCTGGAGGTTCGCCAGGGCAAGGGCAAGGGCAACGTCGACCACTGGGCGGCGAAGGTCCAGCCCGGCCGCGTGATCTACGAGATCGAGGGCGTGCCCGAGGACGTGGCCCGCGAGGCCCTGCGGCGCGCGGCGGCGAAGCTGCCGGTTCAGACCACGTTTGTTGAGCGTACGGTGCTGTGATGAAGGCGAGCGAGATTCGGAACAAGAGCGCGGACGAGCTCGAGAAGGAGCTGCTGGAGCGGCGCAAGGAGCAATTCAACCTGCGCATGCAGCAGGCCACCGGTCAGCTCGGCCGTTCGGATCAGCTGGGCAAGGTGCGCCGCGACATCGCGCGCATCAAGACGGTGCTCAACGAGAAGGCAGGCGAGCAGTCATGAGTGAGCAGAAGAAGGCGTCCCGGACGGTGCAGGGCCGGGTGGTCAGCAACAGGATGGACAAGACCATCACCGTGCTGGTGGAACGGCTCGAGGAGCATCCGCTCTACGGCAAGTACATGCGCCGCTCGACGAAGCTGCACGCCCACGACGAGGAAAACGAGTGCCGCAAGGGCGACTGGGTCTCCATCGAGGAGTGCCGGCCGCTGTCGAAACAGAAGTCCTGGCGGCTGGTCAAGGTGCTCAAGCAGGCGGCCTCGTAAGAGGGCGTCGGCCACTGGCGGGAACGAATAAAGAGCGGGTACATCGCCATGATTCAGATGCAAACACTGCTGTCGGCAGCCGATAACAGCGGCGCACGCCAGGTCCAGTGCATCAAGGTGCTGGGTGGCTCGAAGCGCCGGTATGCCGGCATCGGCGACATCATCAAGGTCAGTGTCAAGGACGCGATCCCGCGTGGTCGTGTCAAGAAGGGTGAGGTCTACAACGCGGTCGTGGTGCGTACCCGGCGCGGTGTGCGCCGCCAGGACGGCTCGCTGATCCGTTTCGACGGCAACGCCGCGGTGCTGCTGAACAACCAGCTTCAGCCGATCGGCACTCGTGTGTTCGGGCCGGTGACCCGTGAGCTGCGTACCGAGCAGTTCATGCGGATCATCTCGCTGGCCCCCGAGGTTCTGTAAGCAGAGGCAGCCATGCGCAAGATCAAGAAAGGTGATGACGTCATCGTCATTACGGGCAAGGACAAGGGCCGCCGCGGCGAAGTAATCCGGGTATTGCCGGAGAAGGGCAAGGTGGTGGTCCAGAACGTGAACACGGTCAAGAAGCACCAGAAGCCGAACCCGCAGGCCGGCGTGCCGGGTGGCATCGTTGAGAAGGAGATGCCCATGGACATCTCCAACGTCGCCATCTACAACCCGGGCACCGGCAAGGCGGACCGCGTCGGCTTTCAGGTGGGCCAGGACGGGCGCAAGGTGCGCGTGTTCAAGTCCAGTAACGAACAGATTGACAGGTAGGGTGCCGCGATGGCGAGGCTGCAGGAAGTCTACAAGACGGAAGTCGCCAAGGCGTTGATGGATCAGTTCCAGTACTCCAACGTCATGGAGCTCCCGCGCCTGACGAAGATCACCATCAACATGGGTGTCGGCGAGGCGGTGCGCGACAAGAAGATCCTGGAGAACGCCCAGGAGGATCTTGCGAAGATCACCGGCCAGAAGCCGATCGTGACGCTGTCGCGCAAGTCGGTCGCGGGCTTCAAGATCCGCGATGGCTGGCCCATCGGCTGCAAGGTCACGCTGCGCCGGGAGCGGATGTACGAGTTCCTCGACCGGTTCATCAACGTGGCTTCGCCGCGGGTGCGTGACTTCCGGGGTTTCTCGCCGCGTTCGTTCGACGGCCGCGGAAATTACAACGTGGGTATTCGTGAGCAGCTGATCTTTCCGGAGATCGAGTACGACAAGGTCGATGCCGTGCGCGGCATGGACATCACGTTCACGACGACCGCGAAGACCGACGAGGAAGGACAGGCCCTGCTCGAAGGGTTCAACTTCCCGTTCCGTAAATAAGTAGAGGGTCGGTTATGGCAAAGGTCAGCATGGTTCAGCGCGAGATCAAGCGCGAGAAGATGGTCCGGAAGTACGCGGCCAAGCGCAAGGAGCTGAAGGCCATCGTGAATAACCCGCACATCTCCGAGGAGGAGCGTGCCGAGGCGCAGGAGAAGCTGCAGCAGATTCCGCGCAACGCTTCGCCGGTGCGCCAGCGCAACCGCTGCAACCTCTCCGGTCGGCCGCGCGGGTATTACCGGAAGTTCGGTTTGGCGCGTAACAAGCTTCGTCAGGCCGCCATGAATGGCGAGATTCCCGGCCTGGTTAAGTCCAGTTGGTAATCAGGCTTTGACGCGGAACAGGAATAATCAGGTGGCGAAAGCATGAGCATGACCGATCCAATCGCCGATATGCTGACGCGGATCCGCAACGGGCAGCACGCCCGTCGCGAAGAGGTCAGCATGCCTTCCTCCAAGATCAAGCGCGCCATCGCGAGCGTGCTCAAGGACGAAGGCTACATCGATGACTTCCGTGTGGACGAGGTGGACAGCAAGCCCGTCCTGAACGTGAAGCTGCGCTATTACGAGGGCAAGCCAGTCATCGAGACCCTACAGCGCGTCAGCCGTCCGGGTCTGCGCCGCTACGAGGGTAAGAAGACCCTGCCAAAAGTGGCGAACGGTCTGGGCACGGCGATCATCTCCACCTCGCGTGGCGTGATGACCGATCGGCAAGCCCGGGAAGCCGGCCACGGCGGCGAGGTTCTGTGCATCGTATTCTAAGAGCGGGATAGCTACGCCATGTCCAGAGTTGCAAAAGCACCAGTTGCGATCCCCTCCGGCGTGGAAGTCACGCTGGACAGCAACCGGGTGAAGATCAAGGGCCCGCTGGGCCAGCTCGAACAGGAGCTGCACGCCTGGGTGAAGGTCGACCAGGACGGTGAGCAGCTGGTGTTCCAGAGCACCGACGAGAAGCAGGAAGCGGTCGCCATGACCGGCACGTTCCGCGCGCTGGTGAACAACATGGTGCACGGCGTGAGCAAGGGCTTCGAGCGGCGCCTGGAGCTGCGCGGCGTCGGTTACCGTGCCCAGGCCCAGGGGCAGAAGCTGAACCTGACGCTCGGTTTCTCCCATCCGGTGGAGTATCCGGTGCCCGAAGGCATCACCATCGAGACGCCGAGCAACACGGAAGTCGTCGTCAAGGGCATCGACAAGCAGCTGGTGGGCGAGGTGGCGGCCAAGATCCGCGGTTACCGCCCGCCGGAGCCCTACAAGGGCAAGGGTGTCCGTTATCAGGACGAGCGAGTGGTCCTCAAAGAGGCCAAGAAGAAGTAGTCGGGTAGGGCAGAGCTTATGCAAAAGAAATCTTCACGTCTTCGGCGCGCGCGTAAGGGTCGGGCCAAGATTTACCAGCTCGGCGCCTACCGGCTGTGCGTGCATCGCACGCCGCGGCACACCTATGCGCAGATCATCGCTCCGGACGCCGGCCACACGCTGTGCGCGGCCTCCACGGTGGAGAAGGAGCTGCGCCAGCAGGTGGGCAACGGCGGCAACCGCAGCGCGGCGGAGGCCGTCGGACGCGCCATCGCCGAGCGGGCCAAGGCCGCCGGCGTGACCGAGGTGGCCTTCGACCGGTCCGGATTCAAATACCACGGCCGGGTCCGTGCGCTGGCGGATGCCGCGCGCGAGGCCGGTCTGCAGTTCTAAGCAAGGGCGGACGCTATGGCGACGACGGATATTAGTGGAGAGGGTCTCCGCGAGAAGCTGATCACGATCAACCGCGTGGCCAAGGTGGTCAAGGGCGGTCGTCAGTTCGGCTTCACGGCGCTGACGGTGGTCGGCGACGGTGAGGGCCGGGTCGGCTTCGGGTATGGCAAGGCGCGCGAAGTGCCGCTGGCCATCCAGAAGGCGATGGAGAAGGCCCGCAAGAACATGGAGGACGTGCACCTGGCCGGTGCCACGCTGCAGTACCCGGTCACGGCCTTCCACGGCTCGGCCAAGGTGTTCATGCAGCCGGCGTCCGAAGGTACCGGCATCATCGCCGGCGGCGCCATGCGTGCGGTGCTGGAGGTTGTGGGCGTGCAGGACGTCCTGGCGAAGAGTATCGGCTCGCGCAACCCCATCAACGTGGTGCGCGCGACCATCAAGGCGCTGTCCGACGTCCAGTCCCCCGAGGCGGTTGCCGCCAAGCGCGGCAAGCAGGTCGAAGAGATAACGGGCTGATCATGGCAAAGAACAAGCAGCTTAAACTGACGCTGGTGCGGAGCACCGCGGGCCGCCTGGCCAAGCACAAGGCATGCGTGGCCGGCCTGGGGCTGCGGCGGATGCACCACTCCGTCGTCGTCGAGGACACCCCCGAGAACCGGGGCATGATCAACAAGGTGTCCTATCTGCTTTCGGTAGAGGAAGCCTGACTATGCGCTTGAACACGCTCAAACCCGCCGACGGCAGCCGCCCCGAGCGCAACCGCGTCGGCCGCGGGTCCGCCAGCGGCAACGGCAAGACCGCCGGCCGCGGTCACAAGGGCCAGCATTCCCGCTCCGGCGGTTTCCACAAGGTGGGCTTTGAAGGCGGCCAGATGCCGCTTCAGCGGCGGGTGCCGAAGTTCGGCTTCCGCTCGCGCAAGGGCCGTTTCGCCGCGGAAGTGCGCCTGAGTGAGCTCAAGTACGTCGAGGGCGACGTGGTCGACCTGGCGAGCCTCAAGGCCGCGGACGTGGTCGACCGGCAGGCGAAGACCGCCAAGATCATCGCCTCCGGCGAGGTGGACAAGGCGGTCACGGTCAAGGGCGTCGGTGTCACCAAGGGTGCCCGCGCCGCCATCGAGAAAGCCGGCGGAAAGATCGAGGACTAAGTGGCAAAGCAACCGGCCAATCTGGGTGCGCTGGCGGGCGCTGGGCGTTTCACGGAAGTGCGCCAGCGCCTGTTCTTCGTGTTGATCGCGCTGGTGGTGTATCGCTTCGGTGCCCATCTGACCATCCCGGGCATCGACCAGGAGGCGCTGGCGCAGATGTTCGCCCAGCAGCAGGGCACCATCCTGGACATGTTCAACATGTTCTCGGGCGGTGCGCTCTCACGGCTGTCGATCTTCGCGCTGGGCATCATGCCCTACATCTCCGCCTCCATCATCATGCAGCTGATGACGGCGGTGATCCCGACGCTGGAGCAGCTGAAGAAGGAAGGCGAGCAGGGTCGGCGCAAGATCACCCAGTACACCCGGTATGCCACGCTGGGACTGGCCACCTTCCAGGGTATCGGCATCACCTTCGCGCTGCAGAACCAGGGCGTGGTGAACAACCCGGGCCCGAGCTTCGTCTTCATCGGCACCGTGACCCTGGTGACCGGCACGATGTTCCTGATGTGGCTCGGTGAGCAGATCACCGAGCGCGGCATCGGCAACGGCATCTCCATCATCATCTTCGCGGGTATCGTCGCAGGTCTGCCCCAGGCACTCGGCGGCACGCTGGAGCTTGCCCGCACCGGCGAGCTGGGTCCGGCCGCCATTCTGCTGCTCCTGGCGCTCGCCATCGCGGTAACGGCCTTCATCGTGTTCGTCGAGCGCGGCCAGCGCCGGATCACGGTGAACTATGCCAAGCGCCAGCAGGGCCGGCGCATGTACGCCGCCCAGAGCAGCCATCTGCCGCTGAAGCTCAACATGGCCGGCGTCATTCCGCCGATCTTCGCGTCCAGCATCATCCTGTTCCCGGCGACCCTGGGGCAGTGGTTCGGCTCGGCGCAGTCGCTGGGCATTCTCCAGCAGATCGGCCAGATGCTGAGCCCCGGCCAGCCGCTCTACATCGCGTTCTACGCGGCGGCGATCATCTTCTTCTGCTTTTTCTATACCGCGCTGGTGTTCGATTCGCGCGACACGGCGGACAACCTGAAGCGCTCGGGCGCCTTCATTCCCGGTATCCGTCCGGGCGAGCAGACGGCGAAGTATATCGACAAGGTGATGACCCGGCTGACGGCCATGGGTGCGGCCTATATCACGGCCATCTGCCTGCTGCCGGAGTTCCTGATCCTGTACTGGAACGTGCCGTTCTACTTCGGTGGCACGTCGCTGCTGATCATCGTGGTGGTGATCATGGACTTCATGTCCCAGCTCCAGGCCCATCTGATCTCGCATCAGTATGAGCCGCTGATGAAGAAGGCCAACCTCAAGGCCCACGGCCGGGCCGGCGGCGGGATGCTGCGATAGATAGGGCCTGCTCGGGTGGGCGCAAATTTCTGATGCGCCCCCACTGCATAGTCTGATATGCTACGCGGCTTTCGCGTGGCGGGACCGATTTTTTGGGAGTCGTGTGATGAAGGTTCGGGCATCGGTTAAGAAGATCTGCCGAAACTGCAAGATCATTAAGCGCCGGGGCACGGTCCGCGTGATCTGCTCGGACGGCCGCCACAAGCAGCGTCAGGGCTGACCGCTAAGCGGTAACGCCTTGATGGTAAAGGCTTAAATTAGCTACTATTGCGTGTTTCGCGATATTGACTGGGAGTAACGGTTCATGGCCCGCATCGCAGGCGTAAACATTCCGCCGCACAAGCACACGGTCATCGGTCTGACGTCCATCTACGGCGTCGGGCGCAGTCGTGCCAAGGAGATCTGCGCCGGAGCGGGGATTCCCGAGGACCGAAAGATCAAGGATCTCAGCGAGCAGGAGCTCGAAGCCATCCGTGCCGAGCTTGGCAAGTTCGTGGTCGAGGGCGATCTGCGTCGCGCCGTGGCCATGGATATCAAGCGGCTGATGGATCTGGGCTCCTATCGCGGCATTCGCCATCGTCGGGGCCTGACGGCCCGCGGCCAGCGCACCCGCACCAACGCGCGCACCCGTAAGGGCCCGCGCCGGGCGGTGACGCGCTAAACCACAGCAACGCGTTGAGACGAATCTCACTGGGTAGGACCAAAACGTATGGCCAAACCGAGCACTCGCGGGCGCAAGAAGGCGAAGCGTACCGTCGTTGACGGCATCGCTCACATTCAAGCGTCCTTCAACAACACCCTGATCACGATCACCGACCGTCAGGGCAACGCCCTGTCCTGGGCGAGCGCCGGCGGCAGCGGCTTCAAGGGCTCGCGCAAGAGCACGCCCTTCGCCGCGCAGGTCGCCGCCGAGCGCGCCGGTGAGGCCGCCAAGGACTATGGACTGAAGAACCTGGAAGTCCACGTGAAGGGTCCCGGCCCGGGCCGCGAGTCCGCCGTGCGGGCGCTCAACAACGCCGGCTATCGCGTGACCAACATCACCGATACGACGCCGATCCCGCACAACGGCTGCCGTCCGCCCAAAAAGCGTCGCGTCTGACGGAGGAGACCCAACATGGCTCGCTATATCGGTCCCACCTGCAAACTCGCGCGTCGCGAGGGAACGGATCTGTTCCTGAAGAGCGCGGTTCGGCCCCTGGACAGCAAGTGCAAGCTGGACACGCCGCCGGGTCAGCACGGCCAGCGCCGTACCCGCGTGTCCGACTACGGTCTGCAGCTTCGCGAGAAGCAGAAAGTGCGCCGCATGTACGGCGTGCTAGAGAAGCAGTTCCGCAACTACTACAAGGAAGCGGCCCGCCAGAAGGGTGCCACGGGCGAGGTGCTGCTGCAGCTGCTGGAGTGCCGGCTGGACAACGTGGTCTTCCGCATGGGCTTCGGTTCCACCCGCGCCGAGGCGCGGCAGCTGGTCGGCCACCGGGCGGTCGAGGTGAATGGTCGTGTGACCAACGTCGCCTCCTGCCAGGTCAAGCCCGGCGACGTGGTGAGCATCAAGGAGAAGGCCCGTAACCAGGTGCGCATCCAGGCGGCTCTGGAGATGGCCCAGCAGAACGGTTTCGCGGACTGGGTCGAGGTCGACGGCAAGAAGATGGAGGGCACGCTCAAGCGCATGCCCGACCGCTCGGATCTCTCCGCCGAGATCAACGAGCACCTGATCGTCGAGCTCTACTCCAAGTAATTCAATCTGACGCCGCCCGCGCGGCGGCGTTGGCGAAGAGAGGTATTAGCCCATGCAGGGTCAGTTCAAGGACTACCTCAGGCCGCGCGTCGTCGACGTCCAGGCTACGAGCGACCGGCATGCGAAGGTCACGCTGGAGCCCCTCGAGCGCGGCTTCGGTCACACGCTGGGCAACGCCCTGCGTCGCGTGCTGCTCTCCTCCATGCCCGGCTTCGCCGTGGTGGAGGCCGAGATCGAGGGCGTTCTGCACGAGTACACCGCCATCGAGGGCGTGCAGGAGGATGTCGTCGACATCCTGCTCAACCTCAAGAACCTGGCCGTGCGTCTGCACGCCAAGGAAGAGGCCACGCTGCGGCTCGAGAAGAAGGGCCCGGGTGAGGTGACCGCCGCCGACTTCGAGGCGGATCACGACGTGGAAATCAAGAACCCGGATCTGGTCATCGCCAACCTGACCAAGGCCGGCGAGCTCAAGATGACCGTCAAGGTCGCCCGGGGCCGCGGCTATGAACCGGCCACCTCGCGTGAGAGCGAGGAAGAGCGTCCCATCGGCCGCCTGCAGCTCGACGCCACCTACAGCCCGGTTCGGCGCGTGGCGTACAACGTCGAGAGCGCCCGTGTGGAGCAGCGCACGGACCTGGACAAGCTGGTGATGGACATCGAGACCAACGGCGTCATCGAGCCGGAAGAGGCCATCCGTTTCGCCGCTGGCCTGCTGCGCGACCAGCTCTCCGTGTTCGTGGACCTGGAGGGCGGCGAGGTGGCTGCCGAGCCGGAGCGCAAGGAGCCGGAGATCGACCCGGTCCTGCTGCGGCCCATCGACGACCTGGAGCTCACCGTGCGTTCGGCGAACTGCCTGAAGGCCGAGAGCATCCACTACGTCGGCGACCTGGTGCAGCGCACCGAGGTGGAGCTGCTCAAGACCCCGAACCTGGGCAAGAAGTCGCTCACCGAGATCAAAGAGGTCCTGGCGGCCCACGGCCTGCAGCTGGGCATGCGCCTCGAGAACTGGCCGCCGGCCGGGCTCGAGGACGACCGGGCCACCGGATAAGCGGAAGGAATTTGGATCATGCGTCATCGTAAAGCGGGACGAAAGCTCAATCGCAACAGCAGCCACCGCAAAGCCATGTTCCAGAACATGGCGGTGTCGCTCTTCGAGCACGAGGTAATCAAGACCACGCTGCCGAAGGCGAAGGAGCTGCGCCGGGTGGCCGAGCCGATGATCACCCTGGCCAAGAACGATTCGGTGGCGAACCGCCGTGTCGCCTTCAACCGGCTGCGTGACCGTGACGCCGTGACCAAGCTGTTCAACGAGCTCGGTCCCCGTTACGGCCAGCGCCCGGGTGGCTACCTGCGCATCCTCAAATGCGGTTTCCGCGCCGGCGACAATGCGCCGATGGCGTACGTGGAGCTGGTGGACCGCCCCGCCGGCCAGTCCGGCGCCTCCGAGCCGGCGCCCGCGAAGGCCGAGAGCCAGGGGGCCGCGGCCGCCGAGTAACGGCGCGCCCGACTGCGGAACGCGAAAAGGGCCGCGGAGCAATCCGCGGCCCTTTTTGTTTGAGCGATGCGGGCCGTGCGGCCCTCGCCCGCTACTGGCAGAGCAGAGCCAATGGCGGCGAGGACGGCTCCCACGACGCCTCGGAGCGCCCCGCGGCATCAGACGAGTTGTTGAAGGCCCGTCCCCGCGGCGACGGCCGGTCCAGTCATCGCGGCGAGGACGCCCCTCCCACGGCAATCCGGCAGCCTCGGTGCCATCAAACGAGTTGTGGGAGGCCCGTCCCCGGGGCGATCGGCCCCAAATGCCCTCGCCGCGAGGACGCCGCCCCCACAGCAATCCGGAAGCCACGGCGTTACCAGCGCAGTTGTGGGAGGCGCGTCCCCGCGGCGATGGCCGGTCCACGCATCGCGGCGAGGACGCCCCTCCCACAGCAATCGCGAAGCATCGGCGCCATCAGGCGAGTTGTGGGAGGCCCGTCCCCGGGGCGATCGGCCCCAAATGCCCTCGCGGCGAAGACGTCGCCCCCACAGCAATCCGGAAGCCACGGCGTTACCAGAGCAGTTGTGGGAGGCGCGTCCCCGCGGCGACGGCCGGTCCAGTCATTGCGGCGAGGACGCCCTCCCACGGCAATCGCGAAGCATCGGCGCCATCAGGCGAGTTGTGGGAGGCGCGTCCCCGCGGCGATCGGCCCCAAATGCCCTTGCGGCGAAGACGCCGCCCCCACAGCAATCCGGAAGCCACGGCGTTACCAGAGCAGTTGTGGGAGGCGCGTCCCCGCGGCGACCGCCGGTCCAAGCATCGCGGCGAGGACGCCGCTCCCACGGCAATCCGGCAACCTCGGCGCCATCAGACGAGTTGTAGGAGGCCCGTCCCCGGGGCGATTGACTCAGGGAACCGTCGCGGCGGGTTTCGGTGATGCCGTGATTCCGGCGTACTCGCGTGCGGTGCGACCGCCTATTTCTTGTCCTTGTCCTGCGAGCCACTTCCCGTGGTCCCCTCCATGTTCTGGCGGAACGCATCCCAGAAGAACTTCTGCATGGTATCCAGCCCCTGCATGCCCTGTGGCATGAACGGCTTGAGCAGCACCATGGGATCGTAGCCCTCAACCCCCTCGTGCATGCGCTTGCGCACCACTTCCAGCATCTCGTCCTGCAGGGGCTTGATGTCGGGAAAGCCGAAAAAGACGCGCAGTTCCTCGGGGGTGGCGTCCACGTCCACCTTGATCTTCATGCTGTCGGTTCCTCCACCGTTGCCATTTCCGCCTCAAACCTCCAGGGCCACGGGCGCGCCCGGCTCCATACCAAGGCGCTCGCGGGCGTTGCCCTGGTTGATGGCCACCTCCACCAGGCCGCTGGAATTGACGTACCAGAACGCCTCACCGATGCCGACGTCGGAGAAGGTGTTGGCCCGACGCACCCGGTGTCCCTTGGCGCAGAGCATGGCCTCGCCCGGGACGCGGCTGCCCCGCAAACCGGTCATGACGTTGCCATAGGCATCCACGTAGATCACGCGGGACTCGTCGGCGGGCCAGTCCATACCGACCAGGGTCGAAGCATTGAGCGGCGTCCGGCTCGGTTCCAGCCCGCTGGCGATCCGCACCGCCGCCGGGGCGAAGACATCTCGGCCGTGAAAGGTCGCCGCCGCATCACCCGCGACATCCAGCTCCCAGGCATCAATATCCGGGGCCTCCTGCAGCATCGGTGCCAGCAGGCCGTTGTCCGGTCCCACCAGCCAGCGCCCATCGGCGCGGGCGGCAATGGCCCGCCGCCGGGACCCGACCCCCGGATCCACCACCGCGACGATGATGCTGTTCACCGGGATGGATTCGACAAATGCACGCAACAGATAGGCGGAGGCGCGCGGGTCGAACGCCGGCGCGTCGTGCATCAGGTCCACCACCGGCAGGTCCGACCCGGCCATCAGCACGGCCTGCATCTGCCCGACGTAGGGACCCCGTGTGCCGAAATCGGTGAAGAGGACGAACATTTCCGGCGCGTTTGGCATGGAGCCACTATACAAGCGCTGCCGCCGCCGGCGCATCCTCGGCCGTTAGGGGCGCTGCCAAAGGGTGGCGGGAGTTCCTGGCCGGCGATGGCTTCCGGGATGAATCGCCCCGGGGACGGGCCTCCCACAACTGCTCTGGTAACGCCGTGGCTTCCGGATTGCTGTGGGGGCGGCGTCCTCGCCGCGAGGATATTTGGGGCCGATCGCCGCGAGGACGCGCCTCCCACAACTGCGCTGGTAACGCCGTGGCTCACGGATTGCCGTGGGAGCGGCGACCTCGCCGCGAGGGCCTTTGGGGCCGATCGCCCCGGGGACGGGCCTCCCACAGCTTGCCTGATGGCGCCGATGCTCCGCGATTGTTGTGGGAGGGGCGTCCCGGCCGCGATGGCTTTTCGGGCAAATCGCCCCGGGCGCGGGGCTCCTACAACTGCCCTGGCGGCACCGAGGCTGCCGGATTGCCGCGGGAGCGGCGTCCCCGCCGCGATGATTGGACCGGCCGTCGCCGCGGGGACGCGCCTCCCACAACTGCGCTGGTAACGCCGTGGCTCACGGATTGCCGTGGGAGCGGCGACCTCGCCGCGATTCCCCGGACCATTGGTTCGCTGCATCATGGCACCGTGATCTCTGGTAAAATCCCCGGCCGTCCGGCGCAGTTGGCGTGGATTGGTGTTGGGGGTAGGGCATCACACCAAGCGACCGCTCGCCATGCAGACACGATAGAGAGGCATAGGAGAGGTTTCATGAAAGCACCTGTTCGTGTTGCGGTTACTGGCGCCGCGGGTCAGATCGGCTACAGCCTGCTGTTCCGGATCGCCGCGGGAGACATGCTCGGCAAGGACCAGCCCGTCATCCTCCAGCTTCTGGAGATTACGCCCGCTCTGGAGGCCCTGAACGGCGTGGCCATGGAGCTCGAGGATTGCGCCTTCCCGCTGCTGGCGGGTGTGACCCGTTCCGACAAGGCCGAGGAGGCCTTCAAGGACGCCGACTGCATCCTGCTGGTGGGCGCCAAGCCCCGCGGTCCGGGCATGGAGCGCAAGGACCTGCTGGAGGCCAACGCCGCCATCTTCTCGGAGCAGGGCAAGGCCATCAACAACGTCGCCAGCCGTGACGTGAAGGTGCTCGTGGTGGGCAACCCGGCCAACACCAACTCGCTGATCGCCCAGCGCAACGCCCCGGATCTCGATCCGCGCTGCTTCACCGCCATGACCCGTCTGGATCACAACCGGGCCCTGGCGCAGCTGGCCAACAAGACCGATGCCCACACCAGCGACATCGACAGGATGATCATCTGGGGCAACCATTCGGCCACCCAGTACCCGGACATCTCCCACGCCACGGTCAAGGGCACTCCGGCGAAGGACCTGGTCGACCAGTCCTGGATCGAGGAAGACTTCATCCCCACGGTCCAGCAGCGCGGCGCCGCCATCATCAAGGCCCGCGGCCAGTCCAGCGCCGCCTCCGCCGCCAGCTCCGCCATCGACCACATGCGCGACTGGGTCCTCGGCAGCGGCGACAGCTGGGTGAGCATGGGCATCCCCTCCGACGGCAGCTACGGCATCGCCGAAGGGCTGATCTACTCCTTCCCCTGCACCACCAAGAACGGCAAGTACGAGATCGTTCAGGGCCTGGAAGTGGACGAGTTCAGCCGCGAGCGCATGAGCGCCACCGAGCAGGAACTCGCCGAAGAGCGCGACGCGGTGAAGCATCTGCTGCCGTGAGGTTATGAATTTAGGAATAGCGGCGAGGTCGCCGCTCCCACGGCAGTCGTAACCGTAATGGGTGATCCAAGCCCGCGTGGGAGCGCCGACCCCGGCGCGAATGCCTTTATCGACGGCAAGGAACGCTGTCATGTCGCAACATCGGGCCCGGTCGCGGCTACTCCGCCGTGGTAGGGTCAGCATCGAGAATCAGGTATACCTGATCACGTCCACCACCCATGGTCGTCGCCCGCATTTCTCCGAGCTGGGGGTGGCGCGTGCTGTGTGTCGCGCGATTGGCCTGGAGACATCGGCGACCACGCTATGCTTCGTAGTGATGCCTGATCATTTTCACTGGCTCATGTCGCTGGAAGGGGGCGCAGACCTCAGTCGGGTTATTGGCCGTGTGAAGTCGATCAGCGCTCGGTGGGCAAAGCAATCCGGTGTGATCCAGGACAGGGTTTGGCAACCCGGGTTTCACGATCGGGCTTTGCGCCGGGGCGAGGATTTGCGATCGGTTGCCAGGTACGTCGTCGCCAATCCCCTACGCGCTGGGCTAGTTCGATCCATACGGGAGTATCCGCACTGGGACGCCATATGGTTGTGATCGTATTCCGGATATAAGTCATTCGCGGCGAGGTCGCCGCTCCCACGGGGTGCTCCGTCAGTAGGTTCTCGAAGCCGGCGAGGGCGGTGCTCCCACGGGGTGCTCCGTCAGTGGGTTCTCGAAGCCGGCGAGGTCGGTGCTCCCACGGGGGTCTCCCTCAGTGGGTTATCGAAGCCGGAGAGGGCGGTGCTCCCACGGGACGCTCCCTCACTGGGTTATCATAGCCCGACGTGGGAGCACCGCCCTCGCCTCGATTCCCTATCACCTACCGCGCTGCCGTCTTCACCCCCGCCCCCTGGCGCTCCAGCACCGGCTTCAGGAACCGCCCAGTATGGGACGCCTCAACCTGGGCCACGTCCTCCGGTGTGCCCGTGGCGATGAGCTCGCCGCCGGCTTCGCCGCCTTCCGGCCCCAGGTCGATGAGCCAGTCCGCGGTCTTGATCACGTCCAGGTTGTGCTCGATCACCACCACGGTGTTGCCGTGGTCGCGCAGGCGGTGGAGCACCCGCAGGAGCTGGTCGATGTCGTGGAAATGCAGGCCGGTGGTGGGCTCGTCCAGGATGTACAGCGTCCGGCCGGTCTCGCGCTTGGAGAGCTCCCGCGACAGCTTCACCCGCTGGGCCTCGCCGCCGGACAGCGTCGTGGCGCTCTGGCCCAGGCGCACGTAGCCCAGTCCCACCTCTTCCAGCGTGGCGAGGCGTGTCTTCACCGCCGGCACGGCGTCGAAGAAGGGCAGGGCCTCGTCCACGGTCATCTCCAGCACGTCGTGGATGGTCTTGCCCTTGTAGCGGATCTCCAGGGTCTCGCGGTTGTAGCGCCGGCCCTTGCAGACCTCGCAGGTGACGAACATGTCGGGGAGGAAGTGCATCTCCACCCGGATGACCCCGTCGCCCTGGCAGGCCTCGCAGCGTCCGCCCTTGACGTTGAAGCTGAACCGGCCGGGCTTGTAGCCGCGGGCGCGGGCCTCCGGCGTGCCGGCGAAGAGCTCGCGGATCGGCGCGAACAGGCCCGTGTAGGTGGCCGGGTTGGACCGGGGCGTGCGGCCGATGGGGCTCTGGTCGATGTCCACCACCTTGTCGCACAGATGCAGGTTGTCGATGCCGTCGCAGGCGGCCGGGTCCTCGGCGGCGTTGTTCAGCTCCCGCGCGGCGTGGCGGTAGAGGGTGTCGTTGATCAGCGTGGACTTGCCGGAGCCCGACACCCCGGTGACGCAGACCATCAGCCCCGTGGGCAGGTCAACGTCGATGCCCTTGAGGTTGTTGGCCCGGGCGCCACGGATGGTCATGGTGCCATCCGGGTCGGGCCTGACCCGTGCCCGGGGCACGGCGATGGCCCGTCGTCCGCTCAGATAGTCGCCGGTGAGGGATTCGCGGCTGCGCTCGATGGCCGCCACATCGCCCTGGGCCACCAGGTGGCCGCCGTTGGTGCCGGCACCGGGGCCCATGTCCACCACGTGATCGGCGGCGCGGATGGCGTCCTCGTCGTGCTCGACGACGATCACGGTATTACCCATGTCCCGCAGGCGCAGCAGCGTCTCCAGCAGCCGGGCGTTGTCGCGCTGGTGCAGCCCGATGCTGGGCTCGTCCAGCACGTACATCACCCCCACCAGCCCGGCGCCGATCTGGCTGGCCAGGCGGATGCGCTGGGCCTCGCCGCCGGAGAGGGTGTCGGCGCTGCGGCTGAGCGTGAGGTACTCCAGACCCACGTTCACCAGGAAGGCCAGGCGCTGGGTGATCTCGCGGATGATCTGCTCGGCGATCTCACCGCGGTTGCCGGTGAGCTCCAGGCCCTGGAAGAAGGCCAGGCTGCGTCCCACCGACAGCGCGCTGATCTCGTGCAGCGGCCGCTGCTCGAACAGCACGTTGCGGGCGGCCTCGTTGAGCCTCGCCCCCTGGCAGCTCGGACACGTCTGGCTGCTGATGAACCGCGCCAGCTCCTCGCGCACCACGTTGGAGTCGGTTTCCCGGTAGCGCCGCTCCAGGTTGTTCACCACGCCCTCGAAGGCATGACGGCGGCTGCGGGTCTTGCCCTTGTGATCGACGAAGCGGAACTCGATCTCCGCCTCGCCGCTGCCCCAGAGCACCACCTGCCGAACCGCCTCCGGCAGCTCGTTGTACGGGGTCTCCACGTCGAAGCCGTAGTGCCGGCCCAGGTCCTTGAGCATCTGGTGGTAATAGGCGTTGCGCCGGTCCCAGCCGCGGATGGCGCCGCCGGCGAGGCTCAGCTCCGGGTGCAGCACGATCCGGTCGGGATCGAAGACCTGCCGGTGGCCCAGGCCGTCGCAGCTCGGGCAGGCGCCCTTGGGGTTGTTGAAGGAGAACATCCGCGGCTCGAGCTCGGTGATGGAGAAGCCGCATTCCGGGCAGGCGAAGCGCGAGGAGAAGAGCAGCTCCGGGCGCTCGCCGTCCATGTCCGCCACCCGCGCCAGGCCGCCGGAGAGGTTCAGGCAGGTCTCCAGCGAGTCCGCCAGCCGGCTGGCGATGTCGGGGCGCACCTTGAACCGGTCCACCACCGCTTCGACGGTGTGGTTCTTCTTCGGCTCCAGGGCCGGCGCCTCGTCCAGGTCCACCACGGCGCCGTCGATGCGCGCCCGCACGAAGCCCTGGGTGCGCAGCTCGTCGAGCACATGCTGGTGCTCGCCCTTGCGGTCGTCCACCAGCGGCGCCAGCAGCATCAGCTTGGTGCCCTCCGGCAACTCCAGCACCTGGTCCACCATCTGGCTGACCTCCTGCGCATGCAGCGCCACGCCGTGATCGGGGCAGTGGGGCGTACCGGCCCGGGCGTAGAGCAGCCGCAGGTAGTCGTGGATCTCGGTGACCGTGCCCACCGTGGAGCGCGGGTTGTGGGAGGTGGATTTCTGCTCGATGGAGATCGCCGGCGACAGGCCCTCGATGTGGTCCATGTCCGGCTTCTCCATCATGGAGAGGAACTGCCGTGCGTACGCTGAGAGGGACTCCACGTAACGCCGCTGCCCCTCCGCGTAGATGGTGTCGAAGGCCAGGGAGGACTTGCCGGAGCCCGACAGCCCGGTGATCACGATGAGCTTGTTCCGGGGCAGCTCGACGTCGATGTTCTTCAGGTTATGGGTGCGCGCGCCCTGGATGCGTATAAATTCGTGTGCCATCAGGCCGTTACCCTGCCGTGTGAGTATGCCGGCCCCGTAGGAGCGCAGCTACGCTGCGCGAATCGCCTGATGCGCCCGAAGCCGTTCGCCCGGCGTAGCCGGGCTCCTACGACGGCAGGGTAGCTACGACCCCCTGTAGGAGCGGCGTCTCCGCCGGGACCGCTTTTCCAACAATGTCGCCCCGGGGACGGGGCTCCCACAATCGACCTGCTGGCACCTGGGGCTCCGGCCGTCTGTGGGAGCGGCGTCCTCGCCGCGATGGTTGGGGCGACCGTCGCC
>JACDUA010000072.1 GCA_013519935.1 Ectothiorhodospiraceae bacterium WFHF3C12 | reverse complement strand
CCAGCGCGCGACGCTCGCTCAACCCGCAGCCTTTCATGTGCCGCACCAGTTCGCGCCTCGCCGGGGCGCTCACCACTTTTTTCGCAGCGCCTCCCGGGTGACCTCGTTCTCCAGCATCGACTCGGCCAGTAGCCGCTTCAGTCGGGCGTTCTCCGCCTCCAGCGCCTTCAACCGCTTGGCATCCGAAACGTCCATGCCACCGAACTTGCTACGCCAGAGGTAGTAGCTCGCCTCGGAGAACCCGTGCCGCCGGCACAGTTCCTTGACCGGCACGCCAGCCTCGGCTTCCCTCAGAAACCCGATGATCTGCTCTTCGCTGTAGCGCTTCTTCATGCCCAATCTCCTGGCTTCCAGTGATTGGACTCCAGATCGCCGTGCTACTCAATCTCGGGGGGCCGTCGCAACTTAGGCGCGTGGTCGCGGTGCGGTGGCTTCACCTCTATGCACGAGGACGAGGTGACAGCGGTGGGGGCATTAATTGCAGCGGACGATCGTGCTAGTCGCCCTCAAAATCCAAATGCCTAATGAAATCGTCCAGCACGACACGTACCAACTCCGTCTGGCGTATCACGCCAATCTTGTTGTAGACGCCCTTGAGATACCAACGCGCAGTATCGTAGGCGACGCCCATCTCGACAGCGCATTCCCGGACGTTCTTCCCGCACAGCAAGTGCCGCACGAGGCGAGCTTCCCGGTCGTTGAGCCCGTAACGCTGTTCTAGGTGGTGTCCCGCGACAGGCACGCTCGGGGCGCGTCGGCCACCCCTTGAAGGTAGTTGAAGCGCGACGGCCGGCCTATGAGTATCTTCCCGACGCGCATAGGGGCCAATCGGCAGGGCCAAGAGAGTACGCGAGTCCACATCACCGTTGCCCCGAAGCGTAGCCCTCAGAACGCGTCGGCGAGTATCGCTGCGGGCTGACTCTATGCAGCGTCGCACCAGCCGCATGAGCAATTCCTGGTCGTGGGGATGGCGCGCCGCGAGCTTGTCAACGGAAAGCTCGAGGAAAGGACAGCGCTCAACCTCGCAAGCGGCACCCTCTGTCATGTAGGTGACTCGAATTTCATGCGTTACGAACAGCAATGGAAATCCCAAATCCCCGAATAGTTGCCTGCTCGCCCGCAGTTCGAGGAGCAATCCATCAAAGCGCTCAATCAGGTGAAACACCTCCGCCAGGTGTGGCTGCAGTGAGGCAACAAAGTCGCGCTCGGTTTCGCCGAAGGGCTTGCACCCATCTTCCCTTAGGCACACCAAGCCGATCACCAGTGCCCCACGCATTACGACAGGAGTCAGCAGGCCCTCCGCGAACCCGTCCGGGAGAACGTCGCACCAGCAATACCCAAGAGCGCATCTGCCATTCGGGTTTGCATGGGAGACTGCCACAGTCTCGCCTAGGGGAAAATTTCCTTGCAGTCGGCTCATCAAGTGAAGCGCGCCGTTTCCGGCCTCAAAGTGCCACGCAGCCTTCTCCGCGGAGTGCGTCTGGACTAGCACGCGGGCCTTACCACTTGACGGATCCTCGATTGTCAGCAGCACTGCGTCGGCGACAATCTCTTCGGCGAACAATCGCAGTCCCTCTTCCCACGCCGCTGGCTCCGCCACCGCGCGGTACAGGCAGGTGAGGATCTTGTGCCCCATGGATACCCCCGGTAGGGGCTAGTCTCTGATGCCCCGTCGCTAACACACTCCGCGACCCGCTGCGCCCCGGCGTTCGTTAGCTCAGCGCCAACGAGCACATAGGTCGACCTATAATTCTGTACTTAACAGAGAGTTACAACTTCAACGTATAGCAGGCCCGGGTAAGATTGCTGTCTCGCCACGGTCACTTGTCACGGCCGACGGCTTCGTACGGGGTAGATGCGGCCCCTGCAGCGACGGCCGTCGACGAGTGTGTAGGGTCGAACCGGAAAGTCGTCTATTCCGAGCGAATCCCCCCAAATGGGTGGCGGCCAACACGCGCTGCGACGCTACGCTCGAGGAGTGTGTGGCAAGGCATTCGAACGGCCGGCGTCCACATAGGGTGTGCCCAAGGCACCGCTATGCGTCACCCGGAGCCTATCGCCCACATCCACTAGAACACACGGTGGTGCCCGAGCTTCGTTACCCCGGTGGGTGACTCTACGGTGCGATTGGGCGCGCTTGCGTTGGTGGGCTCATGGATCGCAACCATCACTAGAGTGACATTTGTAGAGGACATGGGTCATGAGAGAAAGAACGCGGTTTGCAGTGTTCGGCTCCATTCTTGCCGCGACGAGTGGTCTCGTTGGTTGCGCAAGTGACGGCGGTCTTGGGGGCGTGGCGGATGCTATGGAGCGCATCGCCGACCGGGCTGGGAGTGAGAATCCCTTGCTCACAACCAGTCGCGTAGAGACTTCCGGCACGATTGAAAATGATCGTTTTCACGTAGAGCCGGCCCGGTCTCAAGTGATCACGCCGGTGCAGCTTGAGGACAGCGTCGCTTACGTGCGCAAGCGATACCTCGCGGCCAAATCCCGGCGGGACACCGAGCAACTTGAGCATTGGCGGGACGTTGCGAGGGAGCTCAAGGACGAATTCAAGACGGCGAACGATGTCATCGTATTTCGCATCACGAATCATACTCAGGATCCACTCGACGGGAGTGCTGTGCGTTTCCTTCTGCGCGATCAACAGGGGGCGCGGGTGCCACATGCCGCTCTCTCAGACGCAACCCTCAAAATCCTCAACCAGGAGTCGTATTTTGTTGACCCGGATACCGGCAAGCGCGTGGTCTTCACGGCCGGCGACTGGGGGGTCATACCGCCACTGTCGACAACTCATGTCGGAGTCATCGTGCCCGCCACGCCCCAAGGAACCCATACAGCGCAATTCTCGAACGTCCCGGGCATCGAGGAACGCGTGGAGTTCAACGTCGTACATGGGTAGCGCGCTGGTGGACGCTATGAAAAGCTCAGACTGTTCATAACAGCACGGCGTTAGGGGGCGCACTAGCTCTGGACTTGCCCCGCAGTCGTGTACACACTAGGTTTAAGGAGTCGTCGCGACAATGGCTTGAGCCGCTCCGCGATTACCGGAGCGGCTCAAGTGAACCGCCCCGGTTCCTCCCGAGACCACTTGTTGTGAGTGAGGCCGCCGGGACCGACTCGGTGAGTTGCTCGTAATATTGCGCGCCTCCACGCCACCCAAGGGCCGCGGCGATTCTAAGGCAGGCTCTGCAAGGTGTGGCTCATGCCCGATGCGCCTCATGAAGGAGGGACAGCGCTCTAGGCTCCGCTGGACGAGGAATCATCGTCGGAGGACCATCGTGTAGCCAAGTGCCTCATCGCTCCACACAAATGTCATAAGCTCGCCAGCATCTGGGCGATGGGATCGCACGAAAAAGTAGAGCACTGTCGGTGGGGCCTTCATATCCGCGATTTCCCGCACCCACTCCAGGCACCGGTTTCGAATGGCGTCGTCGCTGTCAGCGCAGTGCGCGACGCGATCGACGCCCTCAGGCCGCGGCTCGAACCGAATATCACTCCTCCGCGCCAGCACTTCTTCGGTCAGTAGCGTTAGCCCGCTGGAAGCCAGCGAAACTTCGGCCTGGTAGTCCGGTAGGCGTATGGAGCCCGTCATCATCGCGTCGTGGTTCGATTGGTCGCTCATGGTGTTGTGTTCCCCCTTTGGTGCGCCTGCGGTCGGCTGGTTCGTGATGGAGGTCTCTTCGCGCTTTCGTTCCGGTCTGGTCATGGTCCTGAGTTAGGCACGCCAAGCAGGCAATGTCAAGTATAAATTACTGATTCGACTCGTATTTTATTTTCGGAAAACTAATTTCTGTTGTTATCCAGAACCCATAGGAGAACACTGGGTTAGCCGGCGACATGTCGCGTGGGGGCGTGATGGACCTGCGAGCAGGTTCGATCATCTGGCTCTACCGCGGCCTGGTGGACGGGCCTGAACGCTTCAGCAGCTTAGTTCTGAGCGTGGGCTGTAGGTATTTGAGGTGAGGGCAATTCTGAATAGGTTTGAGACTGTCTCAGTCTCTATTCAAAATTCAGCGAATTTCGGGGGTGCCAACGGTGCGGGCTGCAGCCGGGAAATGTCTCAATCCTTATTCCCTCGATCCATTTGCTGCATGTTCCGAATAAGGTTTGAGGCATTCGGAACAGGATTGAAACAAAGGCATCCGCGGTTCAATGAACCGCCACAGCTACTCGGGACACCGTTCGTTGTGGGTCAGGCTCTTTGTGCTGACTTTTCGAACTGCTTGTAGTACTCGTTTCCCACTTCCTCTCAAGTGGCCGGGGTGGCTGGCGGATCCCCTCCGTCCTGGTGGCCGTCATTGCCTGCCTAGAAGCCACTCCAAAACCACTGCACAACCGGCGATCGAGGACAGACCGAGAATCGCCGGACGCACTACCGCCGGCCCCAGGAATCGAACCGCAAAGCGCCCCGCCAACATGCCGGCGACGGTCGGGGGCAGCATGCCGGCGGACAGCAGCAGCTCGGCCTCGCCGATTCGACCGATTAGCGCCAGGCCGCACAGCGACATGAGTGCGCCCAGCAGGAAGTAGGCGGAGAGGTTGGCACGAATTCGCTCGCCGTCGGCGTGCTGGTAGACCAATGCCATGGCGGGCCCGCCGATGGCGGTGGCCGTGCCCATGAAACCCGACGCCAGGCCTGCCACGAACAGACGGTTGCGGGTCGGCGTGAAGTGAATGGAAGTCAGGCTCGCGGCCACCATGCTGAGCACGGACAAGCCGATGAGCAGCGGCAGTACGCCGCCGGAGCTGTAGCTGAGCAGAACCATTGCCAGGGCGATGCCCGGGATGCGCCCGACGAATGCGCTGCTCAGTTCGGCCAGGTGAAGATGGGAATAGGTGCGCCACAGGCTGTACGCCGAGATGGCGGTAATCATCACAAGCAACGGTACCGGCACCATGCGCGGCTCGATCAGGTACAGGATCGGTGCCGCTACCACCGCCATTCCGAATCCCACCGAGGTCTGCACGAGCGCGCCCAGGAACACCATCAGTGCCGCCGCGCCTAGGGCCGATGTGGACAGGTCCAAAGCTTCTTCTCCTTCTACGCGAACTCGTCGCTCTTCAGGGAAAAGCTAAAGGATTCGCGACGCGGCCTGGCTGAGCGGTGTGGTCGCGAACACGGCGCACGTAGAAGTTATTCACGGTGTTCCTATTCAAAACAGACCACATAGCGCCCGCGAGTTTGCCCATCGGCCATCTGCTCCAGCAGGTCCGGCAGGTCCGTGAGGCCAATGGGCGTGCTGATGTCGGTCAAGTGCCTCGGTTTGAGGTCACTGCCGAGCCGGTTCCAGAGCCTGCGGCGCAGATCGGGTTCAGTATTGGCGTTGACTCCGAGCAGCCGCACGCCGCGCAGGATGAAGGGCATTACCGTGGTGTTGACCCGAACGCCGGCGGCGTTGCCGAAAGCGGCCACGGTGCCGTTGGGGATCATCCGGCTAAGCACCCATGCCAGCACGTGGCCGCCGGCGGCATCGACGGCCCCGGCCCATTCGGCGGTATCCAGGGGCTTGATCCGCGCGTCCTGCTCCGGTGGCGGGATGACGTGCTGGGCACCCAACTTGCGGAGGTAATCCGAATTCTCGGGCCTGCGGGAGACCGCTGTGACGGCGTATCCCGCGACCGCGAGCATGTCGATGCTCAGGCTGGCGACGCCGCCACTGGCCCCGGTAACAACCACCGGGCCCGACTCGGGTCTGAGCCCATTGAGCTCCATGAGGTCAATGGCGACCGCGGCGGTATGCCCCGCCACACCCAGGCAGGCGGTCTCGAACATGTCCAGACCCGGCGGTATTGGCACGATCCAGTCAGCGGGTACTCTTACGTACTCGGCGAAGCCGCCGTCATGGTCGACCCCGAGGCCGCGCCCGTGAACGATCACCTGGTCACCGGGCCGGTAAGCATCCGCGCTGGAGCTTTCCACCACGCCCACCGCTTCGATGCCGCCAATGCAGGGGAAGCGTTTGACGATGGGAGCGCGGCCGGTGCCCGCGAGCGCATCCTTGAAGTTGACGCCGGCGTAAGTCGTACGCATGAGAACCTCGCCGGCGCCGAGCTGATCGAGCTCAACGTTCTCCAGCCGCCCGATGCTGCGGCCGTCATGTTCAGTCAACTGGTAGGCTCTAATTGCGGTCATTGCTCGCTCCTAGCGGGGGATCCGCGACGCAGCATTCTGGCTAGTCGCTCGCGAATGAAAGGCAGGAACAGGAAGATGCCCGTGAGTATGAATAGCGTCAGCGCGATGGGATGCTCGAAGAAGCCGAGAAAATTACCGCGGCTCAGCAGCAGGCCTTGGCGCAAGCTCTCTTCGATCATGGGCCCAAGCACGAAACCGATAACAATGGGCGCCAGAGGAAAGTTGTTGTAGCGCAAGAGCAGACCGCTCACACCGGCGACGAACACCACCAACAGGTCAAACGGGCTGGAGTTGATGCTGTACGTGCCGATTGCAATGAGCACCACAATGCAGGACAGCAGCACTGGCTCCGGTACCCGGAGGATCCTTGAAAATAGGGGAGCCATTAGAGCCCCACATACGAAAAGGACCACGTTCGCCAGCAGCAGGGCCATGAAGATGAAGTACATGAGGTCGGCATGTTCCATGAACAGCCTCGGGCCTGGCGTAATACCCTGAAGTACAAGCGCGCCGAGCATGACCGCCGTGATTGGGTCGCCGGGAACGCCCAGTGACAGCGTGGGGACCATCGCGCCGGCGGTAACCCCGTTATTGGCCGCCTCCGCCGCAATCAAGCCGTCGGGCTCGCCCTTGCCGAAGTCGGCGCGCCTGGGTGAACTGCGCTTGGCCTCGGCATAGCTGACCATTGACGCCGACGTGGCGCCCACGCCCGGGAGGCTGCCCACCCAGGTGCCGATCAGCGACGACTTCAACAGCACGGACCAACGACGTTTCAGTTCCGCGAATCCGGGAAAAGCAAAACCCGAGCGCATGACGCGATCCTGCGAAGGATCACCGGGTTGGCATACGCGCCAGAGGACTTCCGATAAAGCGAAAAGCCCGACCAGAAACGGCACCAGCCCGATACCCGCCGATAGCTGGAAGGAGTCGAAGTCGAAGCGCACGTGGCCTGTCAGCGAGTCCTGGCCGATCACCGCCACGAATAGCCCCAACAGACACGCGATGAAGCCCTTGGTCATGTCCTCCCGGGATACGCTGACGATGCAGGTCAAAGCGAACACCCCGAGGGCGAAGTACTCAACGGGTCCGAACTGCAGGCCAACCCTTGCCAGTAGGGGAGCCGCGCCGGCGAGGATGATGGTGGCGATGATTCCGCCGATGGCAGAAGCGGTCGTTGCCCAACCGAGTGCCAGGTCCGCTCGCCCGCTGATCGCCAGCGGATGGCCGTCCAGCCCGGTCGCTGCCGCTTGTGGCGTTCCGGGCGTATTAAGGAGAATCGCGGATATCGAGCCACCGTAAACGGAACCGCAATAAAGCCCGAGCAGGAGCGCGATACTGGCCCCTTGGCCGAGTACGAAGGTCAAAGGGAGCGCCATGGTAATCGCAAGTACGGAGCCAAGGCCCGGCAAGGCGCCGATTATGATGCCCACCATGGTGCCTAGTACCAAGGCAACCAGGGCGGACGGCCCCGTCAGTAGTTGCAGTGCACTGAGGAATGCGTCCATTTTTACAAACCTCGATTCGGGCGCAGCCGATCGGACACCACCGGCGTCAGCCGGTGAAGGTCGGAAGGCCGATCCCGGGTGGCGTTTCGTTCAGCAACAGGTGAAAGCCGTACCAGACGGCGGCCGTGAAGCTCACCGTGAGCACGACGAGAACAGCCACGCGACGGAAACCGAGTAGCCAGCTCAGGAGTGGAATGAGCACGACGGTGCTCGGAACGAAACCGAGTTTCTCGAAAACTGCGAGGTAAGTCCCGGCTGCCGCCAAAGTGGCCGCCAACGGCTTCCACACCACCGACTGGACCGGAGAGGCCTCCCGGGTGAGAACGCTACGGAGAACCAGATACCCGGCGCACAGCCCCAGCAGGATGAGCAGTAGCTGCGGGTACCACATTGGGTCGCTGGACACGCGCCGCGCATCCACGCCGGTCTCTACGCTCACCCAATACAGGTAGATCGAGCTGCCTAGAAAGACGACGCCGTAGAGAATGTTCAACACCCGGGAGTTCATGGCCTAGTTGCCCTTCAGGACCGTGTTGATGAGCTTGCCGTTGGTCTTGGACACGGCATGCACGTGCTCGATGAAGTCCTCCGGGCCGCGATACTGGACCAGGGTGCCGAGATCGTTCAGGGTCTTCTGGAAGCGCTCGGAGTCAACCGTGTACTGGCAGGCTTCCACCAGTCGGCTCTTCGCCTGCTCCGGGATACCCTTGGGCGCCACGAGCCCGCCCCACCAGGCGGCCGTCATGTCGAATCCCTGGGACGTGGCGGTCTTGACCTCCGGCATTGACTCCACGGGTTCCTCGCTGAAGACGCCGATCGACTTGAAGTCCCGGTCCTCGATGACGTTCGGCATGGTCATGTAGAGGTCGATATGCCCCCCCATGAGCGAGGTCGCGCCCTGGGCATCCCCGGTGAATGGGATATGCTCGATTTTGACATTGGCCACCTGAAGGAACTGCTCCATGGCGAGATGCGGGAGCGAGCCCGGTCCCGGCGTGCCGTAGGTGAGCTCGCCGGGATTCTCCTTCGCGTAGTCGACCAGCTCGTTGAGGTTGTCGAACTGAGAGCCAGGCTTTACCGCCAGCGCCTGGGGGCTGTAGAAGAGCTGGCAGACATACTCGAATGACTCCAGATCGTATGGCGTTTTGCGCATGTGCGGCTGGTTGACCAGTGGCGCCGCCGGAACGATGCCGACCGTGTAGCCGTCGTTGTCTTCACGCGCGAGGGCCGCCATACCGACCGTACCCGCACCGCCGGAACGGTTGTCCACCACGATGTTCTGGTCGAAGAACTCCTTGAACTCGCGCGCCGTTGCGCGGGCCATGAGATCCGTACTGCCGCCGGCACCGAAAGGAACGATGACCGTGACCGGTTTTGTCGGGTATTCCGCGGCACCTGCGACAGATGAAACGGCCAGTACAACGAGCGCGGCGAGTGAACTCACCCAGGACTTGCTGATGGATTGTGGCATTGCCATCTCCTCCAATCGTTATGGAACTACAGTGGATTTGCCGCTTACTGCGGCACAGTGGTCCGTAGATAGGCGTCGACCGCGCGAACACCCTGGCCCTTGGGCAGGACGAACAACGGGTTGATGTCTATCTCGGTGAATCGCTGGCTCTCCGCCACGGCGAAATCGGAGAGCTTCAAAACGGCGTCCACCAACGCGTCCACATCGGCCTCGGTGCGTCCGCGTGCGCCGCGAAGTATCCTGCTGATTCGCGTCTGCGCGATGAGCGCCTCCGCTTCAGGTCGATTGACCGGGGCGAGCCGGAAGGCCACGTCCTCGAAGATCTCCGCGAAGATGCCGCCCGCCCCGAACATGATCACGGGGCCGAAGTTGGGGTCGTTGACGGCGCCCAGGATGACTTCGGCCGCGGTGCCGCCAACCATCTCCTGGACCAGGACCCCCTCGAAGCGAACGTCCTGCCCGATACGCTTGGGCAGCGCGGCGATCTCCTCGTAGACGGCGTGGACCGCAGCGTCGTCCTGGACCCCCACGCGGACACCGCCGGCATCGGATTTGTGCGGGATGTCCTTGGACAGGATCTTCATGACCACGGGGTAGCCGTATTCATTCGCCAGGCGGACCGCATCCTCGCCGTTTTGGGCCACCCCTTCCCGGGTCACGGGAAAGCCGTACTGGCCCAGCAGCTGTTTGGCCTCGAACTCGTTCAGCGCGGCGGCATCCTCCCGGTTGGGATGTGGCTGGACGTCCCTGGTAGGCATCTCCTGCACCCGCGCCGCGGCCTCCGCGAAGCGCCAGGTCGCGCCGAATCCCCGAGCACAGCGGACAGGGGAGGCATACCGGGGAATTTCGGCCTGCTCCAGCACTTCGTAGGCGTCGGTGGCCATACCGGGCGGTGCGCTCCAGGCAACCAGCAGGGGAATGTCCGTCTCGGCGGCGACGTTCGCGATCTCGCGGGCAACCAGGGTCGCGCCCTCGCCACTGAGCGCCGCCAGGCAAATGCCGAGCATGTCCACGTTGGGGTCCTTGACCACCACCCGCAGCGCGTCCGCGAAGCTCTGAGGGTTGGCGAGAGCGCCGGCGGTCAGATCGACCGGGTTGTTCAGGCTCGCGAATGCCGGCAGCAGCGGCCGGAGCGCGTCGATGGTCTCGGGAGCGAGGGCCGGCAGGGTTAGCCCCAGCTCCGCGCAGCGATCGGCCATGGCGATGCCGGCGCCGCCGGAGATCGACAGCACGGCGACGCCGTTGCCGGTGGGCCGCTTCCCGGTCAGCAGCGCCCGCACGCAGTCCGCCATGTCCCCGACATCGTGAGCGTCGACAATGCCGTACTGACGGAAGGCGGCATCGTAGTAGCCGTATTCCCCCGCCAGGTTGGCGGTGTGCGAGGATGCCGCCTGGGCGCCGGCCTCGGTGTTGCCGACCTTCCACAGCACCAGCGGCTTGTCCTGCTGCAATGCCTGGCGGCCGAGCTCGCGCAGCCGGTGGGCGTCGCGGAACCCTTCCACGTAGCCCGCCACGACCCGCGTCTCCGGGTCTTCGAGGAAGGAGGCGATGCAATCGAGGGACGTGGTCTGGGCCTCGTTGCCGGTGGACACGTAGCGCCGCAGCCCGACGCCTTCCTCGTTGAGGCCCATGAGCACCGAATTGCCGAAGGCCCCGGACTGCGAGCTCACGCTCACGGCGCCCGTTCGGTAGGTCATGGCATAGGGCGCACCGAAACCGATGGGTATGCCGTCGGCGACGTTGATCAGTCCCTGGCAGTTCGGGCCGATGATCCTGACGCCGGTCCGGCGGCTCACCTCGGCGAGCTCTCTCTGGGCTGCTTCGCCGTCGGTGCCGGCCTCGGCGAAACCGGAGGAAAAGATCACCACGTAGGGCACGCCCTTGGCCCCGGCTTCTTCGACCACCGCGATGACCCGGTTCGCCGCGACGGCCACGACCATGACGTCGGGGGCCTCGGGTAGCGAGGTGATGTCCGGGTAGCAGGGCAGTCCGTCGATATCGTTGTACTTCGGGTTGATCGGGTAGATGGTGCCCGCGTACCCGGCATTTCTCAGGTGCTTGATCGGCTGCCCGCCGATGGACTCCAGGTTCGCGGACGCCCCGACGATACCCACGGATGCTGGCTGGAAGAGCTGATCCAGCCGATCAGGCGTCGCCGCAGAAGGGTTGCATTGCATGATCAGGCTCCGTCCTTGAGCGTGAGCTTGCCGATATTGAGCTGATGGATCTGGCTGGTGCCCTCGTAGAGGCGGAACAGCCGGACGTCCCGGTACAGCCGCTCGATGCAGCTGTAGTCGGCGACGTAACCCGCGCCGCCGAAGACCTGGACCGCGCGGTCGGCGACCCGGCCACACATCTCCGTGGCGAAGTACTTGCAGATGGACGCGTTCATACGCACGTCCTCGCCGGCATCGCGGGCGCGGGCAGTCTCCAGGATTAGCGCCTTGGCCGCCTGTATCTCCGTCTGGCAGTCGGCGATCAGCGCCTGCACGAGCTGAAAGTCACCAATGGCGCGGCCGAACTGCTCGCGGTGCCGCGCGTACTCCACGGCCTCGTTCAACATGCGGATGGCCGGGCCCGTGCTCAGCGCGCTCAGGTGCAGGCGCTGCTTGTTGAGCACCTTCATGGCGGTTTTGAAGCCGCGGCCCTCTTCACCGCCGACCAGGTTCTCCGCGGGTACTCGGCAGTTGTCGAAGTACACTTCCGAGACGGGGGAGCCGGCCTGACCCATCTTGCGGTAGGGCGCGCCTGTCGACAGGCCGGGCGTATCACCTTCGACGATGAAGGCGCTGATACCTTTGGCAGTGCCATCGCTCGGATCCGTGCGCGCGAGCACGGTGAAAAGCCCGGCGATGGGGGCATTGGTGATGTAGCGTTTGCTGCCATTGAGGACGTAGTGATCGCCGTCGCGCTCGGCAGTCGTGCGCAGCGCCGTCGCATCCGAGCCGGCCTCGTACTCGGTCAGGGCGAAGCAGCCCGTGAGCTCGCCCGAGGCCAGTTTCGGCAGGTAACGCGCCTTCTGATCCGGCGTGCCGTCGGCCACCAGTGCCTCGGAGCCGATGCCGGTGTTGGTGCCAACCCGGGCGCGAAACGCCGTGGCGGCCTGGGAGAGCTCGAAGGCGCAGCGCACCAGCTCCTCCGTGGTCAGCCCGGCGCCGCCGTATTCCTCGGGGATGCTCCAGCCAAAGAAGCCGCGCTGGCGCATGTCCTGGACGATGTCCTCGGGGACCTCGTCGTTATCCTCCACGCGCTGCTCATTGGGGATCGCCACCTGGCGAACCCAGTCGCGCACCTCGGCCAGGATGGTCTGCAGCTTTCCATCGTCACGGATCATCGAAACGTTTCCTCCTCCTGGATCTTTGCTGGCACCTCGAGGCCGGTACGGCGGCCGTGGCGCGATGTTTACGATATCTGTTAGTCTTTACGCTAGTTGTAATACTTTACGGTGTCAACCAGGTGCAGTGGGGCTGCCGGCGCAGGCACTTCCGAGGCAACCGGAATGAGCGAACCCAGTGCGTCGGGCGCGGTAGGTGTCGGGATTCGGCTTGGGTCAGGGCCGTCCCCGGGGCCGGAGGCTTGATGCAGGGATTCGCGAAAGGCCACGGCGACGCCCATGAAGGTGCGACAGCTGGTCTGAGGCCGGACGTAAGTGGCGAGCTAGATGGAGGAAACTATGCGGGACCGGGCGGTACGCACCGCGGCGAGAGCGGCGGCCCGAGTCGTGGGGGCTTCTTTGCCCTCCCCGGACTGGCTATCCAGGGTTAGCCCGCGCAACGTCGTTAACGATCTCGGCGCCGGGCTTACCGGCGCGGTTATCGTGCTGCCGCAGGGCGTCGCCTACGCCATGATCGCGGGACTGCCCCCACAGTACGGGTTGTACACGGCAATCATCGTGCCCGTCGTGGCCGGACTGTTCGGCTCGTCCCATCACCTGGTTTCCGGGCCAACCGCGGCGATCTCGGTGTTGGTGGCCAGCGCCCTTTCCGGTCTGACCCTGAACGGCATCAGCTACGTAACGGCGGCGCTGACACTAACCTTCCTTGCGGGCGCCATGCAGCTGCTCTGCGGGCTGGCCCGCCTGGGCTGGCTGGTCAACTTCATTTCCCACACTGTGGTCGTCGGTTTTACCGCCGGGGCGGGAGCAGTCATCGCCTTGAGCCAGACGGGCAACCTTCTGGGACTGCCGCCACCCGCTCCCGCCGGGTTGGGCGCGTTCTCGGCGCTCGCCGGGGACGTGCCGGAACAAACGGTGCCGTCCATCGGGCTATTTGCGCTGACCGTAATGCTCTGCGTCGGTATTCGCTGGGCCGCACCGCGAGCGCCGGCGTTGCTGCTCGCCATGGTGATTACGAGTCTGATTGGCATCCTGTTCGATGCCCAGAACTTTGGTGTGCCGATGGTCGGAGCCATCCCCGCCGGTCTGCCACCGTTGTCTTTGCCGAGCTTCGCCCCCGGTGACGTGCAGCTCCTGGTGCCCGGCGCGGCCGCCATAGCCCTGCTTGGACTGATCGAGGCGGTGTCGGTGGCCCGCGCGATCGCCGTGCGCAGCGGCCAGAAGCTGGATACCAACCAGGAGTTCATCGGCCAGGGACTGTCGAACGCCGTTGGCAGCTTCTTCTCCTCATACGCTGGATCCGGTTCGTTCACCCGTTCCGGTGCCAACTACGACGCCGGCGCGAAGACGCCTTTGGCGGCGGTGTTCGCCTCGGTGTGTCTTTTGGCGGTCGTGGTGTTCGTTCCAGGGCTCAGCGCCTATCTGCCCGTTCCGGTTGTGGCCGGGGTCATTGTCCTGATTGCATGGAATCTAATTGACATTCCCACGGTCCTCGGAATCGTCCGCATCAGCCGCCAGGACAGCGTCATACTGCTCGTGACCGCAGGCTCGGCCGTGATGGTCAATCTGGAGTTCGCCATTGTCGCGGGCGTGGGGCTTTCCATGCTGCTGTACCTGCGCCAGACCTCGCACCCGCGGGTGGTGCCCGTGGCGCCGCATCCTGACCGGCCCCACCATGGACTGCGCAATGTCGAAAAGCACGGTCTTCGGGAGCTGCCCGGGATGCGCATACTCCGGATTGAGGGCTCGCTCTACTTTGGTGCCGTTCCTCACGTCAGCGCGGAGCTCGGCCGACACAGCCTCGATTGCGGGACCCTGGTGCTGGATTGCAGCGGCGTCAACTTCATTGACCTTGCGGGTGCTGAGCTGCTTGCCGAGCAAGCGAAGCACCTGAAAAAGGGCGGTGGCGCGCTCTATCTCTGTGGACTGCGTGATCCCGCTCGCGAGTTCCTGACGCAAAGCGGCTACGCCGAGGTCCTCGGCCGCGACCATCTTCTGGGGGATCCGGTAGCCGCTGTCGCGCAACTGTCACGGCCAGTGAATGGGCGCCCTTCCGGCGGCCTCCCGATGAGACAGGGATGACGCGAAGCGAAACGCTGAATGTAGAATCAATCGGGACCTTTGCCGACGGACCGGGGGTGATCAATGGCCAGCCAGCAGGCGCCAGTTCAACCCGTTCCACGGCCGGTCCATGGGGAAACGATACGAATCGGAGCCTGAGCGATGGCGGATGCCACAAGCCAGTTGAGGACACTTGCAAGAGGATTGGACGTTCTGGAGATCGTGGAGTCCTCACCGGGGCCGATCTCGCTTTCCGAGGTCGCGCGTGCCCTGGACGAGCCCGCACCCATGGCCTTCCGTGTACTGCAGACCCTGGAGGCCAGGGGCTATGTCCGGCGCCGTCCCGAAGACAAGCGCTATTCCCACACGGGCCGCTCGACCGGTTCGGGCGCCGTGCGCCGCGCTCTCGACTTGCTGAAGGCCATGTCCCGGTTTTCCTTCCGGGGCGGGACTGTCGAGGATCTGGCTGAATGCGCCGGATTGGAACCGGCCTCCGTAGAGGAGCTGCTGGTCCCGCTTGTCGAGGCCCAGGTGGTGGAGGCTGGCTACGGTGGACGTTGGCGCGTGGCTTTCGGCTTAATGGAGCTCGTGCAGCCGCTGCTCAAGGGCGATGACGTTACCGAGATGGTGCGGCCGCTGATGGAATGGCTGAACGAGGAAACCGAGGAGACCGTATCGCTGTACCGACGCTCCGGTGACCGACAGGTGGTGACCGCCGTTATCCCGAGCCCGAAACCGATTCGCTACGTCCTCGATGTGGGTACCACCTACCCGCTGCACCTGGCCGCAGCGGGCAAGGCCGAGCTGGCTGCGTTGCCTGAGAGTGAGCGAGAGTCGTTTCTACGGGATCCCGCTCTCGAGCAGCTAACCGGGTGGAAGCCGGACGCAGAACAGCTGCGCCGACAGATCGGCGAGATCCAGGAACGCGGCTTCGCGGTATCCAGCGGCGAGCGCGTCGAGGGCGCGAGCGCAGTGGCCACGGCTATTCGGGACCAATCCGGGGCGGTGAGGGGGGTTCTCAGTCTGATGATGCCGTCATTCAGGACATCGGAGCATGAGTTGCATCGATACGGCGAGATCCTTGTGCGCGAGGTGGCGGCGCTGCGAATACCAGCGGGTTGGGAGGGGCACAAGGAAGCACGCTGACGTTGTCGTCGCTGGCCCCGCCGGGGTGGCTTCATGGTGGCTTGCCGCATCGTCGGACTGCCGCATCAGCCTAGTGCGTGCGCGATGGCGCTCTACGACGTTGCTACCTGACCGACTGTCACGCGAACCAGCGTCATTGAACCGCCTCGGCATTCCCGTGGCCGAGGGCCGGTTTCTCCACTGCGGTGATTTGATCGCTGCGGCCCCGAGGCGGCTGGGTGCTCCTCATATCACCGAAGCATTCGGCCGAATATAGATCCGTGCCGCGATAGGTGCCCCCCGCATATCGTTATGTACAAAGAATATTATGAATGCGATTGCTTAGCGCCCATATCCCTCTTTGCCCAACGTCATGTTGGGTCATCGCAGCGCAAAGACGGGGTGTCGCCATGAGCAAGAGCGCAGCCAATCTCGACATGCAGACCTATAATGCGACCCGCGAGGCAGTCTCCGAGGATCCTGAAAAGGGGCAAGGCAGCTTCGAAGCCGTAACCGAATGGAGCGATGGTGCGGTCGGCGTCACACGCGCGCGCAGTTTCGAAATCAGAACGGACGAGCCGGAGGCCCTCGGCGGCAAGGATTCGGCTATCGACCCCATGGAGCTAATTCTTGGGGCCTTGGGATCCTGCCTGACCATTGGCTGGGTAACCCACGCCAATAAGCAAGGCGTGGACTTCCGCCACCTGAAGGTCACCGTGAAGGCACCGTTTGACCTGCGCGGCTATCTGGGCGTCGACAAGGCCGTACGGCCGGGATTCTCGGCGCTGGAGTACGAAGTGCAGGTGGATACCGACGCGGACGATGCCACCCTTGCCGAGATCAAGGAGGCCGCGGCCGCCGGATCGCCTGTGCTCGACAACATCCTGAACGAGACCCCTCTTTCAGGGACTATTGTTCGGTCCTGACCCGGCTGGCAGGGACGCCCGCCAATGAAAGTATGTCGATGAGACCGGATACTGGCCGCCTGGCTGATCGTCAGCCGGTCCCCGACCGGCACTGGTCGTCGTCGCATTTGAGGATATAGGGCTTGAGGTGTGCGGGTGTCGCCGACCCAAGCGCTCAGCCGCCACCAACCGTGGTTTCCATCGGGACCGGATCGCAATTGACCCGCTCATCCATCGAAGAGCGTCTCCAGCATTGAGCAGTCGGGTGTCTGCTCGCCACTGCAGCAGGCAACCACTTCCGCAAGCGCTTCTTCCATCCGGCGGAGATCCGCGATCTTTGCTCTCACATCCTCGAGGTGCTCTTCACCGAGCGATTTCACCGTGGCGCAGGTGTAGTCGCCACCGTCGACCATGGACAAAAGCGCGCGCACGTCGTCGAGGGTGAACCCGAGGTCGCGCGCCCTGCGGACGAATCGCAGTCGACGCAGATGCGTTGGCGCGTAGACGCGGTAGTTATTCGCTTCTCGCTCGGGTGCCGGCAGGATGCCCTCACGCTCGTAGAAGCGAATGGTCTCAATATTGACGCCCGTCTCGTTGGCCAGCTCGCCGATACGCATTTTCACTGACACCGTGGGTATTGACCCTTTAGCGACTACAGGGATTAGCCTACCGCTCAGTAGTGGGCCGAATCCAGCAGGGGATGGAATGGACAGAACAGGAGATGGTTCATCCATAGGCATCGGTGACGGCGCGTCGTCACCTCGATCGTCGGAGGGGCGAACGGGGCTGCTGGCGGCTGCCAGCGTTCTGGGTTCGGTGCTCGCCTCGGCGTGCTGCATCATGCCGCTTGCACTGTTCTCCGTGGGCATCAGCGGTGCCTGGATGGCCAATCTGACCGCGCTGGCGCCTTACAAGCCACTCTTTGTGCTGCTTGCCGGTGGCTTGATCCTGGCCGGGTTTATCAGCATGCGCCGCCGGCGGCGTCGATCCTGCGACATCAATGGCTACTGCGCGAGCGACCTGTCCATGCGTATCACCACAGGGGCACTGTGCTTCTCCACCTTGGTCGTGATTGCAGTACTCCTTTGGCCATATCTCGTGCCAATGTTAGTGGGAGGCTGATCGATGATGGTATTTAAGCGGTTTTCTTTAGCCACGCTCATGGCCCTCGCACTGCTGGCACCGGCATTTGCCGCCGAGCGTACTGTCACGCTCGATGTGGAAAATATGACCTGTGCGAGCTGCCCATACATCGTCGAGAAGTCACTGACCCGCGTCTCCGGCGTTACGGCAACCGCCGTGTCCTTCGATGAAAAGACGGCAACCGTAACCTTCGACGACGCCGTAACCAGTATCGATGCGCTCACCCGGGCCACCGCCGCCGCCGGCTACCCTTCCAGCGTCAGGGATTAAACATTTGCCATTGGAGCTTCGCCGATGAGGACGCATCGCCTCGCTGTCACCGGCATGACCTGCGAGACCTGTGCGCTTAATCTCCGCACGGCGCTTGATGCGCTGCCCGAGGTGAGCGCCCGGGTCTCCTTCGAGGAGGAGATGGCCGAGATCCAGGCTCCCACCAACATGTCCACCAGGCAGCTGGTTGAGGCCGTTCGCGAGGCGGGCTACGGCGCGCGAGTGCTGGATGAGGGCGGCTCCCATTCTACGGCCCGGGACGAGACCCACGAGAGCGTGCACATCGCCATCATCGGCGCCGGCAGCGGCGCTTTCGCCGCGGCCATTCGTGCCGCGGACGGGGGCGCGCGGGTGACGCTCATAGAGAGCGAAACCCTCGGCGGAACTTGTGTCAATATCGGCTGCGTGCCGTCGAAGATTCTGTTGCGGGCGGCCGAGGTAGCCCATGTCGGGGCCCATCATCCCTTTGACGGGGTGCCGCACACCGGCGAATCCGTGGATCGCAAACGGCTACTGGGGCAGCTGCGTGGTCGTGTCGAGGAGCTGCGTCAGGCGAAGTACCAGCGCATCCTGGACGATTCACCGAACATCGAGCTCATGCGTGGCCGAGCCCGGTTCGAGGATGCGAACAGGCTCGAGATCGTCACGCAGGCGGGCGAGACGAAGACGATTCAGGCCGACCGGGTACTGATCGCCACCGGCGCCTCGCCGACAGCACCGGCGATACCGGGACTCGCCGAATCCCCGTACTGGACCTCCACCGGCGCGCTGTTCGCCGATGAGTTGCCAGAGCACCTCGCGGTTATCGGGTCGTCCTTCGTGGCACTGGAGATCGCGCAGGCGTTCCGACGACTGGGCAGTCAGGTGACCGTGCTAGCGCGAAGCTCGCTCCTGAGCCGTGATGACCCTGAGGTTGGCACCGAGCTGCAGACCGTCTTTGAGTCGGAAGGGATCCGTGTCCTGAATCATTCGCAGGCCGAGCGCGTGGTGCACGACGGCAACGAATTTTTCCTGGCGACGAATCATGGGCGGATTGTCGCCGACCGTCTGCTGGTCGCCGCCGGCCGTTCACCCAACACCCAGGATCTGAACCTCGAGGCGGCCCACGTGGCAACAGGGCCTGACGGCGCCATTCGGGTGAACGATCGGCTGCAAACCAGCAATCCCGACATCTATGCCGTTGGCGATTGCACCGACCTGCCTCAGCTGGTGTACGTCGCGGCGGCCGCCGGAACGCGGGCGGCCGCCAACATGACCGGCGATGCGGCAACCCTGGACGTCTCGGTCGTCCCGGTGGTGGTGTTTACCGACCCGCAGGTGGCCACGGTCGGTATGGACGAGCGTGAAGCACAACAAGCCGGGATCCGGACCTATAGCCGCCGGCTGGATCTGTCGGACGTGCCCCGGGCTCTGGCGAACTTCGACACGCGCGGTTTCATCAAGCTCGTGGCCGAGGCAGATGGCGGCCGGCTCATTGGGGCACAGGTTGTCGCGCACAACGGTGGTGAGATTATTCAGACGGCGGCGATGGCGATTCGAAACGGGATGACGGTCAATGACCTCGCCGGGGAGCTGTTCCCCTACCTGACGATGGCCGAGGGCCTGAAGCTCTGCGCGCAAACCTTCACGAAAGACGTATCACAGCTCTCCTGCTGTGCGGGCTAAGCGTTTTCGCCACGCGTCCCGTATGTCAGAGCTCTAGCCCCTCATCGAAGAGCATTCGTCGAGGTCACGCGTGTGCCACGGGAAGGCCGGCGGCCCGCCATTCCGGCAGTCCGTCCTGTAGCCGCCGCACCGTGAACCCACGCGCGCGCAGCTCCGCCACCGCCTCGAAGGACAGCACGCACCAAGGGCCCCGGCAATAGGCGACGATCTCCTGTTCCGGGCTGAGCTCCGCGATCCGGTTCTCCAGGTCTTTGAGGGGAATATTGATCGCCCCCGGCACGTGGCCGGCCTCGAACTCGTCTTGCGGGCGGACGTCGAGGACCGTGACCACGCCATCGCGCATCCTATGGCGCAGCTCATCCCGGGAGACCGGCTCCAGCTCGTCGCGCACGTCGAAATACCCCTGCCGGATGAGCGCCACCTCGGCCAGATTGTGGCTCGCCACCTCGGACAGCGCGGCCATGACGTCGAGCACCGAGTCGTCGGCCAGCCGATAACGCACGTATTTCCCTTCGCGCCTTGAGCCCACCAGTCCGGCGCGCTTGAGCTGCTGGAGATGTTGCGAGGCATTGGCGATGCCGAGCCCGGCGCGCTCGGCCAGGGCCTCGACACTGCGCTCGCCTTGGGCCAGGTGTTCGAGCATCTCCAGCCGGTGCGGCGAACCGAGCGCCCGAGCGACCAGGGCGAACTCACCGTACAGGGCCTGTTTGGGTCCGGTTGACATGGATCTGGGTCTCACATTTAATGATTCAAGAGATTTATTGAATGTAACCACTGTAGCCGGTGACGGCAAGGACCGTGCATGAGCGACAACCTGCTCGCCAACGAACCGGCCATCCGCCTGGGGCTGTTCCTGGCCGTCCTGGCGGCTATGGCCGTCTGGGAGGTTGCCGCGCCGCGCCGGCGACGGGAGATACCGCGGCTCATCCGCTGGACGAACAACCTGGGGGTGGTGGCCGTCGACACGGTTCTGGTGCGGCTGGCCTTCCCGGTTGTCGCCGTGGGACTTGCGGCGTTTGCGTCAGAGCAGGGCTGGGGCCTGCTCAATGCGCTGGATGTCCAGTTCTGGCTGGCGTTCGTCGCCTCAGTGCTGGTGCTGGATCTCGCCATTTATCTCCAGCACGTGATGTTCCATGCCGTGCCGGCGTTGTGGCGGCTCCATCGCATGCACCACGCCGATCTGGAGTTCGACGTCTCCACGGGCCTGCGCTTCCACCCGGTGGAGATCCTGCTGTCCATGGGGCTGAAGCTGGCCGTCGTCGCCGCGTTGGGGCCGCCGGCAGTCGCAGTGCTGGTTTTTGAAGTCCTGCTCAACGCCACCTCCATGTTCAATCACGGCAACGTGCGCCTACCCGAGCGCATCGACCGCATTCTGCGCCTGCTGGTGGTCACGCCGGACATGCACCGGGTCCATCACTCCATTTACCCCAACGAGACCAACTCCAACTTCGGTTTCAACCTGCCCTGGTGGGACCGGCTGCTGGGCACCTACCGGCCCCAGCCGCGGGACGGCCACGAGGCCATGACCATCGGCATCGAGCAATTCCGCACCCCCCGTGACCTGTGGCTGGACCGCATGCTGATCCAGCCGCTGCGGGGGCCGGCGAGCGGCTATCCGATCAATCAGCGACGTGGAGACCGGACGTAGCACTACACCGGGCGCGCCCGACAAACCAGTCAGCCCATTCGGCCGGAGGTCGACATGAAATATCTGCTTATCCTCAATGATCCCCCCTACGGCACCGAGCGCGTCTACAACGGACTGCGCCTGGCGCATGCCCTGCTCAAGCGGAACAGCGACGAAGAGGTGAATGTCTTCCTCATGGCGGATTCGGTGGCGGCCGCCCGCCAGGGCCAGAAGACCCCGAATGGTTTCTACAACGTCGAGCGCATGCTCAAGCGCGTGCTGTCCGGGGAACGGGGTCGGGTGCTGCTTTGCGGCACCTGCATGGACGCTCGGGGTTTGACCGACGACGACCTCATGGAGGGAGCGACGCGCAGCACCATGGACGAGCTGGCCGAGCTCACCGCCACCGCCGACCAGGTTCTGGTGTTCTGAGCCGTGCGGCGCATCTATCTGGATCACAACGCCAGCACGCCCATCGCGCCCGAAGTCGCGGCGGTCATGAGCGAGACCATGGACGTCGCGTACGGCAACCCGTCCAGCGGCCACTGGGCCGGCAGTCCCGCACGGGAACGGGTGGAGACCGCGCGGGCGCAGGTGGCGACGCTGCTGGGCTGCACGCCCGGCGAGATCGTGTTCACCAGCGGCGGCAGCGAGGCCAACAACTTCGCCCTCAAGGGGATGTTCTACCGTAGCCGCCGGTCGCGCCCTCATTTCATCACGACCGCCGTGGAGCACCCGGCCACCACGGCGCCGCTACGCTTCCTGGCGCGCCAGGGCGCGGCGGTGACCTGGCTGCCGGTGGACGGCACCGGGCGGATGGATCCGGATGACCTGCGCCGGGCCATTACGCCGGATACCGTCCTCATCAGCGTCATGAGAGGTGGACCCCGGGGACTGGACAGAGATCGAAGCCTGCTAAGTGGAATCTTCTGGCGTAGAGTTCTCGAGAGAGAAGGAGCGGAAGATGACCCGGAGAAAGCGACGTAATCACTCATCGGCGTTCAAGGCGAAGGTGGCGCTGGCGGCGATCAAGGGCGAGCGCACGGTGGCGGAGCTGGCCGAGCAGTTCGACGTTCACCCCAACCAGATTCAGGACTGGAAGCGACGCCTGGCGGAAGGCGCCGAAGACGTGTTCGGTGGCAACGCGGTCAAGGCGCAGCATGACGAGCAGGAGGTAGAGAAGCTCCACGCCAAGATCGGGCAGTTGGCGATGGAGAACGATTTTTTATCCAAAGTGCTCGGGCGCGACCGATGAGCGAGCGACGCGCCGGGATAGCCATCGAGCACCCATTGCCGAAGACGCGGCGCTGCGAGCTGCTCGGGCTCGCCCGCTCGAGTGCCTACTACCGCCCCGCGCCGGTCTCGGAGCGGGATCTGGCCTTGATGCGGCTGATCGATGAGATCCATCTGCGCTGGCCGTTCTACGGCAGCCGTCGCCTGCGTGACGAGCTCCAGGCACAGGGCTACCGGATCAACCGCAAGCACGTCCAGCGGCTGATGCGTCAGATGGGCTTGAGAGCGCTGTATCCGCGGCGTCGAACGAGCCAGCCGGGCAAGGGCCACAAGATCTACCCCTACCTGCTGCGGGGTCTGTCCATCGAGCGGGCGAACCAGTGCTGGTGCACTGACATCTGCTATATCCCCATGGCCAAGGGGTTCATGTACCTGGTGGCGATCATGGACTGGCATTCCCGGCGGGTACTGTCGTGGCGCGTGTCCAATACCCTGGACACGGACTTCTGCATCGATGCCCTGGAAGAGGCCTTGAAGCGCTTTGGGGCGCCGGAGATCTTCAACACCGACCAAGGGGCGCAGTTCACCTCCGAGGCCTTCACCGGTGTGCTCAAGGCTCACGGGGTCGCGATCAGCATGGACGGCAAGGGCCGCTGGGTGGACAACGTGTTCGTCGAGCGGTTGTGGCGCAGCGTCAAGTACGAGGACGTCTACCTGCGCGCCTACGAGACGCCGGCGGAGCTACGCGCCGGGCTTGGCCGCTACTTCGAGTTCTACAACACCCGGCGCCGTCACACGGCGCTGGACCGACGCACCCCGGATGCGGTGTACTTCAAACAGGTTGCCCCGGAAATGGCGGCCTGAAACCCAAGGCGGATTCCACTTAAGGCGGTGTCCAGGATTCAGGGTCCATTTCT
>JACDUA010000071.1 GCA_013519935.1 Ectothiorhodospiraceae bacterium WFHF3C12 | reverse complement strand
ATGATCGGCGTGCCGATTTCTCGGCAGTACGCGCCGCCGCGCATGCGGATCGGTGCCTGGCGGGGGCGGTCCCTGAACAATGTCGGGATATAGGTTTCCCCGTCCTCCAGCGCCGCGTCGAGCGCCAGCAGGAACGCCACGTAATCCTCGTCATGGAGCGCGCGCACCGCCTCCAGCGCGGTGTCCTCGATCGCGTGCACGGTCGCGGACCGGACCCGCGCGAAGCCGGCCAGAACCTGGTCGACCCGCTCGGGCCGCTCCAGGTGCGCGAAGGGCGGCAGGCCGTCGGAATAGTCCCATTCAGGCCGGTGACGCCCGTGCCGCGCCGGCAGGAATACGTCGATATTGCTAATCGTAATCCACCCTGGTCTGCGGCCCGTTGGCCGGGCGGCGGTCGTAGCCGTGGCGCAGCCCCCAGCCGGAGATGATTTTATGGGCGAGCTTGGCGCCCGTCATGTCGGTCACCCGCGTGGGCTCGCCGATGGCCTCGACAATGTCCGCGCCGCGCCAGTCCACGCCCTCGTTGCCCATGCACGCGTCGACGATCTCCAGCACCTGGAACCAGCTCAGCCCGCCGGGTTGCGGTGTGCCGACACCCGATACCAGCGACGGATCGAAGCCGTCCATGTCGATGGTCAGATACGCGGGCCCGGTCAGCGCCCTCAGCTGCGCCAGCAGCTGCTCCCAGACGTCGCGGCGCTGCAGGCTGCGGTCACGGTACAGATGAACGCCCGGATCCGCAGCGATCCGCTCGGCCTCCTCTTCGAAAATCGAGCGTATGCCGATCATGATGATCTCGTGACCGTTCTCGCGGACGTGATGCATGGGGCAGGCGTGGCTGTGCTCAGTGCCCTCGTAGACCCGGCGGAAATCGGCGTGGGCGTCCAGTAGCACCACGGTCCCCGGCCCGGGCATGCGCGCCCGCACCATGGCCGGCGTGATCGAGTGCTCGCCGCCCAGGGCCAGGAACAGCGAACCCGCCGCCGGCAACTCGGCGACCCGCGCCCGCAGTCGCTCGTGGAATTCCCCCTCGCCCTCGTGGAGGCGCTTGTTCATCGCACTCAGGACGCCGACATCCATGTGCCGGAACGGGCACCACCCGCCGTCCTCCTCGTAGTACTCCAGCTGCTCGCTTGCAGCCAGGATCGCCTCCGGACCGCTGCGCGTGCCCAGCTTGTAGGACACCGTGCTCTCCAGCGGCACGGGCAGGATCAGCACGTCCGCCTCTTTCTCGGTCGCGTTGGGCAGCGCCTGAAACCGCAGCTCCGTCATGTTCATGCGTATCGAATCCCCGAAATCGGAAGATCGTTCAACCCGCCTCGGCCAGGGCCCGCTGTATCCGCGCGGGCAACGCGAAGGCACTCCCCAGCGCGGCGGCACCCGTGCCGGGCAGCTCAATGCCCCGCTCGGCGCAACGGGCCTCGAACAGCGCCAGCCAGTCGCCGGCGCTCCAGGGCATGTCCACGTCCCCGGCGATCAGATAACCCCAGAGATGGAAAAAGCTGGGCACGATGTGGCCGTAGCTCCGCGCCTCGCGGAACTGTCCGGCCAGGGTTTCACGGACGCGGGCGTGGCCCGCGACGTTTCCGGTGGCCAGGGCGCCGGCCTGGGTGGCCACCACGGCCCCGTCGTTGAGGCGTTCCCGCAGACGGCGGTAAAGCGCCTCACCGTAGAGGGCGGCGGCGGGGGAATCCCAGTCGGCGACGTCCACCAGGTCGCCGATGGCCACGTCGAAACCCGCTGGCGCCCCGGCCAGATAATCGTTGATGTCCTCGTGGCGCAGCTCCAGTCGCGGGTCCTCGAATACCCCCGCGTTCCAGTCCGCCAGGTGCTCGCGGCACAGGTCCACGAATTCCCCGTCGAGATCCACCATGACCACCTGCTCCACGGCGGGATGGCGCAGCACTTCCCGTGCCGTCGCGCCCTCGCCGCCACCCATGATCAGCACGCGTCGCGGCGCCGGGTGCAGCAACATGGCCGGATGGACCAGGGCTTCGTGATAGAGGGCTTCGTCCGCGGCGCAGGACTGGATATCGCCGTCCAGCACCACGCACACGCCCTGACTCGGCGAGCGGAAGAACAGGTACGACTGGAAGGCGGTGCGGCCACTGGCGAGCACGGTTTCCACGTCCCGCAGGACCCAATCGCCCCGGTTAGCCTGCTGCCGGTACTGGAGCATGTTCGATCCTCGTCTGCGCGGGTATGCGTGCCAGCTGGGACTGAAGGCGCTTATCGTCCACGGGCACCAGATAACCGTCAACGAAAAGATGCCGGATGATCCGGGCCAGGCTATCGGCGTCGATGGCCGCGGTACCGTCCGCGGCGGGCAGCGCCAGCAGTTCCATCGGCTCCACCCCCGGGGCGTCGATGTGCGGCACCCGGTAGTCGAGCTTCAACCGGGCGAAACCGCTGCGCCGGTATAGCCGCGCCGCCCGGGGCTTGGCCTCCACCAGCAGCAGGGGGGCCGGCGCCTCCTCGTTGAACCATTCAACGGCATCCGCGCACAGCTGGCGGCCCACGCCCGAGCGCCGCCAGCGCGGCTGCACGGCGACATAGCACAACAGCACATAGCCCTTCTCAGGTACCCGATCCACGACATAGCAGCCGGTAACCGCGCCAGCCCCATCCAGCGAGACACGCAGCCGGTAGCGCCCGGCCTCGGTGCGCGCGGCGACAAGCTCGTCCGGCTCGCGTTCCACGGCGGGAAAGGCCTGGTGGTACAGGGCCAGGAATGGCGCCCAATGGGGGCTGTCCGGGCCCGTCAGGGTCTCCATCGCGGCGGCACCGCGACTCATGCCCCCGCCGCCTCCCGGGTGATGCGCACCATGGCGCCGGTGAGGCGGCTGAGATCCTCGCGGGAGATAATGAACGGCGGCATGATGTAGAACAGCTTGCCAAAGGGCCGGATCCACACGCCTTCCTCGACGATCCGCCGCTGCTGCCAGCGCGGGTCCGGGGCCTCGCTCAGCTCGATGACGCCGATGGCGCCTTTCACCCGTACATCGGCCACGTTCGGGAGCGATCGGGCCTCGGCCAGCTCCGCTTCCATCTGCCGGCCTATCGCCGACACGCTGGCCGCCCAGTCGCTCTCCAGCAGCAGGTCGATGCTGGCTGTCGCCACGGCGCAGGCCAGCGGGTTGGCCATGAACGTGGGGCCATGCATGAAGGCGCCCTGCCCGGATCCGGACACGGTGGCCGCCACGTCGGCGGTGGTCAGCGCGGCGGCCAGCGTCATGTAGCCGCCGGTGAGCGCTTTCCCGACGCACATGATATCCGGCGTCACGCCAGCCTGTTCGGCGGCGAACAGCGTGCCCGTGCGGCCGAACCCCGTGGCGATCTCGTCGAAGATCAGGAGCACGCCCTGCTCGTCGCAGAGCGCGCGGAGCTGGCGCAGATACTCCGGGCAATAGAAGCGCATCCCGCCGGCGCCCTGCACGATGGGCTCCAGGATGACGGCGGCGATGCTGTCCCGGTTTTCTTCCAGCATTCGGCGCAGCTCGGCTATGTCGGAACCATCCCAGTCCTCGTCGCGCGCGCACCGGGGTGCCGGCGCGAACAGGTGCTGGGGGAGCACGCCACTGAACAGATGGTGCATGCCGTTGACGGGGTCGCACACGGACATGGCCCCGAACGTATCGCCGTGGTAGCCATTGCGGACGGTGAGGAACCGGTGCCGGTCCGTCTCGCCCCGCGCCTGCCAGTACTGAAGCGCCATCTTCAGGGCCACCTCGATGCTCACCGAGCCCGAGTCGCAGAGAAAGACCTTCTCGAGCCCGTCCGGCGAGAGGCGCACGAGCCGCTCGGCAAGCTCGGCCGCCGGGCGGTGGGTCATGCCGCCGAACATCACGTGGGCCATGCGGTCCAACTGCTCGCGGGCCGCGGCGTTGAGCCGCGGATGGTTATAGCCGTGGATGGCACACCACCAGGAGGACATGCCGTCGATCAGGCTCCGCCCATCGCTGAGCTCCAGCCTGACACCCTCGGCGCGCTCCACGGGGAAAACCAGGGGTGGCTCCGTCATCGATGCATAGGGATGCCAGACATGGGCCTGCTCAAAGGCCTGCCAGGCTGCCGGTTCCCACTGGGCTGAATCTCTCATGGATACCGTCTTCCATCGCTGCCGTTCTGAACCTGAGCCCCAGGGAATCGCCGAACGATTCCGGGTGGGACGCTATTGTACATATCGCCGCCCAGCGAGGCCCGGCCGGCCCGCGAACCCCGGGCCGTGGCTCGCCATGCCGCGCTTTCGCCGGCGCGCGGCTGCCGGTAAGATAGGCGACCCCAATGCCCAGACCATCCGCCGAGACCATGCATAGCGACTCCGCCGGCCCACTGTCGCCGGAGCTGCCGGGACGCGCCGGGCAGCGACTCCGATGGTACGGACTCCGCGGCGCCGCCAGCAGTCTGGCCGTCGCCCGCGGCAGCGACCTGTACCCGGGCCTCACCGTCATCGTCACCGACAGTTCCCAGAGCGCCCAGCGCACCGCCGAGGAGTTGCGTTTCTTCGCGCCCGATGCGCCGCAGCCCCAGGTGCTGCCGGACTGGGAGACCCTGCCCTACGACGTGTTCTCGCCCCACCAGGACATCGTCTCGGAGCGTCTCGCCACGCTGCACCAGCTGCCCCAGCAGCGCGGCGGCACACTGATCGTTCCGGTCACCGCCCTGCTCCAGCGCCTGGCGCCGCCATCGCACATGCTCGGCGGCACGTTCATGATGCGCGCCGGTGAGCGTCTGGACATGGAGGCCATGCGGTCACGGCTGGAGCAGGCCGGCTATCGCTGCGTCTCGGAGGTCATGGAACACGGCGAGTTCGCGGTGCGCGGGGCGCTTTTCGATCTTTTTCCGATGGGAAGCGGCGTGCCGTTCCGGATCGATCTTTTCGACGACGAGATCGAGACCATACGGACCTTCGACCCGGAGACCCAGCGGACGGTGGACAAGGTCGAAACCATCGAGCTGCTGCCCGCCAGGGAATTCCCCAGCGACGAGGCGGCTGTCAAGCGCTTCCGTCAGGCCTTCCGCGCCCGCTTCGAGGGTGATCCCCAGAGCAGCGTCATCTACCGGGAGGTGAGCGCGGGGCACTTCCCGGGAGGCATCGAATACTACCTGCCGCTGTTCTTCGACGAGACGGCCACCCTGTTCGATTACCTGCCCGACGACGCCCTGTTCATCCGGCTCGCCGACTTCGACACCGCCCTGGAGCATGAATGGCGGCAGATCCATCAGCGCTTCGAGCAGCGCGGCCACGACATCGAGCGCCCGCTGCTGTCCCCGACAGAGCTGTATCTCGCCCCGGACGAGCTGCGGGCGGCCCTGAACGCTCACCGCCAGGTGCTGGTCTGCGACGAGGATGCCGCGGCAGCCCCGGATAGCGCCGATGTTCGCCGTTTCGAAACCCGCGCCCTGCCCGATCTGCGCTTCAACGCCAAATCGGCGGAACCGGCCGGGGCGCTCCGGACATTCATCGAGGGTTTCGAGGGACGCATCCTGCTGCTCGCCGAGACCGCCGGGCGCCGCGAGGCGCTCATGGAGCGTCTCGGCGGCGCGCGCGTGCGCCCCAAGCCCGTGGAGGGCTGGGCCGATTTTCTGGCCACCGAGCGGCGTCTCGCCCTTGCGGTATCCGGAATGGAACAGGGCGTCATACTCCCCGACGCCGGCATCGCCCTCATCCCGGAGGCGGAGCTGCTCGGCGAGCGCGCCCAACAGCGCCGGCGCCGCCAGGCCCAGGAACGCGACCCGGAGGCGGTCATCCGCGATCTGGGCGAGCTCAGCGTGGGCGCGCCGGTGGTGCACGAGGATCACGGCGTCGGCCGCTATATCGGACTGCAGTCCCTGGACGTGGGCGGCATCGCCACCGAGTTCCTGACGCTGGAATACGCCGGCGGCGACAAGCTCTACGTCCCGGTCGCCTCGCTCCACCTCATTTCCCAGTACACCGGCGCCGACCCGGAGCACGCCCCGCTGCACCGGCTTGGCAGCGACCAGTGGGAGAAGGCCAAGCGCAAGGCGGCGGCCAAGGCCCGGGACGCCGCCGCCGAGTTGCTGGACATCTACGCGCGGCGGGCCGCCCAGGCGGGCCATGCCTACCGCTTCGACGAAGCCGAATACCAGGGCTTCGCGGAGGCCTTCCCGTTCGAGGAAACGGCGGACCAGGACAGCGCCATCCAGGCCGTCGTACGCGACCTGCGGGCCGAGCAGCCCATGGACCGGGTGGTCTGCGGCGATGTCGGCTTCGGCAAGACGGAAGTGGCCATGCGCGCGGCATTCATCGGCCTGCAGGAGGGCCGGCAGGTGGCGGTGCTGGTGCCGACCACCCTCCTCGCCCAGCAGCATTATCAGAATTTCCTCGACCGTTTCGCCGACTGGCCCGTGCGCATCGAGATGCTCTCGCGCTTTCGCTCCGACAAGGAGCAGAAGGCGGTCATGGCCGATGTCGCCGCCGGCAAGGTGGATATCGTCATCGGCACCCACAAGCTGCTGCAGCCGTCGGTGAAGTTTCACGACCTGGGCCTGGTCATCATCGACGAGGAGCAACGCTTCGGCGTGCAGCAGAAGGAGCGGCTCAAGCGCCTGCGCGCCAACGTGGACGTGCTCACGCTCACCGCCACGCCGATTCCCCGCACCCTGAACATGGCGCTGGCGGGTCTGCGCGACCTGTCCATCATCGCCACGCCGCCGGCCCGGCGCCTGGCGGTGAAGACCTTCGTCAACCAGTGGAATGACGGGCTGATCCAGGAGGCAATCCTGCGCGAGCTCCATCGCGGCGGTCAGGTCTATTTCCTCCACAACGACGTGGATTCCATCGCCCGCATCGCCCGGCAGGTGGAAGAGCTGGTGCCGGAGGCCCGGGTGCGCCACGCCCATGGCCAGATGCGCGAACGCGACCTGGAGCGCGTGATGCTGGATTTCTACCACCAGCGGTTCAACGTACTCGTCTGCACCACCATCATTGAAAGCGGCATCGACGTTCCCACCGCCAATACCATCGTAATCAACCGGGCGGACCGCTTCGGCCTCGGGCAGCTTCACCAGCTGCGCGGCCGGGTGGGCCGGTCCCATCACCGGGCCTACGCCTATCTCATCGCGCCGCCGCAGAAGCAGATGACCGCCGACGCCAAGAAACGTCTTGAAGCCATTGAATCTCTGGAGGATCTTGGAATCGGCTTTGCCCTGGCCAGCCATGATCTGGAGATCCGTGGCGCCGGCGAGTTGCTGGGCGAGGACCAGAGCGGCCAGATCAACGAAATAGGCTTCTCGCTGTATTCGGAGCTACTGGAGCGCGCCGTCCGGGATCTGCGCTCCGGCCGCGAGCCGGACTTCGACCGGCCGCTGCACCACGGCACGGAAGTGGACCTGCGGATCGCCGCGCTCCTGCCCGAGGATTACATACCGGATGTGCACACCCGGCTTGTGCTGTACAAGCGCATCGCCAACGCCCGCTCCCATGAGGGGCTGCGGGAGCTGCAGGTGGAGATGATCGACCGTTTCGGCCTGTTGCCGGAGCCCGCCAAGAATCTGTTCCGGCTCACCGAGCTCAAGCTCCGCGCGGAAGCCCTGGGCATCGAGCGCCTGGAAGCCGGGCCCGGCGGCGGTGTTCTGGAATTCGGTGACGATCCCGCCGTGGACCCCGGTCAGATCGTGCAGCTCATCCAGGAACACCCCAATGCCTATCGCCTGGAGGGTGCCAACCGGTTACGGTTCAAGCAGGCGCTGGAGGCGGAGGAAGCCCGGGTGTCCGCCGTGACCTATCTGCTGGACCGGCTGGGCGAACGCGCCGCGGCCTGAACGGAACGAGAAGGAACTGCCCATGCCAATCCGCCTGAACGTGATCCTGGCGAGCATGCTGCTAACGCTCGCCTCGGCCCTCGCGCCCAACGCCGCGGCACAGGAGGACGGCGCCCGGGACTGGTATACGGTGGAAGTCATCATATTCCGGCACTGGGCCAGCGCCGACAGCGAGCGCTTCCGCGCGGACCTGGCGGCGCCGGCGTTCGAACGGTTGACGGTGCTGCGTGGTGACGGCACGCGTGCCTTCCGGCGCCTGCCCGGCGGCGAGCTCGGATTACAGGGCGCGCGGGAACGACTTGAACGCTCGCCGGACTACGAGGTGCTCGACCATTTCGGCTGGCAGCAGCCCGCGCTGACTGAGGAGGAAGCCATCAGCATCGCGCTGCCGCTGAACTGGCAGCCGAGCCCGCTTACTTTCGATGCCAGCATCCATTCACTGGGCGTACCGGTCATCACCCCGCCCGAGAAGCCGAAGCCGGGCTCCGAAGCCATGAACGAGGCCCACTCGACCGGCGATGCCGGCACGACGTCCGGCGACGGGACCAACACCGCGGATGCCACCGAACCGGCGCCGGTACCCGGGATCTTCGACGAGCTCTCCCGCGATACCCGGCTCTACGGCACGCTCACCCTGTTCCGCGGCCGCTACCTGCACATCGATGCCGATCTTCGATACCGGATGCGGCGCTACCAGGCCAGTTGGACTGAGCGGGAGTTCCAGAGCGGGCCGCCGGTCTATGTGCTGACGCAGCGCCGGCGCATGCGCAGCGGCGAGCTGCACTACCTCGACCACCCGGCTCTGGGACTGCTGATCAAGGTGACACCGCTTGAGGCGGAACCGGACGCGAACGCGGAAGCCCGGGAAGCCGGAACGCCCTCCGATTCCGCCCAGTAGCACCCGGGCAGCGGCGGCATCTCCCGCCGGCGACCGCGGTGGCCGATCCGTGAGGTCTGCTCGCTAGAGCCGCGGCACCACGGCGCCCAGGAGATCGCGGATCTTTTCCATGCCAAGTCGCAGGTTCTCCTCGATCTCGCCCATGTCGATCTCGGCGCCGCCGATCCCGGCCCCCCAGTTGGCCACGACGGCCGATGCCGCATAGGCGAGGCCGAGCTCACGGGCCAGTACCGTCTCGGGCATGCCCGTCATCCCCACCAGGTCGCAGCCGTCCCGGCGTAACCGGCGGATCTCGGCGGCCGTCTCCAGGCGCGGTCCCTGGGTCGCCCCGTAGGTCCCCGATTCGACGGCGTCCAGCTCGATGCTTCGGGCCGCGGCGATCAGCTGCTCGCGCAGGTCCCGGTCATAGGGATGGGTGAAATCCACGTGGGTGACATGGGTGAGATCCTCGTCGAAAAACGTATGGTCCCGGGACCAGGTGTAGTCGATGATCTGATCCGGGAAGGCGATCCGGGCCGGCTCCATCGCCGGCGTGATGCCCCCGACGGCGGCGACGGCGAGCACGCGGCTGGCTCCGAGGTGCTTCAGCGCCCAGACGTTGGCGCGGTAGTTCACCTTATGGGGCGGGATGGTGTGCCCGTAACCGTGCCGGGCGAGGAACATTACCGCCTTGCCGTGCAGGTGGCCGTGCGTGATAGGGCCGGACGGCTCGCCATAGGGCGTGTGCACCATCTCCCGGTGGTCGATCTCGAGGCCATGCAGGCTGGTCAGCCCCGTACCTCCGATAATGGCAATGCTCATGGGGACCTCTCGCTGTGACGTTGAGCGGGTGGCGCCGACCCCGCGCCTTCCACGGCGTAAATCGCATCCAGGTTGCGAAACCGCCCCTTGTAATCCATGCCCGCGCCAAATACGTATCGATCGTCCACTTCCAGCCCCACGAAGTCCGCCTCCAGGCCCCGATAGCGACGGTCGTGGCGCTTGTTCACCAGAACCGCGGTATGGACCTGACTGGCCCCTTCCAGGCGGCACCAGTCCAGGATGCCGGCCAGGGTATGGCCCTCGTCCAGAATGTCGTCCAGGACCAGAACCGAGCGCCCATGCAGCGAGGTTTGCGGACGCGCCAGCCAGACGAGATCCGAGCCCGTGGTATCGCCCCGGTAACGCGTCGCGTGAATGTAATCGACCTCCAGCGGAAAGCGCAGCCGCGGCAATAGCTTGCCCAGCGGGATCAGCGCCCCGACCATGACGCCGAGCACCAGCGGGTTGTCGCTGGCCAGGCGTGCCGAAATGGACGCCGCCAGGGCGTCCAGCGCCCGCTCTACCGCGGCGGCGTCATGGACCAGCTGGCTATTGGCGGGCAACTGCAGTTCGTAGTCCGACATGGTGCTCGTTCCGGCTGTACGCGGCCGCCCGGCCCCGGGGATCGCGGCCGCATGCTGTCAGTAGGTGAAGACCACCGTAGCTTCGTCCATGGCCTCGCTGATGATGTACGCCCCGCCGACCGTTTCCTGAATCTCGGGGATGAGATCGTGGCCCCACAGGTCCAGCGTCGGCGTGCTCACCTTGAACACGACGCCGGCCGCATGGGCCTCCTGCATGATCTCGTAGACATTCTTCTGCCCGCCCTCGTGGGTGTAGAGCTTCTCCGCCACGCCGCGAATGGCGAGCTGGCCGGCCAGACCGCTCAGGATGATCTCGACATCGTATTCCATGGCCGCGGCCACCGTGGCCTGGAAGAACGGCGCGCCCAGCTCCGAGCCGTGGGCGGGATCGGTATTGACCATGACGATCAGCAGCTTGTCCGCCATCGAGCTCTCCATCGCAGGGTACCGGCGCAACAGGCCGTCTTCTCAGGGCGGGCCCCCGGGATCAGCCTGTTCACGCTTATGCGCGCCCCGCGGCCGAAGCCGGAGGAAACCCCGGCAGGCCGCGCGGGGCACCGGCAGAGCGCGCATTATAGGAACGGTGGACGCCTGGCGCCACCAAAGCGGCCCGGGCTAGAGGTCCAGCTCCATTGGGCGGTCGTGGTCGTACTCGGCCACGGCGGCGCGCGCGGCCCGCCAGGCCGGGAGCCGGGGGAGCGCCTCCCAGTCCTGACCGCCGGTGCCGTGGAGGCGAGCCAGGCGCATCCCGCTCTCCGGCGCCGGTTCCGGCAGCGCATCGGCGACGTCGGTCACCGCATCCAGCGCGTTGCACAGCAGCAGCAGGTCCTGTCCGGCTGCCGCCCCGGCGGCCGCCCGCTCCGGCAGCGCCCCGAAGCCGGCCGCCCCGGCCATCTCCAGATCGTCGCCAACGACGCAGCCCTGGTACCCCAGCCGACCGCGCAGGATCTGCCGGATCCACACCGGGGAAAAGCTCGCCGGCACGGCATCCACCTGGGGATAGACCACGTGCGCGGCCATCAGTGCCGGTATGTCGTTGGCCACCAGGCGTTCGAAGGGGCGCAGGTCCGAGGCCTCGATGTCCGCGTAAGGCCGGTCGTCCACGGGCAGCTCGAGATGCGAGTCCGCGGCCACCGAGCCATGACCGGGATAGTGCTTGCCCGTGGCAGCCATGCCGGCGCGGCGCATGCCCCGCACGTAGGCGAGCGCCAGGTCCACCACCGCCGGCGGCGAATGATGAAACGCCCGGTCGCCGATCACGCCGCTGACACCGCGCCCCAGGTCGAGCACCGGCGCAAAGCTCAGGTCCACGCCCAGCGCGCGCAGCTCCGCGGCCATGAGCCAGCCGGTGGATTCCGCCAGGGCGCAGGCCCGTCTCGGATCCGCGTCATAGGCCGCGCCGAGCCGCGCCACCGGCGGCAGATCGGTGAGCGGATCGCGGAAACGCTGCACGCGTCCGCCCTCCTGGTCGACCCCGACAAGCAGCGGCGGGCTGCGCAGGCCGTGTATCTCCCCGGTCAGTGCCCGCAGCTGGGCCGGCGACTCGAAGTTGCGGCTGAACAGAATCACGCCACCGATCCGCGGATGCCGCAGGATGCGTCGTTCGGCGACGCTCAGGGAGGGGCCGGCGATACCGACCATCAGGGGACCGAGGGTCATGATGGCTCACTCATGGATAAGGACCGGCGTATGGGCGGGCACCCGCTCGAAGAGCTGTATGAGGTCCGCGTTGCGCATGCGGATGCAGCCCTTCGAGCCCGGCCTGCCGTACTCGACCTCATCCGGCCCGCCGTGGATGTAAATGTAGCGCCGCATGGTATCGACCTTGCCCAGGCGGTTGACGCCCGGCTCGAGGCCGCTAAGCCAGAGAATCCGGGTGAGTATCCAGTCGCGCTCCGGCTGTGCCTGGCGCAGGGCCGGGGCGTAGATCTCCCCCGTGGGGCGGCGCCCGCGGAAGACGGTGCCCGGCGCCACATCGGCGCCGATCTTGGCCCGCACCTGGTGCCAGCCCCGGGGCGTCTGACCGCTGCCGTTGCGCTCCCCTGCCCCGGCAGCGCCGGAGGAGATCTCGTAACGTGCCAGCGCGGCCTCGCCGTCCTTCAAGGTCATCGTCTGCTCGGCGAGGCTGATTTCCAGCCAGATCCCGCGACGCTCGACCGGTGCCACCGGCGTGGTCATAGGCCCTGACGCTCCTGTTCGCTCCAACGGCTGTAGGGATGTTCCACCAGGCAGACATTGTAGTACCGCGGCAGGTGCGAGACCTCCCGGGATACCCACGGCGGCAACGAAATGGCCTCGTCGGGCCGCGTCAGCTCCACCTCTGCCACCACCAGTCCCGCGTTCTCCCCCTCGAAACAGTCCACCTCCCAGGTGTGGTCGCCGTACGGGACCCAGTAACGGCATTTCTCCACCAGGGGCTTTTCACAGAGCAGATCCAGCATTTCCTCCGCGTCACCCACCGGGATCCGGTACTCGAACTCGTGGCGACTGACGTCGATGGTGGCCGATTTGATGTTCAGCCAGGCACGGTCGCCGGAGACCCGCACCCGTACCGATGCCTTGTCGCCACCGATCATGTAGCCCTGCCGGAACCGCTCGCCGTCGCCGGCCTCGGCCCGCCATCCGTCACCAGTGACCAGGAATTTGCGCTCGATCTCTTGGGCCACGCCGTCCCTTCCGCTTCAGTTGCTTCCGTCGAAAGACGCGCTCCGCCCCGACTCCGCCGCCTATGGGCTGCGAACCGGGGCCCGGGACCAGTAGACTGTAGTGCACTCGCCCTGCCGTCAAACAGGATACCCTCATGACCGCAGTTGCCCGATGCTTCGCCCTCCTCGCCCTGATCGCCATGAGCGCCTGCGGCGGACGGGACCTGCCCGTCGAACGCATCCAGGTGCCCGACGGTTTCAGCGTCCACGTCTATAACGCCGCCGTGCCCAACGCCCGAAGCCTGCGCCTGGCCGACGAGCGCACCGTCATCGTCAGCACACGCAGCGACGGCCGCGTCTATGCGTTGGTGGACGAAGATGGCGACTATCGGGGTGAGCGCGTCCACGAGATCGCCGAGGGCCTGACCAGTCCCAACGGCATCGCCATGCATGAGGGCGATCTCTATCTGGCCACGCGGCGGCGGATCCTGCGCTACGCGGACATCGCGGAAAACCTCGATCCCCCGCCCGAGCCGGAGGTGATCTACGAGGGCCTGCCGGAGGCCAGCCACCATGGCTGGCGCTATCTCGGCGTCGGCCCGGACGAGCGTCTCTACGTCTCCATCGGCGCGCCCTGCAACGTCTGCCTGGAAGACGGCCACGCGGTCATCGACCGGCTCTCGCTGGACGGCGGCGGCCGGGAGACCTACGCGGCGGGCGTGCGCAACAGCGTCGGCTTCGACTGGGATCCCCTCACGGGTGATCTCTGGTTCACCGATAACGGCCGCGACATGATGGGCGACAACCGCCCCCCGGATGAGCTCAACCATGCCACCGCCGCCGGCCAGCACTTCGGCTATCCCTTCTGTCATGGCGCCGACATCCCCGACCCGGAGTTCGGGGATCAACGCCCCTGCTCCGAGTTCCGCGCCCCCGCCAGGGCCCTGGGTCCCCACGTGGCCGCGCTGGGCATGCGCTTCTACACGGGCGATCAGTTTCCGCCGGCCTACCGGAACAACATCTTTATCGCCGAGCACGGCTCATGGAACCGCAGCGAGAAGATCGGCTACCGGATCTCCCTGGTGCGCCTGGACGATGAGCGCAACGCGGTCGCCTACGAGACCTTCGCCTCCGGCTGGCTGCAGGGGGAGCAGGCCTGGGGCCGCCCGGTGGATGTCCTGCAGATGCCCGACGGATCGCTGCTGGTATCCGACGACCGCGCCGGGGCGATCTACCGGATCGCCTACGAGGACAAGCAATGAACGACGCCGCGGCCCTGGAAGCCGACCTCCACCGCCTGATTCCCCTAAGCGCCGCCATGGCGGTGCGGGTGGGCCACTTCGACGTGGAAACCCTGGTCCTCACGGCGCCGCTGGAGGACAACCGGAATCACACCGGGACGGGCTTCGCCGGGAGCCTGTACGCGCTGGCCAGCCTGGCCGGCTGGGCCCTGCTCCGCGGCGTATTCCAGCGGGCCGGCCTGGAGCCCGCCCTGGTGCTGGGAGAAGGCCGGATGCGCTACCTGCGCCCCGTCGGCGACGATCTCATGGCCACGGCAACCCTGGAGATGGCGGAGCAGAACGCGCTCGTCCAGCGGCTTCGCCAGGGCAGGCGCGTACGCGGCGAGCTGGTGATTCCGGTGCCTGACATGGAGACGGCCGTCTACAACGGCCGTTTCTATGCCACGCCGGCGACGGACTGGCCGACCCGATCCGACCATCCCCTTTGATACACTACGCCCCTTCGTGGACACACCTACGGATTCCCCCCACTCAGGAGCGGAGGACACGCACGACATGAAACAGCTGGTGTTGCTCAGGCACGGCCAGAGCATCTGGAATCTGGAAAACCGTTTTACCGGTTGGAAGGACGTCGACCTCAGCGAGAAGGGACGCGAGGAGGCCCAGGCCGCCGGTCAGCTTCTCGGCCGCCATGGCTTCCGTTTCGACTGGGCCTTCACCTCGGTGCTCAAGCGGGCCATTCGGACCCTGTGGATCGCCCTGGACGAGCTGGACCAGATGTGGATCCCCGTAACCAAGGACTACCGGCTCAACGAGCGCCATTACGGGGCTCTGACCGGCCTGAACAAGGCCGAGACCGCCAAGCGGTATGGCGATGAGCAGGTCCACGTCTGGCGCCGCAGCTTTGCCACGCCGCCGCCGGAGCTCGACGCGGACGACGAGCGCCACCCCCGCTTCGACCCGCGTTACGCGACGCTGGACAGTGCCGCGCTACCGGCCACCGAGTCCCTGGCCACGACGCTGGATCGGGTGCTGCCCTACTGGGACGACGTCATCGTCCCACGCCTCCACGCCAGCGACCAGGTTCTGATCGCCGCCCACGGCAACAGCATCCGGGCGCTGATCAAGCACCTGGACCGGGTCTCCGACGACGACATTACCGGCGTGGAGATCCCCACCGGCGATCCGCTGGTCTATGATCTCGACGACGACCTGAGCGTCGCCGGCAGCTACTATCTGCGCGAGAAGGCCGAGGCCAACGCCAACTGAAATGAACGAGACCCGACGCATAGCCCTGATTACCGGTGCCAACCGCGGCATCGGCTTCGAGACGGCGCGGCAGCTGGCGCGGTTGGGCTTCAAGGTCATCGTCACCAGCCGGGACGGCCTGCAGGGCAAGGCCGCCGCGGACAAGCTCCAGAGCGAGGCGCTGGACGTTGGTTATCACCCGTTGGACGTAACGCGGCCGGAGAGTATCCAGCGGGTGGCCGAATTCCTGGACAACGCCTTCGGCCGGTTGGACGTGCTGGTCAACAATGCCGGCATCTTCCCGGAGATCGGCTACGCCGACAGCCGCCAGCAGAGCATCCTGGCCGCGGACGCCGACGTGGTCCGCGCGAGCCTGGAAACCAACGCCCTCGGCGCCCTGGAGGTCACCCGGGCCCTGGTGCCGCCGATGCAGCGCAACGGCTACGGGCGCATCGTCAATCTCTCCAGCGGTTACGCCCAGCTCACCAACATGGGCGGACGCTTCGTCGCCTACCGGATGTCCAAGGCCGCGGTGAACGTGCTCACCCGGGTCTTCGCCGCCGAGCTGGCCGAGGACAACATCCTGGTGAACAGCGTGGATCCGGGGTGGGTCCGCACCCGCATGGGCGGGCCCAATGCCACGCGATCGGCCGCCGAAGCCGCGGAGGGCATCGTCTGGGCCGCGACACTCGAGGACGGCGGACCGACAGGCGGCTTTTACAAAGCGGGGGAAGCGGTTCCCTGGTAAGCCCCGGGAGGCAGGGGCCATCGCTGCACTGGCGAGCGAATTATAATAATATCCCGGCCAAGGAGAGGGTTACATGCGTTTTCTCAGATTAATTATCAAACCGCTGGCCGCCCTGTTCATCCTCGCACTGATCATCGTCGCCGGCGGGCTGGCCTACTACCAGCCACCCCTCGCGGATGCCCCCGGCATTGGGACGCGCATGCTGCGCTACCTCAGCGGCGCGCCGGTGGAAACCGCCAAATACTCCGCCTACCCGGAGCTGCGCATGAAGGACTTCCCCCGCGCCCGGGAGGAAGTCTTCAATGCCGCGGTCAGCGCCGCCCAGGCCATGGAATGGGAGATCGTCTCCGTCGACGCCGAGGCCTTCCATCTGGAGGCCCTGGCCAGCTATCCGATTCCCGAGATCAAGGGGCGCATCCGCGTGGAGATCCGGGAAACCGACGAAGGGCTGAGCGCTCTCTACGTACGCTCGGACACGGTCGGCCCCTGGCCGGACTTCGGGGCCAACACGCGCCGGGTGGTGGACTACTACGACAAGATCGAGCTGTTCCTCTGAGCAAGGACGCCCGCCGCATCTACTGGGCGGTCCACCCGCCGTCGACGGGCAGCGAAGCGCCGGTGATCTGCGATGCCGCGTCGCTGCACAGGAACGCCGCCAGCGCGCCGATCTGCTCCGGCTGCACGAACTGCCGCGACGGCTGCTTGTGGCGCACCAGCTCGACTTTCGCGTCCTCGTTGGAAAGCCCCTGCTCCTCCGCGATTTTGTCAATCTGCTTCTGGATCAGCGGGGTCTCGACCCAGCCCGGGCAGATGGCATTGCAGGTGACGCCCTGGTCGGCATTCTCCAGCGCCACCACCTTGGTCAGCCCCACGATGCCGTGCTTGGCCGAGACATAGGCGGCCTTCTGCACCGAGGCCACCAGACCGTGGGCGGAGGCCGTATTGATGATCCGCCCCCAACCGGCCCGCTTCATGTGGGGCACCGCCGCGTGTATGGCGTGAAACGCCGAGGAGAGGTTGACCGCGATGATGGCGTCCCACCTCTCCGGCGGAAAGTCCTCCACGTTGGCCGTGTACTGGATGCCCGCGTTGTTCACCAGGATATCCACGCTGCCCAGCTCGCGGGCGGCCTGTTCCACCATGGCGTTGATTTCGTCCGGTTTCTGCATGTCCGCCGGCGAAAACACCGCCTTCACGCCGTGCTTCTCGGCCAGCTCGGCGGCCATCCGGTCCCCGTCGGCCTGGGACTCCAGCCCATTGAGCAGGACCGCGGAACCCTGAGCGGCCAGGGCCTCGGCCACGGCAAGCCCGATACCACTGGTAGAACCCGTGACGATTGCCGATTTTCCGGAGAGATTCATGGCCAACGCACTCCCTGATTGCCTTCTTTGGACAGGCCAGCCCCGCAAGGGGCGGCGCGACGGGCGACCTGAACAGGTTGTCAGATCGAAACGAGGTGTTACCTTATTATGCCACTGCCGGGCGGGGGAAGCCTTCCCGAGCCGGCGCGCGGCAACACCCGCCGCGCTGCTACACTTCTCCTTGCCGACGCCCCCTCTAGCGCGACGGCGTGGACGAACCGGATAAGGAAGCGCACATGAGCGAACAGTTCCCCATTCTTCGCGAGCCCAACGCCTACGACCTGGAGCGCAGCAACATGGCGCGCTTCATGAAATGGCTTGAGGACCGGGGCCACGGACCGTTCGCCGACTACCAGAGCCTTCACCAGTGGTCCGTGGACAATCTGGAGACCTTCTGGGCGGGTATCTGGGAGTACACCGGCGTCATCGCCAGCAAGCCCTATGAACAGGTGCTTGCCGACCGCAGCATGCCCGGTGCCCAGTGGTTCACCGGGGCCCGGCTGAACTTCGCGGAGAACCTGCTCCGGGAAGCCCTCCACGGTGATGCCGAGAAGGTTGCGATCACCGCGGTCTCCGAAACCCGGCCCCGAACCCAGATCACCTACGGCGAGCTGTTGACGGAAGTCGGGGCCTTCCAGCAGTTCCTGCTCAATCAGGGCGTGAAACGCGGCGACCGGGTGGCGGGTATCGTCGCGAACGCGGCGGAGACCATCGTGGCCATGCTGGCCACCACCAGCATCGGTGCCATCTGGTCATCGGCCTCGCCCGACTTCGGCGTCGAGGGCATACACGACCGGTTCGGTCAGATCGAACCCAGGATCCTGGTGGCGGTCAACGGCTACGGCTACAACGGCAGGACGTACTCCAAGGTGGAGGACGTTGAGGCCCTGCGCGAGCGCATGCCCAGCGTCGAGAAAGTAGTCATGATCTCCAACGCGCCGGACATCAGCATTCCCGAGGACGCCGGCATCGTTACCTGGGATGCCGCGCTGGGCGAGGGCCGGGGCCACGAGCCCGTCTTCGAGCAGCTGCCCTTCGATCAACCCGTCTACATCCTCTACTCCTCCGGCACCACCGGCGTGCCGAAATGCATCGTTCATGGCGCCGGCGGCATGCTCCTGCAGCACAGCAAGGAGCTGATGCTGCACGGCGACGTCGGCAGCCACGACACCTTCCTCTATTTCACCACCACGGGCTGGATGATGTGGAACTGGCTGGCGTCGGGCCTCGTCACCGGTGCGGAGCTGGTCCTGTTCGACGGCTCGCCCGGCTATCCCAGCCTGGACGTCCTCTGGGAGCTCGCCGAAACCGAGGGCATCACCCACTTCGGCACCAGCGCCAAGTTCCTGGGCGGCTGCCGCAACAAGGGCCTGAAGCCCGGCACGGATCACGACCTGAGCGCCCTGCGGGTAATCTTCTCCACCGGCTCGCCGCTGCTGCCGGAGGATTTCGACTGGGTCTACGAGGCCATCGGCAGCGACGTCCAGCTCGCCTCCATTTCCGGCGGCACGGACATCTGCTCGTGTTTCGTACTGGCCTGCCCCATCCTGCCGGTGCGCCGCGGCGAGATTCAGTGCAAGGGCCTCGGAATGGACGTGAAGGCCTTCAACGACGACGGTGAGCCGGTCATCGACGAGCGCGGCGAGCTGGTCTGCACCCAGCCGGCTCCGTGCATGCCGGTCATGTTCTGGAACGACCCGGACATGAGCCGCTACAAGGGGGCGTATTTCGAGACGTTTCCCGGCGTCTGGGCCCATGGCGACTACATCATGTTCACCCGGCGCGGCGGCTCGGTCATCTACGGGCGCTCCGATGCCACGCTCAACCCGGGCGGCGTGCGCATCGGCACCGCGGAGATCTACCGCCAGGTGGAGACCCTGGACGAGATCGCCGACAGCATCGTGGTTGGCCAGCCCGTGGACGGCGACGTAAGGGTGGTGCTGCTGGTGGTACTCAACGAGGGCTATACCCTGGACGCCGAGCTCACCCGCAAGATCAAGCAGCGCGTTCGCGAGGGGGCCACGCCCCGCCACGTGCCCGCGAAAATTGTGCAGGTCGACGACATCCCCTACACCCGCAGCGGCAAGAAGGTGGAGGTGGCCGTGGCCAAGATCCTGCGCGGCGACAAGGTTCCCAACCGGGAGGCCCTGGCCAACCCCGAGACCCTCGACAAGATCGCCGCGCTGGAAGCCCTCAAGGGTTAGCGAGGGATACCGGAGCCGCGCCAGGGAAGGCCCAAGCCGCGGTTCCGTTTTCCCGTTCCGAAGGACGGCTTCGCCGCCCGTCGCCACGGAGCACGCAAGCCTCCGCGGGACACGCCTCTTCGCTGCGATGGGTGCCGGCGCCCCGTGAGAAAGGCCGCTGGGCGGGTATCCGGCCGGCCTCCGCGGACAGCCTCTACTTCGAAGCTTTCAGGGCGGCGATGCCGGCGGCCAGGGAACCATTGCCGCGGACATCCGCCCAGAGTGCGCGCAGCAGCCCCTGGAGGCTCAGTCCCGACACCTCGATGTCGTAGACGCGCCATACGCCACCACGCCGGTGAAGCTGCGCCAGCGCATCCCAGCGCCGGTCACCGAGACGCAGCTCCACTACGGCCGTCGCCAGGGAGCCATCCACCGCCGAACGCTGTATTAATAGCATGCTGCGCGGGTCATCGAGCAGCCCGCGCCAGGCTTGACCGTGGCGCTCCACGGCCCGCCTGGCCCGCCATGAAAGCCAGTCGGCGAGAGCCTCGCCCAGCCGCGCACGGTCGCCGGCGTCCGCCTCCGGGTCCGTCCGCGCCAGCAGTCGGCGCGCGAGATAGCGTGTGTCGACATAGTCCTCAATCGCGGTTACCACCCAACCCGGGGACGCGGACCGCGTGGACGCCGCCGTCCCCACATTGGACTGCGCTAGCGCCCAGGCCGAGCGCAACGGCTCGGCGATCGCCGCCTCGCCGGCGCTCACCGGCCCCGTTGGCGCCGCCACAAGCGCGATGACCACGATCGCCACTCGCCATATCAGCCGCATGAACTCACCCCGGCAGGACGAAGTACAGGACTACCGGTATGGTAACCAGCGCGGCGGCGTTGCCCAGCACGACGATGGAGGCCACCTCTGCGGGACCGCGCTGGTAGTGCTCTGCCAGGATGTAGTTCAGCACCGCCGGCGGGAGCGCGCCGAAAAGCCACAGCAGCCCGGCCTGCATGCCCGTCAGCCCGGCCAGCGTGATGAAGGCCCAGGCCGCCAGGAGGCCGGTGGCCGGACAGAGCAACGAACCGGTCAGACCGACCCGCCACTGGGATAGATCCACGTCGGTCAGCCGAATCCCCAGGGCCACCAGCATCAGCGGTATGGATACATCGGCCATCATCTCGATGGCGGGGCGCACCAGCGCGGGTGCCTGCCAGTCCCCGAAATGGGCCCAAAGGCCCGCGGCCGTGGCCAGAAGAATGGGGTTGCGCAGCAGCGGGCCCAGCTCGGCCCGGCCCTGCAGCAGGAAGACGCCGACACTGAAATGCAGGACCATCTCCACGACGAACAGCACCACCGCCAGGGCCAGCCCGGCTTCCCCGAAGGCGAGCGCCGCCAGGGGCAGGCCCAGGTTGCCGGAGTTGTTGAACATCACCGGCGGCACCACGGTCCTCGCGGACCAGCCCGTCAGCCGCACCACCGGCCAGGCCAACAGTCCGCTGCCGAGAACGACGACGGCCGCCCCCAGCGCGGGGCCGGCCAGCGCCGAGGCCGCCGGCAGTTTCTCCGAAAGCACGAAGAACAGCAGCGCGGGTACGAACAGGTGCACGTTGAGCCGGTTGGCCACCGCCATGTCGGTGGGCCGGAAACGTGCGTAGAGATAGCCAACAAGGATAACGGCGAACACCGGCACCGTTACTTCCAGAACGCGCCACACTGGGCGACCTCCCTGAGAGAATGCGTGGTTCGGACGCGGCCCGCGCAGCATAGCCGCACGCGATGCCGGCGGCCAGCCTCCACCCGGCCTCGTCTGCGCTCCCGGAATGGATTAGCCTGTCGCAATCACCGCGATTTCCAGCGAGGACGTAGCCCGACGTGACTGATCGACTGACCCATATCGACGAGGCCGGCGAGGCCAGAATGGTGGACGTGGCCGGCAAGGACCAGACCCGCCGGGTCGCCGTCGCCGAGGGCCGCATCCGTATGCAGCCGGATACGCTGAGTCAGCTCGTGGCCGGGAACGTCAAGAAGGGCGATGTTCTGGGCACGGCGCGGATCGCCGGCATCATGGCGGCCAAGAAGACCGGCGAGCTCATTCCCCTGTGCCACCCCATAGGCCTGACGCGCGTCGAGGTGACGCTGACCCCCGAGCCGGACCACGCCTGCGTTCATTGCAGCGCCCGCACCGAGACGGTGGAGCGCACCGGCGTCGAGATGGAGGCCCTCACCGCGGTGCAGGTGGCCCTGCTCACGATCTACGACATGTGCAAGGCGCTGGACCGGGGAATGTGCATCGAGGGCGTATCCCTCGTGCACAAGAGCGGCGGGCGCTCCGGCAGCTGGGACCGGCCGGAGGCCCCCGCCTGATGGTGGCTATTGCGCCGCGGCGTCGATCTTGGCCGCGAGGATGAAATCGTTCTCGTGCAGGCCCCCGATCTTGTGGGTGTGGATGTCCACGACGGCGTAGCCGTACCCGAAATGGATATCCGGATGATGCTGTTCTTCCTCGGCCAGCTCACCCACCTTGTCCACGAATTCATTGGCCTGCACGAAGTTCTTGAACTTGAACTCGCGACTGATCTTCGTCGCCGAGTCGTCCAGCGACCACTGCGGAACCTGCTTGAGATAGGCTTCGGCCTGCTCGCGGCCCATCGGCTCGACACCGCCCTGGCAGGGGGTGCACTGCTGCTCTGCAAGACTCATGATGCCTCCATGGTCGTTCATATTGCACCGGGCGCGGCGCCGGCGGGGAGGCCCGCCGCACGCCTCGAGCCCGGTCCGTGGACCGGGCCCAATTGATCCGTCTGCCTCTCCGGCGTAGATTGGGCTGAAGATTCGAGGAGTCAACACGCCGCGCCCATGCCGCCGACCCAGGCCCAGCCCATCAACTTCCGCGCCAATGCCCGGCGCGCCCTCGCCGATCGCGACCTGCAGTCAGCCCTGAAGCAGGCCGAGAGCGGTTTCGTCGACAAACGCGCCAAGGCCATAACCGACCTGCCGGACTTCGAGGCACTCCGCGTCCACGGCGAGTCCGTGAAGAACCATACGCTCGAATTTCTGGATACTTATCTCGAACAGTTCGAGCGGAACTTCACCGCTTCGGGCGGCCAGGTCCACTGGGCCGGCAGTGCCGAGCAGGCCTGCGAGGCCGTCCTCGAGATCTGCCGAAGCCAGGGCGCGGAGCGGGTCATCAAGGCGAAGACCATGGCCGGCGAGGAAGTCGGTATCAACGATGCCATGGAGTCGGCCGGCCTGACGGTCACCGAGAGCGATCTGGGCGAATACATCATCCAGATCGCCGGCGAACCGCCCAGTCATATCATCGCCCCGGCCGTGCACAAGACCCGCGACCAGGTCACCGCCCTGTTCGAGCGCCACCATGGCAAACCGGAGGGCACGAGCGGGCAGCGCGCCATTGGCGACCTGGTCGATGAAGCCCGGCAGCGGCTGCGCGCGCGGTTCCTGGAGGCCGACGTGGGCATCAGCGGGGCCAACTTCCTGGTGGCCGAGACCGGCACCGCCGTGCTGGTCACCAACGAGGGCAACGCCGACCTCAGCACCACCCTGCCCAGGGTTCATATCATCCTCGCCGGCATCGAGAAGCTCGTGCCGCATCTCGATGACGCCACGGCCATGCTTCGGCTCCTCGGACGCAGCGCCACCGGGCAGGCGATGACCGCCTACACGACGTTCATAACCGGCGCGCGCCGGCCCGACGACGTGGACGGCCCCGAGGCCGTGCACATCATCCTCATCGATAACGGCCGCGCGGACATGCTGGGCGGCCCCTATCAACCCATGCTGCGCTGCATACGCTGCGGCGCCTGCCTCAACCATTGCCCCGTCTACGCCAGCGTCGGCGGCCACGCCTATGGCTGGGTGTATCAGGGTCCCATGGGGTCTGTCCTCACGCCGCTTTTCACGGGCCTGGACCACGCCTCCGCGCTGCCCGATGCCTGTACGCTCAACGGCCGCTGCCGCACGGTCTGCCCCGTTCGGATACCGCTGCCGGACATGCTCCGCAACCTGCGCGCCGATGCCTACCAGGCCGGGATTGGCGCGCGGACGACGCGCTGGGCCCTGCGATTGTGGTCCCTTGCCGCCCGCCGGCCCCGGCTCTACCACTGGGGCGCGGCGGCGGTCATTGGTCTGATGAGCCGCCTGGGCCGGCGCCGCGGGCGCTGGCACCGCCT
>JACDUA010000070.1 GCA_013519935.1 Ectothiorhodospiraceae bacterium WFHF3C12 | reverse complement strand
GACGACCTCCACGGACTGGGCGCCGAAGGCCGCCGCGATCTCCCGTGTCTGCTCGCTCGGGGTATGGGCGAAATAGTCGAGCCGGCGCAGGACCTGGATATCCTCGAAGCCGGCGTCCCGGAACATCGCGAGGAACTCGTCCTCCACGGTCGCTCCCACCACGCACTCGACCCAAAGCCGGGGGTCGCTGTCGCAGTCCACGGTCACCGGCCGGCCAATCACCACGTCGGCGATCTGCAGTCGTCCGCCAGGGCGCAACACACGGAACATCTCCGCCGCCGCGCGGCGCTTGTCGGGGATCAGGTTGAACGCGCCGTTGCTGGTGATGCAGTCCACCGACGCATTCGCCAGTGGCACGGCCTCCGCGGCACCCAGGACGGGGCCGACGTTCTCGGCACCGGCCTCCTGGGCGCTACGCCCGAGCTTTTGCGCCATGGCCGGAGTCATGTCCAGGGCGATGACGTACCCGCTCGAGCCCACGCGCTGGGCGGCGATCAGGCTGTCGGTACCCGAACCGGCCCCCACGTCCAGGCAGATGTCACCGCGACGGACGACGTCCCCTCGGAACGGATAGCCCACGCCGGCGAATGACGCCAGCGGCGCGCTCGGCAGGCGCTCGATCTGTTCCTGCGGATAGCCCAGCAGCAGGCTGGCGGGACGGCCCACGAGAAAATGGAAGGGTGAGTCCGGCGCCTCGGCGACCGCGGTGTACATGTCCTTGACGGCCGCGAAGATCTGTTCCCGGGTGTAGCCGAGTATCGCAACCATATCCCCGATCTCCCTCTCGCGGACGCACGTCCGTGCCCCGGCGGATCAGAATTCTTCGATCATGCGCCGAAGCCGGCGCCGCAATGCCTCCGGTGCCCGGGTCTCGGCGGCCTGGTCGATTCGCTCGCGCAACCGCTTCTCGAACTCCGCCCGGGTGAAGCAGTCCCGGCAGTGCTTGAGGTGATGCTCGATACGCTGGCTGAGGTCTTCGTCCAGCTCCTGGTCCAGGAACTCGAAGAGCTGCTCGATGACCTCTTCACAACGGATGCGCTGCGCGTTCATCCGCCACCTCCATTGGACCGGGCGCGCGGCTTGCGGACACCATGGACAAGACCCGCCTCCCGGGCCCGTTCCCAGAGCGATGCCTGAAGCAGCGACCGGGCACGATTGAGTCGGGAACGCACCGTTCCCAGCGGTATATCCAGCAGGTCACTGACCTCCTGGTACGTATAGCCCTCGACTTCGACCATCACCATGGTCACGCGGAAGGCATCCGGCAGGGCGTCCAGCGCCGACTGGATATCCTCGCGCAGCAGCCCGTCGAGAACCTGCTTCTCCGGCGTACCCCACCAGAGCAGAAACGGCTGGTGCAACTGCTCGAAGAGGGAGAACGGAGCCGGCCCGTCCTCTTCCCCCTCCGACAGATTCAGCTCGGTCTCGCGGTCCTGGCGACAGCGCCGCCGCCGCCACAGGCTGACGAACGTATTGTTGAGTATGCGGAACAGCCACCCCTCGAACTGGTCCGGGTGCCGCAGCTCGTCCAGCTTCGACCATGCCCTCGTCACCGCTTCCGCGACCACGTCCTCGGCATCCTCCGGGTCACGGGTGAGACGCAGCGCCGTTCCATAAAGCCGATCGGCCAGGCGGTCGATCTCCCGCTCGAAAATCCGCCGGCGCTCCTCCGCGCCTTGTGGCCTGTCAGATTCCGCCACGGCTATGGCTCCCTCCAGGCGATCCGTCGACACCCGTCGTCACTATTGCGACCGGCTCAGTAACCAGCATGGACCCGCCCGAGCGTGCGGTCCAACTCGCCGGGGCGCGTATTACACCGGACGCACCAGCGCCCGGGATTGTTCCCGCTGCCGGGTCCGGGCCCCGGCGGCGAGGTGCTTCGCATCGGGGCCGGGAACAACATCCCGGGCGGTTGCGTCCCTGCGGTCGACCGCGCCGGCCCCGGGGCCGGGCGGCATGCAACCGCAAGGAATAACGGAGGCAAGGCCATGAACAGCACTACGGCAGCGACTACCGAGACCAATCCCTACGTCGAGTTCTGGAACGACACTCTGGCCGACAAGTTCGAGCGCTTTCGCGAAATCCTGATGAACGGCCTGAGCTACCACAGCCGCGTCCCGTTGGAGAGGCTTCATGTGGAGCCGGGCTCGAGGATCGTCGACGTGGGCTGCGGCTGGGGCGACACCGCGATCCAGCTCGCACGCAAGACCGGGCCCGACGGCTTTGTCCTGGGCCTGGACTGCGTCGACCGCTTCCTGGACCACGGCCGGCGCGAGGCTGAGGCAGCCGGGGTAGACAACGTCCGCTTCCAGGCCGAGGACGTGGAGCGCTATCCCTTCGAGCCCAACTTCGATCTGTGCTTCTCGCGCTTCGGAATGATGTTCTTCGAGAACCCGGTCGCCGCCATGCGAAACGTCCGCAAGAGTCTGCGTCCGGGCGGCACGTTGATGTTCATCGTCTGGCGGACCATCGACGACAACCCGTGGTTCGGCCTGCCCAAACAGGTGGTGCTCGACTTCCTGGAGCCGCCGGGTGACGACGCCCGCACCTGTGGCCCGGGCCCGTTCTCCATGGCCGACCCGGAGGTCGTCGAGCAGCAGCTGGAGATCGCCGGCTTCGAGGACGTGCGGTTCGAGCGCATCGACGGGCCGGTCACGGTAGGGGCATCCCTGGAGGAGGCCATACGCTTCCAGCTCGCCATCGGCCCCGCCGGCGAAGTCTTCCGCGAGGCCGGCGAGGAGGCCGAGCGCCAGCGCGACCGTATCGAGGCCGCCATGCGCGAGGCGCTTGCGCCCTATCACGAGGCCTCGGGCGTGGTTATGCCCTCCAGCTCCTGGACCATCACCGCCCGGCAACCCCGGTGACCGGCGTCCGGCTCCACATGAGCATCCGAAGATCCCGGGAGGGCCCGCCATGAGTACCGAGACACGCACCTTCAGAAAGACACTCACCGGTGCGTGGCCGCGCGACGCGGTCGCCACCGTCACCATGGTGCTGGCCGTTCTGTCCTGCTACGGCGTGCTGGCGCTGACCCTGCTCCTGCCGCTGGCCGGCATACGCCTGAGCGTGGACCAGGCCGCCTGGGCCGGCACCATCGCCGTGTTCACCGTGCTGACCGTGCTGGCCGTGGTCCCCGGATACCGCGCCCACCGCTCGCCGCTGCCAGGGCTCGGCGCCGCGGTTGGGGGCGGCTTGATCCTCTACGCGCTGCTGGTCGATTACCAGTTCCTGGTCGAGCTGGCCGGCTTCCTGCTGCTGGCCACAGCGGTGCTCCGGGACGGCCGGCTCAGGCGGCGAACACGGCGAGAGGCCGCGTCCGGCGGGCCCTCACGGGCCACGCCCGGTTAGCACGGGCGGCCTGTGGCTCGCGAGTCAGACGAAGGGAGATGACGTCATGCCAAGAGCACACATTGCATTCACCGGAGTTTTCGCCCTTTTCCTGGCGATCCAGGCCCACGCCACGGAGCCCGTCCACACCGGCTGGTTCAGCGACGTAGCCGTCGACGGCTACGACGTGGTGGCCTACTTCACCGAAGGCGAGGCGGTGGAGGGCTCCGCCGAGTTCTCCACGCAGTGGCGGGACGCCGAGTGGCGGTTCGCCAATCAGGCGCACCTGGATCGTTTCCTTGAACAACCCGCGCGCTACGCGCCCGCCTACGGCGGCTTCTGCGCCTACGCCGTGGCGCAGGGCACCACGGCGGCCGGGGACCCCCACCACTGGACCATTCACGAAGACCGGCTCTACCTCAACTACGACGCCGAGACCCAGGCGAAGTGGGAGGCGGATCGGGAGGCCCACATCGCGGCCGCCGACCGGAACTGGCCGGGCGTTGCGCAGTAGTAGGGCGGCATTGCACGGACAACCCCACCCCGCCCGCGGGGCGGAGGAGAAGAGGCGAAACGCCAGCAACGAGCAATGAGGAGGAAGCCATGACGGAAGCCAATAACCAACTGGTCATCGTCATTACCCATGGCCCGGACGACGAACGCTCGTCGGTGGGCTTCACCGTCGCCAACGGCGGCCTGACCAATGGCCTGGAGGTCGCGATATTCCTCACAAGCTCCGCCGTGGACATCGTCCGCAAACGCGCCGCGGACCTGGTGCACGTCGAGCCCATGGAGCCGCTGCGAACCCTGGTCGACGACTTCATCGAGCGCGGCGGCGAGCTCTGGGCCTGCACCCCATGCGTCAAAGCACGGGGTTATGAACAGGAAGACCTGCTCGACGGCGTCGTCATCACCGGCGCCAGCCCCATGCACGAGCGCATACGGGAAGGCGCCAGGACTCTGAGCTTCTGATCCGCGCAAGGGCGGGCCCCGCTCGGGGTCCGTCCGTACCCCCCGAATCCGCCCCCGATCGGTCCGCATCACCGTGCCGGCAACCACGGCTCCCCCCGCTTGAGGAATTGCCGACGCACGCAGCGCGCCAGCACGGATCGTGCGTACCCAGGGCCGCGCTTCGGGCCGGTGGTCGCCGTGCCCGGAAGATATCCGCCGAAGTTGCGCAGGCGTTCCCCGCCTCTCAAAGAGACTACCAGCCGGGCCGACTGGAGCCTTGTGCAGCGGTGATCGGGCCAGGCGGCCGGCTGAATCACTACAGGCAACCACGCGGCAAGTTGGCGGGAAGCCGCCGTTCTGACGCCCAGCTTCCCGCCAGGTAGTCTGCCCGGCCGTTGGATACCGGGCTACAGCGCCATCCGGGTATACACTGGCCCCTGTGCGATGACGAAGCCACCGTCCAGGACGATCGATTCACCCGTAATGAAGCTTGCCTCGTCGCTGGCCAGGAATAGTGCCGTGCTGGCGACCTCCTCCGGCCGTCCGAAGCGCTGCAGGGGTGTCGCCTTCACGACGCCGTCCACATAGGCTTCGGAGTCCATCAAGGGTTGGGTCATGGCGGTGTCGATGGTTCCGGGCAGCAGCGCATTGCAGCGCACGCCGCGCTCGCCGAACTGATAGGCCACGGAACGGGTCAATCCCAACAGGGCAGATTTCGCCGTGGTGTACGCGGCAACGGGTCCCACCGCGGGCGGACCGCCGCCCACCAGGGCGGCCACGGACGCCTGGTTGATGATCGACCCGCCGCCGGCGGACATCAGCGGGATCGCACCGCGTATGCAGTGAAAGGCCCCGTTGACGTTGATGTCGATCACGCGGTTCCACGTCGCCACGTCCACGTCGGTCACGCCGCCCGGGGGACCCGCCGTGCCCGCGTTGTTATAGAGAACGTCCAGTCGGCCAACCTCCCCGTCCACGCGTTCGAACAACGCGGCCACCTGGTCGGGGTCGGACACGTCGCACGCGACGGCGTGTGCTGCGCCTCCGGCGTCCGACACCGCCCGTTGCGTGGCCTCGACGGCCGCGCCGTCCACGTCGGCGAGAAAAACCGTTGCGCCCTCGCGTGCGAACCGCAGACCCGCGCAGCGCCCTATGCCGTTGCCGGCGCCGGTCACGACCGCCACCTTGCCCTCGAGCCTCATGATCGTCTCCCGGTGATGGCGGCACCGTCAGGTGCGCACGACGTCCTCAAGATGAGCGAATGCGTCATTGGCACGGGCCTGATCGATCATCCAGTCGACATCCACCACGCCGGCCAGGGATCCGTCCTCCTCGAAGCCGGCCACGACCCCGTACATGAAGCCCAGCAGCACACAGCCGTCGGAATGGATCTGCGGCGTGTGCGTCACGCCTCCGGCCTCGACCATGAAGTCGCCCGCGCGGACCTCGCCATGCTCGTAGGAAAAGCCGCCCTCCAGGATGTAGGCGTTGGCCGCGCCGATGTGCTTGTGGGGCGTCGCGGGCGCCGTGGGCTCGATGCGCAGCAGGATCACGCTGTATGACCGGTTGCGATCGTAGTCCAGCAGCTTGAACCACGTTCCGGGCAAGGCCCATTCGGTCCAGGGCACCTGCTCCGCGCGAACGATGGTCGAGCCGTCCGGCCAGTAGGCGTGCTTGAGCTGATCTGACTGGGTCTGTGCGGTGTTGGCCATGGTCTCACTCCTCCTCTCCATGCTCATGGCCGGCTCACCGGGGGCGCTGGCGGGGCGCTTCGGCGCCCTCGTGGTTGTTTTGCCCGCGGTGCCGGGATGACGGGTACCGTCACCGGCTTCGATGCTATTCTCAGCATCGAAGGCCGAACCAATTCCTTGTAGGTATGCCCTGATACCCCCCAGGTATTGCCATGCGTCCATCGCTCGAACAGCTGCGCCATCTGGTGGCGCTCGACGAGACCCGCCACTTCACACGGGCGGCGGCCCGCTGCCATATCGCGCAGCCGCCGTTCTCCCGGAGCATTCGCCGGCTGGAAGAGATCGTCGGCGTTGCGCTGGTGAGCCGCGAGCGCGGGGCGATCGGGTTGACGCCGGCCGGGCGAACCCTCGCCGGCCGGGCAAGGGACATCCTCGCCGCCCTGGACGATGCGCTGCGAGCGGCTCAGGCCGATGCAGCCGGAAGGCGGCGACTGCGCATCGGGCTGGTGGAATACGCCTATTCACTGATCGCCCCGACCGGTCTGGACGCGTTCGCGCAGACAGTGCCCGACTACAGCATCGAGCCGCTGGACCAGCCCGACCATCAACCCGACGCTGCCCTGTTGTCCGGCGCGCTGGACATGGCCTTCGCCGCCGTGAGCTCACCGGACACCACCGCCTGGCCGGAGGGCGTGAACGCGACGCCCATCATCACCGAGCCGCTCGCGGCGATCGTCTCCCGCGACCACCGGCTCGCGGAGGCCGATGCGGCGCCCCTGGGCGAGATCGCCGGTGAGCGGCTCATCGCCTTCGCGCGCAACCACGCACCGACGGTATACGACGCGGCGGTCGAAGCCCTGGCGGCGGACGGCGCCTCGCCACGGGTCGAGCTGGAAGTGGAAATGCTGCAGACGATGCTCAACGGCGTGCGTTCGCTGAACGGCGTCGGGCTCGCGCCGCTGTCGGTGCGCAGCCACGATCTGCCCGACGTAACCGTGGTCCCCCTGTCCGGCGCCCGGGTACCCGCCGTCAGCCTGATCCTGCTTTGGCTCGCCGCGGAGGAACAGCCGGTGTTCCGATCCTTTGCCGAGTGGATGCGCGAGAACATCAGAACGGGATCGTCCGAGGCGGCGTAGAAGAAGCTGCGCCGGCCGTGAACCGGGCGGATCCCTACGCCCGTAACACCGCCCGCACGCCGGTATTCGTCACGCTTCGTTCTGCGTCGAATACCGGCGTGTGGGAGCTGGCACCGGGCCTCTGAGGTTCCGCCGCAAGTGCGGGCCCCGCTCGGGGTCCGCCCACCCCGCCCGACCCCCGATCGGTCCCCATCACCGTGCCGGCGACCGCCGGTCCCCCATGTGAGGGATTGTTGCTGCACCCCGGGGACGGCGACATTTCCCGGGACGATCGGTCAGGCCGGAAAGAGCCCGGCCTCGCCAATCCCGCGAGACGCCATTCGCCACCAACAACCAGAAGGGGTCAGCAATGCGTCGCAAGGTCCTGTCACGCACATGGCCGACGGCGATCCTGCTCGCCGCGGCCATTCCGCTCCACGCCCAGGTCGATGTTCCCAACGAGTTCTCGGCGGGGAATACGGCACGTGCGAGCGAGGTCAACGCGAACTTCAACACGCTGGAGACCGGGGTCAACGAGGCCCTGAGCCAGCTGAACTCCCTCAACCGGATCGCCTCGAGCGGTGATGCGGCGGCCGACGGCCAGGCCCTTCGTGACGCCGTGGAATCCGTCGGCACGGGGGACGACCCGGTATTCATTCAGCTCGCCGCCGGCACCTACGACGTCGGCGACTCGACCCTGGAGGTCACCGGCCCGGTTGTCATCGCCGGCGCCGGCCGAACCGCGACGACGATCACCGGCCAGCCGCCGGGCGGCGATTACCGGTTCCCCAACGGCGGTTCTATGCTTCATGTATCCGGTGGGGGCACCCTGGAGATACGCAACCTGACACTGGACGCACTCAGCCGGAGCGAGGAAGCCGTGAGCAACTATGCCGCCGCCCTGTCGGTGCGCGGCAGCGGCTCGTCAGCCCTGGTGGACAACGTGCGTGCCACGCTCGAGATCGCGGAGACCGGCAGTGGCTCACCCATCGCGTACACGTTCTATGCGTCCGAAGCATCGACGCTGCACATCGTGAACAGCCGCGCCGACCTGCCAGTCGACAATTCCGCCATCACCTCCAATGACGCACTGATGGGTGTGGCCGCGGATGCGGGCAGCGCCGGCGGCTCGACGGTGGAAGTCATCGCCAGCGAGGTCGCCGGCGTGCAGTCCGGCGGCTCCGGCACGACCGTTCACCTACGCGGCTCGGCCGTCGGCGCCGCATCAAGCGGCAACGCGGTCAGGGCAGTCAATAACGGCACCCTGAAAATTGCAACGTCGAGGATCGACGGCGCCGCGACCGACGAGGGCGGCGGCGGCACGCTGGCCTGTGTCCACACCTACGACACCTCCTATGCGGCGCTCGGTACGGCTTGCCAGTAAGCGCGTCACCGACATCGCAATCACCGACAGCTTCGAGGACCGCCGGCCGCGTAGCGCGCCCGCCGGCGGTCCCTGGGGACGAACTGCCATGCTGAAGAAACTGCTGACGGCACTCCTGGCCGCGACCTTCCTCGTCGCCTGCGGCGGCGGGGGCGGAGGCGGCGGCGACAACGACGAATCATCTGCCGAGAGCACCTGGGGCGAGATGGTCTGGGACGAAGACAACTGGGAATGAAGACCGGGGGCGGTTATGGGTCCAATCGCGGCGGCGGACCGGCCCACTCGGCTTCATCCGCCCCCCTGCCCCTCTCCCGTCAAGGCAGAAGATACGGCAGCGGCACGACCTGAGCGGACAGCTATGCCTCGCGATCAGTCCCGAGCTGTTCGGCCCATCGCCTGGCCCAGTCATTCAAGGCGAGCAGATGCCGGCCCAGCTCCTGCCCGCACTCGGTAAGCCCGTAACCGGCCTCGTCGTGATCCAGTATCGCGTTCGCGCGCAGCTCCTTCAGGCGGCGGTTGAGCACCGTCGGCGAGACTTCTCCACACCGCGCCCGCAGGGCTCTGAACGTCAGTCTCTCATCGCGCAATTCCCAAAGGATGCGCAGCGTCCAGCGCTGCCCCAGTAACTCGAAGGCCCGCACAATCGGCCGTCGATGAGCGCTCCCGTGGCTTTCTTTGGCGGTCTCCGACGCCATGACTCCAATGCTCCCCTCTTGACGCTACACAATTAGTAGCATGATAATCTGCTACTCATAGTGTAGCGCTTGAGGAGCAGTCATGAGAAATGCACTTTCGCCCATTCAGGAACCCTTCTCCGCCGAGGTCAGCGCGGTTCTCGCGGACTATCCCCAACGGGACGGCTACGTTCTCCAGCTGTTCCGCGTCTTTGCCAACAGTCTTCGATTCCTGCGCAAGGGCACGGTGAACCTGCTGGACCGCGACAGCCCCCTGTCCATGCGGGAACGCGAGATCGTCATCCTCCGTGTCTGCGCGGACAATGACTGCGAATACGAGTGGGGCGTTCACGTCGCCGCGTTCGCCTCGCACGTGGGATTGACCGAGGAGCAGATCGAGGCCACGCGGCGGCAAGGCCCACACGCGGGGTGCTGGAACCGCGAGGAGGCGCTGTTGATCGAAGTCGTGGACGGGTTCTGCCGCCATGGCAAACTGACCGAAAAGGTGAAAGCGGCGTTCCAGGAACGCTGGTCCGCCGAGGAGCAGTTGGAAATTCTCGCCCTGTGCGGCAATTACCACACGATCTGCTTCGTGGCCAATACCGCCGAGCTTGAACCGGAGCCCTTCGCGGTGCGGTTTCCGGACCCATAGGCCCGAAACGCCGGGTCACTGCAACATTCGGGAGAACGTCTCACCGCATTGGACCCGATTCGCGCACTGCATTTACTGTCGGATCATCGGGGGCGAGCGCGAAGCGCCCTTCGCCAGACGTAACCAAGGAACACCGCAAGCCCATTGAGGAGACTGCATGCCAGAACAACACGAACCCTACCTGCGGCCCACGCCCACCGTGGACGCTGATCATCCGCAGGTTCAGCGCTTCGCCGCGGAGCATGCAGGCGATGGGGTCCCGCCGCGCGAACAGGCCGTCGCGCTCTACTATGCCGTGCGCGACGGCATCCGGTACGACCCTTACCGGATCGACCTGTCCGTCACCGGCCTGCGCGCCAGCACGGTTCTGAGCAACCGGTACGGATGGTGCGTACCCAAGGCCGCGCTCCTGGCCGCCTGTTGCCGTGCCCGCAACATACCCGCCGCCGTGGGATTCGCTGACGTCCGCAACCACCTTTCCACGGAACGGATGCGGCAGGTGATGGGCACCGACGTATTCTACTGGCACGGCTATACGTCGATTTTCCTGGACGGGCAGTGGGTCAAGGCGACGCCGGCCTTCAACATCGAGCTATGCGAAAAGTTCCGGCTGCATCCGCTGGCGTTCGACGGGCGCGCGGACTCGATCTATCACCCCTACGATCTGGACGGCCATCGCCACATGGAGTACCTGCACATGCGCGGGGAATTCGCGGATGTGCCCCTCGAGGAGATGCGCGCGACCTTCGACCATTACTACCCGAGGCTTGTCGAAGCGGCCGGTGCAGACTTCGACGCCGATGTGGCGCGGGAGGCCCCCGCCAGCTGAACCGTCTCACCAGGCCTGCTGCCGCAGAGCTCGAACAGCATCTCGCCAAGCCGGCGAAGCGTCACTGCGCGACCACCCTCGGGCCCGGTTCTCGAATTCCTGCACCTTGTGGTCGGCAACTGATCCCGGCCGGTTCCCGTGGCGGTGAGCTTGTCCAGGCCGTTGGAGCGTCCGAAGGCCACGCGCGCCCCCAGCATTCCATCGACGCCACCGGGGGAACCCCGGCCCCGGGCCGGGTCTAAGAACGAGTGCTTGTGGCGAGGCGTGAATGCGAGGGCGGGATAGATGACGACAGCGGGCAACCAGTGGCATGCCATGCCGTCCGAGGAGGCAATGGGGACGCTTGGCAGCTCCGGCCAGGGGCTGAGCGGCGAGCAGGCTCAACAGCGCCTGGAAGAGCACGGCCCCAACGAACTGCCCGCGCCTCCCAGGCACGGGCCGGTACGGCGTTTTCTCCGACAGTTCAACAACCTGTTGATCTACGTCCTGCTGGCTGCCGGCATCATCACCGCCGCCATCGGCCACGCCACGGACGCCGTGGTGATAGTGGCCGTCGCGCTGGTCAACGCCGTTATCGGGTTCCTTCAGGAGGGCAAGGCCGAGAAGGCCCTGGGCGCGATCCGCGGCATGCTCTCCTCACGGGCATCGGTGCTGCGCGACGGCAAACGCGTCAGCGTTCCGGCCACGGCACTGGTGCCCGGCGACGTGGTGCTGATCGAGCCGGGCGACCGCGTCCCCGCCGACCTGAGACTGATCAGGACCAAGGGGCTCCAGATCCAGGAGGCCGCCCTGACCGGCGAATCGGTCGCGGTGAACAAGGACACGGCGCCGGTGCCGCCGGAGGCCGATCTGGGGGACCGCACCTCCATGGCCTACTCCGGGACGCTGGTGACCTTCGGGCAGGGCACGGGGATCGTGGCCGCGACGGGTGTCGACACCGAGATCGGACGCATCAGCCGGATGCTGGCGAGTACCGAGACGCTGGAGACACCGCTGCTGCGGCAGATGGACAGCCTGGCGCGGCGGCTGACCGTCACGATTCTGGGCGTTGCGGTCGTGGTGTTCGCATTCGCCGTCCTGGCCCGTTCCTACGCATTGACGGAGGCGTTCCTCGCCGTCGTCAGCCTGGCGGTGGCGGCGATTCCCGAAGGCCTTCCCGCGATCCTGACCATCACGCTGGCGATCGGCGTGCAGCGCATGGCCGGGCGCCGGGCGATCATTCGCCGTCTGCCGGCCGTGGAGACCCTGGGGTCGGTCTCCGTCATCTGCTCCGACAAGACCGGCACGCTTACGCGCAACGAGATGACCGTGCGCGCCATCGCGACGGCGCGGCATTGCTACGAGACCACCGGGGTGGGCTACGACCCGCACGGCGACGTGCGCCTGGAGGGCGCCGAAGTCCTGCCTGAGTCGCGCCCGGCGTTGGAGGCTCTGGTCCGCGCCGCGGCGCTGTGCAACGACGCCGCGTTACGCCATGACCAGGATGCGGGCTGGCTGGTTGACGGCGACCCCATGGAAGGCGCACTGCTCACGCTCGCACACAAGGCCGGGCTCGCCCCCGAGACCGAGCTCAAGGCACGACCGCGCACGGACGAAATCCCCTTCGACGCGCGGCACCGGTTTATGGCCACGCTGCACCATGACCACGCAGGCCACGCGGTGGTGTACGTCAAAGGGGCGCCGGAACAGATACTCGGCATGTGCGCGGGGCAGAGCGATGGCGAACGCGTTCAACCGCTGGACCCCGACTACTGGCACCACCGCATCGAGGAGCTGGCCGCGCAGGGGCAGCGCGTCATCGCCATCGCCACGCGGGACGCCGAGCCGGACGAGCGGACGCTGACGTTCGAGCACGTGGAGACCGGACTGACCCTGCTAGGCCTGGTCGGCCTCATCGATCCGCCCCGCGAAGAGGCGGTCGCGGCGGTCGCCGAGTGCCATGCCGCCGGCATCCGCGTGAAGATGATCACCGGCGACCACGCGGGCACGGCCCTGGCCATCGCCCGCCAGCTCGGTTTGCACGGCACCCACCGGGCAATGACCGGCGCGGAAATCGAGGCCACCGATGATCGAACCCTGCAGGACCGCGCGGCGGAAGTGGATGTCTTCGCGCGTACCAGCCCGGAGCACAAGCTGCGCCTGGTGACCGCGCTGCAGGCCGGGAACCGGGTCGTGGCCATGACCGGCGACGGCGTCAACGACGCGCCGGCACTGAAGCGCTCGGACGTCGGCGTGGCGATGGGACACAAGGGCACGGAGGCGGCCAAGGAGGCGGCGGAGATGGTGCTCGCGGACGACAACTTCGCTTCGATCGTCAACGCGGTCCGGGAAGGCCGCACGGTCTACGACAACCTGAAGAAGGCGGTGACGTTCCTGTTGCCGATCAACGGCGGCGAGTCCATGGCCGTGATCGCGGCCATACTGCTGGGTCTCACGCTGCCGATCACGCCGCTGCAGATCCTGTGGGTGAACATGGTCAGCGCCATCGGGCTGGCGCTCGCCCTCGCCTTCGAGCCCACCGAACGCAACACCATGCGCCGTCCGCCGAGACCGGCCAGTGAACCCATCATCACGCGCTTCGTACTCTGGCGGGTCGTGTTCGTGTCCACGCTGTTCCTCGCCGGGATATTCGGCATGTTCCAGTGGGCGCTGTCCACGGGCGCCTCGGTGGAGACGGCGCGGACGGTGGCCGTGAACACGCTGGTGGTCATGGAGGTCTTCTATCTGTTCAACGTGCGCTACCTGCACGGCGCGTCGTTGACCTGGCGGGGCGTGCTCGGCACGCCGGCGGTGCTGTGGGCAGTCGGTACGGTGGCAACGCTGCAGTTGCTCTTCACCTATGCGCCGTTCATGGAGCGGTTTTTCGAAACCCGCCCTGTGTCGGTGAGCCACGGTGCTGTCATTATCCTGGCCGGGATGGCCGTATTCGCCGCGCTCGAGGCCGAGAAGGCGCTGCACGCCCGCTGGGTGAGTGCGCGGGCAGGCTCGTCCGGGAAGGTTGCCGATGCCAGCGGGCCTTCGGGTTCGTCGGCCCGGGCGCCTCGCGAGCCGGAATGACCAGGTTACGGGGCGCGCGGCTGACAATGCGACCCCGGCGCGGTGGCTCCCAGCGGACAGTACAGTAGTCTCGGCCCCGGCGGAGTCCGTGGACTGGCTGCTACGCGTATTACCTCCGCTGCTACACTTCGGGATAGGCAGGCTACGGCTCCAGGCGGGCCGGGAGCGCCGCGCGATGGCAACACCCGAACAGCCCGACCCGCGGATGATCGCGGCCCAGTTGCGCAAGCCCTCCGGCGATGCGGCCGAGGTGGTGGGCGACAAGATGGACCGCGTCAACGAGCCCCTCTTCCGCCTGACGCTCGAGGTCCTGCACCCCGCCGCCCACGAGCGGATCCTGGAAATCGGTTTCGGGACCGGCACCTACCTGGAGCGGCTCTTCGCCGGCGCCGAAGAGCTTCAGGTTCACGGCATCGATTATTCGCCGGAGATGGTTGAACGGGCATCGCGCCGTAACGCGGCGCTCGTCGATGCCGGACGCCTGCATCTGGCGACCGGAACCAGCGAAGACCTGCCCTTTGAGTCGGAATACTTCGACCGGGTCTTCTGCAACATGGTGGTTTACTTCTGGGACCAACCCGAAGGCCACCTCGCCGAGATCCATCGCATCCTGAAGCCGGGCGGCCACTTCTACATCGGCATGCGCACACGGGACAGCATGCTGCAATTCCCTTTCGTGCAGCATGGGTTCGTGCTCCACGAGCCGGAGACGTGGCAGGCGATTCTCGGGCGTAGCGGATTCAGCTGCCGGGAGGCGGCGCGGCGATTCGACCCCGTGATCGAGGAAGCGGAGGGCGACATACATCTCGAATCGGTGTGCCTGGACGCCACGAAGCTCTGATCGCCGCCAGCGGCGAAGACGGAACGCGCTTCCCGGCGCCGACCAGCCGGTCACTCGACAGCGGGATCACGTGCGACAGAACGCGCGCCTGCCCTGCAGCGCCCGTCAGTCCCGGAGCATCGGCGGCCGGCCCAGCCGCTCCGCGGCGGTGCCCAGGCACCGTTCCACCGCCGCGCCCACCGCCAGCAGCCGCTCCTCGGCATGCGGCGCAGCCATGAGCATCAGGCCCACCGGCATGCCCGCCGGGTCCAGTCCGGCGGGAACGCTCAACGCGCACAGGCCGAACATGCTGGCGATGGACGTATTGCGCAGCGCCAGCATGTTGAGACTCGGGTAGGCGCCCTCCGGCTCGAGCTCCGACAGGGTCGGCGGCGTCACCGCCACCGCGGGCACGGCGAGGACGTCGAGTCGCTCGAACAGCGTCGCGGCCTCCCGGCCCAGCTCTTCCAGACGATGCCTGAGCTGGAGGTACGCCCAGGCCGGCGCCTCGCTGGCGGCCTCCATGCGCTGGCGGACGTTGGCGTCCAGGGTTTCCAGCCACTCCGGCAGCTCCTGGCGGAGGAACCGATAGAATTCCGGCGTCGTCAGCCCGCCGTTGCGGAAATAGCCGAAGGCCTCCTCGGGCCCGGACATGTCGGCCGGGTGCAGACGCGCCCCGGCCTGCTCCAGCTCTCTCAATGCCTGCCGCACCGCCTCCGCCACGCCCGGGGAGCAGTCCTCCCAGAAGAACGCCTCGGGGACGCCGACACGCAGGCCGTCCACGTCGATCCGCGGGACTGTCGCGTCCCGGCCGAGCCCCCGCTCGATGGCGCGGAACGCCCACGCGGAATCCGCCACGGAGCGCGTGAGAATACCGGGCGTATCGGTCGTCGTGCTCAGCGGCACGATACCCTCGAGAGACCACCGGCCAGCGGTGGTCTTCAGGCCCACCGTCCCCGTCATGCTCGCCGGAATCCGCACCGAACCGGCGGTATCGGTGCCGAAGGCCAGCAGCGCCGAGCCCTCCAGCAGGCTGACCCCGGCGCCGGAGCTGGACCCGCCGGGCACCCGCGACTCACCCGCCGCCCAGGGATTGCGCGGCGCGCCCCAGTGCGGATTGGTGCCCAGCCCGCCATAGGCGAATTCCACCGTATGTGTCTTTCCGGCAACCGGCGCCAGCTGCCGCCGAACGGCCTCCAGCACGGGCCCCGGGCGCTCCCAGGCCGCCGGCAGGGCCCGTGGCGAACCGGCGTAGGTCCGGTATCCGGGCACGCCGTAGAGATCCTTCACCGACACCGGAATGCCCTGCAGCGGACCCAGATCCAGCCCACTGCGGAAGGCGTCCCCCGCCAGTCCGGCCTCCGCAGCGAGCTGTGCGTTCCACGCCCGGTAGGCGCCGAGGGTTTCGTCGAACCGCTCGTGCCGCTCGCCGCAGTGCTCCGCGACGGCCTCCGGGCTCAGGGACTGGTCCCGGAACCCGCGCGCCAGGTCAGACAGGTTGAGACGTTCGAGGCTTTTCAATGGATTCCCTCTCCAGGCAGATCCCCGGCCGTGACGCCGGGGCCGGGCGCAGTTCGGAGGACGGATCAGGTTTCCCGCGCAACCGGAGGTCGCCTGATCATGTATCCGGTCAGTCACTGTTTAACCTCCGGCGGTCCCGGCTGTCCAGGTGACCGGCGGACGTCCCCGGCCAACGACTCCACCGGCCCGGGAAGGTCGCGCAACCTTTGTGCCCGCCCCGGTTTACCCAGGGGCACATCAAATAATAAGCTTTACTAATGAGTTGGATAATAAATGGGTATTGGTAGTTATGAATTGGGCCGACTAGGCTTCCCGTGCATGGGGGCAACCACCCCCCAGATCGCGAGCAGCAGGGAGGTACGGCCATGTCCGACCCCGTCGAATACGAAAAGCACGACCGAATCGCCTACATCACCCTCAATAGGCCGAAGGCGCTGAACGCACTGGACGAAAGCCTGGGTGCGGCGCTCGCCGAGGTCTGGGCGGATTTCGCCGCTGACGACACGGTGGATGTCGCCATCCTCCACGGCGCCGGCAAGGCGTTCTGCGCCGGGGCGGACGTGAAGTCCTTCATTCCGCGCTGGGAGAACGCCAGCTTCGGGGACCTGCGCCGCAACGCGGCATTCGGCCTGGCCGGCGGCATCACCCGGGGGCGGCACCGGCTGTACAAACCGATCATCGCGGCGCTCCACGGCCACGCCGTTGGTGCCGGCTTCGAGCTCGCCCTCGCCTGCGACATCCGCATCGCCGCCAGCGACACGACGCTCGGCGTGTTCGAGGTGAGGATCGGCCTGCATCAGGGCGACGGCGGGCTGGTCCGGCTGGTGAACATCGCCGGTATGGGCACGGCCCTGGACCTGAGCCTAACCGGCCGGCCGGTGGACGCGCAGGAGGCCCTGCGGCTGGGCCTGGTGCAGCGGGTCGTCGAGCCCGGGGACCTGCTGTCGGCTGCCGAGGAGGCGGCCCGGCAAATCCTGGCCAACAGCCAGCCCGCAGTGCGCTCGGCCAAGGAGACGGTCATGGAGCTGGTGGGACGTCCGCTGGACGATGCCCTGCGCCTGGAGGCGCTGTACGGCTACAGTAGCTTTGGCGAGTTCGCCAACGTACGAAACCGGCTGGACGCGATGCGCTGAGAACGGCGGTAACATCCCCCGGACCCGTGCGTGTGACGACACTGGAGGCACCGCCCGGAACCACGTGATGGAGATTGCGCAGCTTCGCTACTTCGTTGCCCTCGTCGATACCGGCAGCATGACCCGCGCCGCCAGGCGGGTTCACATCAGCCAGCCGGCGGTGTCACTCGCGCTGCGGCAGCTCGAGGACGAGCTGGGCGTCGCCCTGTACGAGCGCCAGGGCCGCGGTCTGCGCATCACGGCGGACGGGTTGCGTTTTTACCGCCGCGCCCGCGCGATACTCGACGAGTACCGCGCCGCGAAAAGCGAGCTGCGCGAAACGGCTTACGGCCGGCCCGCGCGGCTCGGCGTGCTGCGTACGCTGCCGCCGCACTGGATCGCCGGAATAACCCGGCGTGTTGCCGATTCCGGTGGACCGCCTCTTCAGATCCTCGAAGGCACGCCGCCCGAGCTGGCCGAATGGCTGCGCCAGCAGCGGGTGGACGCGGTGTTCAGCGACATCGCGCTAAACGGGACGCGTCCCTGCCAGCAGCCGGTGCAGCGCGACCGGTTCGTGGCCATAGTGCCGGTCCCGCACGCGCTGGCCGGGCAGAGCTCCATAGACCTGATGGACCTCCACGACCAGGCCTACGTGCTGCGCACGCACTGCGAAGCGCTGCCGGAGGGCAACGAGATCTTCAAGGCCAAGGCCGTGAGACCGAACATCGTCTGCCGTACAGGCCGGGACGCCCTGGCCGTGGCGCTGGTGGAATCGGGCTTCGGGGTCACGGTGCTCCCGGAGTGCCTCGCGGCGGGTGAGGTCAAGGTCCTGCCAATCAGGGATTTCGCGCGTGAGCGTCAGCTGGGTATCGAGTGGTCGGACGCCGCCGACGCCCGCTTCATAGACATACTGATCCAGGCCACCGAACCGGAAGCGTCGCGGGCCCCGGCCTGAAGGCATTCGAAAGGAGGAGCAATCATGTCGCGAAAGCCACTTTCAGCGGCGATCGACCGCAAGGTGCGTGACAGCTTCAACCGGCAGAGCTTCATGCAGACACTCGGGGCCAGCATCGTCGAGCTGGGCGAAGGCTGGTGCGCCCTGGTGCTCGACCGTCGCGAGGACCTGCTTCAGCAGCACGGCTATCTCCACGCGGGTGTCGTGTCCACCCTCGCGGACAACGCCTGCGGCTATGCGGCCCTTTCGACCATGCCCGAGGATGCCACGGTGCTGACCACCGAGTTCAAGATCAACCTGATGGCCCCGGCGGCCGGCGAGCGCATCCGCGCGGAAGGCGCCGTCATCAAGAGCGGCCGCACCCTGTCCGTTGTGACGGCCGAGGTCAGCGCGCTCAATGACGGCGCCTGGAAAACCATCGCGGTCTTTCAGGGCTCGATGATGTGTCTGCGGCACACCGCTGACGATCACACCCGCTGACGCCCCCCTGGACGTCCGCGCATGCGCGGCCCGGGCGGCCCGCCCAGGTGGTCCGCGCTGTCCCCGTGCCCGCCCCCTGCGTCATGTGAACTATACTTCGAGGCCCGGGCGCATCGCGCTTGCGAGGGGTGGGACTGGTTCCGTATGGCCAAGGCCCGGAGTCACGCGGTGATCCGGTGCGGCAAGAAGCGACGGCACCCGCGACTCGAGCCCTGAGCCATACCCGGAAGGGGGGTATGGGGCGATGAGCGACACCCAGGCTTTATTTCGTGCCGTGCGGCCGCTGGCCGCTGTCTGTTTCATTCTGATCCTCGCCGGCTGCAGCGGGGGTAGCGGTGGCGGCTCCGATGGGAGCAGTTCCAGCGGAGACGGGGACGATACCTTCGATGCCAGCTTCGTCCCTTACGCGGCCGTGGAGCTGGACTTCCAGACCGGCACCCTGCCCGCGGGCAGTGTCGTACCCCTCGCCTGCGTGGACGGCGGCACCGTCTGGGATGCCCACGCGCCATTCTGCGATGTCCGCCATCTGCACGAGACCATCGATATCGTCGACGTCGGCACCGGATTCACCGACCCGGCCTCGGGCAACTGCGGCCACGGCCGGGTCGACAACTTCGCCGCCTCCCGGCTGGATCACACCTGTGCCGCCGTGGACGACGCCCGGCTGTCCATCATCGTCGACGACCTGACCCGGTACGCCACCGTGTTCGCCGCACTGCTCGAGGCTGACGGCTCGGAGCTGGTGCTCGACCTGTCCACCGGGCTGTTCACGGGGGCCAATCCGGTCGAGGCCTCGTCGAACCGGGACTACGTGTCCGCGGCCGTGTTCGCCCAATGCCCGCTGGGAACCAATCCCGACACCATGGAGAACGAGATCCTGCACTCCAAGGTGATCGTTGACCTCGCCGATGGGGTGCAGCGCTACGTCAAGCTCGACTGCAATCCCTACGCCCGGTTGAACGCCAACCTCGACATCACGTTCGCGAACAGCGAGTACGCCGGCGGCGAGTTCTTCACCGGCAGAAGCCGCACGGATAGCCTGGACCTCACGGCGGGCATCACCAACCAACTGAGCTTTGAAGTGGACGGCGCCGAAGAGGAGATCACCGGCCTGGCCATAGGCTACAAGTTCTCCGGTGCCTGGGATGCCTACGCCTTTGCCTACTCCACCGCAATCACGGACTCGGTCCAGGCCGACGCCACGACCCTCGAAGCGATGGAGGACACGGCCGTCGACGATGCCCCGTACCTGGGCACCGATTACCAGGGGCTGCGCATCTACGCCAAGGCGCCGGGCCTGTATCAGGATTACTTCTCCCTTGACGGCTCCACGCCGACGGACCGCAACGTACCGACCGTTTACAACCTTGGCGACGTGGGCGGTATTCACAAGCTGCAGGCGCGGTTCGAGGCCACCGAATCCGGTACCAGCCGCACACAGACGGCGAGAGTCAGTCAGTACGCCGTCGACCCCGGCGCCAATATGCAGTTCAGTGAGCCTCAACCGCCCTTCTTCACCGAAGGCGACTATTACACTTCACCCGAGATCAGCGGCTTCTATTTCGGCGCCAGCTACGACCCGGGTAGCAGCGCGGTGGACGACGTGCGCTATTCGCTTCGTGCCGAGACGTTCGACGCCCCGAGCAACACGCGGCACAAATGGCGGGTGGAGAACTTCTCGGCCGATCTCTCCGGCACGTACGTCACCTGGCCCGACGACTACGTCAACGCCACCGGCACGTCGGCCGTCCTGCCCGGCGGCATGGACCTGACCCGGATCCGCTATCAGGCCGCCAGCGACGCCGACGCCATGCGCAATCACCTGCTCTACGAGGACCGGCCGCTGGAGGAGCTGGACGACATCCTGGACGTACGGATCGGCTACCGGTTCTGACCGGTGGCGGGTGACGAACGACAACGCCCCGGCGTCGCATCGGCAAAGACGATTGCCCAAGGCGTCATATCGTCTCACCCGCCACGACGATCCCCATCCAGACCATGCAGATGACCTGGACCAGGTAGAACGCAAAGCGCGTGGCGCCGGCGACGTTGGAGTGGTCGAAGGCGACGTGGACCGAGGTCTGCGCGACCCGCGCGATTATGAAGACGACGGCGAGAACGTCGAGGATCGCCCCACCGGCCCCCGTGGCGATTATCGCCAGGACGATGGCGCCGTACACGGGCAGATTCTCCACGCAGTTGGCATGGGCCCGGAGCGCGCGCTTGTACCAGGGGCGGCCCTCGATCCTGTACTCACTGAACTCCACCAGCTCGTTGGTGCCGGTGAGGATGCGCGCCCAGCGGTACGAGCCCACGGTCACGACCATCGAGAGCAGCGTCCAGCCGGCGAACAGGAGCAGCACGAGCACTGGGATATCCATGGCGGTTTTCCTCCCCGCCGTCGGCCGTGAAGACAGGCAATCCGGCCCGCGCTTGCGCAGACATATTGCCGGTTCCCGCTCCAGCCCGAGTCGGCGATATACGGATGGCGAAGCGCGTGTCTTACAGGCTATGTAATGGCGCCCGCGCCGTCATGAGGCGGATGTCCCGGTTCCGGTGTGGCCGGCCCTACAACGTCAGCCGGGCGCCGGGACACCCGTCCCGGTACGCGCCGGCCAGCCGCCCGGTCAGGACTCTCGGCGCCGCCGGATACGCGCACGATCAAGGTCTGCCGCCCGTTCCAGTCGCCGACGTTGGGAAGCCCTCCGATTGCACGGGCAGGCCTTTCGGCTATGCTTTCTGAAACAGCTTTCCATTCAGCGACATAGTCGGGGCCATGCCGATGTCATGGACTCCACGACGGGACTGGGCAGGACCGAGCGGTCGCTGGTCGGCGGGCATGATCGGCTGGCTGGCAGTCGCCATCTTCATGGCCGCCTGTTCCGGCAGCGGTCAATGGCGCACGACGGCGCTGAGCGCGGACTTTCCCGACCTGCGCTTCGCGCTGACCGGGGAGAACGGCCAGCGTATTACTGAAGAGCAGCTACGCGGCAAGGTCACGCTCCTTTTCTTCGGCTACACCCATTGCCCGGACGTCTGCCCCACCACGCTGGCCCGGCTGCGGCTGGCAATCGATTCACTGCCGCCTAAAAAGCGCGACGCGGTCCGGGTTCTTTTCGTCAGCGTCGACCCCGAACGGGACAATCCGGCGCACCTGGCAAGGTATACCGACGGTTTCGGCCCATGGGTCATCGGAGCCACGGCGGACGAGGACCGGCTGCGGCGTCTGGCCAACCGTTACGGCTCCAGCTTCTCTTACGGCACCGCGGACAGCGCCGGCAATTACCCGGTAACCCATGGCAGCAGCGTCCTGGTATTCGACGACAGCGGCCACGCACGTCTGCTCATCCGCCAGGACGATGCGCCCGATGCCGTCGCCGACGATCTGCGCCGCCTCCTAGCTTCCCCGGGGTCCGCGCCTGGCGAATACCGGGGTACGGCGTGAACCGCTGGGCCGCGGCGGCGCTACTGGCGGGGGCGCTGGTCCTGGGTCACGCCGTGCCGTTGGCGGTGCTACTGCAGCAGACGGCGTACACCGCGCGCCCGGGCGACAGTCTCGGCGTCGTCTTCCCGCCCAGCGTCCCGGTCGGCGCGGCGGTCGGGACGCTCGGTACCGCCGGCACCGTACTCACGGACGCGGCCGGCATGCCCTGGTATTACACGGTCAGGGTGGTCGATTCCCGCGCGGCCCATCGCCTGTCGGAGCAGGCATGGGTGTTCTGGATCCCCGGCCCGCCGCGCTTCGCGGGGTGCTTCGCGCCACCACCGCGAACACACAGGGAACTCTCCGGGTGACACGATGACTCAGCCCGAAGGCACCGCGCCGGCGTCGGCCACGGAGCGCAGGGCATCTGCCGCGATTGAAACGCCGACTTCACGTCGAGAAACGTTCGTACTGGCTCTCTTGCGTCGGCACGGAACGCCGACGTGGCCGCCGGGCCTGGCGGCGGGCATGGCGTTCGGCAGCGTGATACTCGCGGTTGCCGGCTTTTCCGGAGGTATCGTGACCCTGGGCACGGCGGGTCTCGTCATGCTGGGCCTGGCCATCGGCTTCACCGGACGGTTACGGGCACGGCTGTTGCTGGGCCTGGTGCTGTGGGCTGCCCATGCGGCCCTTGCGGCCGCCAGCGTTCTGGTGGGCGAGAACGGGGTTACGGCCATCCTGCCCGCCGTCTATGTCGTGCTCGCCGTTGCCGCGGGTCAGGGATTCGCGCTGATTCCGAGCGTGTTGCTCCACCGGGCCGGCGATCCTGCGCAGCCGTCGCTGATCGAGTAGCCGGTCGCCCGACGCGCGGAACGCCCAGGGCTGACGATCCCGCGGTCGAAACTGGTCGGCCAGCGGCCGGAAGGCCGCGTGCCCGATCGTTTCTTACCGCTGACCCGGCCCGGGCACCAAGCCCTCGTCGGTGCTAGATTGAGGGTCATGCCGGCCATCGGCGTGCCCTGGCGGGGCGACAGGGGGCGATATGCACGTTTCCGGGCAGAAGCTGCGTCAGATGCAGCAAGTGATCGAGCAGCTCACCTTCAGCCTCGACTCGGTCGAGGTGCGCCAGCGCGCGGCCCACGGCCTGCTGGTGCTCTTCGACGCGGACTATTTCGCCTCCTATGTCTGGGACGCCGACCGGGCGCGGTTCGATGGGCGGGTGACGCTGAATATGGACCCCGCCAATCTCTCGCGCTACGAGGCGTACTACCAGTACCGCGATCCGATCACGCCCAAGCTCCAGCGCCGCCGCCGGGCCACGCCCGTGACGGCCATCATGCCGCAACGGGAGTTGATGAAGACCGAGTTCTTCAACGATTTCCTGCGCCCGGACGGGCTGCACCACGGCATGAACCTCTATGCCTATGACGGCGAGTTGAACATCGGCGATCTGCGCATCTGGCGCGCCCGGCACCGGGCGCCGTTCGACGACGCTGACGTGGCCCTGCTCGACTACCTCCGCCCGTTCTTCACCAACGTGATGCGCAACGTGCGCGCCCATGCGATCGGTGCGCCCCATGCCCGCGAGGCGGGGCCACCGGCTTCCGCGCCAACGCTGACGGCACGGGAATCCGAGGTCCTGGCGCGGGTGCTGCAGGGGCAGACCGACAAGGCGATCGCCCGTGCGCTGGGCATCTCGTTCGCCACGGTCCGCACCCACATCAATCGCCTGTTCCGGAAGTTCGGCGTGGCCAACCGCACCGAGCTGGTGTGCCGCGCCCGCGACGTCTGAACCCGCGGAACCAGCCCGGCCGTCGAGGCACGCCACTACCGTCGCGGCAACCGCGCTCATCGCACTGGGCGGGTCAACAATCCTGTCGATACCGAAAAGCCTCCCGGCGGCCAATACTTGGGGTACCAACCGTAGCCACGTCACGGAGGCCGCCATGATCCGCAAACCGTGTTTCCCCGCGTTCGTCTTCCTCGCCTTGCTGTTGAGCGCCGCCAGCGCGCCGGCCGCCATGTCCGACGATGAGGCCGTTGAGCTGAGTGCCGGCGAGGCGGCCAAGCACATCGCCTCGGGCGATCTCTCCAGCGAGGCGCTGACCCGGGCGCTGCTGGCCCGCGTAGCCGCGAATCCCCAGCTCAATGCCTTCATCACCGTCAACCGCGACCAGGCGCTGGAACAGGCCCGCCGCGCCGACGAAAAGGTGGCGGATGGCGGCGATCTGCCGCCGCTCCACGGCGTGCCCGTGGTGCTCAAGGACAACATCGATGTCGCCGGGCTGCGAAACACCGCCGGCACGCCGGCGCTGGACGGCCATGTTCCCGATACGAGCGCACCGGTCGCACAGGCCCTGATCGACGCGGGCGCCATCGTGCTGGGCAAGACCAACATGCACGAGCTGGCCTTCGGGATCACCAGCCAGAACTTCGAGTACGGCGCCGTGGGCAATCCGTACAACCCGCTTACCTTCCCCGGCGGCAGCAGCGGCGGCACG
>JACDUA010000007.1 GCA_013519935.1 Ectothiorhodospiraceae bacterium WFHF3C12 | reverse complement strand
GGGTTCTACCCCGTTTCCACGGACGGTTGGGTTAAGGGTTGCGCCTGCTGTTGATCCTGTATTTGTAGCCGCCGACGTATTCTCGGATTGTAGAAGCGCTCGATGTAGTCGAACACATCCGTGCGTGCCTCGGCCCGGGTCTGATACCGGCGGCGGTTGACCCGCTCACGCTTGAGCATGCCGAAGAAGCCTTCGGCGGCGGCGTTGTCGGCACAGCTGCCGACCGCGCTCATGCTGCATACCAGGTCATGGTCGCTGAGGAACTGCTGGTATTCGTCGCTGGTGAACTGCGTGCCACGGTCGGAGTGCAAAATCACCGGCGCCTTGTGCTCACGCTGCCACAGCGCCATCAGCACGGCCTGGAGCACTAGGTGACTGTCCTGACGGTGGCTCATCGACCAGCCGACCACCAACCCTTGCCACAGATCGAGCACGGCACACAGGTACAACCAGCCTTCAGCGGTGCGCAGATAGGTGATATCGGTGACCCACTTGGTGTTCGGCGCCTCGGCCAGAAAGTCCCGTTCGAGCTCGTTGTCGATCCCATCGGGGCGTTGACCGCTGGACTTTGAGCGCCAGCGCCGCTTCGCCGGGATGCCGCGCAGTCCCGCCTGGCGCATTAGCCGTGCAACACGGTTAACGCTGCACCGCTCGCCCTCGTAGCACAGCGCATCGCGAATGCCCGCTGCCCCCAGGACCTGGTCGCTGTCGTCGTGCTTGTCCTGGATCTGCTCCAGCAACCGGGCATTGGCCCGGGCCCGGCGCGAGGGACCGCGCCGCTGCCAGGCGTAGTAGCCGCTGCGGGAGACGTTCAGACACCGGCACATCAGCTTGATCGGATACTGCTCGCGGCAGCGTGCTATCACGCCGTACCTTACTTCGACTCTTTGGCGAAGTACGCTGCCGCGTCCTTTAAAAAATCCCGTTCCTGCTTGACCTGGGCGAGCTCCCGGCGCAGCCGTGCCACCTCCTCATCCCGAGCATTGCCCTGACCGCGGAAGGCCTTGGCCCCGTCGGCCTCCAGCTCCCGGCACCAGCGGCTCAACATGTTTGGGTTCAGCCCCAGATCCCGGGCGATCTTGCTCACCGAGTCCGAGCTCGAGCGGGCCAGCCGCACCGCCTCCTGCTTGAACTCCTGTGTGTAGCGCTTGCGCTTTGCCATCGGACACCTCCTCGCCCAGTATGGGCCTTAATGGATGTGTCCGTGAAATCGGGGCAGAACCCGCCCGGTCACTCAGGCGACCGGGCTGCAACAATTAAGTTAAGGGGTCAGGTCGTGCAATCATGCACTGGCGAGGCACGGTCCGAAATGTGGCAATACTAAGACCTGACCCCGTCGCCTCTCGCTCGATGTCGTTGAAGGGCATGGGCGAGTCCCTTCGCGGTTAGATTCGTGATGACTTGGAAGAGTAGGTCATGGGTGCTTGATTGCAAGACCTGACCCCGCGGCCTGCTGGCGATGGCGGCGATGGGTGATGTGCCAGACATGGCCCGGCAGTAATACCCGGTTGGCTCGCAGCATCGTTCCCTCCTTAGAACGTCAATTCACGCCTCGAAATGGCCCTTCTAAGAGCCTAGAACACCTTCCTCGGCGCTCCATTTTACCGCCACTTCCGCTAGTTGCGCTGGTCCGACCCCACCCGCCAACCCCTCAGGATGACCCCGGAGCCGACCGGTGTTGGAATGTTAAACTGTATCCGGTAGACCTTTCCTCTCGGCAAAACCTGTGGTGTGTCCCCGGTTTCTCCCCTAGATGAGTGTCTCCTTTTACCGGCAGACCATACGCTTACACCCCGATGTCCTTAGGACATCGGAGATAGAGGGTAGCCGTTAAAGCGAATGAGCAGAATGCCACAAACACTCACTTACAGCACAAAGCCTCGGCTAACCAAACTCGAAGCCGCCCTAGCTGAACGCCTCCGTGCATCTTCATCTCCCGTCGTCACCCCTTACCAACTCTTCCAAGAACTCCGCAAGCTCTTTGAAAGTAACCAAAAGCTGCACACTCGCAAAGGCATACCCGACCAAGACGACCTAGGACGGCGTCGTCGAGGGCTTTTAAAGGCCGGCATCATTTTTCCCGATCGAGATTACAAAAACCGCGCGTACCGGATACTCGAAAATAGCGACAGGCCTACTGAGGAAATATGCTGCATAGTAGACCGTTTTTGCTATGTATCACATCTATCAGCAATGGCGCGCTTCGGGTTAACAGACCGCCGACCCAGAGCGCTGCATATGACCGCTCCACACCAAAAAATACTCCCCAATTTGCTGCGACAGGCCATGTTACATGACTATGGCGAGCACACACTCCAAACGCTTGACGAACACCAAATTGTATCCCTGCAGGGGGTGAATCATCCAAAAAATGTTCGTGGCCGCGAAACCATCATATTTCGAACCATAAACTTAGGGGATTCTATTCCAATACGAGACTCCTTCGCACGAATAGCGACTATAGGCCAAACGTTTGTCGACATGCTGGAGGAGCCCGGCATTTGCGGTGGAATGGCGCATGTACTCGACGTGTGGCGAGAACATGCCGGAACTTATTTAGATGACATTATAACAACCGTACAAAATAGCCCACGCACTATCACCAAGATTCGAGCGGGATACATTATCGACGAACTTATAGGCATGAAGGATGAACGCGTCGAGCGCTGGAAAAATCTCGCTCAGCGGGGAAGTTCTCGCGTACTAGATCCTACACGACCATTCGCACCACAATATTCCGAAAAATGGATGATTTCCCTTAATGTCGCTTGAACGAGAGCCAATTATTGTCGATATCGGATCTTGGGTTGATCAAGCTCGGCGCGATCCACATCGTTATGTAGAGCGTCAGGCCACAGAGGTGTTACTTGCTGCGATCGGAGCGAGCGAAGACTATGGCGATAAGCTTTACCTTAAGGGTGGAGTTTTGATGGGCTTGGTGTACGCAAGCCCACGCCAAACCGCAGACGTAGATTTTACGGCACAGATCGAACCAACGGATGATCTTGAGAGCAAATTGCGCGAATCACTCAACCCTGAACTCCGACGTTCTGCTGCTAGGCTAGGATATCCAACTCTCGAATGCCGAGTCCAGAATAATAGAAAGGAAGCCGCGGAAGGACAACTTCACCACAGCCAACTTCCCTGCTCTGGAAGCGAAAATCGCATACGCGCATCGTGGCAGTGCTACTCATGACCGTCTTTTGCGTGGACAATGCCCTGACGTACTCAAGGTGGAGATTAGCTTCCATGAGCCCGTCCATGCGGTAGAATTAGTACGCTTCGATCAGTTCGATGCGGGACTTCGTGTCTATAGCCTTGTCGATCTTATCGCCGAAAAGCTCCGTGCCTTGCTACAACAATCATCTAGGGGACGGAATCGACGACAGGATGTCTATGATATTGATTACCTTGTACGCGAGCTCCCCCCGAACGCAGCAGAAAAAGCGGAGATTCTGCAAGCGCTCATCACGAAAGCACAAGCCCGCAGCATTTCTCCGACTCGTGCCTCACTAGCCGATCCCGATATTAAGAGGCGAGCCTCTGCCGAATGGAGCACCCTAGAGCTAGAAGTTCCCGAACTCCCTGATTTCGAATCAGCATATGGGTCGGTAGAACGCTTCTACAGATCTCTCCCTTGGTAGGATAACTTATTGTATTTCGGTATCGTCGCGATTCGAGCAGCGGCAATTCTCTATGCAGCCAAAGTGCCAATAACCGGTTCGGCGAAGGACTGACGTAAACCTATGCCAAACACTAACCGCTCATAATAGAACCTTCTCCACCCCCCCTGCCTGCGCAGTCTCAATAAACTGCTTCTGCCATCCCTCCCCAAGAAGGTGCTTCGCCATCTCCACCACAATGTAGTCCGCCTCAACGCCGGTGTCCTGCTCGTAGCGAGACAGGCCCTGCAGGCAAGCCGGGCATGAGGTCAGCATCTTCACCTGGCCCTTCTCGGCCACGGGTTGGCCCGTCAGCTCGGTGAGGCCTTTGTTGAATTCCTCTTCCTTGCGGAAACGCACCTGGGTGGCGATGTCCGGGCGGCTGACGGCGAAGGTGCCGGCCTCGCCGCAGCAGCGGTCGTTCAGCGGGACTTCCTTGCCCATGAGGGTGCTGGCGGTCTTCTGCGGGTCGTGGGTCTTCATGGGGGTGTGGCAGGGGTCGTGGTACATGTACTGCACGCCGTCCACGCCGTCGAGCTTGTAGCCCTTCTCCAGCAGGTATTCGTGGATGTCCAGCAACCGGCAGCCGGGGAAGATCTTCTCGAACTCGTATTTCAGCAGCTGATCCATGCAGGTGCCGCAGGAGACGATCACCGTCTTGATGTCCATGTAGTTCAGGGTGTTGGCCACCCGGTGAAACAGGACGCGGTTCTCGGTGGTGATCTGCTGGCCCTTCTCGACGTCGCCATTGGAGGTCTGCGGGTAGCCACAGCACAGGTATCCGGGCGGCAGGACGGTCTGGGCGCCGGCGTCATAGAGCATGGCGAGTGTTGCCATGCCGATCTGGCTGAACAGGCGCTCGGAGCCGCAGCCGGGGAAGTAGAACACGGCGTCGGAGTCCTCGGTGACCTTGTTGGGGTCGCGGAGGATGGGGACGGTCTTGGCGTCCTCGGCGCCGATGAGCTGGCGCATGGTCTTGTTGGGCAGGTTGCCCGGCATGGGCTTCTTGACGAAGTGAATCACCTGCGCCGGCACGTTGGACAGATCGCGGGTGTGCCTGGGGCGGCGCTTCACGTCGCTGTCGGGCACGGTGTCCTTCGTCCCGGCCAGACCCAGACTGCGGAAGACCTGGTGGCCCAGGCGCTGGGCGCCGTAGCCGTACTCGATCATGCCCTTGCGCATGAGCTTGATGGTGCGGGCGTCCTTGACGTTGAGGAACGCCATGGACGCCGCCGTGGCCGGGCTGGAGGTGCGCTGGCCGCGCTTCTTCAGGATATGGCGCATCTTGATGGTGACGTCGCCGAAGTCGATGTTCACCGGGCAGGGCGTCACGCAGCGGTGGCAGATGGTGCAGTGGTCGGCCACATCGTTCATCTCCGTCCAGTGATGCAGGGAGATGCCGCGGCGGGTCTGCTCCTCGTAGAGCACGGCCTCCACCATCAGCCCGGTGGCCAGGATCTTGTTGCGCGGGTTGTAGAGCAGGTTGGCCCGGGGCACGTGGGTGGTGCACACGGGCTTGCACTTGCCGCAGCGCAGGCAGTCCTTGATGTCGTCGTTGAGCTCGCCGAGCTCGGTGGCTTCCAGGATCAGCGCCTCCTGCTGCACCAGGCGCAGGGACGGCGTGTAGGCGTTGGAAAGACCGGAGCCGGACTGCAGCTTGCCGCGGTTGAACCAGTCCTGCGGGTCCACCTTGTGCTTGTACTCGGTGAAGCGGTCCACCACGGCCCGGTCCAGGTACTGCATCTTGGTGATGCCGATACCGTGCTCGCCGGAGATGACGCCGTTGAGCTCACCGGCCAGCTCCATGACCTGGTCCACGATGCGGTCGGCCTCGTGCATCATCTCGTAGTCGTTGGAGTTGACCGGGATGTTGGTGTGCACGTTGCCGTCGCCGGCGTGCATGTGCAGGGCGACGAACAGCCGGCTGGAGAGCACTTCCTGGTGGATCTCGTCGATGCGCTTGCGCACGGGGGCCAGGTCGCGGCCGTCGAAGATCTCCTTGAGCTTCGCCTCCACCTCGTTGCGGTAGGAGATGCGCAGGCTGCGGCGCAGCAGCAGGTTGGCGATGGTGTCGCCCTCGCGCACGTCGGCGCGGGCGGTGTCGTCCAGCAGAGCGTTCAGGGCGACCGGGTCACCGTCCATGTTGTCCAGGATGGCATGCCAGCGGTCGGTGACGTCGGCCAGGAGCTGGATGGCGGCGGCGCACTTGCGCTCCAGGATGGAGCCGCCCTCCTCGCTGGCCTCGTAGTCCTCCCGGTCGAGATAGTCCGGCCGCTGCTTGAGCTCCGGCATCGGCCCGGTGAGGTGCTCGCGCAGGGCGTTCAGCAGCCGCAGCTTGTTCTTCATGGAGTGGACGATGTTGATCCGCTCGATGCCCTCGCTGTACTCGGCCAGCCGGTCCAGCGGGATGACCACGTCCTCGTTGATCTTGAAGGCGTTGGTGTGGGCGGCGATGGCGGCGGTGCGGGAGCGGTCCGCCCAGAACGTCTTGCGCGCCTCGGCGGAGACGGCGATGAAGCCGTCGGCGTTGCGCTTGTTGGCCATGCGCACCATGCGCGAGGCGGCGTTGGCGCAGGCATCCTCGTCGTCGGCGGCGAGATCCGCCACCAGCACCATCTTGGGCTTCTCGCCGCGCGAGCCCTTGGGCGCGTAGCCCACGGCGCGCACGTAGCGCTCGTCCAGGTGCTCCAGGCCGGCCAGCTTCACCTGCTCGTCGGCCTGCAGGTCGTCGACGATCTCCACGATGGCCGGAACGGCCTCGTGCAGGTCGGTGCCGTAGAACTCCAGGCACACCGTGCGCATGTGCTTGGGCATGACGTGCAGCACGAAGGTGGCGGAGGTGATGAGCCCGTCGCAGCCCTCCTTCTGCACGCCCGGCACGCCGTTCAGGAACTTGTCGGTGACGTCCTTGCCCAGGCCCACCTTGCGGAAGGTTGAACCCGGAATGGTGATGACCTCCGGCTCGCCCTTCTGGGTCTTGCCGTCGGCCTCGTAGCGCGTAACGCGGAACTCCACCGTCTCCTGGTCGTGGATCTTTCCCTGGTTGTGGTTGATCCGCTCCACGTCCAGCCACTCGGCGTCCGGGGTGACCATGCGCCAGGAAGCGAGGTTGTCCAGGGCCGTGCCCCAGAGCACCGCCTTCTTGCCGCCGGCGTTCATGGCCACGTTGCCGCCGATGGTGGAGGCGTCCTGGGAGGTGGGGTCCACGGCGAACACGTAGCCGTTGGCCCCGGCGAGGTCCGACACCCGGCGGGTGACCACGCCGGCCTCGGCGCGGACCGTAGCCACCTCGTGGTCCAGGCCCGGGAGCTTCTTCAGCTCCACCTTGCCCAGCCCTTCCAGCTTCTCGGTGTTGATGACCGCGCAGTCCTCGTGCATGGGCACCGCGCCGCCGGTGTAGCCCGTGCCGCCGCCGCGGGGGATGACCGTCAGCCCCAGCTCGATGGCCGTCTTCACCAGCGTGGCCATCTCCTCCTCCGTGTCCGGCGTGAGGACGACGAAGGGCACCTCCACGCGCCAGTCGGTGGCGTCGGTCTGGTGGGAGACCCGGGAGAGGCCGTCGAAGCAGATGTTGTCCGAACGGGTGTAGCGGCCAAAGGCCTTGCGGGCCCGCTCGCGCTTGCCGCGCATGGCCGGGAACCAGGCCTCGAACGCGTCCACCGCCTCGCGGGCCTGCTGGACCAGGTCCAGGGCCTTCTGATTGCCCTGGGAGCGGGCCACGATCTGGTCCAGCCGGTGGTTCATGGCGTCCACCAGCGCCCGCAGCCGCTTGCCGTTCTCCAGCAGGTCGTCCTGGATGTAGGGGTTGCGCTTGACGACCCAGAGATCCCCCAGCACCTCGAAGAGCATCCGCGCGGAGATGCCGGTCTGGCGCTCGGCGCGCAGCTCGTTCAGCGTGTCCCAGGCTTCCCGGCCCAGGTAGCGCAGGACGATCTCCTTGTCGGAGAAAGAGGTGTAGTTGTAGGGGATCTCGCGGATGCGGGCGGTGCTGGTCATAACGGGGAGTAATCCTCGATTCGGACGGGCATAACGGGAAACAACGAACGGTTAAGTCTAATGACGCAGTGCGGGAATTACCATCCGGCCGGGAGGGTCTTTAACGGGATGGTCATGGGGTAGCCGCTATGGCGTGGGAGCGGCCCCTGCCCGCGAACCGCTCAGGGGCCGGTCGCCGCGGGGACGCGCCTCCCACAGCGGGCTCGCGGCACCTGGGCGTGCATCGCGTTGTGGGAGCGGCGACCTCGTTGCGAAAGCCGGACTAAAGGCATCGCCCCGGGGGCGAGGCTCCCACGGCGGGCTCGCGGCACTCGGCGGGCACTGTGTTGTGGGAGCGGCGACCTCGCCGCGAAAGCCGGACTAAAGGCATCGCCCCGGGGGCGGGGCTCCCACACCCTGCCCGATGGCCCATGGCCTCCAACCCGCTGTGGGAGGGGCGTCCCCGCTGCGAAGGACCCGTCCAACCGCATCGCCCCGGGGACCGGGCCCCCGCACCCCGCCTGATACCCCGCGGCTTCCGGCCCGCTGTGGGAGGGGCGTCCTCGCCGCGAATTCCTTTCCCTGCCCGTTCGCGGCCAGGGGCCGCCCCTACAACACCTGCTCAACCCAAACCGGTCCATCGCGATGGCCGTTGGGCTGCGCGCCCTTTTGGCGCCTCCCCCCTCTCCCCCGTCCCCTCTCCCACGAGGGGAGAGGGGCGTAATGCTGCTGCCACGCTGGGACCAACGATGGCTGCCCCGGACACGTCTGCCGCACCTAGCCCCCTCTCCCCGGGTGGGAGAGGAATGGGGAGAGCGATGAGGGGAGGGGCGTGGTGCTGTCGCCACGCTGAGAATAACGGTGACTGCCCCCGGAAACGTCCGCCGCGCCAGGCCCCTCTCCCCTGGTGGGAGAGGGATGGGGAGAGGGGGAGGCGCCGCCGGAGAGCAACAGACGCTACCACTCCTCGCGCCCGCCCGCCGTCGAATCCTGGTCCGGCTCCCGTTCCTCCATGGTCTCCAGCAACCGCTGCAGGCGCTCCTGCAGCAGCGCCTGGTGCAGCTCGGTCTGGCGGCGTTCGGCCGCAGGAGCGCGCCCGCCTGAACACCATGAGGCTCATGAACGGGAACGCCGCCAGTATGGAGACGGTTTGCATGGCGGCCAGACCGCCGCTGAGCAGCAGCACCGACGTATGGAAGACCCAAACGGGGCCGTTCCGACCTGCCCATGGCGATTCCTCTTTTCCGTTGCTACTTCGGCCCGGCGGCGGCGGGCAGTCGGGCGGGCGCGCATGTCGCTACCAAGCCACAACGAAGCCGAATGATCAAAAAGGCCACCCCGCGTGGAGGCCCCCGACAGCGTGGCAAATGCCGCCCGGAGGCGTCGGCGCGGGGTTCATCGTGAGAGACTGCCTACTTCTGGCGAAAGGCAGGTGGCCCGATGCCGAAGCGCGAACCTTCGAAATCCCTGGACCTGGCACTGCAGGGCGGCGGCTCCCACGGCGCTTTCACCTGGGGCGTGCTGGATCGCCTGCTGGCGGACGGGCGGATTGATATCGGCGGCGTCAGCGGTACCAGCGCCGGCGCCATGAACGCGGTGGTGCTGGCCCATGGGCTGCGCGTCGGCGGTCGGGAAGGTGCCCGGCAGGCCCTGCGCGGGTTCTGGAGCGACGTGGGGCGGGCCGGGGGCGCGCCTTTCCAGCTCTCGCCGTTCGCCGCGCTGTTCCAGCACTGGCAGATCAGCGGCTCGCCGGTACAGCGGCTCTACGACGTCTTCTCCCGGCTCGTCTCCCCGTATCAGCTCAATCCGTTCAATCTCAATCCCTTGCGGGATACCCTGGAGCGCCACGTGGACTTCGACGCGTTGCGGTCCAGCGAACGGCCGCGGGTGTTCGTCTGCGCCACCAATGTGCGCACCGGCCATCCCCGGGTGTTCCGCAACGCTGAGCTCAGCCGCGACGCCGTGCTGGCCTCCGCCTGCCTACCGGTGCTGTTCCACGCCGTGGAGATCGACGGCGAGCATTACTGGGATGGCGGCTACACCAGCAATCCCGCGCTGCTGCCGCTGGTGGCGGAGAGCGATCCCAGCGACCTGATGCTGGTGCAGATCAACCCGGTGGAGCGACCCGGCGTGCCCAGCCAGGCCCACGAGATTATCGACCGCATCAACGAGATCAGCTTCAACGCCAGCATGAACCAGGAGCTGCAGACCCTGGCGCTGATCAAGGAGGCCCTGCGGGAGGGCCAGGCGAGCGGTGAGTCCTACGCGGGGGCGCTGTTCCGCCGCATCGACGGGCTGAATCTGCACCGGGTGGAGGCCCAGAAGGAGATGGCGGGCTTCAGCGCCTCCAGCAAGCTCAACCCGGAATGGGGTTTTCTGGAGCGGCTGCACGACATTGGCTACCGCGCGGCGGAGCAGTGGCTGGCCGAACATTTCGACGACCTGGGCCAGCGTTCCACCATCAATCTGCTGGGCGACGTGGCCCGTGTGGCCGACGTGCCCGGCCTGGCGGAACGGGAAGACAAGTCATGAGCATCGCCGGCATCCTCCTCGCCCTGGCCGCATTGATCTACCTGGCCTACCGGGGCATCAGCGTGCTGGTGCTGGCGCCCCTGGTGGCGGCGCTGGCCGTGATGTTCGCCTGGGGCACGCCACTGCTGGCCAGCTACACCCAGGTGTTCATGCCGGCGGCCGGCCGGTTCATCGCCCTGTACTTCCCGCTGTTCCTGCTGGGGGCGCTGTTCGGCCGCTTCATGGAGGACTCCGGCGCCGCGGGCGTTATTTCCTCGCGCTTCGTCCACTGGCTGGGCACGCGCAACGCCATCCTGGCCGTGGTGCTGGCGTGTGCGGTGCTCACCTACGGCGGGGTGTCGCTGTTCGTGGTGGCCTTCGCCGTTTACCCCATCGCCGCGGCCATGTTCCAGCAGGCCGAGGTGCCCAAAAGGCTGATCCCGGCAGCCATCGCCCTGGGGGCGTTCACCTTCACCATGACGGCGCTGCCCGGCACACCGGCCATCCAGAACGCCATCCCCATGCCCTACTTCAACACCACGCCTTTCGCGGCACCGGGGCTGGGTGTCATTGCCGGGGTGATCATGTTCGGCTTCGGAATCGGCTGGCTGGGCTTCCGGGCACGACGGGCGGCCCAGGCCGGCGAAGGCTACCAGCCCCGGCACGGCGCCGCGCCGTCAGCCGGGCTGAAGGAGCTGCGCGAGCACGCCCAGGGGGAAGGCTTCGACCTGATGGAGATCCCCGAACTGCCCGCCAGGGAGGGGGCTACCATGCCGTTCGGCCTGGCGCTGTCGCCCATCGTGCTGGTGATCGCCCTGAACTACGTGTTCTCCACGCTGGTCTTTCCGGCCCTGGATACCGGCTACCTGGCCCAGCCGCTCTACGGTGCCACCAGCGTCGCTTCGGTGAAGGGCGTGTGGGCGATCATCTGCGCGCTGGTGCTGGCGCTGCTCTTTCTGGTGGCGGTCAGCCCCGGGCTGCGGGCCTCGCTGAAACGCAGCGTGGACGACGGCGCCAACGCCGCCGTGTTGCCCATTTTCAACACCGCCTCGCTGGTGGGCTTCGGCGCGGTGATCGCCTCGCTGCCGGGCTTCGCGCTCATCCGCGACGGGGTCCTGGGCGTGGCCCCGGACAACCCGCTGATCTCGCTGTCCATCGCGGTGAACGTGCTGGCCGGGATCACCGGCTCCGCCTCCGGCGGCATGAGCATCGCCCTGCAGACCCTGGGCGATACCTACCTGGCGCTGGGCCAGACTGCCGGCATCTCACCGGAGCTCATGCACCGTGTCACGGCCATCGCCACGGGCGGGCTGGATGCTCTGCCCCACAACGGTGCGGTGATCACGCTGCTCTCCATCTGCCGGCTGACCCACCGGGACGCTTATCTGGACATCTTTATGGTCGCCGCCGCGGGACCCGTGCTTTCTCTGGTGGCCGTCGTAATACTCGGCTCGACCATCGGCACTTTCTGAGCCGGGAAGCGGCGCGCCCCAGCGCGGATCGAACTGCGGCTTGGTGCGGTGCCGACCTACATCCGTCGAGACACCGCAAGGCGCGATGCCGGGTGCCGCAACCAAAACGGATCGCGGCTTGCGCCGCTCCTACAGAGGTCCTGGGGTCCGGGATAGGAGCGGCCCCTGGCCGCGGGTCGGTCGCCGCGGGGACGCGCCTCCCACAGTGGGCTCGCGGCACTCGGCGGGCATTGCGTTGTGGGAGGGGCACTTGGTCGGGTGCCGGTCGCCGCGGGGACGCGCCTCCCACAGCGGGCTCGCGGCGCTCGGCGGGCACTGGGTTGTGGGAGCGGCGACCTGGCCGCGAAGCCCGGTTTAAACCCATCGCCCCTAGGACCGGGAGCCGGGCTTGATACCCGGCGGCTTCCGGCCCGCTGTGGGAGGGGCGTCCTCGCCGCGAACCAGTCGGGTGCCCGTCGCCGCGGGGACGTGCCTCCCACAGCGGGCTCGCGGCACTCGCCGGGCATTGCGTTGTGGGAGCGGCGACCTCGCCGCGAATTCTTTAGCCTGCCCGTTCGCGGCCAGGGGACCGCTCCTACGGGGCGATTCCGGAAACCGGCGTCGGCGCCAGCTTCAGGGGAGCTCGAGCTGCGGCTTGCCGCGGCGCACGGCCAGGACGTCGCAACGGGCCTCGCGCATGACGTGCTCGGCCGTGCTGCCGAGCAGCGCGTAGTAGACGCTGCCGTGGCCGCGCGCGCCCATGACCACCAGGTCGGCGGCGGCGGTTCGGGCTTCTTCGACGATGGTGGTGCCGGGGTAGCCGGGGATGATCCGCCGCTGGGCGCGCTCGACGATGCGCACGTCCTTCAGGGACTCCTCCATCTCCGGATGCAACGCCTCAAGCATCTGCCGGTGGGCGCTGTCGATGTCCTGGTCCTTGGCGCCGGCGCGGCGCATGGGCAGCACGAACCAGTCGTCGTAGACATGCAGCAGCGTGACCTCGGCCTCGGGCGCCAGGTTCATGGCGAACTCCACGGCATGACGGCTGCTCTCGGAGAAGTCCGTGGCGATCAGTACGCGGCGGTAGGGCCTGTCCCCGGCCTGCTTGACGACCAGCACGGGGCGGTCGCTCTTGCGCACCACCCGCTCGGCGGTGGTTCCCAGGAAGAGATCGCGCACGAAATGCGCGCCATGGGCGCCGACCACGGTCAGGTCAGCATCGGTGGCGCGGCTGTGGCGAATGATCTCCACGAAGGGCTTGCCTTCCGCCACCTGGCAGTCGTCCACCGCGGTATCACTGCCGGCCAGGGCCTTGAGCTGCTGCAGCGCCTCAGCCCGCGCGGCTTCGCCGTCGTCGAGACCGACCCAGCCTTTGCCCAGCCAGTTGCCCTCCGGGATGGGATGCATGACGTGCAGCAGTGACACTCGGCCGCCGTGTAACCCGGCGAGCTGGCTGGCCCGTGTCACCGCGGACGACGCGCGCTCGGAAAGGTCCGTCGCTGCCAGAATCCGCTTCATGATACCCCTCGCTCCTCCGTCGCGGGCCGGCTCGTCGCGTCGGGCACGAGGCGTTGCACCACGTCCCGCGCCGCGTCCCGATACGGCCGAATAATATCGTCCACGCCGTTGTCGGCGAGGGCCCGCGCCTCGTGCTCCGAATGGGCCACGACCGCGATCCGGCCCCCGAAGCCATGCTCGCGCAGCCCCGCCAGTAGCGTGTGATTGCTCTGTGGGTCACGGACCGAGCTTATGACCCATCGCACCTGGTGGAGCGGCAGCCCGGCCAGGAATTCCGGATCCCCCGCATCCCCGTACTGTACCGGTATATGCAGCTCGCGGATGGACCGGACGGCCTCCGGATCGAAATCCACCGCCAGCACGCCGACGCCCTGCTGGGTCAGCTCGCGCAGGGCCGCGGCGCCGAAACGGCCCGCGCCGAAAACCACGACCTCCGCAGGCTGGCCGGAATCCGGCTCGGAGAAGGCGGCCTCCCGGTCGACAATGCCGGGCCGCTCGAAGATCTGCAGCGCCGGCGCGAGCCATCCGTAGAGCTGGTGGGAGTAGAGGATCATGTACGTCGAGGCGCTGATGGTGATGAGCGCCACCAGCGTCGTCAGGCCGACCACCTCCTGACCGACATGGCCCAGGGTCGCTCCGAGCGCGACCAGGATCAGCGAGAACTCGCTCACCTGGGCCACCGTCAGCCCGGCCAGGAACCCGGTTCGCGGGCGGTAACCCATGTAGGCCATGATCGCCACCACGATCAGCGGGTTGCCCACGAGCACGAACACGGAGAACGCGACGGCGGCGTCCAACTCCGCGCCGATCATGCCCAGGTCGAGCTGCGCGCCGAGATCGATGAAGAAGAACAGCAGCAGGAAGTCTCGCAGGGTGACCAGCCGCGCTGCCATGAGGTCCCGGACGGGTGTCGAAGCCAGGGACACGCCGCCCAGGAAGGCACCGACCTCCTTGCTGAACCCCAGCACTTCACCCACGGCGGCCAGGGACACGGCCCAGGCGATGGCGAAAAGGATCAGCAGCTCGGGTATGCGCGCCAGCCGGTGCACGAGGCCGTTGAGCACGTAGCGCATGGCCAGGGCGATCACCGCCAGAAACGCGACGCCCTTGAGCACCACGCCGAGCATCTGTTGCCAGACGGGCCCCGCGCCGGTGTCCGCGCCCAGGGCCGCCAGCGCGATCATGGCCAGCACGACGACGATGTCCTGGACGATGAGAAAGCCCACGGCGATCCGGCCGTGCAGGGAGTCGATCTCGCGTTTGTCGGAGAGCAGCTTGACGATGATGATGGTGCTGGAGAAGGTCAGCGCCACGGCGATGTAGACCGCCGCGATGGACGAGAAACCGAATCCCAGCGCGATGAAATAGCCCACCACGGCGGTGAAGATCACCTGACCGAGGCCCGTGGCGAGGGCTACCGGACCCATGGTCCGGATCAGCTGGATGTCCAGCCGCAGCCCCACCACGAACAGCAGCAGCGTGATGCCGAGCTTCGCCAGCAGGTCCAGCTGGTCGGCGGCGGTGACCAGCCCGGTCACCGACGGGCCCAGGGCGATGCCCACCGCGATGAACGCGACGATCAGCGGCTGACGCAACAGCAGGCCCAACGCCCCGCCCGCGGCGGCGACGGCCAGCATGATGGCGAACTCGGTAAAGACGTCGATCTCGGTCACGATTTGCTCGTCCTGTTCGTGACGACGCCGATGCCACGCGCCGTCCTCCTGGCTGGAATAGTACTGTCCGTCGCAAGGTGGAGTCGATTGGTTGCCGGGGCGGCTTCCGTGTAGCCCTCTGGCTTCATCTGAGAGGGCCCCGGGGAGCGGCGGAGGCACCTTCATGCGCAATGGTACCTGCGAGATCGCGCCTTGCGACGCTCCTACAGGAATCGGCGTCGCGAACCGGGCGTGAGGAGGGGCGTCCCTGCCGCGGTGCCTTGTCGTTCACCGTTCGCGGCCAGGGGCCGCTCCTGCATCGTCTTGTCCGAGCTATCAGACCCGCTGCATCCAGATCCCTTCCCAGTACGTATTTCCCCTTAGCCGAATGCGTAATCCAACGAATGTTGCGCGGTGCATCAAATCCGGATCATGCACTCACAGGTTGAGCGATGGCGCTCACCAGCGAACCCAGGAGAAAGGAACTGTTTCGAGGCAAGAAACGAACCGTTTCGAAGCAATTACCCGAAAGAAGCGACCAACAGCTAGACAGACATGTACTAAGACTGTACAAGTTACGACAGACATATGTACAACCACACTTCCGCTACAAGGAGCTAGACCATGAAGACCATCAAGACGCTTGTATTCGCCACCACCATGATTGCCACCGGCTCGGCCTTCGCCATGAGCGATCCGGCCCAGGACTACCTCAAGGACAGCCACCTGATCGACGCGAGCGCCGAGGCTGCCACGGTGGTCCAGCGCGCTCCGATCAGCGACCTCGATCCGGCCACCGACTACCTGGTGAAATCCGGCCTCGTGGACGCGCCCACCATGGCGGTGAATTCCGACGGTAAGCGCGCCGCCGCCAACGGGATCAGCCCGGACCTCAATTACTGGGAGGCGCCCGCCTCCTGATCAGTGGACTGACTTTCCCGGCAGGTAAGCGAAAGCGGGCTTCGGCCCGCTTTTTTTGTGCAGAGGTGTCGGCGCGGCGCGCACCGCAACCCGCGATCCATTGCAGCGGGGACGCCGCTCCCGCAGCGGAACACCCGCCGGGCCCCACCAACCCGCTGTGGGAGGCGCGTCCCCGCGGCGACGGATGGGCTGCCGGTTCGCGGCCAGGGACCTCTCCTACACCGGCTCCACGGCACCTGCAGCGATGCGGTATGAAGTCGACCCCGCACCATCGCGCCTTGCGGCGCTCCTACAGGTGCCGTCCCACCCCGCGGGGGAGCGCCGCCCCGCCGCAATGCCTTCCCCAACTTCGTTCGCGGCCGCAGGAGTCGGTATCGTTTTGCAGGGTGGAATAGCGAAGCGCATTCCACCGCTCGGGCAATAACCGGATCATGCCGCCGGATCCGGGGTAACGGCCGCCGTGGCCGGTGCCCGCCCGGGGAAGAGCCGTGACCCGGCGGCGACCAACAGGCCCAGACCGGCAAAGGCCAGGAACGCCGCGATGTACCCGAATTTCGCGACTGCGAGACCCACGAGAGGCGAGCCGACGGCCTGGCCGACGGCAATCGACAGGAACGGCAGCACCGGCCCCAGCGACGGCCGGGACGGCAGCAGCCTGATGCCCGTCACCAGGTAGACCCCGGTAAGCGTCATGTAGGCCAGACCGAACAGGCCGGCCGACACCAGCGCCAGCACCAGGTTTGTCGGGGCGGCCGCGAGCAGCGCCAGACCACCCGCCAGCATCACCAGGGCGGCGCCCTGGGTCACGGCCGCGCCGTGGCGGTCGATCATGTCCCCGGCGAGTCCACCACCCAGGCCGACCAGGCCGACGGTCAGCCACAGCAGGCCGGTCTGCCCCGACGCCATGCCGCCCTGGGCCACGGCCAGATCCGGCGCGAACACCCAGTAGGCGGCGCTTACCATACCCATGCCGAAGCCGAAGGCGACGAGCCGGATCAACGCGCCGCGCTGCGCCGGCGTGATCGGCGGCTTGACGGGCGGATCGTCCCCATGGGCACTGGAGGCCGCCGGCACGTAACGCCAGGCGGCGGCGAGCCCGACGGCGGCCAATATGGCGAACGACACGTACGCCGCGCGCCAGGCATCGGCCAGCAGGAATACCACCGGCACTGACACCGCCACACCCGCGCTGGTGCCGGCATTCATCACGGCGGTGACCCGTCCGTGAAGCCGTGGATGCACCGCCGCGTCCGCGCCGGCTGACATGGCGGGCATCATCAAAGCCGTGCAGATACCGCAGGCGAATACGCCGGCCCCAAGCGTTACCGCGTCGGTGGACTGACTGATCAGCCCCAGGCCGGACACCCCGAAGACACTGGCGAGCATGGCCGCGCGGCGCGCCCCCAGGTGGTCGGCGACACCGGCAGCGATCAAACTGGTCAGGGCGAAGCTGACGAAGGCCATGGAGCCGACGATGCCCACCACGTCCGGCGACAGGCCAAGGGCCTCGCGGATGGGCGGCACGAACAGACCGAAGGCGAAACGGGCCAGCCCGTAGGCCACGGCGATGAGCCCGGCACCGAGCACCGCGAAGCCGGTTGCGGATAGCGGCTTCATGCGGCCTCCACCGCCAGGACGGCGGGTACCATGTATTGAATGTGGTCAACGGTGCGCTCGACCCCGAGCACCGGCACCAGCGCATTGGCCCCTTCCAGCACCAGCAGCACTCGCTCGGCCGGCGCCTCCTGTGCGGGCTCACCGTCCAGGGCCAGGGCATCGCGGATCAGCGCCAGCAGGTCGTGCTTGAGGCGCTGCGTCAGCGCATGGATGTCCGCGCCGTGCCGCTCGTACTCGCCCATGGCCTTGATCAGCATGCAGCCATGGCGCGAGACGCTGCGCAGCCAGAGGCAGTGGACGGCCACGACGGCGTCGAGCGCCGACTCCGCTCCGCGCGCCTCGATGGCCCGATGGATCTCCGCGAAGAACCGCCCCTGCCGGCGCTCGATGACGGCCCGCACCAGGTCGTCCTTGGACGGAAAGTGGTTGTAGAGCGTCATCCGGGCCACGCCAGCCTCGGCTACCACCCGGTCGATGCCGGTCGCGTGGAACCCCTCCTCGTAGAAGAGGCGCTCGGCGGTATCCAGCAGTGTTTCGCGTTTCGAAGGTCGCATCGCACACTTGAAAGTAGATTGATCGTTCTATACATTCTGAAGAGAAAGGCGGCAGAAGGCAACTATGTGAAGTTCACATTCTCAATGTGCCCATCTGGAGAGGCGATGCGTGGAGAATTCGTCCGTAGTGAGAACAGTGGATAGCGTGAGAATGGCGGAGCACCGCAGCCCGAACAAGTAGCCGCACCTACCCACCACCCCTGTCACTGCAGCCATGCTGCGACCTCGGCCGAGGAGTCGGGCGCTGGCCGTCGAACAGCTCTCGACGTCCTGACATGGCACAAACGCTCAGGCGCGAATCTCGAACACGACGTCCCCGTTGACCACCCTTCCCACCAACGTCTGGAGGTCTGCGCCGTCGCGTTTGACCAGGTTTTCCCCCATGAGCGCGCTCGCCAGCGGGACCTCGACGAATCTGCGCATGGCTCTTCGCATGGAGCGCGCGCCAAAGCGGCGGTCGAAGCCCTGGCGGCGCAACAGATCCCGGAGATCGTGCTCGAGAGAGACCTCGCGGCCGATCCGCCGCAGGCGGCCGTTGAGCTTGTCCAGCTCCAGGTCGATCAGGGCGTCCATGGCGTTGCGCTCGATCCAGTGGAAGCGGGTGAGACTGTCGATGCGGTTTATGAACTCCGGCTCGAAGGCGGACTGCAGGGATTGGTCGATGATGCGCTCTATGGCGCGATGGCGTCGGCCCACTGTCATCGGCAGGTAGCGCCGCCAGCCGCGGGCGCAGCTGTGCTCATAGCTATGTATGCGCTGAGCCCCCAGATTGCTGGTCATGAAGATCAGCGCATTGCGGAAATTGATGGACCGCGCCCCGGAGGTCAGCGTGAGCATTCCGGTCTCGAAGACGTTCAGCAGCGCCCGGGTGACCTCGCGGCTGGCCTTCTCGACCTCGTCGAAGAGCACGATTCCCGGCTCGCTGAAGCTGCCCTCGATGCGGGCCGGATCCAGCAGGGTCGTGCCTTCCTTGCTGCCGACGTACCCCGGCGGCGCCCCGGTCAGCGCGGCGGCGTAATGCTCCTGGGACAGGGTGTTCATGTCGATCCGGCAGAACGCGTCGGGGCTGCCGTGAATGGCCTCGGAGAGCACGCGGACGACCTCGGTCTTGCCCACTCCGGTCGGGCCCAGGAAGAGTGCCACGTACAAGGGCCTGCCGGGGTCGGCGATGTCCGCCTTGACCACCCGCAGCGCCGACTCGAGGTCGTCGAGCACGTGATCCTGACCGACAATTCGCCGTCGCAACAACGCGGCGACGGCGTCCGGATCGAATCGGAATCGCGAGACGGTGTTACCCGCCGCTCCCGCTTCGGGATCGCCTGCCCGCGAGCCAACGGCCTGGCTTGCCACCTGGGCCTGATTGTCGGCGAGCACGTCGTTGATGAACGGCATGGCACTCCCCCTGTTCGAGATGGGCGCGGTGCGGCGGACCGCACCGCGCCACCGGCCCGTTGTACTACCGGCTTCCGCCGGCGGCCTTCTCCACTCCCTCGTGCGGCAGGCTTCCTACGGGGCACTGGGCGACGCCGATGGTGGAGCGCGTGATCTCTTCTACGTTCTCCTGGGCCTTTTTCGCATCCATGACCCAGGTCCGGTAGAACTCGAAGGGGCAGTCGGCCACGCCCTTGTCGCCGTCACCGGAGTCGTAAATGCCCGTGTAACCGCGATGCAGGATCTTGAACAGGTGATTCTGCGACTGGTCGTTCTGCCGGGCGTCGCGGATTTCCGAGACCGAGAGCTGGGCGTACTGGATGCCCATTTCCTCCTCGCCGCACTCGCCTAGACTGCGGCCGTCGAAGCCGATGATGGCGGAGTGCCCGAAGTAGGAGTAGACGCCGTCGAAGCCCGAGGCGTTCGCGACGGCCACGTAGCTGTTGTTGGCCCAGGCCATGGTCTTGGCCATCATCACCTGCTGCTCCTTGGCCGGGTACATGTAGCCCTGGCAGCGAACGATCAGCTCGGCGCCCTTCATGGCGCAGTCGCGCCAGATCTCCGGGTAGTTGCCGTCGTCGCAGATGATGAGGCTGATCTTCAGCCCCTTGGGGCCCTCGGTGACGTGCGTGGTGTCGCCGGGGTACCAGCCCTCGATGGGGCACCACGGGATCACCTTGCGGTATTTCTGAACGACCTCGCCCTTGTTGTCGATCAGTATCAGGGTGTTGTAGGGGTTCTTGTTCGGGTGGTCTTCGTGGCGCTCACCCGTCAAAGAGAACACACCCCAGGTGTTCGCCTGCCGGCAGGCCTCGGAGAAGATCTCCGTCTCATCGCCCGGCACGCTGGCTGCCGTATCCATCATCTCCTTGGGGTCGTACATGATCCCCATGGTGCTGTATTCCGGGAAGATCACCAGGTCCATGCCCGGCAGGCCCTGCTTCATGCCGATGATCATGTCGGCGATATTGCGGGCGTTGTCGAGCACCTCGGCCTTGGTATGCAACCGCGGCATCTTGTAGTTGACGACCGCCACGCCGACGGTATCGGAACTGCTCGAGATATCACCATGCCTCATGGCTTCAGCCTCCTGTGGCTTCTTGTTGCGACAGCGAAGACCCCGCGGGCGGCGGAGTCAGATGGTCATGTACTCGTCCACCAGTTCGTCCGTGAGCCCCTCGATGGTCCCACCGGCGGCAATGCGGCCGTTGTCGAGCATCAGGAACTCATGGGCTGCACGACGGGCGAATGGCACGTTCTGCTCGACCAGGACCACCGTGATGCCGTAGTCCCGGTTGAGCCGCATAACCACGTCCTCGATGAGCTCGACGATGTTCGGCTGAATGCCTTCGGTGGGCTCATCGAGCAGCAGCACCCGGGGCTCCATGGCCAGCGCCCGGCCGATGGCGAGCTGTTGTTGTTGCCCGCCGGATAGGTCGCCGCCGCGGCGCTGCGCCATCTCCTCGAGCACCGGGAATAGCTCGTAGACGAGGCCGGGGATCTCGCGGCGACCGTCCCTGCGGGCGAAGGTACCCATGCGGAGGTTTTCCTCGACGGTGAACCGGCCGATGATCTCCCGGCCCTGGGGCACGTAGGCCACCCCCGACCGGGCCCGCTCATAGGTCGAGTGGTTCTGCAGCTCGGTATCCGCGAGGCGGATGCGACCGCGGGCACGGTCCGTCAGTCCCATGACGGTTCGCATCAAGGTGGTCTTGCCGACGCCGTTGCGGCCGACGACCGCCAGGAGCTTGCCCTCGTCCACCTCGAAGCTGATGTCCTGCAGAACGGCGCTGCTGCCGTAGTAGGAGTGAACTGCCTCGAAACTAAGCATGTGCAATCCCCCGGCTTCCGAGATAGGCCTCGCGAACGGCCTCGTTGTTTTCGATGTCCGTGACGCCGCCCTCGGCGAGCACCTGGCCCTGGTGCATGACGGTGATGCGCTCGGCGATCTCGCGCACGAAGCTCATGTCGTGCTCCACGACGACGAGCGTGTGGCGCCCGCGCAGACGGTTGAACAGCTCGCAGGTGCGCGACGTCTCGGCGATGGTCATGCCGGCGGTGGGCTCGTCCATGAGAATGAGCTGGCTGTCCTGCATCACGAGCATGGCGATCTCCAGCCACTGGGTCTCGCCGTGGGAGAGCTCGCTCGCCTGGGCCCGGCGCTTGGATGTCAGCCCCACCAGCTCGAGCACCTCTTCCAGCCGGTCACAGCGGCGAACACCCAGTCGCCGCAGCGTGCTCAGGACCCCGGGATACTCCGACCGGGCCACCTCCAGGTTTTGCTCCACGGTCAGCTCCCGGAACACCGTAGGCACCTGGAATTTGCGCCCGATCCCGAGGCGCGCGCGCCGAAACTCGTGCACCTCGGTGATGTCCCTGTCCCGGAAGCGGATGGTGCCGGCCGTGGGGAGTGTCTTGCCGCAGATCAGATCCAGGGTCGTGGATTTGCCGGCTCCGTTCGCCCCGAGCAGGCAAAGCAGCTCACCTTCGCCCACCGACAGATCCAGTCCGCTGACGGCCTTGAAACCGTCGAAACTGACCTCGAGGCCTTTCAGGTCGAGAATCGCGCTCATTTCGCCACCTCCCCACGCTTGACGGGCAGATCAACGGATTTCTCGACGGCCTCCCGACCACGGCGAAGCCTTGCGCCTGCGCCGTGCAGCCGCGTGGCCGTGTCCTCGACGAGACCGCCCAGGCCCCGGGGAAGGAACAGCACCACCAGAACGAAGATGCCGCCGACCAGCAGCTGCGCGGTGTCCAGGAAGGCCTCCGAGAGGCTGCCCTGGATGGCGTTGACGACCACGGCCCCTATGGCCGCCGCCAGCAGGGACTGGCGACCGCCCACCGCGCACCAGATGACGAAGGCCAGCGAGAGCGGCACGGCCATGAACGTCGGCGAGGCGAATTCCAGGACCATCGCGTAGAGCATGCCGCCGATGCCCGCCACGCCGGCCGAGGTGGCAAACGCGACACTCTGGTAACGGGCCACGTCGTAGCCGAAGTAACGCACCCGTTCGGGGTTGCCGCGAATGGCCTGAAGGATGAGCCCGAACTTGGAGCGAACCAGTACGAAGCCCGCCATCAGCACGGCAATCAGCGAACCGGCCGTGAGGTAGTAAAACGCGCGGCTGTAGGGATCGATCTGGAGGCCCAGCACGTTTAGCCAGGCAAGGTCAGTCATGCCGTTGAGCCCGCCGGTGTAGCGCTGCTGGTCGACGACCAGGAGATTGCCGACGACCAGCATCGCCAGGGTGATGATCGCGACAAAGACCCCGGCGATCCGGGCCCGGAACATGAACCACCCCAGCAGGGAAGCGAGCAGCACGGGCACGCCGATACCGGCCAGCACGGCGAACCCCAGGGAGTGGAAGGGCTCCCAGAACCAGGGCAAGGCGCCAACGTTGTTCCAACCCATGAAATCCGGCAGTCCGCCGGGGTTGGACGCACTGGCGACCAGCTTCAGGTGCATGGCGATGGCGTAGGCGCCGATGCCGAAGCTGAAGCCCTGTCCGAGGTTGAGGATGCCCGCCTGGCCCCAGCACAGCGCCAGCGCAACGGCGGGCAGTGCCAGCGCCAGGTAACGCGCGTACTTGTTGAGCAGGAATACGTTGTCGCCGACCATCGCGGGGACCGAGAGGATGGCCACCGAAAATGCGACGTATCCGAGCAGGGGTAGAAGCCACTTCTGGGACATGGTTTGGTCTCCTAGCTGCGGGTACGGTCGGGGAACAGGCCCTGGGGCCGGAACCGGATGACGACGATGACCGTCAGGAACACCAGAACCTTGGCCAGCGTGTCGTTGAGCAGATAGGCCACGCCCGCGGTGAGCTCGCCGAGGACACCGGCGCTGACCACGGCGCCCAGCAGGCTGCCAACGCCGCCCATGACCACCACCATGAACGCGTCCACCACGAAGGCGGTGCCCATGTCGGGGGATACGCTCTTGATCGGTGCGACCAGCGCGCCCGCGACCCCGGCCAGGCCGGCGCCGTAGGCGAACGTAAGGGAGTAGACGCGCTTGGAGTTTATGCCGTAGGACTCGGCGATGGCGCGATTCTGGGTCACCGCCCGCAGGCGCATGCCGAACTCGGTGCGCTTCATCAGGTACCACGTCGCGGCCAGAAGCCCGACGGTCAGGACGATGATGAATATCCGGTAAAGCGGCAGCTCCAGCCCCATCAGGCTCAGCGTCACGTCCAGGCTGCCGGGCAGCTCCACGTAGCGCAGCTCGCCGCCGGCCAGCAGCCGCATTCCCTGCTGGAGCATGATCCCGATTCCCCAGGTGGCGAGGATGGTGTCCAGCGGGCGATGGTAGAGGAACTGGACGATGGTCCGTTCCAGCAGCCAGCCAAAGGCCGCGACCATGACGAACACGAAAACCAGGCTACCCAGTAGCCCGACACCGAGCTGGCTCTGCATGAACCACGTGGCGTAGGCGCCGAGCATCAGGAATTCGCCGTGGGCCAGGTTGATGACGCCCATGGAGCCATAGATGATCGCCAGCCCCAGGGCGATCAGCAGCAGGATCGAGCCTATGCTCAAACCCGTGAACGCTTGCGAGAAAAAGGATTCCACTGCCATGGCCCTCCTCGAGTGGGGAAAACCGCTCGCGGGCCGCCGACGCCGAAACGCCGGCGGCCCTGAGCGCTAGGCCTGAGTGACGCCGGTCCGCGTGCAGTCCTGGCCCTCGTAGGCCCAGTACGGCAGCGGCCGAACCCACTCCGGTGTCTCGCGGATGACCTTGGCCTGACCGCTCGACTCCCATTGGCCGATCTTCGGCCACACCCAGGTGTGCAGATTCTCCTCGTCCACCCTCACCTGCCCCTGGGGCGCCTCGAGGGTCATCCCGCGAGCGGCGTCCCGGATGGCCTCCGGACCGATGTCGCTCTTGGCCAGCTTCCTCGCGGCCTCGGCGAACTGATGGATCTGGAAGTAGGTGGCTTCGGAGACGAAGTGGGTGACGGCGTCTGTGCCGAAGCGCTTCTGGTAGGCCTCGACGAAATGGGCGTTCGCCGGTGTGTCAACGTTCATGAAGTACGGGGCCGAGGTGTAGTGACCCGCCGCGAACTCACCGCCCATGGCCGCCACCTCGACCTCCGACGTCGTAAGGCTGAACATCGGCATGTTGGCGGGATCCAGCCCGGCGTTCCTGTACTGGCGGTGCAGCGCGATGACCGAGTCGCCCACCACCGTGGAGAAGATCACGTCCGGCTTGGTGTCCTTGAACTTGTTTATGACCGAGCTGAACTCGGAATGGCCAAGCGGCACGTACTCCTCGCCGACGACCTCACCCCCGAGCTGCTCCAGCAGGATCTTGCAGACGTTGTTCTCCTCCTTCGGATAGATGTAGTTGGACCCGATGAGGTAGAAGCGGCCGCCGAAGTTCTCCACGAGCCAGGGGATGATCTCCTTCTGCTGCTGATTGGGCGTCGCGCCGCCGTACATGACGTGCTGGGAGCACTCGCGCCCTTCATAGAGCGTGGGGTACCAGAGCAGGTTCTTGCGCCGCTCCACCGGAGGCAGCACGGCCTTGCGGGAAGCGGACGTGTAGCAGCCGAAGATGCTGGCGACACGGTCGGCCAGGACCATCTTCCGTGCCTTGTCGGCGAAGGTGGCCGGATCGGAGGCGGGATCCTCGATCACGGGCTTGAGCTTCATGCCGTTGATACCCCCGGCCGCGTTCACCTCGTCGATGGCGAGGAGCGCGGCGTTGTGCATCGAGCGCTCGACCACGGCGATCGTGCCGGTGAGCGAGAACAGCACGCCCACCGGAATCTCGCCATTGGCGGCGTAAGCCGCGCCCTCTCCCTTCAGCCAGATGCCGGGGAAACCCGTGGCGCCGGCCACACCGGTGAGCGCCATACCCTTGAGCAAGTCACGTCGTTTCATAACAGTCATCTCCTCGTCGCAGCACACGCACCAGGGGTCGGGACGGCTCACGCCAGCCTGGCTCCCGGTTCCGTACCGATCGGACAAAAAAAAGCCCCCCGGTCGCAGCGCATTCAATGCGCGGAACCAGGGGGCTTCTTCGCCCATGTTTAGCGCCTCATTCGCCAGTGAACGAAGCGGCTTTCAATACAAGAGAGCAGAAATTATTCGAAAGTTCAAGCCCTGCAATTCATACGATTCACACGCATCAATTGGCAGTGGCTTTAAGAATTTGGACATACGCTCCCTATGCCGGCCGAAAGAAAAACTTCGACCAGCCTTATGGAGCTGAGCTAAATCGCTACTCCCACCATCACATTCGCCCTTTCAGGCGGCCGCATATCGCTATGCTCGAATCGCTCGTCAGCGCCGTTGCTGACATCGGGGTTCCTATTTGACCCCGTCACATACTCCGAGCAATGAAGCGGCTCCCGCTCCGGACGAATAACTCGAATGCACGACACGTGCCAGAATTTACGGCACCTATAATCAGTAAGTTATAATACTGACAGGGCACCAATCGGGCTTTATGGCACAGTCGCGGTGCGTTACACGCCTTTCGGTGGTGCAGCGTATCGCCCGGTTAATGCAATCGGTACGGATAAATGAACATAGGGGGTCTCCTCCTTCTCCTTCTTAATCAGTCATTGCTATGACTTTTTTTGCTACTTATGTTGCCCAGGATTCCATCCGCATTAATGATCGCCTGTGCAATTTCCGCGGTTGTCGTTCTCTTGGTCATTGCCTGTGACCGGATCGTCTTGTACGCCTCGTCCTCATCGATCCCGTGGAGGCGCATAAGAATGAACTTCGCCTGGCTGATTGTCTGGTTGCTGCGAAGTTTCTCCTTCACCTTTTGCAGCGCCCGATCCTTGGCTCTGAGGTCGTGCCATATCCGGCGCGCCATTACCATGCTGGTGAGCACGCCATAGGCCTTCAGCGGCTTGGTGAGCACGGCCTCGACTTTCATATCCAGCACGCCCTGGAGCACGGACGGGTTTTCGTAGCCTGCCACTCCGATAAGCGTGGGGCGGCGGGTCCAGTCGTCGTCTAGGAGCCGCATGATGCGATCGGGGATGTTCTCGCTGATCTCCAGAAAAACCATGTCGGCATAAGCCGGCAACGCCTTCGGCGGCGGCCACACCGCCTCGGCGTGGCAGCCAATGCGGCGCACTTGCTTGAGCAACTCCTCCGCGTGCGCGTCGTGCGGGTGTACCACCAGTGCGCGGAGAGCACGAATGTCTTTTATGATATTGCTCGTCACTACCCCCGCCTCATCACTGCGATTCAACTCGACCCGGAGGCCTGCAGCCACATGCTCCAGTCGTTCAACGCCGGAAATACCAAGTAGGGATCGGGCTTTATCGCCCTCGCAACAGCCCGGACGACTTCGAATTCACCCTCCGCGTTCACCCGGGCAATACGCGAGTGCAGGTACGTATGATTATTGTCCGGGTCTATCCTTATCAGCCCCTGGGGCGCTTGAAACTCCGCACCCACGAGAGCGCCGCGCAACCGTTCCGTGTCCGTGGAACCGACTTCCGCCAGTGCCCGAGCGAACATGTGGGCCTGGTCGTAAGCAGCCTCGCAACCGCTGGTAACGTGAGTGGTACTGCCGAATCGCTTCTCGTAGCGCTGTAGAAAAGTACGGTTCTCGGGGTTGTCCAGGTTGCGGAAGTACGGCGCCGCGGTGATATGCCCGCACGCCACATCCGCTCCCATCTCCGCGACCTCCGCCTCGTTGGTGGTGAGACTCCCGATCGGCACGCGCGTCGGATCCGCTCCGGCCGCCTTGTATACCTGGTAGAAGTGGATCGTCCCGGAGCCCACCACCGTGGAAAAGATCACATCGGGTTTGGTCCGCAGAATCTCCTGGACTATGGGTTCGAACTCCGCTGCTTCGGCGTCCAGCGGCAGGTAGTGTTCGCCGACAACCTCCCCGCGGCCCTGCCTGACGATGTTGCGCATGACGCGGTTGGATTCCCGCGGGTAGATATAGTCCGAGCCCACGAAAAAGAAGCGTTTACCGAAGTTCTCCATCAGGTAGCTCGCGAGCGGCACGCTGTTCTGGTTCGGCGCCGCCCCGCCATAAATGCAATTGGCCGAGTATTCGAACCCCTCATAGAGCGTGGGATAGAAGAGCAGCCCGTTGCGCCGCTCGACGACCGGCAGGACTTCCTTGCGTGCCGAGGACATGTAGCAGCCGAAGATGACGTTAACCCCGTCCTGGCGCAGCAACCACTCTGCCTGCTGGCCGTACAGGGTCAGGTCGGAGGCGGGATCACAGATTATGGGCTCGATCTCACGGCCCTGGACGCCGCCGGCCTCATTGATCTCCTCGATCGCCAACAGGGTGCCGTTGAGCTGCGATCGCTCAATGACGGCAGTGACCCCCGTCTGAGAGAACAACACGCCAACGCGCCATGGCGCCTTGCCCGACATCCCTGAGCCCATGCGGATTCGCCCTCCTATACCTCCTCAGCCAAAAAAAAAGCTCCCTCCCACCCTGACGCTTCAGAGTGGCTGAGGAAGCTCCTTCGCTCCGTGCGCAATGCGACGTTGCATCACACAGCTCTCATAAGAGACCAGGTTAGGTCTCATGTCAAGCTCAATGGCAGATTGATCTGTCCTGCCCGCGCGGTCGGCCATCCGCGCGAGTTCGCCTGGCGGGCCCTGGAGTGCGAGTACGCCCGAGGCTTCGGGGGTGGACGCTCGTGCCGACTCGGGCGGGCATCTCCCTCTACAAACTCAAGACAGACACCTGTAAAGATCAGGTCGATGCAGCGGCCCATTCCATCGCTTCATCCAGCCGGTCGTTGCCCCAGAACATCTCGGGACCACAGAAAAACGTCGGCGCGCCGAACACACCGCGACGCTGGGCTTCTTCAGTCCGGGCCTGCAAGCGCGCCTTGACGTCCGCCGAGTTCGCCTCCGCGAGAATCCGGGCGGAGTCCAGCCCCAGCCCCTCCAACGCCTCACTGACCGGTTCGGGACTGTCGATGTCCCTGTCCTCGACGAAGTTCTGCCGCATGACGCGCCGGCAGAAGTCGCCGGCCCACCACTGGTCAGCGCCGATGAGGGCCACGCGGGCGGGCAATACGGAGCTGCGGGGAAAACGGGAAGGCCTGGTCCAGGGCAGGTTATGCCTGGCGGCCTGGCGCTCCATGTCGCGCCAGACGTAACGCGCCTTTGCATCGTGGGCCAGCAACGGCGACGTACTCCATCCCAGGTCCCGGAAGACCGGCCCCAGCAGAAACGGCCGCCACTCCACATTAACGCCCGTGGCGCGCGCCGCCTCCTCGATCCGGAGCACGCTCAGGTAGCTGTAGTTGCTGCCGAAGTCGAACCAGATTTCGAGGCCTGGCGCAGGCCCGAAGTGGCCGTTGTCGGCGGGAATGACGCGGTTCATGGTGGCCTCCACTATGCCGCCCGCGGTGGCTGGAATGGGCGGCAATGCGACCCGACGGCTAGACTCCCGGCTCCGCGGCCTGCTGCAGAATCCAGTCCCGCACGGCGGCGACCTCGCGCCGCGGCTGCGAGTCGGCCTGTACGAGCCAGTAGGCATGGTCTGTTGCCGCCGCTGGTCCATCCCAGGCCAATGTCGAGAGCCGGCCATCCGCGATCATGGGACCGATGAGCGCCTCCCGCCCGAGCGCGACGCCCTGCCCGGCGACGGCGGCGTGGATGACCTGATCGTACTGGTTGAAGCGCACGATGCCCTTTGGCTCCACGCCCCCGAGACCCGCCGCATTGAGCTGCTCCGACCATTGCAGCCACGGCCGGCCGGGATCGTCGAACTCCAGCAGCACCAACTCCGGCAGGGTGTCCGCGTCCAGGGCCCTGACGTCCAGTGAGGGATGAACGACCGGCACGGTCCTCTCCCCGAATAGCCGAACTGCTCCGGGGGGTGTATCCCTTTCCGCGCAGTAGCGCACCGCCAGGTCCACGCCCTCGCCACGCAGGTCCACCGTTCTGTTCTCCGCCATGACCCGCACGTTCACGCCCGGCATGGTCGCCTGCAATCCACCCAGGCGGGGCAGCAGCCACAAACCCGCCACGCCGATGCTGGCAGTGACGGTGACCACGTCGCGTACCTTCGCCCGGGCCAGCTTGGCGAGGACGTCTTCGAGCTGAGCTATAGCGGCGTCGGCCACACGGAACAGCTGCTCGCCCTCGGGGGTGAGATCCACCGAGCGATGCCCCCGCACCAGCAGCTGGCAGCCCAAGATCTGTTCCAGATTGCGCACCTTGCGGCTGACCGCGGACTGGGTCAGAAACAGGTCCTGAGCGGCGAGCGTCACGCTCATGCGCCGCCCCACGGCCACGAATCCGCGAACGCCGTCTAGGGGAGGCAGACGTACCCTGGACTTGCTCATGTTTTCCCCCGACTTGCCCGGGCGGGGCGCCGGGAGCTTTGCGCCGGCCGCCAAACCCCGGGGCCATTCCAACACCCTGGCGGCGCCGCAATCCCGCCGAAGGGCCGCGAATGATCACTCCGGATTAGTGTACGTACACGAACGCGTGGATCGAAACCTTGCAGGGATCGAGCGGCCCGGAGTCTCGGCCTCGACTCTCCCGGCCCCGCACTGCCTGGGGTTCGTCGGCGTGCCGGCGGCTGGGCCTAGCGACCCGTGAAGTGTGCCGGCCGGCGATCCAGGAACGCACTGATGCCCTCGCGAATGTCCTCCGTCGCGGCGGTTCGCGCGAACTGCGCCCGCTCCATGGCAAGGCCCTCGTCGATGGATACGTTGATGCCGCGATTCACACTGGTCAGTGCCGCTTCTACGGCCACGGCCGAATAGCGGGTGATCTCGCGCGCCATTTCGAGGGCGACCGTTACGGCTTCGCCGACCGGTGCCAGGCGATTGACGAGACACAGCTCGTGCGCGCGCTTCGCCGAGACGGGCTCGCCGGAGAGAATCATCTCGAGCGCACGCTTTCTGCCAACGATGCGCGGCAGCCGCTGAGTCCCGCCGAAATCGGGTATGAGCCCGAGCCGGATCTCCGACTTGCAGAACTGTGCATTCTCTGCGGCCACGGTAAGCGCCATTGCCTCCGTTATCTCGCACCCGCCACCCCAGGCGAGCCCATTGACGGCGGCGATAATCGGCTTCGGATAGTCCTCCAGGCGTCGGGTGACGTTCTGGCCCCGGCGGCAGAACTCGCGCAACGCCACGCCCACGCCCCGGTGAACGCTGTCAGCGAACTCGGCTATGTCCGCGCCCGCGCTGAAGGCTCGCTCACCCGCTCCGGTGACCACCAGCGCCCGAACCGCATCGTCAGCCTCCAACTCGTCCAGCAGTTCCAGAAACCTGTCGAGCAGCGCGTAATTCAGGGCGTTCAGTTTCTCCGGCCGGTTGAGCGTCAGGATCGCCAAATCCCCCTGAATCTCGCAATTGATCGGTGAGCTCACTGTGCCTTCCTCCCAGGTATTCACGTTGCCGGCCGTGGTCGGCCCGTCAGGCGGATCGTGCTGCGCCTTGAGCCCGGGCTCAAACGGTGAATTTGCACTTCTCGCTTGAACAAAAATCATGCGACGCGGCCTGACATGGATGCCTGACCTATTGCCGAACGCACTGCACCGCCGTTCGATGAAATGCACACGAATGATGATGCGACATGGGCCACATTCAGCGCCGCCTCACCCCGCCGGCCCGTTCGCCTGCTCCGTTCGACCGCCGATAGTCACGGCACCAGGAGGCCGGGAGCGTTGGGGACAGTCCCGCCGGCGGGTACTGCGCAGCCAGTGCTTGCCGGCAGCATAATGTGTATATACACTTTCAGGGACACCGAGGCGAAAATCGCTCGCATGACTCGGTCTGCTTCCGTGCAGGAGGGCAACGCCAATGAATATTCCGAACACCGCCAGCCGCGCGCAGATTGGCCTGGTGCGCCTGATGTCCACCGTGATGCCCGGCCCGTTCGCCAGAGTCGGCGCCGCCAGTTTCCTCAAACCCAGGCGGCTGCCGCAGCGCGAGCTCTGGACGGGCGCGTTCGATGGCTCCGCGCGCCACGAGGTCACTGTCGACACGCTCACGGTTCCGGCCTGGGCCCGCGGGGAGGGGCCCACGGTTTTTCTGATCCATGGCTGGGAGCGCGACCACAGGGCGATGGGCGGCTTCGTCCGGCCGCTGCTAGCGGCGGGGTTTCGCGTCGTCGCGCCCGATCTGCCGGCGCACGGGGAGGCCGAGGGCGTCTACGCACCATTGCCGCTGCTGGCACGGGCGATCTCGGCGCTGTCCCGGGTCTTCGGTCAGCCACAGGCGGTCATCGCCCATTCCGTCGGCGGCGCGATGAGCGTGCTGGCGGCCGAGAGTTACGGACTGCGTCCGGGAAGAATGATTCTGCTGGGCACGCCCATCGGGGCGGCTAACTACGCGATGGCACAAGGACAGAGCCGCGGCCTTGCGCCCGCATCGCTCGGCCGGATGCTGGAGATGATCTCCGCAGAGTTGAAAGAGCCGCTCAGCCGTTTCCGGGTCGATCAGGGGCTACGTGCCGTGGATGCGCCGGGGCTGCTGATTCACGACAAGCATGACCGGATCGTCCCCCTGGCCGACGCAACCGCCAACGCCAGGCTCAGCGGGTGGACGCTGGTGAGCGTCGACACCGGCGGCCACAACAAGATGCTCGGCAGCGATGCGGTGATATCCCACGCGGTGGAATTCCTGAAGACGGGATGAAAAGCGAACGGGATGGAGCGCAAGGTACCCGAAGCCGCCCCTTCAGGGCTGGCTCCGGGCGAGACGCTCAAGAAGCGCTCTGAGCTCGGGCGTATCCTTGGCGCCGACTTCCGCCTCGAGCTGCGCCTGGACCTGACGCCATAGGGGCAAGGCACGGCCGAGGAGATCCCGCCCCTTTTGCGTCAGACGCAACGACCGGGAGCGCTGGTAACCCTCCGGGCCCGCATCGACCAATCCGGCCCTGTCCATGACCTTCAGGTTGCGGATCAGAGTCGTACGCTCCATGGCGAGCCGGTGTGCAAGGTCAGGGATTTTCGCCGGCTCTCCCTTTTCGATCGCCACGAGCAAAGTGAATTGCGTCACTCGCAGCTTCAGTGGCCGGAGCGCCTCGTCAAAGCGGCGTGTCACGGCGCGCGCGGCCATTCTCGTCCGCAGCGCCAGGCACTCGTTCACCACGTCATCGACGCTGGCATCGTTTCGATCCGGACCGGTCATTTGTGTATATTCACATCTCGCAGGTAGGCGGTCAATTGCACCCCGATCCCCCGGCCTCCTGCCTTGCCGGGCCGGAGCGCCGGGCTCGATCCTGGCAATTGCGCTCCGTCAGGCATGCCGTTCTCGATGCTCGTTCGTCCTACCCGTCAAGGCTTTACTAAGGGCAGCCAGGCAAACGACGGGTTTAGATCGCCAGCACGGGGCATTGGGCCGGAATGACTCACATGACCGGGGCGCAGGCCTTTCATGCAAAAAGCTTGCTTGCAGGTAAACGCGGCATCCCCGGTAATCTGGTAACGGGTCGAGGCGTTCAGGACGGGCCTCGGCCGAATCCCGGGAAACCGGTCCTTCAACGGGGCCTGGAGATCGGGGCGGCGCCCCGGATTCGCCACTGCCCACCAACTCACGCCAGGGAGCATGCAATGCCAGGAAATCGCACGCACGAGTATCACGTGGCCGTCCGCTGGACGGGCAATCTCGGCACCGGCACCAGCGGCTATCGCGACTTCTCCCGTGCCCATGAGATCGCCGCCGAGGGCAAGCCGACACTGACCGGCTCCGCTGATCCGGCGTTCCGGGGGGACGCCCGCGAATACAACCCGGAGGATCTCCTGGTCGCGTCGCTGTCCGCCTGTCACATGCTCTGGTTCCTCCACCTATGCGCCGTGAAGGGGCTGATCGTCGAGGCGTATGAAGACAATCCGGAGGGAATCATGGTGGAGGATGATTCCGGCGGCGGCCGCTTCCGTGCCGTAACGCTGCGGCCCCGGGTCGTCTTCGGCGGTAAAGCGGACCCCTCGGCCGTGGAAGCGTGCCATCACGAAGCCCACGAAAAGTGCTTCATCGCCAACTCGATGAACTTTCCCGTAACGGTGGAACCGGTATATTGAATCGACCTATCGCCGGCCCGTTCGCGGCCATGGGCCGCTCCGACATCGCCCGCTCCCGCGCCTAGGGTGGAATAGCGAAGCGTATTCCACCTTTTCGGGGCTCAACCAAAGGGCGGCCCGGCCGGTCTGCATGCACGGCGTGGGCGATGATGGCTGCTGGCGCGGCGACCTCGCCGCGAGCCGGTTGACCCGGCCACTTGCGCCAGCTCCTTCCCGCGTCTCCGGGCTCAGGCCGGAAGGACCAGCTCCCGGTGCACGCGGCGGCAGTCCATCTCGTACTCCAGCTCCTGTACCGGCGGGCGGTTCAGGAACCAGGTCAAGCCGTTGTGCAGGTTGCCCCGCGTGGCGAACTCGGATTCCAGGTGGGGATGGATATCATGCACGGTGTAAACCTGCACGGCCGTGGTTTCGCTCCAGCCGGCGCCGAAGGCACCCATACGGCGTTCCATCTCGCCCAGCACCCACTGCACTTTCTGCCGCATGCCGTCGTGGCTGAGGTCGCCCCGGGCGACTATGTGGTCCTTGTAGTTCCCCTTGCCTTCCGGCGCCTCGCCACTGCCGGATATGACGAAGGAGTGAGGCGCCTCCGGCGCTTCCACGGTGAACGAGAAGGCATGGAAGCTCGGCTCCGGCGGCTTGTCGTAGTCCGGGCAGACGTTGGCCCGGGCCACCGGGTTGGTCGTGCCGTCGAAGATCCCCCAGTCCGATAGTACGCCGGCGTAGGTCTCGTTGAATGACCGGAAGCCCGATTCCGTGAAGGGCTCGGGCGAGCGCATCTCGCAGGCGCAGAACGCGGTCAGCGGCCTGCCCCGGGCCTTGAGGTGCTCGGCGATGCGGTCGAAACCCTCGCGCATGGGTACCGGGTGCGAGAAGCGCACCCGCTCGATGGCGTAGCCCGGCATCGCGGCTACGCCGGCCGAATACTGAAACACGCCCGGGACGAATCTGTAATTCCCGGCCACCATTTCCGCAAGTTCGGTCATTGGATACTCCTGATCTATTACCGGTCCATACCTGTCACCGCATTCCTGCCTGCACGCGGCCGCTCAGCTGCCCACGGTGAGCGGCTCCACCAGGCGGCGGAGCAACGCGAGGATGCTGAAGGCCGTGATGCCGCTGGTCTTCGGATTCTCCGGGTCGGGCAGGTTGACGACCCGCGTCTCGAGCTCGTTGGACACCGAGCGCGCCAGGAGGCGGTGCTCGTTGCGGTCGACGCCCGGGTCGGCCCAGATCTCCACGGTGGTGTCATCGACGCCCAGGCCTGCCAGGCTGATGGCCGCGGCGACGTTGACGTTGGCGGGAAAGCGCGAGATCGCCTGCCGGGCGTCGCCTTCGAACAGGCAGACGGCCTCGCGGATGCTGTCGGTGGCGACGGTCCTGCCGTCCACGGCCACCTCGGCACCGAATGCGCCAGGGGGCTTGCGCGTAATCAGCCGCACGGCTTCGAGGCCCGCTTCCGCGCCGGCGCGAAGACCATCGAGGCCCACGATGGCGCCGGAAGGTGCCATGATGCGCCCGCCATGGGACCGGGCCACCGCCACCAGGTCATGGTTCTCCACCAGGGCGCCGACACTTGCCGGCACCAGGATCCGCCCCTTCTCCAGCGCGGGGCCCGCCACATCGCGGAACCTCGCCGGCGGCAGGCACTCCACGATCACGTCGGCGCGATCGCCGAGCTCCGCGAGCGGGCAAACAGCCGGCGGGTGATTCAACAGAGCGACCCGGCCCCGGGTCGCCTCGCGGTCACGCGCGCTTACCGCGGCAAGCGCGAGGCCTTCAATGCCGTCGTCGAGGGCGACGGCGACTTTCCAGCCAATGGAGCCCAGTCCGGCTACGGCGACTCGCGTCGGCATCGTGGCCCTCATCCGTAGTTCACGACGAGGAACTTGATATCGGTCATGCTCTCCATGGCGTAGCGGGTGCCTTCCCGGCCGAAGCCGGAGTCGTGCCAGCCGCCGAAGGGCATGTTGTCGATCCGGTAGATCGGCACGTCATTGATCATCAGGGCACCCACGTCCCACTCCTCCAGCGCCCGCATGGCCCGCCTGAGGTCGTTGGTGAAGAACCCGCCCTGCAGACCATAACGGGAGTCCGCGGCACGGCGGATGCCCTCGTCGGCGTCCTGTACACGGGTCACGGTCATTACGGGCCCGAAGATCTCTTCGCACTCCACCTTCATGTCCGCCCCGGTATCGGTGAGGACAGTGGGCTCCACCAGCGCCCTGGTCCGCTTGCCACCCGTGAGGACCCGCGCGCCGTTGTCCACCGCCTCCTGGATCCAGCTCTCGATGCGCTTCGCGGCGCCTTCATCGATGACCGGTCCGACGTCGACGCCCTCCTCCAGCGGATTGCCGGTACGGCAGGCCGCCACGCGTTTCACCAGCTCCGCCTCGAACGCGTCGTAGACGTCGGTGTGCACGAATATGCGCTGCACGCCGATGCAGTACTGTCCGCCATAGACCACGCCGCCGCGCACGCAGCGGGCCGCGGCGAAGTTCACGTCGGCATCGTTGCCAACGACCACGGCGCCGTTGCCGCCCAGCTCCAGGGCGACCTTCTTCTTGCCCGCCACGTCCTTGATGTGCCAGCCCACCTTGGCGCTGCCGGTAAAGCTGACCATGGCGATACGCTCGTCGCGCACCAGCCGGTCCGCCAGCGTGACGTCGCAATGAACCACCTGCAGGCCGCCTTCCGGCAGGCCCGCCTCGCGCATGACCTCGGCCAGCAGGCGCCCGGTCAGCGGCGTCTGGGGCGCCGGCTTGAGAATCACCGGGTTGCCCACGGCGATGGCCGGGGCCACCTTGTGCAGCACCAGATTCAGCGGGAAGTTGAACGGCGTGATGGCGAGCACAGGACCGATGGGAAAGCGCCGCGCGATACCCATCCGCCGGCCCAGATTGGCCAGCGCGTCCTGGTCCACCTCGTCGAGATGCAGGGCGCCGCCTTCGGCTGTGGCCGTCTGGTACTCGAATACGCCGCCGTCCACGTCCAGCGGCACTTCATGACCGGCGAACGCGCGCGCCTCGCGGGCCGCGTTGCGCAGGTTGAACAGCGAACGGGACAGCTCGCCTCGCGCGTCGTAGAGCGGCTTGCCCGCCTCCGCGGCAATCAGCCGGACGAACTCCTCCCGGCGGCGTTCGATGATGTCGGCGGTGCGGTCGAGAATGTCCGCGCGGACGAACCGGGGCAACCGCTTCATCTGCCCGAATACACGCTGGGCCGTTTCCACGGCCCGCTCCACGTCGGCCTCCCCGGACACCGGCATCTCACCCACGACATGACCGTCGTAGGGGCAGAGAATCGACTCCACCGCCTGTTGACTGGAATCTGTTCGGTCGGTCATTTCACCCAAAATCCTCCATTCGATCTCTAGATGCCCATGTAGGCCTCACGGACCTCCGGGGCGTCGGCCAGCTCCCTGGCGGTGCCGGACATCGCGATGCGCCCGCGGTCGACGACATAGGCCCGGTGGGCCAGGTCGAGGGCCGTGGCGACATCCTGCTCCACGAGGAGGATCGCCACGCCGGCGCGATTGAGCTCGAGCAGGCTCTCGATCAGCATCTCCACGGCCCTGGGCGCGAGCCCGAGGGAGAGCTCGTCGATCATCAGCAGCCGCGGCCGGCCCATGATCCCCCGGCCGATGGCGCACATCTGCTGCTCGCCGCCGGAGAGGGTTCCCGCGTCCTGGCGGGCCCGCTCGGCGAGGCGCGGAAACATGGCCATGACGCGCTCGTAGTCCTCGCGGATGCCGGGATCGTTCTGCGGGCGCATGTAAGCGCCCATGAGCAGGTTGTCCCGCACGCTCATGGTCCGGAACAGCCGGCGCCCCTCCGGCACCTGGGCTACGCCCGCGGTCAGCATCTGGTCCGGGCGCCGGCCGGCGTATTCCTCGCCGTCGATCAGGACCGAGCCGTTCGTCGGCGGGACCAGCCCGGAAATCGTCTTGAGCAGCGTCGTCTTGCCGGCACCGTTGGAGCCGATGAGAGACACCAGCTCCTGTTCGTGAACCTCCAGGTCGATGCCCCACAGGACCTGAATCTCGCCGTAGCCGCTCTCCAGGCCCTGGATCTGCATCAGCGGCTCAGCCATCGCTCGCCTCTCCCGCGGATCTGGATGCATAGCGGTTGCCCAGGTAGGCCTCGATGACGCTGCGGTCGTTACGGACCTCGTCAGGGGTTCCCTCGGCGATCTTGCCTCCGTGATGGAGCACCACGATCCGGGAGCACAGCGACATCACGACCTTCATGAGATGCTCGATGATGATGATGGTCACGCCGGAGTCGGCCACCTTGCGGATCAGGTCCAGGGCCTCGTCGATCTCCGTGCTGTTGAGCCCGGCGTTGACCTCGTCCAGCAGCAGCACCTTGGGCTCCATGGCGAGGCTCTTGGCCAGCTCCAGGCGCTTGCGTCCGGCCAGGGTCAGCTCCGAGGCCAGCGCGTCCCTGGCATCGCCGAGACCGACGAACTCCAGCGCCTCCTCCGCCCGCTCCCGCGCCTCGGCGATGCCCTGGGATTTGCCGGCGAACGTGGCCGGCGCCATGACGTTCTCCCGCGCGGTCATCGCCGGGAACGGCTGCACGGTCTGGAAGGTACGGGCCACGCCCATCCGACTGATCCTGAAGGTCTTCATGCCGTCGATCCGGCGCCCGTCGTAAGTGATGGTGCCGGCGCTCGGGCGGTAGACGCCGGTAATGACGTTGACCAGCGTTGTCTTGCCGGCACCGTTGGGCCCGATCAGCCCGACGATCTCGCCCCGACCCACCGACAGATCGACGTTATCCACGGCCAGCAGCCCGCCGAAGCGCCGGCTTACGCCTTCGAGTGTGAGGAGATCGCTCATGCCTTCCGCCTCTTCGCGAGCGTCGGCAGCCTGGCCACGATAGCCGCCTTCCTGCGCCGGATGGCCAGGCCGAGCAGGCCGTTGGGCAGCAGGAAGATGAGCGCGACGATGAGGATGCCGAGTATCGCCGAATGGACATCTAGGAAGTTCCGCCAGACCACCTCTTCCATGACCAGGAATACGCCCGCGCCGATCGCCGGCCCCAGGACGGTGCCGGCCCCGCCGAGCAGCGCCATGACGATGGGCTTGACCGACGTCAACACGTCGAAGACGTCCGGCGGCTCGATGTAATAGACCCAGGAGGCGTACATCGCCCCGGCGCCACCGACCAGCACCGCCGAGCACGTAAAGGCCATGACCTTGTAGCGCTTGGTGTTGATCCCGACCATGGCCGAGGCGTCCTCGTTCTGGCGGATACAGTTGAGGCCGAAACCGAGACGGCTTCGCGCGACGAGCCAGTTCATCAGCAGCGCCAGGACGCCGAGGGTGTACATGGACCAGAAGAACAGCCGCGACTGCGCCTCCACGCCCATGCGGAGCACGGGCAGGTTCAGCCCCATGCCGCCGCCGGTCAGGCTGCGCCACGAGGTGGCCACCTCCACCAGGACTTCACCGACGATCAGGCTCGCAATGGCGAAGTAGTGCCCCTTGAGGTGAAGGATCGCGAGGCCGAGCAGCGCCGCGAATAGCGCGGCGCTGGCGCATGCGGCCACCCAGGCCAGCGGCATCGGCACGCCCGCGCCCTGCAGCAGCGCGCCGGTATAGGCGCCGAGGCCGAAGAACGCGGCGGTGGCGAACGAGGGATAGCCCGCGTAGCCGCCGATGATGTTCCAGGAAAGCGCGAGGGTCGCGTACATGCCGAACATCGTGCCGAGGCGCATCAGGTAATTGTCGCCGAGCACCGGCAGCGCGGCGATGATCGCAACGACCACGGCGACGGATACGACGGCCTTCTTGTTCATTCGTAGCCCCTCCTGCCCATGATGCCCGTGGGTTTGAACATCAACAGGAGAATGAGCAGCGTGAACGCGATGGTCAGGCCGTGCTCGGGCCCTATGAACAGCGCCGCGAAGCTTTCGATCACGCCCAGGGCCAGGCCGCCGATCATCGCTCCGGTGATGCTGCCCAGGCCGCCCATGACACAGACCACGAACGCTATGCCGAGGAATTCGCTGCTGTTGAGCGGCGATATCGGGAAGATCAGGGCCAGCAGGCTGCCGGCGGCGCCGGCCATCATGGCGCCGACGCCGAAGGTGATCGCATAGACCCGGCGGACCCTGACGCCCATCAGCGCGGCGGCCTCCCGGTCCATGCGCACGGCGACGATGGCGCGGCCGATCCGGGAACGCCCGAGCAGCAGGTAGAGCAGACCGGTCAATCCGAGGGCGAACAGCATCGAGGCGACTCGGTCCAGCGGCAGCGTCACCTCGCCAAGGTCCATGCGGCCGAGGGGATTGGCCAGCTGAATGGAACGGTAGTCGGCGGAGAACGCCACCAGCATGGCGTTGTTGAGCAGCAGGTCGAGACCGAACGTCAGCACCAGCGTGGTCAGCACTGGGGCGCCGACGACACGGTTAATGAGGCCCAGCTGCAATGCATAGCCCAGGGCGAACAGCACCGCGCCGGCCAGAATGATGGAATAGAACGGATGAATGCCCAGGTGCACGTAGGCGAAATAGGCCACGTACGAGCCCAGTATCACGAAGCTGCCGTGCAGGATATTGATGACGTTCAGCACGCCCCAGACCAGGGAGAAGCCGACCGCGATACAGGCGTAAAGCCCCCCCAGCACAAGACCGTTAATCAGAACTTGCAGATAGAGCATCAGCTTGGCCGTCCGGTTGGGTGAACCGGGCGGGACGCTTCGCCCCGCCCGGCTCCAGCGGCTTGGCGGCGGGCTTACTCGATGCCGCCGAACTGCAGATCGGTCTGCTTGACGCTGTCCGGATAGATGACCTTGGCCTCGCGATCCTGGATCTGGAACACCGGCGGCTCCAGGGACACGATCTGACCGGTGTCACCAAAGCGGATCGGCCCGTAGAAGGTGGTGGTGTCCATGTTCGCCAGCGCGTCACGGACCGCCTTCGGGTCGAGGGTGCCGGCCTGCTGAATGGCCAGCTGCAGTATCACGCCGGCGGCGCTCGCGGAGGCCTCGGCGTAGTCCGGCCGGGCGCCGTATTCCTCCTTGAAGGCCTCAAGGTAGGCATCGGTCGTTCCGAAGGTGCCCTCGCCGTCATAGTCCACGGCGGGATGCCACCAGGCAGCGCTGGAGACATTGTTCGACAGATCGCCCGTGGCGTCGATGAACTCCTGGTAAGCCGGGCCGGCGATCATGGTCAGAACCTTCGGGGACAGGCCCAGATCGCTCATCTGCTTGCGAACCAGGATGAGATCGTTGATGTAGCCGGTGGCGAACACCCAGTCCGGCTCTTCCCGGCGCATCACGGTAAGCGCCGAAGCGTGGTCCATGGTGCCGATCGCGTACTCGCTGAAGGAGACCACCTCGAAGCCGTGCTTCTTGGCGGATTTCTCCATCTCCTCGGCGATGGCGAGCGGGAACAGGTCGTTGCGGGCGTAGATCGCCACCGTCTCGATCTCCTCGTCCGAGTTCTTGACGAGCCGGGCGAGAGGGTCGGTCAGCGTTGCGTTCGGGGTAAAGGTGCCGAACAGATAGCGATAACCCTGGTTGTACACCGCGGTGGAGGATGCGGTCGCGGCAATGGTGGGAATACCGTAACGCTCGGAGACGCCGCTCGCCGCCTTGGTGGCGCCGGAGCCGAACGGCGAGAACAGGAAGTCCACGTCGTTCTCCGAGATCAAACGCTCCGCGGTCTGAACCGCCCGGGGCGTGTTGGACTCGTAGTCGACGTACTCGATCTCGACCTGGTAGCTCTTGCCGCCGACGCTTATACCGCCCTCGGCGTTGACGGTCTTGGCCCAGAGGTCGTAACCGCGTTTCTGTTTCTCGCCTTCCGGCGACAGCGGTCCGGTGAGTGGCAAGGGCGCGCCAACACGGATGACGTCTTCGGCGAAAGCGGAGGACGCCACGCCGAGGAGGGTGCTCATCAGCATGGCGCCGAGAATGGCCGTAGCGTTCTTGACGGGATTCTTAAGCATCGCTCTCCCCCTTCACATTTGGTGTCGCTACAAGAACAGTGATAGCAGCGGTTACCGTGGCAGGGAAGTAGAGATTCTGCTCCGCGGTGTTGCGGTGATTGCAACGCCACCGCGGAAGGCCCGGTTAACGCCCGTCCGGCGGGAAGCACGCGGGGCGGCCGACAGGATGGCGGGCGGGGACCCCGCGGTCATTTACGGAACGCTGAGCTGCGGGGTGGGACGCTAGATGGTCCGGAAGTCGCAGCGCTCCGGACCGAAGCTCTCCACCAGAACCCTGGCCAGGGCCCGTGCGGAGAAGGTCAAGGCAAGATCCCGGTGTTTGCAGATCTGCGTCGTCGCCGTGCGCATGAGACGGTGATGCAGCGGAACGCCGACGAGCTTTCCCGCGGACAGTTCCCGCTCGAACGCGAACGCAGGCATGAACGTCACCCCCAGCCCGTAGAGGGCGAACTGGCGCAACATGTCGATGGAGTTCGTTTCCAGGGCAACCGGGAGGCTGACGTCCTCCTCCTTGGCCGCCTGGTCGACGATATGACGTATGCCGAACACCTTGTCCGGCACCGCGACCCGCGTGGAGAGCAGATCGCCCAGGCTCAGCTGCGAACTACCGGCGAGCGGGTGCTCGGGCCCCATCACCGCCAGCACGGGCTGGGAGAACCGCGCCACCGCCTCGACCTCGTTGCGCGGGTTGGGATTGAAGGATATGCCGATATCGCAACGGTCCCGGGCAACCGCCTGCATGACGTCGTCGGCGCCGGAGACGTAGACCTCGTAGGTCAGGGCCGGATACGTCGCCGAGAAGTGCGCCAGGGCCCGGGGCAGCGCGCCGCCCAGCATGCCCTCGACGGTGAACACGATGACGTGGCCCTGTTGCAGGTCCCTCAGGTCGTCGATCGCCGCCTTCAGCCGCTGGAACTCGCGGGAATGGCTCTGCACGTACTCGGCGACGATCACGCCGGCCTCGGTGAGCTTGATGCCCTGGGCGTGGCGGGAAATCAGCGGCGTGCCAAGCTCGTGTTCCAGCTTGACGATCTGCCGGCTCACGGACGAGGCGGACACGTGCAGCCGCTCGGCGGCCTGGCGTATCGAGCCGAACCGCGCCACCTCGGCGAAGTACAGGTACCCGATTTCCATGAATGGCGCTCCCCTGGCGGTAGCCGTGCCGGGTGCCCGGCGGCGTCACCTGCCAATGTCCCACGGAGCGCCGCCGCCCGCGACCGGGGTCAGGCGCGCCGGGCTCTGCCGGGCGAAACGGCGCCCGGTTACTCAGACACCGACGATCCGGTTCCGGATGCTGCCGATGCCGTCGACGGTGCACACCACCTCATCGCCGGCGGCCAGGAACTCCGGCGGCTTGCGGGCGAAACCGACGCCATCGGGCGTTCCTGTCGCTATGACGTCCCCCGGTTCCAGCGGGTGCACGGTGGAGAGGACGTGCACGATATAGGGGATCTTGAAGATCAGATCGCCGGTCGAGCCCTTCTGCTTCGTCTCGCCGTTGACGCTGCATTCCATCACCAGGTCGTGCGGGTCCGCGACGGCATCCCGCGTCACCAGCCATGGCCCCATGGGACAGGCGCCGTTCATGCTCTTGCCGAGGTAGAACTGCTTGTGCCGGAACTGCCGGTCTCGGGCGGAGACGTCGTTGACCACCGTGTAGCCGAAGACGTGATCGAGGGCCTTTTGCTCCGGGATATGCGCCCCGCCCTCACCGATGACCACGGCGAGCTCCACTTCCCAGTCCAGCTGCTCGGTGATGCGCGGGTCCAGGGTTATATCGTCGTGCGGCCCGACGACGGACGAGGTGGCCTTGGTGAAAACAACGGGGGCTTCCGGCGCCTGGAAGTCGTCGCCCTTCGCCGCGGCGGACTCCTGGGCGTGAGCCGCGTAGTTCAGCCCGAGACACATCACGTTCTTCGGCGGGCGGGGGATCGGCGCCAGCAGCCTGGCATCACCCACCGGAACGCGGACGCTGCGACTGTCGTCCAGAACGCGCTGCCCCCAGGCCACCGCGGTCTCGACGCCGCGGGCCGCGAGCTTTGACACGGAGCGGCAACCCAGCGCCAGGGCCCCGGGGACGACCAGCTCATCCCCGTCCACCACCGCCCAGGTGGGCTCACCTTCATGCAGAATATTGGCGAATCGCATTTCGTGGATTCCTCCATCGCTCGTCGGTGTCCGCGCGCCCGGCAGTGGGCACGTGTGGAGCAATGGGGCTGCCTCCGGTCCAGCCCGCGCCCTGAAGGCGATGTGCCGGTCCGTCCGAGGACCCTTCGACACACTGACGCCCCTCACCCTGAGGGCCCCATTCAGCTCGTAGGGATTTCTAGCTCCGACTCGCACTCAGGTCAAATGGCCGCGGGCACGCTGACCCGTGCAGGCAACAACGCCTGCAGGCGCGACGCGGGTTGCCGGGTGCCGGGTGATCGCGCCTTGCGGCGCTCCTACAAGGGTTGCGCGGTGGATGAAATTGCGCGGCGACGGCGGGCTCAGCAATTTCGCGACGAGGACGTCGCTCCCACAACCGTTCGGGACCTGCGTGCCACCGCCGAAGCTGCAGAAATGGCATCCTCCCAAGCGGTTTCTTCGACGTCCGGTTCGCGGCCAGGGGCCGCTCTTACAACCGGATGGCGACCAACGGGCCATGAGCGGCGTTGCGGAAGCCCCGCCCCCGCCGCGATCCCTTTGCAGCCCGGGCGCGGCCCAGGGGCGGCTCCTCAACCGGGCGGAAACCTCCGTGCCATCAACGAAGTTGTGGGAGGCCCGTCCCCGGGGCGATCCCTTTGCAGCCCGGGCGCGGCCACGGGCGGCTCCTCAACCGGGCGGAAACCTCCGTGCCATCAGCGAAGTTGTGGGAGGCCCGTCCCCGGGGCGATTCCTTTCAAGTGATGGCGCCGCTGGCCCCTATGACTGCGCGGCATGAGCCGAGGCGTCCGCCGGGCCGTGCCGATGTCGGCCCATGACCCATTTCTCCAGCTCCACAAGCACCAGGACGCTGGCGGCCACGGCGACGATGCGCAGCCACTGGGCCCCATCCAGGGCCCGGGTGTCGAACAGCGCCTGGAACGGCGTGGTATAGGTCATCAGCAGCTGCATGAGCAGGACCGTGACGATGGCGATGGCCGAGGGCATGGCGCCGCGCAACAGCTGCGGCCCGAAAGCGGGCTCATGGAGCTGACGGCAACTGATCAGGTAGAAGGCCTCGAACAGCACCAGGGTGTTCAGGGCCACTGTCCGGGCGGTCTCCAGGTCGGTGCCGACGCCCCGTTCCCAGAGGAACAGCCCCGTGGTCCCCGTAAGCAGGATCACGGAGACGAAGACGATGCGCCAGATCAGGAACCCGGAGAGCAATGGCTCATGAGAGGCCCGGGGCGGTCGTTTCATGACGCCGCGCTCGGTGGGCTCGAAGGCCAGCGCCAGGGCCAGGGTCACGGCGGTGATCATGTTGATCCACAGGATCTGTACCGGCGTGATGGGCAGCAGCCGGCCCATGGCGATCGCGGCGATGATCATCAGCGCTTCACCGCCGTTGGTGGGCAGTATGAAGGCGATGGATTTCTTGAGGTTGTCGTAGACCGTCCGCCCCTCCTCCACGGCGTGTGCGATGGAGGCGAAGTTGTCGTCGGCCAGGACCATCTCGGCGGCCTCCCGGGCGGCCTCGGTGCCCTTTCGGCCCATGGCAACGCCCACGTCGGCGCGCTTCAGCGCGGGGGCGTCGTTGACGCCGTCACCGGTCATGGACACCACCTGGCCACCGGTCTGCAGCGCCTTGACCAGGCGCAGCTTGTGCTCCGGGCTGGCCCGCGCGAAGACGTCCGTCTTCGCGGCCTCCCTCGGCAATACCTCGTCGTCGATCTCGTCGAGCTCGTGGCCGGACAGCGCACGGGTGCTCTCCAGGCCCACGCTCTCGCCAATGGCCCGCGCCGTGTTGACGTGATCGCCGGTGATCATCTTCACGCGGATACCGGCACTGCGGCAGCGCTCGATGGCCCGGATGGCCTCCTCCCGCGGCGGGTCGGCCAGGCCGAACAGCCCCAGCAGCACCATGCCGTCGCTGACGTCTTCGAAATCCAGGTTGCGGTGGCCGTTATGGGTATGGCGCGCCGCCAGCGCCAGGACCCGCTGCCCGCGGCCGGCGATCTCGTCGACGCGCTCGTGCCAGTAGTCGGCGTCCAGCGGCTCATCGCCGGACTCCCCGGCCTGCAGGCTGCACATGGACAGCAGCTTCTCCGGCGCACCCTTCACGTAGATGGTGCCCGAGTCGCTCTTGCTGTGGTGGTGCAGGGTCGCCATGAAGCGGTGCTCGGACTCGAACGGGATGACATCGATGCGCGGCCAGACCGCCGCCTCCGCCTCCCCGTCCAGGCCGGCCTTGCCCGCCAGCGCGATTATGGCGCCCTCGGTGGGATCGCCCTCGACGGTCCAGTCGCCGTCCACCTCGCGCAGCACGGCGTCGGAGCACAGCAGGGCGCCACGCACCATCTGCTCCAGCAGCGGATAGTCGTGGGTGCCCACGGGCTCGTCCCGCAGTCGAATCTCGCCCTCCGGGGCATAGCCGATTCCGGAGACGTCGAACAGCCGCCCCGCCGTTGCGATGCTCTGTACCGTCATCTCGTTGCGGGTAAGCGTGCCGGTCTTGTCGGTGCAGATCACCGACACGGAGCCCAGGGTCTCCACCGCCGGCAGCCGCCGGATGATGGCGTTGCGCCGGGCCATGCGCTGCACACCGATGGCCAGGGTAATGGTCATGATGGCGGGCAGCCCCTCGGGGATGGCCGCGACCGCCAGGCTCACCGCCGCCAGGAACATCTCGGTGGCGGTGTAGTCGCGCACCAGCACACCGAAGCCGAACACCAGGAGGGCCAGCACCACGATCGCACCGGTCAGCCAGCGGCTAAACTGGGCCATTTGCGCCAGCAGCGGCGTCTGCAGGGTCCGCACTTCGGAGAGCATGGTACTGATGCGGCCGATTTCGGTCTCGGCGCCGGTGGCCACGACCACGCCGGTGCCGCGCCCGGCCGCCACCAGCGTGCCGGAATAGGCCATGGAGGTGCGATCACCCAGGTCGGCCTTCTCCGCCACCGGCTCCAGGGACTTGTCCACCGGCAGGGACTCGCCGGTCAGCGCCGCCTCTTGCACGCGCAGCGAGCGGGTCTCCAGCAGGCGCATGTCCGCGGGTACCCGATCGCCGGATTCCAGCAGCACGATATCGCCGGGGACGAGCTCCTCGGCAGGCACCTGCCGGCGCTGACCGCCGCGAATGACGGTGGCCTGGTGGGAGAGCATGCCGCGGATGGCGTCCAGCGCGTGCTCGGCCTTGCCCTCCTGCACGAAGCCGACGATGGCGTTGATGATCACGACGCCGAAGATCACCGCGGCGTCCGCCCAGTGCCTCAACGCCAGCGTGCCGACGCCGGCCGCCAGCAGCACGTAGATGAGCACGTTGTTGAATTGGGAGAGAAAACGCGCCAGCGGCCCCCGCCGGGGCGCCTCGGGTAACGTGTTGGGGCCGTGAGTTGCGAGGCGCTCCGCCGCCCCGGATGGGTCCAGGCCGTCACGATCGACGCCCTGGGCGGCGACAGCCTCCTCGCCGGAGAGGGCATGCCACGGCCGGCTCTCGGGGCTCTCCGAGGGGCTGGTCCGGGATTGGGGTGTCGCGCTCAAGGGGCCGCTCTCCTTGCAATTGGGCATATCGACCTTATCAACATCAGGGGAAACGCTGAACGAGTCCAGCGGGACGTGGGGCGGGCGCAACCCGCAGAACCGTAGAGGCCTGCCGCTGTCAGGTGATCAGCCGGCCCTGCCAGCCGGCCACCCGGCAAACCGTTTACGCTACAGCGGCCCAGTTCAGCATCTCCACGGTGGCGGTATGCTGATGCAGATCAACCCCACGCCGGGCCTGCGTCTCCGGGACCGCCTCCCCGTCTTTCGCGGCCCGTCCGGCCGCGCCGGGCTGCCCGCGGCCGCGCCCGCCAGGCAGCCCCTAATCCATGGTTCAGAGAGGTCCGCAGCAATGCTGACAGATCTGGCTCGATCTGCCGCCCGCAAGCTCGCCATCGGCCTGCTCCTCGCCGCCACCGGCGCGGCCGCGCAATCGGGCGTGCCCGTGACGGTCTCCACCGCCGAGCGCGCCCCCGTCATCAAGGTTGTTCCGCTGACCGGCACGGTCAACGCGGCCCGCGTTACCAACCTCTCCCCCACGGTGGCCGGCCAGGTGGAGGAGATCACACTGGACGTGGGCGACAGGGTCCGGGCGGGCGATCCGGTCCTGCGCATGGACCGGGAGCTGGCGCGGCTGGCCCTGGAAAGCGCCCGGGCGGCCACCGAGCAGGCGCGCGAGGAACTCGCCGACGCCCGCCGGCGCCTGCGCGACGCCCAGCGCCTGTCCGAGCAGCGCGGCATCGCCGAAACCGAGGTGCTCTCGCTGCAATCGGAGGTTCGCCGCGACACGGCGGCCGTGCGGCGCCTGGAAGCGGAGCAGCAGCGCCACGCCGAGCGGCTGCGCCGGCACGAGCTCACGGCGCCTTTCGACGCCGTGGTCAGCCAGCGCCACGCCGAGGTGGGCGAGTGGGTCACGCCCGGCGACCCGGTGGTGGAGCTGGTGGCCACCGACCGGTTGCTCGTGGATTTCCGCGTACCCCAGCAATACTTCCCCGACGTTTCCGTGGACCAGGCAATGACCGTCACGCTGCAGGCACTGCCCGGCCGGGATCTCGACGGCCACATCCAGGCGGTGGTGCCGGTCAGCGACCCCAGCGCGCGGACGTTTCTGGTCCGGGTCTCTCTCGATGACAAGCGCATTCCCATGACACCCGGCATGTCCGCCGCGGGCAAGCTGCGCCTGACCCGCAGTCAGGAAGGCGTGGTGATCTCCCGCGACGCGTTGCTGCGCTACCCCGACGGGCGCACGACGGTCTGGGTGCTCGACAACGGCGGCGATACCGCGACCGTGGACGAGCGCAACGTGGACATCGGCGTCGCCTTCGACGGCCGCGTGGAGGTGGTCGCCGGCCTGGCAGCCGGCACGCCGGTGGTCGTGGAAGGCAACGAAGCCCTCCAGCCCGGCCAGCGCGTCGAGGTTCGCGGCCGCCGGTAGGCGGCCGGCGCGCAACCCCGGAGCGAACAGGAGCATCCCATGTTCGAGGCGATAATCCGTCGCGGCACGCTGATGGCGGTGGTGGTTCTGATTCTCACCGTCATCGGCATCGTCGCCGCTACTACTATCCCGGTTCAGATGATCCCGGACCTGGAGGTGCGCACGGTCACCGTACGCACCACCTGGCCGGGCGCCACGCCCCAGGACGTGGAAAAGGAGATCCTCATCGAGCAGGAGGAATACCTGCGCAACATCCCCACGCTCGAGGAGATCACGTCCACCGCGTCCTTCGGCCAGGCGGAAATCGAGCTGGAGTTCCCCTTCGGCGTGGACCTCAACGAGACGCTGATCCGGGTCAACAACGCCCTGAGCCAGGTGCCTTCCTATCCGGAGAACGTCGACGAGCCGCGCATCTACGCCGCCTCGTTTTCCAGCAACTCGTTTATGTACTTCCGCATCGCGCCGCTCGAGGGGAACCCGCGCGGTCTGGACATGGACCTGATGAAGGATTTCATCGAGGACAACGTCCGCACCCGCATGGAGACCGTGCCGGGCGTCTCCCAGGTCCGGGTGGGCGGCGGCGCCGAGCGGCAGGTGCAGATCCTGCTCGATTCCGACGCCCTGGCCGAGCGCAACCTCACCATCGCGGACGTGCGCCGGGCCATCCAGCTACGCAACCGGGACGTCTCCGCCGGCGAGATCGAGTCCGGCAAGCGCCGCTATCTGCTGCGAACCGTGGGCCGCTTCCGCGACGTTCAGGCGCTGCAGGATCTCATCATCGAGCGCCGCGGGGACTCGGTGATCCGCCTGGGCGACGTGGCCCGGGTGCGCCTGGACCACTCCGAGGTCAGCGAGGAGTCCTTCGTCAACGGCAACCCGGTCATCGGGCTGTCGGTGCGGCGCGTCACCGGCTCCAATGTCATCGACATCAAGTACGCCATGCTCGAGGAAATGGCCGCGGTCAACGAGCAGGTGCTCCGGCCCGCGGGCATGGTCATGCGCCTGACCGCGGAGGACGCCGGCTACGTCGAGGCCTCCATCGCCAATGTCTGGAAGAACCTGGCCATCGGCGCGGTATTCGCCAGCCTGGTGATGTTCCTGTTCCTGCGCTCGGTCCGGGCCACGGCCGTGGGCGTCATGGGCATCCCGGTGTGCACCATCGCCGCCTTCATCGGTTTGCTGCTGATGGGGCGGACCATCAACGTCATCTCCCTGGCCGGCGTGGCCTTCGCCATCGGCATGACCCTGGATAACAGCATCGTGGTGCTGGAGAGCATCGAGCTGGCGCGCCGCAAGGGACGGGACCGCTTCCGCGCCGCCATCGAGGGCGTGCAGCAGGTCTGGCCGGCGGTGCTGGCCTCGACGCTGACCACCGTGCTGGTGTTCGTGCCCATCGTGTTCATCGAGGAAGAGGCCGGTCAGCTCTATTCCGATGTCGCCATCGCCATTTCGGCCTCCATCCTGGCCTCCATGCTGGTCGCGATCACCGTATTGCCTACGGCCAGCGCCCGGCTGCGCTTCCGCACCGACGGCAGCGACGAGGGGCGCAGCCGCACCGGCATTCGCGAGGCCGTGCTGGGCGGCGTGAACTGGCTCTGCGCCGGGCCGGCCCGGCGGGGCACCGTGATCGTCGGCGTGGCGGCGGCCAGCATCGCCACCATCGTATGGCTGACGCCGCCCGCGGAGTATCTGCCGGAGGGCGAGGAGCCCAAGACCTTCGCCCGGATGAACGCGCCGCCGGGCTACAACCTGGACGCCATGAGCCGCATCGGCATGGACCTGCAGGATTACTTCCTGAAGTATCTGGACGACGATCCGGCGGCGTTCGAACGTGGCGAGACCGACGTGCCGGCCCTGAAATACGTGAACCTGAGCATCGAGCCCCAGGGCCTGCGCATCATCTCCGAGCCCAAGGACGCCGGGCATATCCTGCCGCTGATGGACGCGCTGGGCCGCAAATTCGAGCAGTACCCGGGCATGCGCGCGTTCGTTTCGCGGGGTTCCATCATCACCAGCAACGACGGCGGCACCCGCAGCGTCAACCTGGACATTTCCGGACCCTCGCTGGCGGAAATCTACGACGTCGCCCTCACCGCCTACCGGCGCGCGGAAACCGTGTTCGACAATCCGCGTATTCGCGCCAATCCGCCCACGCTGTCGCTGTCCCAGCCCCTGGTGCAGATCGAGCCGGACTGGGCCAGGGCCGCCGAGGTGGGCATGACCGCCGGCGACCTCGGCTTCACGGTCGCCGCGCTGACCGACGGCGCCTTCGTCGGCGAGTTCTTCCAGGACGACGACAAGATCGACATCTACGTCTATTCCGACGCCGGCACCGGCGCCACCCTGGACAGCCTGGACCAGCTCTCCATCTACACGCCGGTGGGCGCGGTGGTGCCGCTGTCCTCTCTGGCTAGCATCGAGGAAACCGTGGACACCAGCACCATCCGCCGTCTCGACGGCCGCCGCACTGTGACCCTGAACATCATCCCGCCGGACGACGTGGCGCTGGAGACCGGGGTCAACGTCGTCCGGGAGGACGTGGTGGGGCACCTGCGCGGCACCGGCGAGATCCCCAGCAACGTCAAGGTGCGCATCTCAGGCGCCAGCGATCAGCTCCAGGCCACCCAGCAGGCCCTGGCGGGCAACTACGCCGTCGCCGTCATCATCATCTACCTGCTGCTGGTGGCCATCTTCACCCACTGGGGCTATCCGCTGCTGATCATGACCACCATCCCGCTGGGTGTCGCCAGCGGCATCGTCGGCCTGGGTCTGCTCAACGCCGGCGGCTCGCTGCTGCCCATGCTCGGACTGCCCGCCATCAGCCAGCCCTTCGACATGATCTCCATGCTGGGCTTCCTGATCCTCATGGGCACCGTGGTGAACAACCCGATCCTGATCGTCCATCAGGCCATGCGGAACGCGCGCGAGCGCGACATGAACGCTCACGAGGCCGTGCGCGACGCCGTGGAGACCCGGCTGCGGCCCATCGCCATGTCCACGCTGACCACCGTCTGCGGCCTCGCCCCGCTGGTGTTCCTGCCCGGCGAGGGCTCAGAGCTCTACCGGGGCGTCGGCGCCATCGTGCTGTTCGGCTTGCTGGGCACGGCCGTGGTCGCCCTGACGTTCCTGCCTGCGCTGACAGTCACGGTGCTGCGCTTGACCCAGTCGGGCCGGCGGCGGGTGCGGGCACCGGCGTAGCTACAGGGGCTGCGACCGGGCCCGTCCCGGATCGATCACGGCGGGGACGCCGCGCCCGCAATCTCTGGAAAACCGGGGTTTTGGGAGCCTCTCGGGAAGCGCGGCCCCAATGCGAGCCGGATGCGGAAACGAAACCAGGGGGAAACCGGCCGCGGCACCAAACGGCAGGGGTGGAATGGCGAAGCGTATGCCACCGCCATCGGTTGATGCCGGTTGTTCGCGGCCATGGGCCGCTCCGGTGGACGCCAGGACACGATCGGGTAGCGGATTTTCGCCGGGGTTCGCTCCCGCCCCTGGCCCGCGGGTCTCCCGAAAAAGAAAAGCCCGGACCGCGTCAGCGGACCGGGCCTTTTCTCGGGTGAGCCCTCGGTGTCAGTTCGCCGGTTCCCTGAAGCCGACAAGCACGCCGTGCCACCAGCCGTCGTCGGTGCCGTCGCCGTCGTCGTCCTCGGACCCCGCGCTGATGAGGACCATAACCTCCCCATCCGGCGTCACCGCGCCCACGGCGCCGCCCCCGTCCAGCGAGACCTCGCCCGACGCACTGACGGTATAGCTGATGCCACTCTCCGAGAAGGAGCTGGTGGACACTTCATCCTGGAGCTCATCGATCATGTCGACATCGCTCTCGTATTCCACGCCGCTGAGATCCAGGCTGCCGCTGCCATCGAAGTCGGCCGTGAGGACCATGGACATCAGGCCGTCTTCATTCTCGGACAACTGCCCCTCCACCCCGTAGAAGCGATAGGTGCCCTGAAGGCTGCTGACGTCCATGCCGGTGCCCGCACGCGTCGCTAGCACCATGTCCACCAGCGACTCGGGTGGTGCCGACAGCTCGCTACGCCCCATCAGGTAGAAGAAGTCGCCGCTGGACGTCACCTGACCATCGAGGCCGGCCACACTGAGGCCGCCGTCCGAGCCCAGGCTGTAGGCGATGGTCTCCGAGGGGTCGGAAACGGACTCGTGATTGACGGTCCCGGTGACGCCGGAGCCGGCGGCCGGCAAGACGATGTCCGAGCTCTCGCCGCTATTGGCCCCCAGGTTCAGGTTGCCGCCGCTGACACTGGCCGTGACCGCGCCGGTCTCGTAGTCCCGCTGGCCCTCCTGGGAGTCGGCGGCCACCGCACCGGTGTTCTCCGAGAAGGTCACGATGTTGTAATCGCCGCTCAGGCTCGGTGCCGACGAAGGGACCTTCACGCCAAGGACGAATCCACGGACATGCTCCATAGAGTCGCTTCCGTCATAGTCATCCGCTCTGCGGATAAGCATCGCGGCCACCTGGCCGTCGGCGCTGTAACCGCCGCTGAGCGTCGAGTCGCTGAAAATCAGCCGTCCGTCCGCGCCCGGACTGTAGCCGAGGGTCAGGCTCTCGTCGGCTGAAGTATCGAACTCAAGCCCCGTCGTGTTCTCCCTCCACCAGTCGTCGTAGGCACTCGTGGTATTGCCGGCGAGTTCGCTGCCGGAGAAGCTCAGGGTCAGCTCCGTGAAGTAGTGGCCGACCTCCCAGAAGGGATGGGAATGCGCCAGCTCCACCGCGGCGAACCGGAACTCGCCCTCCGGCCCCGTCACCCCGTCGTTCTCGGCCAGGGTCTGGGTATCCTCTTCAACGGTGGGAACCTGATCGCTGGCGCTGGTCACGCAGCTGTCGATATCGCTACAGCTGGACAGGTCCACGTCCGACTCCACCGCCTGTACCACCAGGCTGTCCAGCTCCTCGGGCGTCCAGTCGTCCAGGGTCGCACCACTGCTGATGGCGGTTTCCATGGCCCGGACCACCATCTCGGTGCCGGGATTGATGTCCGCCTCGCTTCGTGCCATGGGCACGCGCATCTGTGCGCCGCCGGAGGCGCTGACGCGGAAGATGTGGTTGGAATTCGGCGCGAGCTCGGAGTTCAGCGTGAACTCACCGCTGCTATTGGCGGTAACGGTGGTCACCACCTCGGCGACACTGCCATCCGAGTTCAACCGGACTAGCTCGACCTCCACGTCGGGAACCGGCTGGAGACCGGTAATCGCCGCCACCGATGTCGGCATGACGAAGCCGCCGAGCCGTTCCAGCATGCCGGGCTCGCGCAGCTGCGCGATTTGTCCCGACGGCGCCTCCACCGTGCCGGTATAGGTGGTTTCCGTATCGCCCGTGTTGTCGGTGTTATCCGTGTTCTCGTCGGACCCGGAACCGCCCCCACAGCCCGCCAGGGCCAGCGAGAACAACAGCGTCGTGCCGGTCAGCACCCCCCGGTGCCGCCAAGCGCCCGTCTTTCTGGTCATTTTCATGGTCGTGCTCCCCTCGAAACCAAGATCAACGCATCCGCTGCGGAAAAATGGGACGTCCTGGGGGAACACTGCCGGAGCCGCCGGCGCCCGTCGTCACCCATTTGGGTGACGACGGGCGCGCCTGGCTTTGATAAGCGCCCGTTCGCTGCCCTGGCGGCGGCTGTCTACTTGGCCAGGGCCGCCACCAACGCCCGGCAGAAGAGCGGCAGATCCGACGGCACGCGGCTGCTGATGAGGTTGCCGTCCTGCACCAGCGGCTCGTCGCGCCATTCGCCGCCAGCGTTGCGCATATCGTCCTGGATGGCCTTGACCGACGTCACGGCTCTGCCGCGGATAATATTCGCGGACACGGCCACCCAGCCGGCGTGACAGATCCAGGCGACGATGCCGCCCTGCTCGGCGAGGCTTCGGACGAACCGCACCAGCGGCTCGTGGGCGCGCATCCTGTCGGGTGCGTAGCCGCCCGGAATGACCACGCCGTGGTAGTTCCGCGGCTCGGCATCGGCGACATTCCCGTCCGGATGGACGGGGTAGCCGTTCTTGCTGGCGTAGCTGGATTTGCCCGTTCCGAGGATGTCCACGTCCGCTCCCGCCTCCTTGAGGCGGTAATAGGGCACCCACAGCTCCATTTCCTGGTAGAGATCTTCGGCGAGAACCGCCACGCGCTTGCCTTGCAGCTCCATAGCACACCTCACACGCGAATGGCTCGAGGATGGCTTGCGCCTGTCTATTCATCTGGCAGCGCGCCCCGGCATTTCAACCGGCGACCGCCCGGAACCAGGGGCCCCATTGTGGACGCCGGAACGCCCCACCCCATCCTGGTGGTGACCGGTTAGAATGGTGACATGCTCTTTTCCCGGCCTTGCCACGACCCAATCCACTGAGGAAAGCCGCCTCGAAGACCAGACCTTTTGCCAGATGCGCGATCAGCAGGATGAGCAGTTCCCGCTCCCCGAACACCTGACGAACGAGCGGGGCGAGGTGCGAAGGCTCGGTGTCGAGCTGGAGTTCGCCGGGGTCGAGCTGGGCCAGGCCGCGCGCATCATCATGGGGCTCTACGGGGGCACCCACTATGCCGACAGCCATTTCGAGCACCGCGTGGCCGGGACCCGGTGGGGCGATTTCGTCATCGAAATCGACGCCGCCATGCTCAAGGACCGCACCTACATCGAGTACCTCAAGAAGCTCGGCTTCGAGCTGGACCAGGAATGGCAGCTGCGCCTGGACGACATCCTCGCGCGTATTGCCGGCACCGTGGTCCCCCACGAAATCGCCTGCCCGCCGGTGCCGATGACCGAGGCCGGCGAGCTGGAGAAGCTCCGCCGCGCCCTGAGCGAGCACAGCGCCCTCGGTACCCGGGCCTCTCCCCTTTACGCGTTCGGCCTGCATCTCAATCCCGAAGTGCCCCGCGCGGACGGCGGGACCGCCCTGGCCTATCTTCGGGCCTACCTGCTGCTGGAGGACTGGCTGAAGGTGCGCAGCCGCATCGATTTCGCCCGTCAGGTGGTACCGTTCATCAACGACTTTCCGGAAGCCTACGTACGCCAGGTGGTGGATCCGGATTACCGGCCCGGGCTGCGCCAGCTCATGCGCGATTACCTGGACGCAAACCCGACCCGGAATCGCCCGCTGGACATGCTCCCGCTGTTCGCCCACCTGGACGGAGACTGGCTGTTCCGGCAGCTGCCGCCCAATACCCTGGTTCGTCCGCGGCCGACGCTCCACTACCGGCTGCCCAACTGCGCCATCGACGAACCGGACTGGACACTCGCCGAGGAGTGGCGCGGTTGGCTGGCGGTGGAGCAGCTGGCCCACGACCCGCAGGCCATGGAGGAGCTGGGCCGCCGCTATCTGGCACAACACCGCGAGACACTCACCGGGGTCGACGAGCGCTGGGCCCACGAGTTGAGCCTATGGCAGAACGCAACCACCCCGTAATCGCGGTCACGGGGCCGGACCAGGGCGGCCTCGCCGCCTGGTGGGCCACCAGGCTGGCGGTGACGATGGCCGGCGGCCGGGCGGTGCGCGTGACGCCGAAACGGCCCCGGAGCCTTCAGGGCATCCACGGCCTGATCATCGGCGGCGGCGCCGACGTGGACCCGACGCTCTATGGCGAAACCGAGGAGCATTTCACTTTCGAGGAACTGCGGCCGCGCCGGCGGCGATTGGGGCGTTTCCTGCTGACGCTGCTGCTGGCGCCGCTGATCTATCTCAGCCGCCGGCTATTGAGCACCAAGCGGGGACCGCGCAAGGACGCCGGCCGGGATGAGCTGGAGTCGGCGCTCATCGATGCCGCGCTGGCCGCGGACATACCGACTCTTGGCATTTGCCGCGGCGCGCAGCTGCTTAACGTGCGTTGCGGTGGATCGTTGTACCAGGAGCTCAGCGCCTTCTACCGGGAGGCGCCGCAGGCCCATACGATTCTCCCATACAAGGACGTGGTCATCGCTCAAGGGAGCCGGCTCGCCGAGGTCATGGGCGTGACCGACTGCGAGGTCAACTCCATGCACCGCCAGGCCATCAAGGCGCCGGGCACGGCGATCCGCGCGGTCGCCCATGAGCGTTCAGGGGTGATCCAGGGCGTGGAGCATACCGCGGCGCGGCTGGTCGTCGGCGTTCAGTGGCACCCGGAATATCTGCCCCAGCGACCCGAACAGCGGGCGCTGTTCCGCTCGCTCATCGGCGCCGCCGCGCAGTGGCGGACGGAGTCAGACCGCGCAGCCGAAGCGCCCCCGGCACCACGCTGACATTCACCGGCAGCGGCAGGGAGAGGTCACCGTCGGCCTCCGTGAGCGAACGCGTCCCGTCCACGGGCTCGACCCGGACCGTCCGGGCGGCGCGATGACGGACGAAGGGCGCGGCGTAATGCCACCCCGCGTAGAGCGTCGGCAGCCAGGGCAGCAGTCGAGCCAGGGGTGCCGGCTCCACCAGCACTACCTGAAGCCGGCCGTCGTCAGCCCGTGCATCCGGCGCGATACGCATTCCCCGCCCGAAGCGACAGCCGTTGGCCAGCGCCAGTAGAAGCAGGGGGCCTTCGTACCAGGGCTCACCGTCCACGATAACCCGCGCGTTGGGCGGTGTTTCGCGACGCACCGCCTCCAGCGCGGCGCGGAAGTAAGCCACCGGCCCGCGTCGCCGGCGCTGGCTGACCGCGGCCACCACGGGCACCGACAGCCCCGCCGAGGCCACGTTGACCGCGTAGCGCCGCGTGTCGCCATGGGTTAGCGAGAGCACGTCGAGATCCACCGTCTCCCCGTCCAGCGCACGGTCCAATGCCAGCTGCGGCTGCCGGGCCAGCCGCAGCCCCCGTGCCAGGTCCGACCCCGTTCCGGCCGGAACCAGGCCCAGGGAGCGCTTCTCCGGCGCGGGAAGACTTAGGAGGACATTTGCCGTATGATGCAGGGTTCCGTCGCCGCCAATGGCGACGACTCTTCGTATTGAAGGTTTCAATCTTTCTATCAACAACCGGGTCGCCGCAATCGGGTCGGCGGTACGGATCACGGCTGCTCGTCGGAGCGCGGGATGACGCGCCGCGAGCTGCATCCAGACCCGGTCTGCACGGCCGCTAGCGGCCAGCGGATTGATCACGAACAGGACGTCGTCCAAGCGGGTTCCTCCAGAATCGGACCCCCTGGTGGCGGCGCCGCCGATGCCCGGGACGCGGGCGCACCAGCGAAACGCTCGGCATTATTACCGTTTTCTTGCGCTGAATCGGCCGCGCGTTGCAATCCGTTATAATCGACGACCCTTCACGCTACCGGAGGTGTAATCACTCATCATGGCTGATCGCATCGCGCGTCTAAAGGAAGACCTCGCCAAGCGCATCATTCTTCTCGATTGCGGCATGGGAACCTCCATCCAGGAATACGACCTGGAAGAGGAGGACTTCCGCGGCGAGCGCTTCAAGGACCACGACTCGGCCCTGAAGGGGAACAACGACTTTCTGGTGCTCACGCGCCCGGACATCATCCTCGAGATCCACCGCCAGAACCTCGAGGCCGGGGCCGACATCATCGAGACGAACACGTTCAACTCCACGTTCATCTCCCAGGCCGACTACGCCACCGAGCACCTCGTGCACGAGCTCAACGTCGCCGCAGCGAATCTCGCGCGGCAGGCCGCCGACGAGTACACGGAGAAGACCCCGGACCGCCCCCGCTACGTCACCGGCGTCCTGGGGCCGACCAACCGTACCGCGTCCATCTCGCCGGACGTGAACAACCCCGGCTACCGCAACACCAGTTTCGAGGAGCTGCGTCAGGCGTACCTGGAGCAGGCCCGCGGCCTGGTCGAGGGCGGCGTCGAGCTGATGCTGGTGGAGACCATTTTCGACACGCTCAACGCCAAGGCCTGCCTGTTCGCCCTGGAGGAGCTGTTCGACGAGCTGGGCTACAAGATCCCGGTGATGATCTCCGGCACCATTACGGATGCCTCCGGCCGCACGCTCTCGGGCCAGACCACCGAGGCCTTCTGGAACAGCGTGCGCCACGTCGAGCCCTTCTCCATCGGGCTGAACTGCGCGCTGGGCGCGGAAGACCTGCGCCCGTACCTGCAGGAGCTTTCCCGTATCGCCGATACCTACGTCTCGGCACACCCCAACGCGGGCCTGCCGAATGAGATGGGCGAGTACGACCAGTCGCCGGAGTACATGGCGCAGCTCATCAAGGACTTCGCCGACAACGGTTTCATGAACATCATCGGCGGCTGCTGCGGCACCACGCCGGAGCATATCGCCGCCATCCGGGAGGTCACCGAGGGCGTCAAGCCCCGTGAGCTTCCCGAGATCAAGCCGGCCATGCGCCTCTCCGGCCTGGAGCCGCTGAACATCGACCAGGACTCGATGTTCGTGAACATCGGCGAGCGCACCAACGTGACCGGCTCGGCACGATTCAAGCGCCTGATCAAGGAAGAGGACTACGACACCGCCCTGGAGGTCGGCGCCCAGCAGGTGGAAAACGGCGCCCAGGCCATCGACGTGAACATGGACGAGGGCCTGCTGGACTCCGAAGAGTGCATGGTCAAGTACCTGAACCTGGTGGCCTCGGAACCGGACATCTCCAAGGTTCCGATCATGGTGGACTCCTCCAAGTGGGAGGTCATCGAGGCCGGCCTGCGCTGCGTCCAGGGCAAGGCCATCGTCAACTCCATCTCGCTCAAGGAAGGCGAGGAGGCGTTCATCGAGAAGGCGAAGCTGCTCCAGCGCTATGGTGCCGCCACCGTGGTCATGGCCTTCGACGAGGAAGGCCAGGCGGATACCAAGGACCGCCGGGTGGAGATCGCCGAGCGCGCCTACAAGGTACTCACGGAGAAGATGGGCTACCCGGCCGAGGACATCATCTTCGACCTCAACATCTTCGCCATCGCCACCGGCATCGAGGAACACAACAACTACGCCATCGATTTCATCGAGGCCACTCGCGAGGTGAAGGAGAAGTGCCCCCACGCGAAGGTCTCCGGCGGGCTGTCCAACCTGTCCTTCTCCTTCCGCGGCAACGAGCCGGTGCGCCGGGCCATGCACTCGGCGTTTCTGTATCACGCCACCCGCGCTGGGCTGGACATGGCGATCGTCAACGCCGGTCAGCTCGACGTCTACGACGACATCGACAAGGAGCTGCTGGAGTACGTCGAGGACGTCATCTTCAACCGCCGCGAGGATGCCACCGAACGGCTGGTGGACATCGCCGAGCGCTACAAGGGCATGGGCGGCAAGGAAGAAGAGAAGAACCTCGAATGGCGCGAATGGCCGGTGGAGAAGCGCCTGGAGCACGCCCTGGTCAAGGGCATCGTCGACTACGTGGTGGACGACACCGAGGAGTGCCGGCAGAAGGCGGACAAGCCGCTGGACGTCATCGAAGGGCCGCTGATGGACGGTATGAACGTGGTCGGCGATCTCTTCGGCGAGGGCAAGATGTTCCTGCCCCAGGTGGTTAAATCCGCCCGCGTCATGAAGAAGGCCGTGGCCCATCTCATCCCGTACATCGAGGAGGAGAAGGCCAGGTCCGGCGACACCCGTGCCAAGGGCAAGATCGTCCTGGCCACCGTGAAGGGCGACGTCCACGACATCGGCAAGAACATCGTCGGCGTGGTGCTCCAGTGCAACAACTTCGAGGTCGTGGATCTCGGCGTGATGATCCCCAACGAGCAGACGCTCAAGGTGGCGAAGGAAGAAAACGCCGACGTCATCGGCCTGTCGGGTCTGATCACACCGTCGCTGGACGAGATGGCGGACATGGCCAAGGAGATGGAGCGCCAGGGCTTCGAGATCCCGCTGTTGATCGGCGGCGCCACGACCTCCCGCGTGCACACGGCGGTGAAGATCGCCCCCGGCTACTCGGGCACTGCGGTCTACGTGAAGGACGCCAGCCGGGCCGTGGGCGTGTGCTCCAAGCTGCTCTCGGACACCCAGAAGGAACCCTACGTCCAGGAGATCAGGGAAGAATACGAGCGGGTGCGGGCGCAGCGCGCCAAGCGCCAGCAGAACGCCAAGTGGATCAAGATCGACGAGGCGCGGAAGAACCGCACGCCCATCGACTGGAGCGCCTACGAGCCGCCCAGGCCCGAGAAGCCGGGCGTGCACGTGCTGGACGACTTCCCGCTGGCCGAGATCGAGCCCTACATCGACTGGACGCCGTTCTTCCAGTCCTGGCAGATGACCGGCAAGTTCCCGGCCATCCTCGACGACGAGAACCAGGGCGAGCAGGCCCGCAAGCTCTACGAGGATGCCCAGGCCATGCTGCGTCGGATCATCGACGAAAAGTGGCTCACCGCCCGGGCGGTGATCGGTCTGTTCCCGGCCAACGGCAAGGGGGACGACACGGTGATTTACAAGGACGATTCGGCGAGCGAGGAGCTGCTGACCCTGCACCACCTGCGCCAGCAGACGGAGAAGCCCGCCGGCCGGCCCAATCAGAGCCTGGCGGACTTCGTCATGCCGAAGGAAGAAGGCAAGGTGGACTACATGGGCGCCTTCGCCTGCACCGCGGGCATCGGCATCGACCCCATCGTGGAGAAGTACGAGGCTGACCACGACGACTACAACTCGATCCTGGTCAAGGCGCTGGCCGACCGGCTCGCCGAGGCCTTCGCCGAGAAGCTCCACGAGATGGTGCGCCAGGACTACTGGGGCTACGAGGACGAGAAGCTCTCCAACGAGGATCTCATCAACGAGAAGTACCGCGGCATCCGGCCGGCGCCGGGTTACCCGGCCTGCCCGGACCACACGGAGAAGGACCTGCTCTGGGAACTGCTGGACGTGGACAATAACATCGGCCTGGAGCTCACCGAGTCCAAGGCCATGGTCCCCACGGCCGCCGTCTCCGGCTGGTACTTCGCACACCCGGACAGCCGCTACTTCGGCCTCGGCAACATCTACCGGGATCAGATCGAGGACTACGCCAAGCGCAAGGGCATGGACGTGAAAACCGTCGAGCGCTGGCTGGGCCAGAGCCTGGGTTACGATCCGGAGGAGATGGAGTAGGCTCCTTCCGGCGGCAAGCCTCGAGCAGGATTGAAAGCGGGCCACGGCCCGCTTTTCTCATGTTGAACCCCCACATTGCGCGGCCGGGCACGTCGGTATGAAGGAATTCGTGGGAGGGCCGTCCCGGCCGCGATTGCCCTGAGCCGTCCGTCGCCGCGAGGACGCGCCTCCCACAGGCCGCTCTGTGTGGCAGCAGGATGTGGGAGCGCCGTCCCCGGCGCGATTCCGTCGGCCGGCCGCAACCGCAAGAACGGGCCTCCCATGAGCTGCCCCGGGCAACTGCGAAACTGTGTGCTCCATCACGCGTTCCGTGAAGCCGACGTTCCGTCGGAGTCGGCATTGCGGCATCATCGGGGAACATCCGGAATTGGCGAGCCCGCGGACCATGGTCAGACCCTGCACGGCATCCTTGAAGGTCGCGTTGGCCGCACTGATGGCCCTCGCAGTGGGCGCTTGCGCGCAGTTTCCGGAGCGTCCTGAAACCGCCGACACGCCCCCCGCCGCCATACCGGAGGACGGCCAGGATGCCTCGGTCATCGTCACCGCGGCCCGCAACACCCTGGGCACGCCCTATCGCTACGGCGGCGACGACCCCGCGGGTTTCGACTGCAGCGGCCTGGTCCGCTACACCCATGCCCGGGCGGGCCTGAGCGTACCGCGAACGGTCGCGCGGCAGCAGGCCGTGGCCACCCCCGTAGACGCGGACGCGCTGCGACCCGGCGACCTGGTCTTCTTCCGCCTCTCCGGCTGGAAGCCGTCCCACGTCGGGATATACGTAGGCCAGGGCCGGTTCATCCATGCGCCGTCCAGCGGCGGCCAGGTGCGTTACGACCACCTGCAGGAACGGTTCTGGACCCGTCACTTCGATTCCGCCGGCCGTTTCCACGACGGCGCCTGCTGCGACCAGCGAGCCGCCCGCTAGCACCTGTCCGGCGGGCCGTCCCCGTATCAGCCCCCGCATCCGCGGCGCGGTGGACCGCGCCGATAACAACCGCGGCCTCCCCCCCTGGCCGGACTGGCAGCTCGTGCCCGCTCCCGCCGAACACGGCCAGGGCGTCCCGCGCGGGCAAGGCGCTCTGACGTCACGGCCGCGGGTCTATATAATCGCCCGTGGATCGCCCGCCGGTGAAAAGGAATAAAGGCCATGCTCCACGCGTTTCGCATCGAAGAGGGCCGGCTCAGGCACGTGGACCCGACCCACCAGCTGGACCAGGCCCAATGGCTGGACCTGTACGGCGCCACGGCCGAGGAACGCGCCGAGGTCGAAGAGCTCTACCGTCATGCCCTGCCCGGGTCGGAGGACATCGAGGAAATCGAAGCCAGCTCCCGGGCCTATGAGGACCAAATGGGGCTGCACCTGCGTTCGCTGTTCCTCTACCGGGCGGACGGCCGGCCGCGGAACGCATCCGTCGGCTTCACCCTGAGGGAAGACCGGCTGCTCAGCGTCCATGACCGGGACATTCCCGCGTTCCGGCTGCTTCGCATGCGCGCCCGACGCTTCACGGGCTGGGCGCGATCCCCCCAGGGCATCCTCGTCAGCGTCTTCGAGATCAAGATCGACGACCTCGCCGACATGCTCGAGGAGATCTACGCCGGGCTGGACCGCATCAGCGGCACCGTGCTGGAGGACGAGTCCGCCGACATGGAGGCGGCCATCGACGAGCTGGCGCGCTTCGAGGACATCAACGGCAAGGTGCGGCTGTGCCTGATGGACACGCAACGCGCGCTCACTTTCCTGCAGCGCCGCGGCGGCCTGAACGACGACGACAGCCGCCGGGTGCGCGAGCTGCTGCAGGACACCGAGTCGCTGCTGCCCCACAACAGCTTCCTGTTCGACAAGGTGAACTTCCTCATGGACGCGGCGCTCGGCTTCATCAACCTGGAGCAAAGCCAGATCATCAAGATCTTCTCCATCGCCGCGGTGGTGTTCCTGCCGCCGACCCTGGTGGCCAGCATCTACGGCATGAACTTCGCGCATATGCCGGAGCTTGACTGGCTGCTGGGTTATCCAATGGCCCTGGGCCTCATGGTGGTTGCCGGGGTCGCACCGTATCTCTATTTCAAGTTCAAGGGATGGCTCTAGAATGACCGCGCACGCCCCACTGAGCACTATCGCCGGCGGTAAACAGGCATGACGCTGTTCCAGATCGTGGTGCTCGCCCTCATCCAGGGCATTACCGAATTCCTGCCCATCTCCAGCTCCGCCCACCTGATCCTGGTTCCGGTGCTCACCCAGTGGCCGGACCAGGGGCTCGCCTTCGACCTGGCCGTGCATGCCGGAACGCTCACCGCCGTGGTCGGCTACTTTCACCGCGACGTGGGCGTATTGACGGCGGACGGACTGCGCAGTCTCGCGCAGCGGCGTCACGTCGGCCAGAGCCGGCTGGCCTGGGCGGTGGTCATCGGCACCATTCCCGTCGGCCTGGCCGGTCTGTTCTTCGACGATTTCATCGAGACGAGTCTGCGCTCCGCCGAGGTCATCGCGGCGACGACGCTCGGCTTCGGCGTACTGCTGGGCATCGCCGACCGCCGCGCCGACCGGAGCACGCGGACGCTGGAGACATTGACCTGGCGGGACGCGGTCCTCGTCGGCCTCGCCCAGGCCCTGGCCCTGATACCCGGGACCTCGCGCTCCGGCATAACCATGACCGCGGGGCTTTTTGCCAATTTCTCGCGGCGGGCCGCCGCGCGGTTCTCGTTTCTCCTGGCCATTCCGGTAACTGCCCTGGCGGCGGGGCTGAAGCTCGTGGAGGCGTTCACCGAGGACTCTCCGGTGGCGTGGGACGGTTTCCTGGTGGGTTATCTGCTCTCGGCCGTGGTCGCGCTGGCAGTAATCCACTTCTTCCTGGCGCTACTGGAGCGCTTCGGGTTCATGCCCTACGTGATCTACCGGCTGGGGCTGGGTGCGGGCCTGCTCGCGCTTGTGGCCACGGGTGTCATCTGATCTTGAGCGAACGAAGCGACGACGGTAAACCATGCCCTGGCTGTCCATCCTGGCCGTAGCCGGCGGTGCCGCCGCCGGTGCCCTGTGCCGATGGGGTCTGAGCAACTGGCTCAACCCCGTCTTCCCCACCGTACCGCTGGGTACGCTGGCGGCGAATCTCGCCGGCGGACTGCTGGTGGGTGTCCTGGTGGAGGGGTTCGGTCGGCTGGGCAACGTGCCGATGGAGCTGCGACTGATGCTCGTTACGGGGTTCCTGGGCGCACTGACGACGTTCTCGTCGTTCTCGGCAGAAATGGTCTTCGCCATGCGGCAGGGCCACTACCTCTGGGCAGTGGCGGGCATGGCCGCGCACCTGCTGGGCAGTCTGTTGATGACCGCGCTCGGGATGGCAATCACGTTCTGGTTGATGACCGGCCGCGCGCCGACCTGAGCACCGCCGCCTATCCCGTCGATACACGGCCACGGTCGCTGCGGGATACGCGGGGCCGGGTCAGATCCAGATGGCGTCCCAGTGGGGATAGTCCGCCAGGCTCTCCGCCAGCCCCCAGCGCAGGGGATTCGCCACGATGTCCCGCGACACCTGCCGGATATCCGCCGTTTCCGGGACGGCCTCCACGTGGAATTCCCCGGCCCAGAGGTCGGCGCCGCCGCTCGCCCGGCGAAGCGCGTCCAACGCCGCATCCAGCTCGCCCCGGCCCTCGGGCTGCACCAGCCAGTGAAGGTGGTCCGGCATCAATACCCAGGCCATGGACCGCACATGGCCGGCCTCCTCCAGCTCGCGCATGGTGCCTATCACCCGCCGGGACAGCGCCAAATCCTCGAAACGCGGCCGCCGGTCCCGCGTCATCCACGTGACCACGAAGGCCTGATCCGGCAGACGAACGCGCCGCCGGCCCAGCCGCGTAACGGAGGGTGCCGCCAGTGGAGAAGGGTTGGACATGTGAACGATGGTGGTTTGATGCGTGGCAATACACTAACGCATATCGTTGTCGCGATCACCACTCGGCCGGGCGACGGCCGCCGTTACGCCGTGCAAAAAAAACCCGACTCCGGTTGGAATCGGGTAAGACAGCGACTCGCAGCAACGGTTGCATCACTCCAGCCACGATGGGGAGAACCCATGTCATCGTGACTTGATCAATACGTTACCCCCCACCTTCGCGGGCAGTTGAGAACCAATTCGCAATTTCGATCCGCGTCCGACGGATGGTCAGGCCGCTCGACGCCGGAGCGTTCCCGCGCGCAGCCGCCGGCCAAAGTAGAGCACCAACGTGCCGACCACCACGACACCCCCATAGACCGACGCTTGCGGGGGGATTTCGGACAGCACGAACCACACCCACAGGGGCCCCAGCACGATCTCCAGCAGCATAATAAGGCTGACCTCCGGCGCGCCCACATATCGGGTGGCGACGGCCAGCAGCACCATGGCGAGCGGGATCTGCACCAGCCCCATCACCGCCAGCGGCGCGTAGCTGGCCGGGGCGAGGGCCAGGGGCGTTGCCGCGAAGGCGCACAGCGCGGCGGTCACGACGCCGCTGCACATCACCACCGGCACGCGTTCCAGGCCCGGCTGGCTGCGCAGCACCGTCAGTGCCCCGGCCAGCACCATGGAGGCCGCCAGCGCCAGGGCGTCTCCCACCCAGCGCCCGCTCTCCAGCGAGCCGCCGACCACGATCCCGACGCCGGCGGCCGTTGCCGCAGCGCTCAGCCAGGTATCCGGGCCAGGTCGCTCGGTGGTGGCGAACCGGCTCATCAGCGTCGCGAACAGCGGGGCCAGGGAGAGCAGAATGATGGTGTTGGCGACGGCGGTGTAAGCGAGGGAGAACACGAACAGCGCCGTGTTGACCCCGAACAGCAGGACGGCCAGAAGCCCAGGCCCGGACCGGACCCCGCGCAACCGGAGGCGGCCGAAACGGGCCCATTGCACCAGCGCCAGCGACACCGCAATGAAGGCACCGCGCCAGAACGCGACATCCGCGGGCGGCGCGTCGGCCAGGCGCACCAGCAGCGCGTCGAAGGAGAGAACAACGATACCGGCCAGGGCGAGCGTTAGGCCGCGTGACGAGTGGCTATTACGGGTGTCAGGCATGAATGGGTCGGGCGCGCGGGCGGGCGCGCGTCAAATGAACACGGTTGCCGTTATGGACCGGCGCGGTGTTCCCTGGCGCAGGGCCCGGGACTCGATGCTAGAGCGCCTGGATCAGGTGCTGGACGATGATCTCGTCGGCCGGGTCGAGACCACTGAACTGGAAACCCGCGCCGTAGCTCTCGTCGAATCGGGAGCGCCGGCACCAGATGAGCTCCGCCGTAGCGTTGATGGTCCGCAGCTGCCCGTAGTCGTCGACCACGACAATCCGCACCTCGTGCACAGCAGGCGGCATCATGGGCTCATGAGCCACGACGAGAAAACCTTCCCGGGAGAGATTCACCAACCGACCCAGGGATTCCCGGGTGTGACGGTCGAAAACGTTGGGCTCAGCGCTGATCAGCGTCCGGTTTTCGCGCCGCCGTTCAGCCGTACCTGCCGACTCCGGAAACATGTAACGCTCCTTGTACTCCGGTTCCATATTGACGTTTACGTAAGCCGGACGCAAATTTCGGCCAGTATAGCGTTTGTGACCGTTTTGGGTACGCCCCGCCCTGTTTTTCAGCTCACCTCTCCAGCAGGCCGTGCCGCTGGTGCCAGTCGCGCAGGGACTCATCGGGGTATCCGTCGAAGTGCCGGTGCCCCGGCGTGCCGCGCGGCGGCACGTCGCACCAGGACGCGGCATGGCGCAACATGATGTGCACGACCTCCGGCGGCGTTGGCAGAACACTGTCAGCGGCGGACGCGAAAGGATGAATCAGCTCGGGCCAACGCGGATCGAACACCCACAGCGCGCTGGCGCAGTATCCGCAGAAGGCACGGCGGGCAGGGCTGACCGCGCTCTCGCCGTGCGGTCCCGGAATGCTGGCGCTGTAGCGGGCTACCGCCGTCTCGCCATCCACGGCCAGGGTCTCGGCGAGAGCCCCCAGGTTGATGGCGAAGCCGCCGCCACCGGCGGTCTTGCGGCAGATGCTGCAATAGCACCGCTGGTAAGGCGCCGGGCAGTCCGCCTCAACGCGGAAGCGAACCGCGCCACAGCGGCAGGAACCCTCCAGTTGCATGGGCCGGCCTCCTTGCGTCCTGCGGACGATGAAACATCCGCGGGGCGGGTTGGTATCGTCCTGATGTCCAAGCTTAGCCCGCGCACGGACGCGTGCTAAACGCGGTCGCCGCGAAATGTGACTGGCTGCTCAGTCGGGCATGACGCGCTTCCTCGCCTTCGCTATGCCACGGGCCGTGATCCAGTTCACGGAGTTGGCAGAACGAGTAGACAAACCGGCCTGCGCGACGCATAGTTTGGCTATCCCCCTTGGGAAAAGGTATCAGGGAGGCGACTATGAAGGACTTCCGGCGTCGTCCGCGAGATGTAGTGGATCAATACCTGCCCGTCATCGATCGGGATACCGACGAGCTCGTGGGTTACCTCACCGATGTGACCGTGGACGGCGGCATGCTCCAGAGCGAGGAGCCCATCGATGAGAACCGCACCTACAATCTGCGCATGGAGCTGGACGAGCAGATCCAGGACAGCAACCACATCGACGTGGTGGCGGAAAGCAAGTGGTGCCGCAAGGAGCGCAACGCGGTTTTCCACAATTCGGGCTTCGAGTTCCGGGAAGTCTCCGAAGACGATCGCGCCCGCATCGCCGAGCTGGCGGAACGGTACCGCCTGATGACTCAGTAAGCCGGCGCGCTCAGTACGCGGTCAGCAGCCGGTATCCGACATAGGCGAGTCCCAGATCCACCAGGATGTGGGAGAGCCACGCCCCCGCCAGCGTGTCCTGGCGGGCCAGCATCAGACTCCAGATGACCCCGCCCGCGGCCACGCAGGCGCCCAGCAGCAGCCCCAGTGCAAGACCAAAGAACGTGGCGCCCACCACGACGTGATGGGCCGCGAAGGCCACCGCGGCCAGGGCATGGGCGGCACCGGCAGGCAGGCGCCGCCGCAGGCTCCCGAACAGGAACCACCGCCAGTAGTACTCCTCGATGCCCGCATGGATCACCGAGAATCCCACGGCGAACGCCCAGTAGTGCTCTCCGATCCCGAAAGTCGCCACCTTTTCCCGGACCGCCGGGGCCGCGGTGTCCAGCAGCGCGTTCAGGGGCGTGGCCAGCAGCGCGAGGAGCGCCGCGACGATCAGCAAGCCGCTGAGCAGCCCCATCGGCAATGCCCGCAGGTCCCTGGGCCAATGTGGCGCCGGCAGCAGCGGCCGGCGGTCGAGCAGCAGAGCCAGCGCCAGAACCGGCCAGACCACGGTAAAGGCCTTGGCGGCCAGGTAAACGGTCTGCACCCAGACGGCGTCGCTCAGCCATTGAAAATACAGCAGCGACGCCAGCACGGGCACGCAGGCAGCCGGCAACACGGCGGCCAGCCAGCGCAGCCCGTCGGGTGTGCCCTTGGAAGCGCCAGGCATGGCCCCTAGAATAGTAAGATGTTGTCTCATAAAGCACTTCGCTGTCCCTCAAGCGCGCTGGAACACGACCAAGACGCCCTGACGGAAACGCGGACGCTGACGGACGGCGTTCCGGGGCAACTCCGAGGGAACCGCTGAGTTTCCCGAAATCAATCGCCACCAGAGGGCATCATTACATGCAGATCAGCAAGAACAAGGTCGTTGCCATTGACTACACGCTGACCGACGACGATGGCAACACGCTGGACACCTCGGCCAACCGGGAGCCGCTGAAGTACATCCAGGGCGCGGGCAACATCATCCCCGGCCTGGAGCGCGCCCTGGAGGGCGAGGAGAGCGGTTCACAGGTCAACGTGACGGTTCAGCCGGATGAAGGCTACGGCCAGCGCGACGAGAACCTCAAGCAGCAGGTGCCGCGCAACCTTTTCGAGGGCGTCGACACGCTGGAGCCCGGCATGCAGTTCCAGGCCCAGACCGAGGGCGGCGTGCAGATCATCACGGTCGCCGAGGTCGGCGACGAGCAGGTGCTGGTGGATGCCAACCATCCGCTGGCCGGCGTGACGCTGAACTTCGACGTCAATGTCGTCGAGGTCCGTGACGCCACCGAAGAAGAGCTGGAGCACGGCCACGTCCACGGCTGATAGCCCGCGTCGGGGCCGTCACGCGACGGCCCCGCTCTTCCATCGCACTCGCGGACCCGGCTTCCGGGAGCGTGTCTAGCTCGCGGTGCGTTGCGGGGGAAGTACCGACTGGCGTCGCTCCAGCTCGGTTCTCACACCATCGCAGACGATGTCGCAGATTTCGAACACGAAGTCGGCGGCAATGCTGAAGCGCGCCGATGTCCCCTCCTTGCGGCGCTTTACAAGACCCTGATCCCGCAACACGGCGAGATGCTTCGAGGCACTGGGCTGGGAGATGCCCAGCGCGTCGGCGAGCTCATTGACGCTCGCCTCCCCGTCGCGCAGCACATGCAGCAGCCTCAGCCGCACGGGCTCGCTGAGCACGCGGAAATGCCCGGCAATAAGCTGCAAGGTGTCGTCGCTCAACTGCTCCACGATTGAACCTCTCTGACTCAACGGTCCTATTGTACCTCAATCAAATCTATTGCGTATATAACTATATCGTTATATACTAATTCTCAAGCTGCAACAACGAGGAGCAGAGAACCATGACCGTCAATGACGCACTCCGCCTGATCGCCGGCGCATTCGTCTTGCTGAGCGCCGCCCTGGCCTATTTCGTCCATCCCGCATGGCTGCTTTTCACGGGCTTCGTGGGCATCAACCTGATGCAGTCGGCCTTCACCAAGTGGTGCCCGATGATAGCCATCCTGCGCAAGGCCGGCCTCCGGGACGACCAGCATAGCGACACCGGCCGTTCCGCCCACGCGGCCTGAACCGGCTCGGCCCTTGGGCCCATGGCGCGGCGCCTCCCCCAAACCGCCCATGGGCCCCGTTCTGAATCGCCGCAATCAACGGCCGCGGGGTTCGTTCTCTCCCTCAGATAGCGCCATGGCCTGCCGATATACCGGGTGTGATCCGCATTGACAGGGGGACGGACACCTTGCTTCGACGCCCGAGTACGGTTTGCCTGGGGATGACCCTGCTTGCCGCTGTGCCATGCGCCCACGCGGAGCGGGAACCAGCGAGCTACGTGGGCGTCACGACCGGCGCCCTGTCACCGAAATACTTCCAGATGGACGATGGTGTGGCCATCAACGCCGGTATCGGCTTCGGCCTGCGGCTTCCGGGCGTCCACGGCGTGTCGGTTGAGGCCCTTTGGACCGGCAGCGCCGTGCCCCGGCCCGGAGAAGAGCCCGGCCCCTCGGACAACACCAACAACCGTTCGTCGGCCCTGTTCGCGGTCTATCGAAGCGGCGGCTCGCCGTATCTCAAGGCCCGCGCTGGCGTCGGCCGCCAGCGCCTGTATGACGATGACAGCAGCCGCACAAGAACAGACTTCGCCGGAGGCCTCGGAGTCGGCTGGACGGTGCCGGAAGGGGCCCTGGAGATCGAACAGAGCTTCTTCAACGCCGACGCCTGGTACATCTCGCTAAGCTATTTCTACGACCTCTACTGACGCCGGGCCTAGCGTATGTACTGCCGGGTGATGTGCCGGAACTGGTCCGTGCCCGCCCGGTGCATCCATTCGAAGGCGACCATCTCCCGACTGACGATCTGCGCACCGCACTGGCGCATGCGGGCCATGGCCAGCTCCAGGTCGCTGGGCCGGCGCGAGGAAATGCCCTCCCGCATTACGAACACCTGCCAGCCCTCGCCGATCAGCCCCAGAACGGTCTGCAGCACGCACACGTGCGATTCAACGCCTGCGACAATCGCCTGCCGCCGGCCGAGTGCATGCAGCCGGGCGCGGAATTCCTGCTCGGCGCAGCAGGAAAAGCAGGTCTTCTCCAGGGTCCGATCCGCATCCAGCCGCTCGGCGAGGGCCGGCACCGTCCTACCGAGCCCTTTCGGATACTGCTCCGACGCCAGCACCGGCACCGACAGCTCACCGGCGACATCCATCAGCCAGCGAATGGCATCGACCACGGCTTCGCCGCCGTCGATGGCGGGCATCAGCTTCTCCTGGCAATCGATGGCCAGAACGAAGGACTCGTTCGCGCTGAGTAGCATTAGCTGATTCGCTCCAGGCTCTTGTGGTTGCGGGTCAGCACCGACCAGAGCTTGCCGCACCAGTACCACTGAAGATAGAAGGCCTCCCGGAGGCCGCAACCGATCAAGCCGGGGGTGAGCCGCAACCGGCTCTCGGCGGCGCACAGGCGGTAGCTCAGGGATAGCCCCCGCGCCGTCAGGCCCACGCGCGCAAGATGGTAGCGGCTGCTGACCAGCACCAGTTCCGGCCAACCACGGTCGCGGGCGAGCTCCCGGGCGTTGCGCAGGTTCTCCAGGGTGTGCCTGGAGAGATCCTCTGTGAAGATACGATCGCCGGCCACACCCCGCGCCTGCAGCAGCGCCCGCCCGGCCTCCGCCTCCGATCGCGCGGCGTCCCCGGTAACCCCGCCGAGCAGCAGCAGGTACTCGACCTCCCCCGCTTCCAGCAACGCCAGGCCCCGCTCAAGCCGCCGTGCATACTCGGCACCAACCTGGTTGTCCGTGAGGCAGACGCCGAACACGGCGGCCACGGGTGCCGCCCCGACCCGGCAACGGGTGCGGGCGGCGACCCAGAGCACCTGGACGAGGAACGGCAGCAACGACAACCCGACGGTGACCACCGTGAGCAGCACGCCAAGGCATAGCGCCCAGAAGCCGTCCAGCTGCATGTTGCGGACGTGCTCCAGCACCCGGCCCCAACGATTCGGCCGGGGCGGCTGCACCCGCGGACCTTCCCGATCGCAGTACGGGCAGTCCAGCGGCATCCCCAGGTAGGCGCGGCGCCCGGCCTCCGTGGCCGCCCACGGGCGATTGAACCAGGGCGGCTGGTGGCGCACATGTTGCTGATGGCCGCAGGCCAGCTCCGCCACCCAGTCTCCAAGCTCATCCTGATGGTAACCGCTGATGCGCTGGCGCAACTTCAGCCGTCCCCACGATCCGGCGGTATGGAGTAGGTGGCGGTCACGTGGGCAACCGGCTCCTCGTCGCCCTCGGAATAGAGACCGACCTCGCCGACGGCGAGGCGCTTGCCCAGCTTGAGCAGGCGGGTCTCGGCAATCATGTCCCGCGGCTCGGGCCGGCGCAGGAAGTTGATGTTGAGGTTGGTGGTGACCGCCAGCGCCACGGGGCCGATCTGCCCGAGGATGGCGACGTACATGCAGGAATCGGCCAGCGCCATCATGGTGGGACCCGAGACGGTACCGCCGGGGCGCAGGTGCTCGTCGCCCACGGGCAGTCTCATGCGGGCGGTGTGTCGCCCCACCGACTCCACCTTGCCGGTGTGATGGGGGAAGTGCGCGTCGAGAAACGCCTGCAGCTCATCAACGGTCATGGCCACCATACGGCCGTCCACCCTGCTTGCTCACGGAAGGCTCGATTCTGCCACAACCGTTTTTCTTAGCCACAGATGAACACGGATGAACACGGATGGCCCCAAGTCATCCTGCGAGGCGAGACCGCATATCGTAGGAGTGTCGCGAGGCGCCGGGCCTTGTATGAGCTCTCCTGTCGCCGCCCGATCGTGTAGGAGCGGCCCCTGGCCGCGCACAACCTTACGAGAAGTCGCGGCTGGGCTTCGTGCCAAGGGTGCCAGGGACCGGCTACGCGGGCTCACCGGAATTATCCGTGTTCATCTGTGTCCATCCGTGGCTAAAAACGCAGCAGGGTCTTCGGCAGCCCCGGCCCCTGGATCAACGCGGCGATGTCCATGCCCGCGGCGATGGCCAGATGCACGCCGACGCCGCCCCAGATGGAGCGCGAGCGCATGGACAGCACCCCGAGGAAGAGCCCGAACAGGATCGCGCCGGTGGCCTCCAGCCAGGGCTTGGGGAAATGGATCATCAGGTAGGGCACGCACATGACGAACACGGCGTTCACACCCATCGCCGGGCGCAGGGCGTGAATGAAGAAGCCGCGGAAGAAGAATTCCAGGCACACGAACTGCAGGAGGTAGATGGCTTCCCAGAGCAGCAAATCCATCCAGCTCAGATGGGCCTGGCGGTAGAACGGATAGTAATTCACGAAGTCCGGCCGGTAGCTGGCCAGCACCACGAAGACCAGAATCGGCGAGGCCAGCAGCACGTACCAGCCCCAGTGCCTGGACAGGCTTCCCAAACCGAGCCCCATGTCCCGCAGCCGATCCTTCAGGACCAGCTTGAGCACCAGCACCGGAATGAGGACGTAGGTAATGACGTGCCAGCTGCCCCACCAGGCCTGGGAAAAGAGATCGCCATAGGGATGCCGGCGCACCATGGTAACCAGCTCACGCGGCGAGAGATCGAACCACGGCGCGATCCATTCCAGGGTGGCGTGGAAGCTACTGCGGTATTTCAGGTAGTGCAGCATCAGCAGGCAGACGGCTACCGTCAGCAATACGACGCCGGCGCGGGGGTCGAAGCGGCGCGGATTCTTGGCCACGCCAGACTCGGCGTGGAGCTGGCTCAAAAGGGTGATGAATCGCCTGGGGTCCAGGCGGCGGATGGATACGGTCACGTGGCCTCCCCGGGTGCGATGCGCGGCGACAGCATAGCACTGGGGACGCGCCGGACAGCCCGTGCCTTGTTCCGAAATGTGGCCGGGCCTTGCCAGCGCGCGCGAATCCGCGCGATATTCGGACTCCCACGTGTCTACGACAACGACTATGACCGAGCAGACACCCCCGGAGGAGGATCATGTCCCGCTGCCCGGCGTGCGGGACCTCTCGCCCGCTGCCCCCTGGCGCTGGCTGCGGGCCGGCTGGGCGGATTTCCGGCGCGCCCCGGCACACAGCTTCGCCTACGGCGCCATTCTGGTGCTGGCCAGCTACGCCATTACGGGAGTGATGATACTCACGGGCAACTGGGTTTTCATGTTCAGCCTCCTCACCGGTTTCATGCTCATTGCCCCGGTGCTGGCCTTCGCGCTGTACGAAACCAGCCGACGGCTCCAGCTGGGACAACCGCCGAGCATCGCCGGGTCGCTGCAGGCCGTGCGCAGCAACTTCGGCAATGAGCTGATCTTCGCCGTGGTGCTGCTCATCGTGTTGCTCGTCTGGGCGCGCGCCGCGGCCATGGTGCACGTCTTCTTCCCCGCCCTGAGCGACCCGAGCCTCTACCAGCTGGTGGCGTTCTTCAGTATCGGGACCGCCGTGGGCGCGGTCTTCGCCGCCGTCGCCTTCGCCGTCAGCGCCTTTTCCCTGCCCATGATGATGGACCGCCGAGCCGACGTGATATCCGCGGTCATCACCAGCTTTATGGCGGTGCTGCGAAACAAGGGCGTCATGGTGATCTGGGCGGCCCTGATCCTGATCTCGGTGCTGGTCGGCTTCGCAACGGCGTACCTGGGCCTGGTCATTACGTTGCCGGTGATCGGCTACGCGACCTGGCACGCCTACCAGGACACGATTGAAGCCCCGGGGGCTACGGAGCGAGAGGGGGACTCGGGATGACCAACGTGGCGAACCATTACGAGCGCGACGAGCTGCTGGCGTCGCTGCTGAACGCGCTGGCGGAATCCGGACTCGACGTAGACGATCTGCATCCCGAGGACCTGGCGCCGCTAGACGAGTTCCACATCGGCGGCCGGCGGGCCACCCAGGAAATGATCGAGCTCGCCGGCATCGGCCCCGCGGATCACGTGCTGGACGTGGGCGCCGGCATCGGCGGGCCGGCACGGACCATGGCCGCGGAAACCGGCTGCCGCGTCACCGGTGTCGACCTCGCCCGCAGCTACTGCGAAGTGGCCAACGATCTCACCGCCCGGGTCGGCCTGGAGGGCCAGGTCCGATTCCGCCAGGCAGATGCGCTGGCCCTGCCTTTCGAGCCAGGTGCGTTCGACGTGGTCTGGACCCAGCACATGACCATGAACGTGGCGGACAAGGACGCCCTGTTCGCGGAGCTCGCCCGCGTGCTCCGTCCGGGCGGGCGGCTGGTGTGCTACGAAGTGCTCGCCGGAGACACGGGCGGCGAGCTGCACTACCCGGTGCCGTGGGCGGACAGCGCCGCCATCAGCCACCTGGACACGGTTGAGGGTATGCGCCGGCGTCTGGCCGATGCCGGTCTGCGCATCGAGCAGTGGCAGGACCGCACCGAAGCGGCGCTGGCATTCTTCCAGCGGATGGCCGCTCGCCAGGATGGCTCGTCATCGCCCCGCCTGGGCTTGCACCTGCTGGTCGGCCCTGACATGAGCGAGCGGACTCGGAATCTGACACGCAATCTGGAGGCGGGCGGGGTTACGGTCGTACTGGTGCTGGCAAGCCGCGATTGAGGAAAGGAAATACGGAGACGGCCGACGCGTGCGTGACGCGCCGGCCGTCAGGTTCAGGCTTCGTACTTGAACGAGATGTTCACCTTGGCGCGGTAGGCGGTGACCTTGCCTTCTTCGCTGACCGTCATATCCAGCTCCACTACTTCCGCCACGCGCATGTGCTTCAGCGACTGCGATGCGGACTCAACCGCATTCTTGGCTGCATCCTCCCAGGATTTCTCGCTGGTACCAATGATCTCCGTGACTCTGTATACGCTTCCTGACATGTCTGCTCCTCCTTCTCATCGAAAGTGACGGCAGGGGGCGTCTTGCTGCAGCCCGTCCGCCGTCTGTTGCCCGGAGTGTAGAAGCGATCCGTGGCCTTTTCCGGTGGCGCCGAACCGAGCGATTCAGTCCTCTTTGTGGAATCGCTCCCCTTTTTCCGCCATCTCGCTGATGATCCGGGCCGGTGCGTAGCGCTCGCCCTGGTTCTGGTGATGGGTCTCGAGCTTCTTGAGCACCGTGTCCAGGCCCAGCGAATCCATGTAGCGGAACGGGCCGCCGCGGAACGGCGGAAAGCCGATGCCGAACACCGCGCCGATGTCGCCGTCCCGGGCGCTGCGTATCAACCCTTCCTGATAACAGATGGCGGCTTCGTTGAGCATCATCAACACCGTGCGGTCAACGATCTCCTCGGGCTTCATGCTGCCCGTCGGCTCGACGCCCAGCAGCTTGTACACGGCCTCGTCCACGTCCTTGCCGGAGCTCTTGCCGCTGTAATCGTAAAAGCCCTTGCCGGCCTTCTTGCCCAACCGGCCGTCATCGATCATCTTGCCCGCCTCGCTCACCGGCTTCATGCGCTCGCCGAAGGCCTCGTGAAGAATGGGCGCGACATGGGCCGAGATGTCGATGCCCACTTCATCGAGAAGCTTGAAGGGACCGACCGGGAAGCCGAACTGCACCAGCGCCTTGTCGATCCGGTCGATGGCAACACCGCTGCCGAGCAGGTGCATGGCCTCGTTGATATAGGGCGAGAGGATACGGTTGACGTAGAAGCCCGCACCGTCCTTGACGACTATGGGCGTCTTGCCCTGTTTGCGACCCACGTCCACCACCGTCGCGATGACCTCCGGGGCGGTCCTGTCGGTGGCGATGACCTCCAGCAGGGGCATCTTCTCCACGGGTGAGAAGTAATGCATGCCGATGACGTTCTCCGGCCGCTTCGCCCCCCCGGCGATATCCGTTATCGGGATGGACGACGTATTGGTCGCGAAGATCGTGTCCTCGCGGCAATTGGCCTCGATGTCCCGGATCATCTGATGTTTGAGATCCAGCTTTTCGAACACCGCCTCGATGACCATGTCGAGGTTCCGGAAACCGGAGAAATCCAGCGTCCCTGTCACCCGCCGGGCGATGATGTCGCCCTCGATGGCGGAGATGGACTTGCGCTTGACCTTCTTGGTGACCTCGTCGTGGACGTGTTTCATGCCCGCCGACAGACCCTCGGGCTTGACGTCCTTGAGTCGCACCGGGATGCCCGCCTTGTCCGCGGTGACATAGCTGATGCCGGCTCCCATGAGGCCCGCGCCGAGCACGCCCACGCGGTGCACTTCGCGGGGCGTGACCTTCGGGTCGGAGACGCCGGTGTCCTTCTTCATGGCCGTCGTGGCGAAATACAGCCCCATGAGCTGACGTGCTTCCGGCGTCATGGCCAGCTCGCCAAAGGCCTTCGCCTCCAGTTCCAGCCCCTTGCGCATGCCCTGGCTGAGGCCGGCTTCCACCACCTCCAGAATGCGCTTCGGCGCCGGGTAGTTACCCTTGGTCTGGGCCAGCATCTGCTTCTCGGCCTGCTTGAACACCACGCTGCGGCCCAGCGGGTTCTTCTCAAGCGCCCACCGGGTGACGCGCTCCATCGTCGACCCCGCCCCGGGCTCCCGCGCCCGGCGGTGGCGGCCCTGAAGCCTGTTGATCTGCTCCACCGCCACGTCCATCACGATCGAAGCGGGCACCACGTCGTCCACCAGGCCCATGCGCCGGGCCTTGCCAGGCCGCACGTGCTTGCCGGTCATCATCATGTCCAGGGCGGCGGGGATGCCCACGTAGCGCGGGAGGCGCTGCGTCCCGCCGCTGCCCGGCAGCAGGCCAAGCTGCACTTCCGGCAGGCCCAGAACGGTCTTTTCGGAATCGGTACAGACCCGCGCATGGCAGGCCATGGCCAGCTCCAGGCCGCCGCCCAGACAGGCCCCGTCCACGGCCGCCACCACGGGGATCCCCGCGTCCTCGATCTGGTCGAAGGCCCGCTGACCGGCGCGGGAGAGCTCGCTGACCTCCTGCGCCGAGCCGCATCGCTGCAACATGCGGATATCGGCGCCGGCGATGAACGAGCCGGGCTTGGCGCTGCGGAAGATCAGACCCTTGATGTCCTTGCGCCGTGTCACGTCCGCCAGGTGCTTGCGGGCGGACTCCATCACGGCCTCGCCCAGCGTGTTCTGGGCCTCGCCGGGGCAGTCGATGGTGATGACGGCGATGCCGTCGTCCCGGATCTCCAGCGTCATGGGCTCCGCGCTGTCCGTGGCCGTCCCCTTCTCCTGCTGCGTCGCCATCACGCCACCTCCAGAATCATCGCCGCCGCCAGGCCGCCGGCGGCACAGGCGGTATTCAGCGCCACGCCCCCGCCGCGGCGGCGCAGCTCGTTGAGGGTCTGGACGATCATCCGGCCGCCGGTGGCGGCGAATGGATGCCCGTAGGCGACCGAGCCGCCCAGCACGTTGATCCGGTCCCAGTCCACCTCGCCGAGGGGTTTGCTGCGGCCCAGCCTGTCCTTCGCGAACTGTGGATCGTCCCAATACTTGAGCACCGAGAGTGTCTGGGACGCGAAGGCCTCGTGAATGTCGATCAGCGTCAGCTCGTCCGTGCTGGCGATCCCCGCCCGGTCCAGCACCCTGGCCGTGGCATAGAGCGGACCGATCAGGCCGTCCTGGAACGGGTTCACCGCCTGGAAGGCATGGGAGCGGATGAAGCCCAGCGGCTCCAGTCCCAGCGCCCGCGCCCGGCTCTCCTTCATCAGCAGCAGGCTGGTGGCGCCATCGGTCAGCGGCGTGGAGTTCCCCGCCGTGACGGTCCCGTGTCTCTTGTCGAAGGCCGGCTTGAGCTTGGCCAGCGACTCCATGGAGGCATCCGGCCGGATGTTGTTGTCCTTGTGGATATGGGTCTGCTTCGGGCCGGCGAAGGCGTGCATCACCTCGGCGTCGAGCCGGCCGTCCTCCCAGGCCTGGTTGGCCCGCTGATGCGAGCGCAGGGTGAGCTCGTCCTGCGCCTCGCGGCTGATGCCGTGGGTCTTGGCCATCTGCTCGCCGATGTCGCCCATGCCCAGCCCGGTGCTGTAATCCTTCACCGCCGGGGGGTTCGGCGCCAGATCCTTCGGGCGCAACCGCTTGAGCAGGTTGAGCCGGTCGCCCATGGTCTTGGCCTTGGTCATCTCCACCAGCACGTCCCGCAGCTTCGGCGAGACCTGCACGGGGATCACCGAGCTGGAATCGGCCCCGCCCGCGATGCCCACCTCGATATCGCCCATGGTGATGGCCTGGGCGATGTCGACGGTGGACTGGAAGCTGGTGGCGCACGCGCGGGAAACGCTGTAGGCGTCAGTGGACAGATCCATGCCGCAGCCGATGACGACCTCGCGCGCGATGTTCGGCGCCTCGGGCAGGGTAATGACCTGGCCGTAGACCACACGGTCGACGATGGACGGATCGATGTCCGTGCGCGCGAGCAATTCGTTGGTGACCATGCAGCCCAGCTCAATGGCGTTGACGCCCTTGAACGCGGTCAGCTGCCGGGCGAACGGGGTACGCAGGCCCGCCACGACCGCCAGGCGATCGCCGGCCTGAGTGGCGCTGCGGCTGGTGCTGCCCTTGGTCGTCGTTCGGCTGGAACCGCCCCGGCCGCCGCCGGTCGTCTTGCGGGTGGAGGATCCTGCCGAGCTGCTGGCCGCCTTGCGAGTCGACGAAGCGCTTTGCGAACCGCTCGCCGCCTTACCGGACGAGCGCTTGGCAGCCCCGCCGGCGGGCTTCGCCCCGCTGGTGCCGCGGGTGGTTCGCCCGGCAGTCCCGCTTTTCGACGCGGTGGCGCCGGTCTTCCCGGGTGTCTTCTTTCGGGTGCCGCCCCCGCCTTTTTGCCCCGTCTTTTCCGGGCTGTCCTTGGACTCGGGATCTTTCGCCACGACAACGCCTCCCCTTGGACGCAGTACGCCAGAATGAATGTCGACAATTCAAACGTCGCTCAATAAAATTGTCAACAATTGCCGGCCATTACCCCGGACTGCTGACAAAGCACCACGGTGACCTGTATGACAAGCCTAGAAGACCGCCCCGGCAATCAAAGACCTATGGGCGGGAAACCAACCGTCAAGGCGTCGTCCGATGGGCGGAACCTCAACGAGGCTATCGCCGAGACCGTGGGCGAGCGGGTCATCCGCGGCGAGCTCGCCCCCGGCGCGCGGCTGCTGGAAACCCAGCTCGCCGAATCCCTGGGCGTCAGCCGCGGGCCGGTTCGCGAGGCCCTGCGCCTGCTGGAGAAGAGGCGGCTGGTGCGCATCCTCCCTCGCCGGGGCGCCGTGGTCACCGAGCTGTCGGCCCGGGACGTGGATCGGCTCTACGACGTGGTCATTCCGCTTTACCAGCTGCTGGCGGAGAAGACCGCCGAGCACTGGCGCCCCGAGGACCTGCCGCCGCTGTACACGGTCATCGAGGACCTGAACCGGGCCGCGGCCCGTGGCGACGTGAGCGACTACTTCGAGCGCAACTTCACCTTTGCGCGAGCCTGCGCGCCAGTAGTGGACAATCCCCTGCTCGACGAGCTTTTCGCCGATCTGGAGCCGGCCCTGCGACGCGTGCTCTATCGCTCCTGGACGCAGCGGGCGGCGGCGATGGATCAGCACCTGGACTGGATGCGCCAGCTCGTCCGGCAAGTTACCGACAGGGACACGGCCGGCGCCCGGGACAGCATCCGGCGTATCGGCGAGCTGGAGCGCGAACTGGCCCGGGACGCCCTCGCCAGGCCCTGAGCCATTCGGCCGCCGGCCTTGCCGGATTCGGTTGGTAGGGATATAACAAGCACTTACGGCAGCCTGCCCCAGGGCAAACGGGACATGGACGGCAACCCATCGATACTGATCGTGGACGACGACAGCCAGATCCGCTCGCTGCTGAGCGAATACCTGGCTGACAAGGGCTTCGACGTGCACACCGCGGCGGACGCCGACTCCGCGCGAAGGGCGCTTGCGGCCGCCCCGCCCCAACTGGTGCTGCTCGACCTGAACATGCCGGGCGAGGACGGCCTGTCACTGGCGAGGCACATCCGCGAGCACCTGGATATTGGCATCATCATGGTCACCGCCGCCGGCGAGACCGTGGACCGCATCATCGGCCTGGAGGTCGGCGCCGACGACTATATCGCGAAGCCCTTCGACAACCGGGAGCTGCTGGCGCGCGTCAAGGGCGTGTTGCGGCGCCTGGGCCCACGCGAGCCAGCGGTTGCCGCCCGCCATGCCCGCAGCCTGCGTTTCGGGGATTGCGTGCTGGATCTGGACGCGCGCTGCCTGCACGACGCGGATGGCCGCGAGATCCCCATCACCCAGATGGAGTTCGATCTGCTCCAGGTATTCGGCACCCGGCCCAACCGGGTTCTCAGCCGCGACGACATCCTCGACCTCACCCAGAACCGCGACTGGAATCCGTACGATCGCAGCGTCGACATTCGCGTGGCCCGCCTGCGCAAGAAGATCGAGCGCAACCCGGAGTCGCCCCGAATGCTGCGCACCGTCCGCGGCGTCGGCTACATGTTCGTTCCGGAGACAACCACCGCGCCGGCGGATGACTAGGACCGCCCCGCCCCCGAGCGGGACCACGGTGCGTGGGGTGTTTCCGGCACGTTTCGTTTGTTTCGGCTTTGTATCGATGCCTTCCCTGTCGACCGCGCGATGCTAGCTTGAAAGATGGAAACGGCAACGCAGTATCGGAGGGCCTGAGGTGGGCAACTCGCAGCACGAAGCGGCCCCGGCGTTTCCGCTGGACTCGCCGCGCATCCTGACCGCCCTGCGCAACGTCGCCCTTGGCGTGACGGCCGCCCGAGGCGAGGAGGTGTTCCGGCAACTGGTGGAACACGTCGCACTGACGCTGGAAGTCGACTTTGCCCTAATCGGCGTGCTCAGCGAGCGCGGCGACGACTGGGTACAGAGCATCGCCGTCTACCATCAGGGCCAGATGCTCGACAATGTGGAGTACTCCCTGGACGGCACGCCCTGCGCGTTCGTCATCGGCAAGGCCTTCGAGTTCGTCCCCGACCGGTTGACCGAGCGCTTCCCCGAGGACGAGATGATGGCGAGCTTCGGCTTTCACAGCTACGCCGCCTATCCACTGTTCGACAGCGCCGGTGAAGCCCTGGGGCTCATCGCGGTCAGCGACCGCCGCCCCATGCGCAACCGCGAGGTCATCGAGGCGACGCTGAGGATCTTCTCCATCCGCGCGGCGGCCGAGATCGAGCGCCAGCGCGGCGAGCGGGCGGTCAGCGCCAGGGAGGAGCAATACCGGGCCATATTCGACGCCTCCGTGGACGGCCTGGTGCTCTGGAGCCCGGGCGGGCGGCTGGTGGACGTGAACCCGGCCTTCGCCGACATGCACGGATACGGCCGGGAGGCACTGCTGGCCATGGACCCGAGGCTACTGGTCCACCCGGACTCCTGGCATCGCTTCGACGCCTTCATGGAGACGTTGCGCACCGGCAGGCCCTTCCACGCCGAGGCGGACGACGTCCGGCGCGACGGAACGGTCTTCCCCGTGGAGGTGCATGGCGTGCGCATGGTCTACCAGGGGGCGCCGCACCTGCTAGGCATCGTCCGGGACATTACCGACCGGCGCCAGGCGGAAGCCGACCGTGCCGCCCTGGAGGCACAGCTGCGCCAGGCCCAGAAGATGGAAGCCATCGGACACCTCACCGGCGGGATCGCGCACGATTTCAACAACATCCTCACCACGATCCTCGGCTACGCTCAGCTCGCCCAGGAACAGCCGGCGGCAGCCGACGACCCCAGACTCGCCAATCACCTGGGCCAGATCCAGGCCGCCGGCGAGCGCGCCCGGGACCTGATCCGCCAGATGCTGACCTTCAGCCGCGGAGAGCGCGGCGCGCCCCGGCTGCTGCAACTGCCAGAGCTGGTGGAGGAAACCGTGAGGCTGTTCACCTCCACCTTTCCCTCAAGCGTGCACCTGCTCACGGCCACCCATGACGCTCCCTTGCCGGTGCGCGCGGATCCCATCCAGATCGAGCAGGTCCTGATGAACCTGTGCATCAACGCACGGGACGCCATAGGCGGCGCGGGCCATATCCGCATCGAGGTTGGCTCCCGGCGCGAACGCGGCAGGCACTGCGCGGCCTGCCGGCAGCCGGTGCGGGGCGAGTTCGTGGCACTTTCGGTAGCCGACAGCGGCCCCGGCATTCCTGCCGACATCCAGGAACGGATGTTCGAGCCGTTCTTCACGACCAAGGCAGTGGGTCAGGGCAGTGGTATGGGCCTGGCGACCGCCCACGGCATCGTCCACGACCACGGTGGACACATCCTCGTGGAGAACCTCGAGGAACAGGGCGCCGCCGTGCGCGTGCTGCTCCCGGCTGCCAGCGGGGCGGTCACCGCGCCGCCGGACGAGTATCAGGCCCCGCCCGAACCGCGTCGGTCCGTCGCCGCCCGGGTTCTCCTGGTCGAGGACCAGGCTTCCGTGCGCGCATTCATGGAGGAGCTGCTGAGCAGCCGGGGATTCAATGTCGTTGCCTGCGACACCGGCGAATGCGCGCTACGACGATTCAGCGACGCCACGCCGCCCTTCGATCTGCTGGTCACGGACCAGAGCATGCCGGGCATGAGCGGGCTCGAACTGGCGGACCGTCTGCGGAACACCGGCGAGACGCTGCCCATCGTGCTCTATACGGGCAATGACGAGTCCGTCCCGACCGGCGAGGCCCGGCGTCTGGGCATCGCCGCGATACTGCGCAAACCCATCGACGTGGGCGCCCTGTTCGCCACATTGGACCCACTGCTGGACAGCAAACGGCCCGCCTAGCGGGCGGGCCGTGGAGGGTGGACCGGCTCAGGCCATGATCGGCGCCAGGGCCGACTGGATACGCTCGAGCTGGGCCGGCGTGGTCAGCCGCGCGAGCACTTCCTGAAAACGCGGCTCCTGGACCCCCGAGACGATGTACTGCCAGCGGTAGGCCCGGAGCAGATGGTCCGCCAGCGCCTGCGCCTCGGCAGCGGTGAACGCACGTCCGGCGATGGCAACGAAGTAGTCGGCATCGGCCCTGGACTGCGCCTGCAGGATGCCGTCCACCGCCCCCACCAGGGCGATGAGGTCGTCCACCGCGGCATCGCGCTCCGCCTCGCCGAGGCGCTCGTGCTCGCGCTCCCATTCAAGCTCGTCGAGGATGGCGTGCTGGGACTCCTCGCGCCAGTGGAACAGGAAGACGTCCTTGTACAGCTCCGAGACCTCCGGGTCGCGATCGATGCTCTGGCGATAATGGGCCTGGGTGAACAGCTCGATGTGGCAGGTCAGCCCGAGCACCGACCAGGTGGACTTGCTCAGCACCGCGCCGGCCACGGCATCGGGGTCGGCCGTCTGGACATAGCCGGCGGGCATGCCCGCGCCGATCATGGCCTCGATCCGGCGGAACATCGCCTGATGCTTGATCTCCTCGTCACTGAAACGGACCAGCGCTTCCAGCGCGGTCTGATCGCCCAGCCAGTGGTCGCGGCTGACCTCGAGGATCTTGGCGTTGATGAATCGCTCCACCAGGCCGAAGACGTAGGCGTAGGTGCGACCCTGGACCTGGCTCAGCAAGCGCTTGTCGGCGTCCCCGAGAAACGGGATCTCCTGGACCAGCGAGAGCCCGTCGGGCAGGAACTTCTTCCCGAAATCGAACTGCCGGCCGCGGAACACGTCCCGCTCGATCTCCCAGCGAATGCGTTTGGATACTTCGACGCACTTCGCATAGCGGCTCTGCCGGGCGGCGGCGTTGACCTCGGTGCTGACGACTGCATTCATGGCTGTCTCTCCATTTGTGGTTGCGGTTCCGGGCCCGCCTCGGTGACGGGCTGGCCCGGAAGAAGAGACTTTCCGCCGGGGACGTATCCGCCTCATGTCCGTTCCACGGCGTTTTGTTTCGCGGCTGTTTCGCGCCCTCTCCGGGGTCCCGCCCCACCGCTGCGCCACCCGCGCAACAAGCCGAATACGCGGTGATACAGGCCGGAAATACAGCAGATACGGCCCATGCCGAGACTGCCCGCCGAGGAACAACCGCCGGAGCACTCACATGGAACACCTGGTCACCGCCGCAAACGGGCTCTTCATCGCCTCGTACTTCGTCCGCAACCTGCTGTTGCTCCGGGCCCTGTCCCTGGCGGGGGCGAGCTGCCTGCTCGCGTATTTCTACACGCTGCCCGAGCCGCTGATGCACCTGGTCTACTGGAACGCGTTCTACTGCGCGCTGAACGTGGTCTGGGTACTGCGGCTGCTCTACGAGCGCAGCCGCGACGCCCGCGCGGCAAGGCACTCGTCACCGGTCACCGACGCGGCCAAGCCCTCCTGACGCGCCGGACGGGACCTGCCGAGCCGGCTGCCCGAAACCCGGCAACACAATCGCAACAAACCGAAACCCGCCTGACGCACCACCCATACAGCGCGGCCCTAGTCTGCTTTCTCAACGGCCGCGCACCGCGGTCCGCCGGACGCCTTGCAGGCAGGGAGTCAAACATGGACATCGCAACCGAATACCGAAGCCATCCTGGTCAGGGCCGCTCTCGAACCGTGCCCCGCGCCCTGGCGGCACTCAGGGCCGTTCGGAGCCGCGGGCGGGTCATCGTCCGTTCGCTGGACGCACGGCACCACGCCGATATCGAGGCGTTTTACACGGGGCTTTCCCCGCAAACTCTCTCTCGCCGCTTTCACACCCCCTGCACCGTGCTGCGGCCCTACCAGTTGCGGTTCGCACTGTCCATGGACGGCACCGAGCATATCGCCCTCGGCGCATTCCGCGACGGCGAGCTCGTCGGCGACGGTCGACTGGTGCGCGTGCGGTCCGACGCACCCACCGCCGAGATAGCCGTGACGGTGGCGGACGGCGCCCAGGGCCACGGCGTCGGTGCACGACTGCTGCACCGCATTGGCGAGCGGGCACGACGCGAGGGCGTCACCCACCTCGTCTACACCATCCAGACCGACAACGACGCGGCGGTGAGGCTCTTCGCGGCCCGGGGCAGGACCCAGTCCCGAGGGTCGGGCCAGTTGACCGGCGTGATCGACGTAGCGGCGCTGGCAGGCAGTCAATCGCCGTACAGAGCGGGGCCCATCGCCGCCCGGCCTGGGACGTCGATCAATCCAACGACGGAGATCCTGAAATGATGCATTCACTGGAAGGCAAAGCCATTCTCGTCACCGGCGGAAGCTCCGGCATCGGCCAGGCATCCGCCCTCGCCATGGCCCGGGCCGGGGCCATGATCACGATTGCAGACATCGACATGGCCAGGGGCGAAGAAACCGTGGCGACTATCCGCGCCCGGGGCGGCGACGCGGTGTTTATCAGGGCCGACGTCCGCGACGGCGCGGACGTGGAAGCGGCAGTGCACTGCGTGGTGCGTAATCACGGCAGGCTGGACGGCGCATTCAACAATGCCGGCATTCTGGAAGGGCTGTTCACGTCACCGGTGGACTGCGACGAGTCGGTCTGGGACCGGGTCATCGACGTCAACCTCAAGGGCGTCTGGCTCTGCCTCAAGCACGAGTTGCCGCAGATGCGGGCCCAGGGCGGGGGCGTCATCGTCAACCATGCCTCCATCGCCGGCCTCTACGGCAACGGCATCGTGGGTCCGGCCTACATCGCCAGCAAGCACGGTGTGGTCGGGCTCACACGGGCAACGGCGCTCACCTATGCCGCCGAGGGCATTCGCGTCAACGCGATCTGCCCGGGGATTATCAACGAGACCGTCATGAGCGAGGCCATTTACGGCGACAATCCCGAGCGCGAAGCCCAGGTTCGCGCCCTGTACCCGGCTGGGCGGGTTGGCACCCTGGCCGAGGTGGCGGAGACCGTTGCCTGGCTGTTCTCGGACGCGACATCGTTCATGACCGGCATCGCGCTGCCGGTGGACGGCGGCCTGCTGGCCCAGTGAGGGCGTATCGGGTGCGGGCCGCGCAGCTCAGGCGGCGGTTCGCACCGGTTCCTAATCCTGCTTCGGAAGGTACTCCCGGAACAGGAACTCCGCCTCCAGGGGCGAGAGATCGAAACGCCTGGCCGCCTCCTCGACCAGGGGGCGCGTCACCGGCCGGTTGTCGGAGAGCCAACGCACGGCCTTGCTCAGCCCCTCGCCATCCGGGTGTAGTTGATGGTCAGTCATGGACCGCCCGAACCGGACGCCGGTGAACCAGAAACCAGGCCAGGCCGAATTCGAAGGCAAGCCAGAGCCCAAGCGCCGCCGCGGCCGCGAACACGGCGGCGGAGACGATCCCCAGCGGGGCCAGCAGGGCGTAGAACGGCCGGGCCAGCCATACCACGCCGGCCAGCACTGCGGCCGCGAGCGCGATCAGCGCCAGGAGATTGACTTCGAAGCGCAACCGGGCGCGGCAGGCGCCACAGCGCAGGCGGTTGGGCAGCGGCGCGGCCACCACGCGCCATACCGTGAGCGGCACCGCGCATTCCGGGCATCGGGCCTGGTTCGTGCTCATGGCGCCGTGACCTAGTTCGAGAAGATCACGCCGATACCGAAGTTCACCCGCGGGCCACTGCTGGCGCCGGCGGACTCCTCCCGCCACAGGTGCAGGGTATCGGCGCGCACCACGGGATACGTATAGCTGGTCTCGCCGATGCGCCCATCCTGTAGCGCATCGACGGGACCCACCACGGTGATTTGCCGGCCGGGCGCATAGTCGGCGGTTTCCAGGTAGCCGGACCTCAGCACGAGGAACCGGCCCTGGGCGGTACCCGACTCCCGCGGCCGCTCCCAGCTGTTGAGCGGATAGGCCAGCACCTCCAGACGGGTTTCCTCGGCCAGATTCTGGCTGTCGATGATCGTGCCGCCCCAGATCACCCGTTCGCCGACCACGCCTTCGCCGCGATCGGCGGCCAGCTTGGGGGTCAGCGAGCGATCCACGCCGGTTTCGTCGAATTCGGGCGAGCTGGCGCAGCCCGCCAGCGTCAGCAAAAGTACGCAGGGAGTAAGCCATCTCGACAGCATCGACATCACCAGCAGTAGCGGGGCGATACCCCGTAGGGGCAGTACGGATAGAACATGGATCGCGGATACCAGGGATCGTACCAGAAGGGGTCGTAGGGATACGGTCCGCGTTCCACGGCCACGGGACGCGGCGCCCAGAGGTAATGCCCGCTGACGTCGACCACCGGGTAGTCGTAGCGGTACTCCCCGATCGCCCGCTCCTCCACGCCGGTCACGGTGCCGGTCACGGTCAGCTCCCGCCCCCCGGCGTGGACCGCCGGGTCCAGAAAGCCGGAGACACGGGCCAGGATGCGGCCATAGCTGCGGTCCACGTCCCGGGGCCGGCCGCGATCATCCAGCGGCCGGGCCACCAGCTCTACCTCGGTGAATTCCGCCCTGTTGCTCACCGCCACTATGGTTCCGCCCCAGCGCACGCGGGCCTGCTCGAACCGTGCCGGCTCGGCGCGCACCTCGCCCGGCTGCGGCACCGTTTCGGGGGCGTCGCTTATCGGGTCCGGCACCGTGCCGGCGCAGCCGGCCAGGACAAGCGCGGCGGCGAGCAGAAACGTCAGGCGCATACGGATCGGCACGGTTGTGGGCTCACCTGTTTAGAGCCCGCAGCCGCGCCGTTGTTCCGTCTCACTGATTGAAGCGGTTGCGGGCGTTCTTCAGGGCGTCGGAGAAGGCGTCCCAGGCCTGCTCGGTCCCCTTCACCATATCGTCCCAGGCGGACTCGTTAGCCTTCTGCAGCTTCTGCAGCCACTCCCACGCCTCGTCGCGGCGCTTTCGCGCCTCCACCAGCTGCTCCTCCAGGCCTTTGGAGAGCTGCGCCTGGGTGCGCTCCCCTTCCGCCTCCAGCCTGGCGAGCTCGGCGTTCCACTCGTCCAGCTTGGACTTGAGCTGCTCCACGTACTGGTCACGTCGGTTGTCGGCCATATGCGCCTCCCGGGCATCGTTCTGGCTTGTCACGTAAAGAGATGGCGGGCGCGCAGCGGCAGTTCAACGTCCCGCGGTGAATCAGCATATCCGCGGCAGCTGCTCGCCGCTGAGCATGTCCAGCACCCGCTCGGCACCAATGCGGCTGGTGAGCCGCACCCGACCGGGCCGCCCCGCGTCCACCCGGCCGACGATCGCCGCCTCCGGCGTGTACGCCGTCAGGATCTCCAGCGCCCGGCCCGCCTGGTCCTCGGGCAGAAAGACCGCGAAGCGGCCTTCGCAGGCCACGTACAGCGGATCCAGCCCCAGAACCTCACAGGCGGCGGCCACGTCCTCGCGCACGGGCACGGCGGCCTCGTCAATCAGGATGCCGCGACCGGCGTCGGCGGCGATTTCATTCAGAGCGCTGCTCAGCCCGCCGCGGGTGAGATCCCGCAGGCAATGAATGTCCAGGCCGGCCTCCAGCAGCGCCGCCACCGCCGGCGCCAGGTTGGCGCTGTCGCTCTCGATGGCCGACTCGAAGGCCAGGCTCTCCCGCTCGGCCATCACGGCAATGCCGTGCCGCCCCAGATCGCCGCTGACCAGCACCGCATCGCCCTCGCCCACACGGCCGGGACGGATATCCACGCCCGGCGCCACAGTGCCGATACCGGCGGTATTGATGAACAGCCCGTCGCCGGCACCGCGGTCCACGACCTTGGTATCACCGGTGACCACCGTTACCCCGGCCTCGTCGGCGGCCCGCCTCAGGGAGAGCAGCAGCCGCCAGAGCTCGTCCATGGCGAGGCCTTCCTCGATGATCAGCGACACGCTCAGCCAGCGCGGCCGGGCACCGGCCATGGCGAGATCGTTGACGGTGCCGTGAACGGCCAGGGCGCCGATATCGCCGCCGGGAAAGATACGCGGCCGCACGACGAAGGAGTCCGTGGTAAAGGCCATCCGGCCGCCTTCCATGTCCACAACGGCCGCGTCGTGGCCGCCGGAGCCCGCGCCCAGGGCCTCGAATACCAGCGACTGCAGGAGCTCGCGCATGAGCCGCCCGCCCCCGCCATGGCCCATCACGACGGCCGGGTAGCGCTCCAGCGGCAGCGGGCAGGCGGGCAGATCGGACGGGGTCTGCATCACGGGCTGGCCTGCTCTTGCGATTCGGCGAGGCCGCGGTAACGGTAGTAGGCCGCGCACGCCCCTTCCGAGGAGACCATGGGCGCACCCAGCGGCCGGTCCGGGGTGCAGCCCACGCCGAAGGCCGGACAGTCCACGGGCTTGCGCTGCCCCTGCATGATCGCGCCGCTGATGCAGACTCCGCTGTCCGGCACCGGGGCCGTCACCTCACCGAACCGCCGGCCCGCATCGAAGTTTTCGTAGCTCGGGCGCAGGCCCAGTCCGCTGCGTGGGATATCCCCCAGCCCCCGCCAGCGGCGGGGGACCACGTGAAACACCTGCTCGACGATGGACTGGGCCTGGCGGTTGCCGCCGGAGCGCACGGCGCGGGCGTACTGGTTCTCCAGCTTCGCCTCGCCGGCTTCCAGCTGGCGCACGCACATGTAGATGCCCTCGAGAATGTCCAGCGGCTCGAAACCGGTAACCACGATGGGGACCCGGTGCTGGCGGACAATGGGCAGATACGCCTCGTAGCCCATCACCGCGCAGACGTGACCGGCGGCCAGAAAGCCCTGCACGCGGTTCTCCGGCGCCGCCAGAATGGACTCGATCGCCGGCGGCACCAGCACATGGGAAACCAGCAACGAGAAGTTCTCCAGCCCGGCCGACTCCGCCTGCAGCACGGCCATGGCGTTGGCCGGCGCGGTGGTCTCGAAGCCCACGGCGAAGAAGACCACTTCCCGGTCCGGATTGCGCCGGGCGATGCGCACCGCGTCCAGCGGCGAGTAAACCATCCGCACGTCGCCGCCGTCGGCCTTGACCGAGAGCAGGTCCGATCCGCTGCCGGGCACGCGCAGCATGTCGCCAAAGGAGCAGAAGATCACCTCGGGACGGGCCGCGACCTCCAGGGCCTTGTCGATGATCTCCACCGGCGTGACGCAGACCGGGCAGCCGGGCCCGTGAATCAGCTCCACCTGATCGGGCAGCAGCGTGTCGATACCGAACTTGACGATGGCATGGGTCTGGCCGCCACAGACCTCCATCAGCGTGTGCGGCCGGGTGGTCATGCGGTGGATGGCGTTCGCCAGCTTCCTTGCCTCGTCCCGGCCGCGATATTCGTCCACGTACTTCATGGCTGCAGCTCCCCGAGCTCGTCCATCTCCGCCAGGTACTCGAACACCCGGCGCGCCTCGGCCTCGTCAATGACCGAGATGGCCAGGCCGACGTGCACCAGCACGTAATCCCCCAGCTCCGCCTCCGGCACGCAGGCCAGGGACACCTCCCGGCGCACGCCGCCGAAATCCACGATCCCGGTGCGGAACATCGGCTCGTCGCCGTCCATGCTCGTGAGCTTACCCGGAACGGCCAGACACATATCCTGCCTCCCTTGCCGCAGCCACCGTCAGCTGCCCGAGGGCGATGCCGCCATCGCCGGCGGGCACCGCCCGGGGCCAGTACACCTCATAGCCCGCCGCGCGCAATCGCGCCACTGTGACGGACAACAGTTGACGGTTCTGGAAACATCCGCCCCCGAGCACCACGCGCCGGAGCCGCGCCAGGCCGGCGACGGCCAGCACCGCCTCCGCCAGGGCATTGTGAAAGCGCGCCGCGATCCGCGTTGCGGGCTCGCCGGCGTCCCTATCGGCCAGAACGCTCGACAGCGTCGGCCGCCAGTCGAGCTCCCGGATCCCATCGCCGTCCACCAGCGGCAGCGGATAGGCCCGCGTTTCGCCGGTCGCGGCTTCGGCCTGGTACTGCACCGCCATGGCGGCCTCCGCCTCGTAGTCGCAGACCTGGCACAGCCCCAGCAGGCTGGCCACGGCGTCGAACAGACGCCCCATACCGCTGGTGTAGGGGCAATTGAGCCCAGCGTCCAGCGCCCGGACCACGCCGTCCCGCAGGGACGGCGCACACCCCAGATCCGCCGCCGGAGGCAGCGCCAGCC
>JACDUA010000069.1 GCA_013519935.1 Ectothiorhodospiraceae bacterium WFHF3C12 | reverse complement strand
GGACCGGACCGCTGGCCGTGGTCGCCCTCACGACCCTGCTGGTCGTGGCCCTGGGCCTGGACACCCAGGGCGTCGCCGTCGTGGGGCGAATCGATGCCGGACTACCGGCGCTGTCGCTGGCGTTCACGGGCGTTGAGGACCCCCTGGGTTTTCTGCCCGACGCGGCACTGATCGCCCTGATCGGCTACGTGGAGAGTGTTTCGGTCGCCAAGGTCCTGGCCCACCGGCGGCGGCAGCGGGTCGATCCCAACCAGGAATTGATAGCGCTGGGACTATCCAACGTAGGCGCCTCCGTGGCCGGAGGAATGCCCGTGGCCGGCGGTTTCAGCCGGTCCATGGTGAACTACGACGCCGGCGCGCGGACCCAGCTCGCCGCCGTCATCACCGCCGTCCTGGTGGCGCTGGCGGCGCTGGCGCTGACGCCGCTGTTCACCCACCTGCCCAAGGCCACGCTGGCGGCCATCATCGTCGTGGCCGTCGCTTCACTGGTGAACTGGCGCGAGGCGGTGGCGACCTGGCGCTACGACCGTGCGGATTTCCTGGCCCTGGCCGTCACCTTCGCCGGCGTGCTCGCCACGGGCCTGGAGTGGGGCCTGGTGATGGGGCTTGCCCTGTCCATCGCCATCCAGCTCTGGCGCAGCGGCCACCCGCACGTGGCCGTCGTGGGCCGGGTACCCGGCACGGAGCATTTCCGCAACATCCGCCGCCACCAGGTGCAGACCTGGCCCAACCTGCTGCTGCTGCGCGTGGACGAGAGCCTGTTTTTCGCCAATGCCGGCCTGCTGGAGGACGTCGTCTCCGAAGCCCTGGACGACGCCCCCAATGCGCGCCACCTGGTACTGATCTGCAGCGCGGTGAACCGCATTGACTTCAGTGCCCTGGAGACCCTGGAGAGCCTGTCGACGGGGCTGGCGGAGGCCGGGGTAAGCCTCCACCTGGCGGAGGTGAAGGGACCGGTAATGGACCGACTCAAGGCGGGCGGATTCTGCGAGCACTTCCCGGGGGAGATCTTCCTCAGCACCGAACACGCTGTGGAGGAATTGGCTGAAAAACAAGACTAGCCACAGATGAACACAGATGGACACAGATTCTCGCGGCCATTGGCCCTCCTACAGGTGAGCCCGGCACCGTGGGAGCGGCGACCCCGCCGCGATTCCACAATCCGTGTTCATCTGTGGCTAAAAGAAAGCGTCACCCGTATTCATCTGTGGCTACTGGAATTCAGCCGTACTTCGCCAACACCCGCGTGAGCTCGTTGAGCTTGGCCTGGGCCTCCTCGCTGGCTTCCTCTTCCGGCAGCAGATCGCGCTCGATGGCGCAGGCCATCATCTCGTAGAAGCACTTGTTCAGCGCGCGCCGGGCCGCTGCCAGTTGCTGGGCAACGTTCTCACAGGCGGCATCTTGCTCTATCATGCGCCGGATACCGCGTATCTGCCCCTCGATGCGCGCCAGGCGCGCCATCAGGGCACGTTGTTGACTGTCTTTGATCGGTTCGTCCACTGCGTTCATGACCCTCATTCCGGTCGGCTGGCCGGTTGTCTCTCAATCACAGAGAATACCGGCCGGGGTATCCTTTGTCAGCAGCCGAATCGGAATCGAGGCGCTTTCCCCAGGAGGTCGGGATGTCGGGCGGCACGCCGCGGGCACTGTATGAAAGCAATCTCGGGGACCTGACGCTGCTCGCCCGCGGCAAGGTCCGTGATATCTATGCGGTGGACGATCAGCGGCTGCTCATCGTGGCGTCGGACCGTCTTTCGGCGTTCGACGTGATACTGCCCGACCCCATCCCGGGCAAGGGGCAGGTGCTGACGGCGGTTTCCTCCTTCTGGTTCCGGCGCCTGTCCCACGTCATTCCCAATCACCTGCTGGAGACGCCCCTGCCCGAGGTCCTGCCCGATGCGGCCGAGCGGGAGCAGGTGGCCGGCCGCGCCGTGGTGGTACGGCGCCTGCGGCCCCTGCCGGTGGAAGCGGTGGTAAGGGGTTACCTGATCGGCTCCGGGTGGAAGGACTATCAGCGCACCGGCCGGGTCTGCGGCATCGACCTGCCGGCCGGATTGCGCCAGGCCGAGCGCCTGCCAGAGCCCATCTTCACGCCCTCCACCAAGGCCGAGGCGGGCGATCACGACGAGAACATCGACTTCCAGCGCGCCTGCGAGCTGCTGGGGCAAGAGCGCGCCGCGGCCGTGCGCGACGTGGCCCTGCGCCTGTACGCGGAGGCGGCCGCGTACGCCCGGGAACGGGGTATCATCATCGCCGACACCAAGTTCGAGTTCGGCCTCGACGAGCAGGACCGCCTGGTGCTCATCGACGAAGCACTGACGCCCGATTCCTCCCGCTTCTGGCCAGCGGACGAATACCGGCCGGGCACGTCGCCGCCGAGCTTCGACAAGCAGTTCGTCCGCGATTACCTGGAGACCCTGGACTGGGACAAGACGGCGCCGGGCCCGCGCCTGCCGGCGGAGATCATCGAGCAGACGGCGGCGAAATACCGCGAGGCGGAGCGGCGGCTTCTTGCCTGAACAATAGGGCCTCACCCTAAGGCGCCAAGGTGCGAAGAAGAAAGGTCCGAAGAAGCTAATACCCCGCGGATCGGGCGGCGGCGCCACGCCCTTCTGGATCTTCGTGATGTCCTGGGGAGTCGCGGCTTGCGCCGCTCCTACAGGAAGCGGCACCCGCGGCCGGGCACGCAGATATGCCAGAGGACCGCCGGGCCGAGGCCACACATGCCAGCGGCGCGGGCCCGGCGTGTCGTCTCCTGCCGTTCAGCCCGCACTCTCCTCAACATCCCGGCATGCCCTTCTTCGCGCCTTGGCGCCTTTGCGTGAGGCCTGGTGTTCGCGTGAGGCCCTGATTCAAACCTCACCGACGCGCACGATCTTCATGGTATTGGTGCCGCCGGTGATGCCGTGCTTGTCGCCCTTGGTGATGAGCACGTGCTCGCCTTCGGAGACCACGCCGAGACGCTTGAGCTCCGCCAGCGCCTCGCGGTCGGCGGTCATGGGGTCGGTGGCCGTGGGATCGAAATCCACCGGGTGCACGCCCCGGTACAACGTGACCTTGTTGCGCGTGCGCCGCTGCTCGCTCATGGCGTACACGGGAATGGGGGTGCCCACCCGCGACATCCACATGACCGTGGCGCCGGATTCGGTCATGGCGGCTATGGCCTTGACGCCCAGACGGTTGGCGGCATCGATGGCCGACTTGGCGATGGCCTCGTCGACCCGGTGGTAATCGTCCTCGTAATGACGATAGAGCTGCGCCTCGTCCAGGTAGCGCTCCGCGCCGACGCAGACCCGGTTCATGGCCGCCACGGCGGCCGCCGGGTAACGCCCCACGGCGGTCTCCTCGGACAGCATGACGGCATCGGTGCCATCCAGGACGGCATTGGCCACGTCCAGCACTTCAGCCCGGGTCGGAACCGGCGAGCTGACCATGGACTGCATCATCTGCGTGGCCGTGATCACCACGCAGTCCAGCTCCCGGGCCAGGCGCATGATGCGCTTCTGCACCCCGGGCAGCTGCGCGTCGCCGATCTCCACGCCCAGATCGCCGCGGGCAATCATCACCGCGTCCGCGGCCTGCATGATGGCCTCGATGTTGGCCACCGCCTCCTGGCGCTCCACCTTGGCGACGGTACCGGCCTCGCCGCCGGCCTGGCGCAGGAGGGAGCGCGCCTCCTCAACGTCGGCGGCATCCTCGCAGAAGGACACTGCCAGGTAGTCCGCCTCCATCTCGGCGGCGAGCCGGATATCCTCGCGGTCCTTGTCCGTGAGGGCGGCCACGGACAGCCCGCCGCCGAGCCGGTTGATCCCCTTGTGGTTGGACAGGGTGCCGCCCTCCTCCACTTCCGTATGGATGCGCCGCCCCTCAACGCCGGTGACCCGCAGTCGGATCAACCCGTCGGCAAGCATGAGCGTATCCCCGGTGGTGACGTCGTCGGGCAGACCGGCATAGCCAACCCCGACACCCGCCTGATCCCCGGCCTTCGCGTCCAGGGTCGGGTCCAGGAAGAAGGACTGACCCCGCGAGAGCTCCACGAAACCGTCACGGAACGCCGCGGTGCGGATCTTCGGCCCCTGCAGGTCGCAGAGCACGCCGACGTAACGGCGTGCCTGGGCCGCGGCCTTACGCAGCTGTTCGACCCTGCCCCGGTGCTCGCCATGAGCGCCGTGGGAGAGATTGAAGCGGGCGACATCCAGACCGGACTCCACCACCTCCTGCAACGCGGCAGGGTCGTCCGTGGCCGGGCCCAGCGTGCCAACGATCTTCGTGCGACGGATCATGGGACCTCCTCGAGAACTAGGTCACGCAAACGCGCCAAGGCGCAAAATGCCGGCTGGTGCTCCCATGCCACCCTCTCGTTCCCGCGCGGCGCTACCTGATTCGCGGCCATGGCCACTGCGGCCCGGGACCGGTGCCAACCCAGTACGCGTTGGCGCCTTCGCGCCTTGGCGCGAGGCCGATCACCCCTCGGCCGCGCGCTGCTCCAGGATCGCCACCGCCGGCAGGGTCCGGCCCTCCAGAAACTCCAGAAAGGCGCCGCCGCCGGTGGAGATATAGCTGATCCGCTCGCCCACGTCATACTCCGAGATGGCCGCCAGGGTGTCGCCACCCCCGGCGATGGAGAAAGCCTCGCTGTCCGCGATGGCCTGCGCCAGCGCCCGGGTGCCGCCGCCGAACTGCTCGATCTCGAACACGCCCACGGGGCCGTTCCAGACGATGGTGCCGGCATTGCGCAGCCGCTCGGCGTAACTGGCAGCCGTCTGCGGCCCCACATCCAGTATGAGGTCGTCCGCGCCGACATCCGCCACGTCCTTGACCGTGGCCTCGGCACGCTCGCTGAGCTCGGCTGCACAGACCACGTCCACCGGCACGGGGATCTCGCCGCCCTTGGCGGCGGCCTTGTCCATGAGCCGCTTCGCGTCATCCACCAGATCCGCCTCATAGAGCGATTTACCCACGGGATACCCGGCTGCCGCGATGAAGGTGTTGGCGATGCCACCGCCGACGATGAGCTCGTCCACCAGCTCCGTGAGCTGCTCCAGCACGGTCAGCTTGGTGGATACCTTGGAGCCGCCGACTATGGCGACCAGCGGCCTGCGCGGCGCTTCCATCGCGGTGCCCAGAGCTTCCAGCTCCGCCGCCAGCAGTGGTCCCGCGCAGGCCACCGGGGCAAAGCGGGCCACGCCGTGGGTGGAGGCCTGGGCCCGGTGGGCGGTGCCGAAAGCATCCATCACGTAGACGTCGCAAAGCGCCGCCATACGCCTTGCAAGCGTCTCGTCGTCCTTCTTCTCGCCCTTGTTGAAGCGCACGTTCTCGCAGAGCACGACTTCGCCGTCGGCCATTTGCACGCCGTCCAGCCAGTCCCGCTCCAGCCGTACGGGCTCGCCCAGCAGCTCACCCAGGCGCCGGGCCACGGCCGCCAGCGAGGCGGACTCGTCGAACTGCCCCTCCTCGGGGCGGCCCAGGTGGCTCATGAGCATGACCCGCGCGCCGGCATCCTTGGCCATGCGGATGGTCGGCAGCGACGCGCGGATGCGGGTGTCATCGCTGACCTCGCCGCCTTTCACGGGAACGTTGAGGTCCTCGCGGATCAGCACGCGTTTACCGGCGAGGTCGAGCTCGGACATCTTGAGGACGGTCATGGCACTATCCCTTTACTGGTAACCACAGATGAACACATTCGGACTCAAATGAAAAGAGTCGAAAACAAAATGAAATCAAACGAACTTGCAGCCGGTTGGCCGAACCCAGGCCCGCACCCGAAATGAAAACGGGGCATCCCTGTCGAGATACCCCGTTCGATGCGCCGGTCAGGCGGCCGATCGGCTTACCTGGCGTTCATCAGCGCCACCGTGGTGTCGAGCATCCGGTTGGAGAATCCCCACTCGTTGTCATACCAGGCGCAAACCTTGACGAGGTTCCCGCCGACCCGGGTCAGGCTCTCGTCGTAGGTGGACGAGGCCGGGTCGTGATTGAAGTCGATGGACACCAGGGGCTCGTCGTTGTAAGCGAGAATGCCTTTGAGCTCACCCTCGGATGCCTCCTTCACGATCTTGTTGACCTCCTCCACGCTGGTCTCGCGGCCGGCGGTGAAGGTCAGATCGACGATGGAGACGTTGATGGTCGGCACACGCATGGCGAAGCCGTCCAGCTTGCCGTTGAGCTCCGGCATCACCAGGCCCACGGCGGCGGCGGCGCCGGTCTTGGTGGGAATCTGCGACATGGTGGCGCTGCGGGCCCGGCGCAGATCCTTGTGGTAGACGTCGCTCAACACCTGGTCGTTGGTGTAGGCGTGAATGGTGGTCATCAGCCCCTGCACCAGGCCCAGCTTCTCGTGCAGCGGCTTGACCAGCGGCGCCAGGCAGTTGGTCGTGCAGGAGGCGTTGGAGATGACCGTGTGATCGGGCTTCAAGGTGTCGTCGTTGACGCCGTAGACGATGGTGGCGTCCACGTCACCACCACCCGGAGCGGAGATGATGACCTTTTTCGCGCCGCCCTGCAGATGGGCGGAGGCCTTCTCCTTGCTGGTGAACAGCCCGGTGCACTCCAGCACCACGTCCACGCCCAGCTCGCCCCAGGGCAGCCGGGACGGGTCGCGCTCGGCGAGCACCTTGATGCGATCACCATTGACCATCAGGTCGTCGCCTTCCACGGACACCGAGCCCGGGAAGCGGCCGTGGGCGGTGTCGAAGCGGGTCAGATGGGCGTTGGTCTGGGCATCGCCGAGGTCGTTGATGGCCACGATCTGGATCTCATCGGTGCGGCCCGACTCGTACAGTGCGCGCAGCACGTTGCGCCCAATGCGGCCATAACCGTTGATTGCTGCCTTAATCGCCATTGCGCTCTCCGTATTCAGTAACGCTGCTTCAACTTGCCGCCCGGAGCCCTGGGGACCCGGACCGCTTCCACTAACCTCACAGGACGTCCTTCACGGCCCTGACAACCGCTTCCGCGGTTATGCCCAGGTGCTCGTACACCGCCGGCCCCGGCGCGGACTCACCGAACCGGTTGATACCCACGACCTGCCCATCCAGGCCCACGAAACGCAACCATGGCTCGTGCGAGCCCGCCTCCACGGCTACTCGTGCGCGTACCGTGCCCGGCAGCACGGTCTCCCGATAGCGCGCGTCCTGGGCCTCGAAGGTATCCACCGATGGCATGGAGACCACACGTATGCGACGGCCCTCGGCCATCAGGCGCTCGGCGGCTTCCATGGCCAGCCCCACCTCCGAACCAGTTCCGATAATGATGGCCTCGGGCTCGCCCTCGCAGTCGCTCAACACGTAACCGCCGCGGCGGATATTGGCGAGCTGCTCGTCACTCCGGCTCTCGTGCCGGGTCTTCTGCCTTGTCAACGCCAGGGCCGTGGGCCCATCGCGCCGCTCCAGGGCAGCCTGCCAGGCCACGACCGTCTCTACGCCGTCGCAGGGCCGCCACAGGCTCATGTTCGGAATCAGCCGAAGCGCGGCGAGGTGCTCGATGGGCTGGTGCGTAGGCCCGTCCTCGCCCAGACCGATGGAGTCATGGGTGAAAACGAAAACGTTGCGCACGCCCATGAGGGCCGCCATGCGCACGGCGTTGCGGGCGTAGTCGGAGAACACCAGAAAGGTGCCGCCGTAGGGGATGAACCCGCCGTGCAGGGAAACACCGTTATTGATCGCGGTCATGCCGAACTCGCGCACGCCGTAGAAAAGGTAGTTGCCGTCGGCATCATCCGCCGTGATAGGCGTCGAGTCGTCCCACTTGGTGTTGTTGGAGCCGGTGAGATCCGCCGAGCCGCCGATGATCTCCGAGAGATAGGGCCCCAGGCCGTTGAGCACGGTCTGCGAGTGCTTGCGGGTGGCATCGCTCTTGCCGGCGTCATTGATGCTGTCCAGCAGTGCCTGGACATGGGTATCCCAATGCCCCGGCAGCTCGCCACTCATGCGCCGTCGGAAGTCCCGGGCGAGCTCCGGGTGAGCCCGTTCGTAGGCCTCGAAGGTCTGCTCCCAGGCCGCCTCGGCCTTGCGCCCGCGCTCGCGGGCGTCCCACCCGCCGTAGATCTGCTCCGGCACCTCGAACGGGGCGTGCTCCCAGCCCAGGAACTCCCGGGTGGCCTGGATTTCCTCGTCGCCCAGCGGCGCGCCGTGGACGCCGTGGGTGCCACACACGTTGGGCGCGCCGAATCCGATGATGGTCTTCGCGCAGATCATCGAGGGCCGGTCGGTGACGGCGTGCGCCTCCTCGATGGCCCGGCGGACCGCCTCAGGGTCGTGGCCGTCGACGTCGCGGACCACGTGCCAGCCGTAAGCCTCGAACCGCCCCGGGGTGTCATCGGTGAACCAGCCCTCGACCTTGCCGTCGATGGAGATGCCGTTGTCGTCGTAGACGCAGACCAGCTTGCCCAGGCCCAGGGTACCGGCGAGGGAGCAGGCCTCGTGGGAGATGCCCTCCATGAGACAGCCGTCACCCAGAAAGCAATACGTGTAGTGGTCGACCAGCTCATGACCCGGCCGGTTGAACTGGGCCGCCAGCACCTTCTCGGCGAGGGCCATGCCAACGGCGTTGGCCAGCCCCTGACCGAGCGGGCCCGTGGTGGTCTCCACGCCGGGGGTATAGCCGAACTCCGGGTGCCCCGGGGTCCTGGAATGAAGCTGGCGGAAGTCGCGCAGATCATCGATGCTGACGTCGTAACCGCTCAGGTGCAGCAGGGAATACAGCAGCATCGAGCCGTGGCCGTTGGAGAGTACGAACCGGTCGCGGTTGGCCCAATGGGGATTGGCCGGGTTGTGCCGGAGAAAATCGTTCCACAGCACCTCCGCGATGTCCGCCATACCCATGGGCGCGCCCGGATGGCCGCTCTGGGCCGCCTGGACGGCGTCCATGCTGAGCGCGCGAATGGCATTGGCGAGGTCACGACGCGAAGGCATGTTAGTCTCCATGTGCAGGGTCGTTGCGGTGCGGGGCGCCGATTATAACGAATGGCGCTCTTTACGTGGGGCGCGCCCGTCAGATCCAATGCGCGCGACGGGGTCGCGGCGACCACGGATAACGGGAATGGCGGCCGAAACCCGCCCCCGGGCGTTCACAAGCGCGTAATTCTGCTCAAGTTAATCGCCCGGGGCAAGCTGCGGGACGGCCGCCGTGTAACCGCAGCTTCATTGAACGGCACTTGAAATCGCCGCAAGATTTGTTCAACCTAAAACGCGTTGTATCTCTCGTGCACCGCAGCATGATGCGGTCACCGACAATTGCGATGGTCCTCTCTGGCTAGAGGGCCGGACGCGTCAATGAAGGGGTCACGGGCAGGCGCCCGACAGACTCAGCCCCTTTTTAGTTGGAGCCAGGCAACGGAAGGTGCCGGCGGCGGCGCGCCAAGGGTGGTCGCCCGCAGCACATTTGATCGGCCAGCCAACACAGCGAAAACGGCACGATCGGACGTTTGACTGACGTTCAGGCCACGGGGGGTGCCCGGCGGCCCGAAGCGCTCGCCCTAGACATCGAAACGCCCGACGAGCGTGACCGACCTCCGTTGCAGCGGGTCCACGAGCGACCCGTGCGCACCAGGGCGCCCGAGCGGCCCAGGCCGCCCGAGGCGTCGCCAGCTGACGCAATGAGACGCGGAACAATCCTCCCCGTCGCCGAAGGCGCGGGGAAACGGGACGGGGCGGACTGCACATGGGCGGTCCGCCGGACAATCACGACATGACACGCGGACCAAGGAGTGCGACATGAGCGCCGTATCCGAGGGCAAGACCCAACAAGAGTTCGGGGACGATCCCGTACAAGTTCGTGAGAGCGACCACTATACGAAAGAGTACGTCGGCGGTTTCGCCGACAAGTGGGACGATCTGATCGACTGGGACAGCCGTGCCCAGAGCGAGGGCAGTTTCTTCATCGATGAGCTGAAGAAGCGCGGCTGCAAGCGCATCCTGGACGTGGCCGCCGGCACCGGCTTTCACTCCGTGCGCCTCATCGAGGCCGGCTTCGAGGTGGTCAGCGCCGACGGCAGCGCGGAGATGCTGGCCAAGGCCTTCCAGAACGGCCGTAGCCGCGACCATATCGTGCGCACCGTGCAGGTGGACTGGCGCTGGCTCAACCGCGACATCCACGGGCACTACGACGCCATCGTCTGTCTCGGCAACTCCTTCACGCACCTGTTTGACGAGAACGACCGTCGCAAGGCTCTGGCCGAGATGTACGCCACCCTCAAGCATGACGGCATCCTGATCCTGGACCAGCGCAACTACGACGCCATCCTCGATCACGGCTACTCCAGCAAGCATACCTTCTACTATTGCGGCGACGATGTGCAGGTCTATCCTGAGCATGTGGACGAGGGCCTCGCCCGGTTCCGCTACGGCTTTCCGGACGGCTCGGTCTACCACCTGAACATGTTCCCCCTGCGCAAGAACTACGTGCGCCGCCTGATGCGCGAGGTCGGCTTCCAGCACATCGAGACCTACGGCGATTTCCAGGAGACTTACAAGGACGCCGATCCGGACTTCTTCATCCACGTGGCTGAGAAGGCTTACCGGGAGGAACCTGACAGTGAGTAACCAGTACAGTGCAGCGGTCGAAACCGCCCGCGAGTATTACAATAGCGACGACGCCGACAACTTCTACTTCACCGTCTGGGGCGGTGAGGACATCCATGTCGGCCTGTATCAGTCGGACGACGAGCCCATCCATGACGCCAGCCGCCGGACGGTGGCGCGCATGGCCGAGCTGCTCGACGGTATCGGACCCGACAGCCGCGTCCTGGACCTGGGCGGTGGCTACGGCGGCTCCTGCCGCTATCTGGCACAGACCTATGGCGCCCGCTGCGTCTCGGTGAACATTTCCGAGGCGGAGAACGAGCGCGGTCGCCAGAAGAACCGGGATCAGGGCCTGGACCAGCTGGTGGAGATCGTCGACGGGGACTTCGAAAACGTGCCCTACGACGACGCGACCTTCGACGTGGTCTGGTCCCAGGACGCCTTCCTGCACAGCGGCAACCGCCGAAAGGTGATGGAGGAAGTCGCGCGGGTGCTCAAGCCGGGCGGCCAGTTCGTCTTCACCGATCCCATGATGGCCGACGACTGTCCCAAGGATGTTCTGCAGCCCATCCTGGACCGAATCCACCTGGAGACCATGGGCTCCCCCGGTTTCTACCGGGAGACCCTCAACGATCTCGGCTTCCAGGAAGTGACCTTCGAGGATCACTCCCACCAGCTGCCCCGCCACTACGGTCGGGTGCTCAAGGAGCTGCAGTCCCGCGAGGACGAGGTTTCCAAGGTGGTCAGCAAGGATTATATAGAGCGGATGAAGAAGGGCCTGCAGCACTGGGTCAACGGTGGCAACAACGGCCATCTGGCCTGGGGCATCTTCGTCTTCCGCAAGCAGTAAGGCACGACGGCGGCGGCCCGGGGCCGCCGCCATTCGAACAGGAAGGGAATCACGGTCGGCGCGACGCGCGGCGTTGCGCGGCCACTTCACTCACGACTGGTAACGGAAACAAAGAGAGCAGACACTATGTCGAACCATTACCTGTTTACCTCCGAATCCGTCTCGGAAGGTCATCCCGACAAGATGTGCGACCAGATCTCCGACGCCATCCTGGACGCCTACCTGGCCCAGGATCCGAAGGCCCGCGTGGCCGCGGAGACCGTCGCCCAGACCGGCATGATCCTGATCGCCGGCGAGACCAAGTCCTCCGCCACGGTCGACATCGAGAAGATCGCCCGTGAGACGACCAGGGAGATCGGCTACGACAGCTCCGACAAGGGCTTCGATTACGCCACCTGCGCTGTCCTCAACGCGCTGGGCGCCCAGTCCGAGGACATCAACCAGGGCGTCGACCGCAGCCGCCCCGAGGAGCAGGGCGCCGGCGACCAGGGCCTGATGTTCGGCTACGCCTGCAACGAGACCGACACGCTCATGCCGGCGCCGATCGACTTCGCCCACCGCCTGGTGCGCAAGCACGCCGAGGTGCGCAAGAACGGCACGCTGCCCTGGCTGCGTCCGGACTCCAAGAGCCAGGTCACCTTCCGCTACGACGAGGCGGGCAAGGTCACCGGCTGCGACGCGGTGGTGCTGTCCACCCAGCACGACCCGGACGTCACCCAGGAGCAGATCCATGAGGCGATCATGGAAGAGGTGATCAAGCCGGTCCTGCCCACCGAGTGGCTGAACAGCGAGACGCTGTACCACATCAACCCGACCGGGCGTTTCGTCACCGGCGGCCCGCTGGGCGACTGCGGCCTCACCGGCCGCAAGATCATCGTCGACACCTACGGCGGCATGGCCCGCCACGGCGGCGGTGCCTTCTCCGGCAAGGACCCGTCCAAGGTGGACCGCTCCGCGGCCTACGCCGCCCGCTACGTGGCCAAGAACGTGGTCGCCGCTGGCCTGGCCGACAAGTGCGAGGTGCAGCTGTCCTACGCCATCGGCGTGGCCGAGCCCACCTCCGTGATGGCCGAGACCTTCGGCACCGGCCACGTGGACAATATCCGGCTCACCCAGCTCATCCGTGAGCATTTCGACCTGCGTCCGTTCGGCATTCTCAAGATGCTGGACCTGGAGCGCCCGATTTACGCCGGCACGGCCGCCTACGGCCACTTCGGCCGTAACGACATCGACCTGCCCTGGGAGAAGACCGACAAGGCCCAGGCGCTGGCCGACGCCGCCGGCATCAAGCTTAAGGAGGCTAACTAAGCATGAGCACTGTTGCTGCTGAAGCTCAGAACGACTACCGCGTGGCGGATATCTCCCTGGCCAAATGGGGCCGGCAGGAGATCGAGATCGCGCACACCGAGATGCCGGGCCTGATGGCACTGCGCGAGGAGTACGGCAAGGATCAGCCCCTGAAGGGCGCCCGCATTGCCGGCTGCCTGCACATGACCATCCAGACCGCCGTGCTCATCGAGACCCTGGCGGAGCTGGGTGCCGAGATCCGCTGGTCCTCCTGCAACATCTTCTCCACCCAGGACCAGGCCGCCGCGGCCATCGCCGAGGCCGGCATCCCGGTGTTCGCCTGGAAGGGCGAGACCGAGGAGGAGTACTGGTGGTGCATCGAGCAGACGATCAAGGGCCCCAACGGCTGGACGCCCAACATGATCCTGGACGACGGCGGTGACCTCACGGCCGTGATGCACGACAAGTACCCGGAGATCCTCGCCGAGTGCAAGGGCATCTCCGAGGAGACCACCACCGGCGTGCACCGGCTCTACGAGATGGCCAGGAAGGGCGAGCTCAAGGTCCCGGCGATCAACGTCAACGACTCGGTGACCAAGTCCAAGTTCGACAACCTCTACGGCTGCCGCGAGTCGCTGGTGGACTCCATCAAGCGCGCCACCGACGTGATGGTCGCCGGCAAGATCGCCGTGGTCGCCGGTTTCGGCGACGTCGGCAAGGGCTCCGCCCAGTCCCTGCGCGCCCTGAGCGCCCAGGTCTGGGTCACCGAGGCCGATCCCATCTGCGCCCTGCAGGCCGCCATGGAAGGCTACAAGGTGGTCACCATGGACGAGGCGGTGGAGCACGCGGACATCTTCGTCACCGCCACCGGCAACTACAACGTGATCACCCACGATCACATGAAGCGGATGAAGGACCAGGCCATCGTCTGCAACATCGGCCACTTCGACAACGAGATCGACGTCGAGAGCCTGAAGCAGTACACCTGGGAGAACATCAAGCCGCAGGTGGACCATGTGGTCTTCCCCGACGGCAAGAAGATTATTCTCCTGGCCGAGGGCCGGCTGGTGAACCTGGGCTGCGGCACGGGTCACCCGTCCTTCGTCATGTCCAACTCCTTCACCAACCAGACGCTCGCCCAGATCGAGCTCTGGAACAACCACGGCAAGTACGAGAACGACGTCTACGTGCTGCCGAAGAAGCTGGACGAGAAGGTGGCGGCGCTGCATCTGAAGAAGATCGGCGCCAACCTGACCACCCTCACCAAGGAGCAGGCCGAGTACATCGGCGTGACTCCGGAGGGCCCGTTCAAGCCGGAGTGGTACCGCTACTAAGCGACCGCGAAGGCTTTGAACCCGAAAGGGGGTGCGGTTCGCCGCACCCCCTTTTTTGTTTTTTGCCACGGATGAACACAGATGGACACCGATCTTTTTGCCAGGGGATCGCGGCGGGGACGCCGCTCCCACGGTGCCNNNNGCCCGCCTGTGGGAGCGGCGTCCCCGCCGCGATTCCTTCATCCGTGTTCATCTGCGGCTAATCCCCCCGTACGTAATCTCCCCTAGCGCGATGCGTGGAATGCCGAATACTGCACCGGCGGCGCTGCGTGGATACTGGAATCACACGGTGAGCACAGGGCTCGCCGGCTTCCACGAGACACGCAAGAGGAGTTACGCCATGAAGATCATCAACAGCCTGATCGTTGCCGTTTCCGTTCTGGGCGCCGGTTCCGCTCTGGCCGGCGAGTATCCGGCACAGGACTACCTCGTCGAGCATCACCTCGTCGACGCTTCGTTCGAGGGCGGCAACGTGGTCGACCGCCAGGCCGCCGCGCACAGCGACCCGGCCGTCCGCTACCTGTCGGATTCCGGCCTGATCGAGGCGCCCACCCGCCCGGCGGACATCCGCTTCCAGGGCCCGGCGTTCGCGATTGACGCACCAGCCCACCAGCTGCTGGTGGACTGGGGGCTGCTCGCGTCCTGATGGCGCGCCCCGGTCATCGGCCGATCCCATGAAAGGCGAGCCGCGGCTCGCCTTTTTCCTTTCCGGCACCCCGCCCGTGACGGGCCCACCCGGGCCGCCATACGTGAAACCCGAAACGCACTACGTAAAGCACCGAATTCTGCATGTCCCGGGCCGCGCGTATCACTGGTGACACGGCCTGCAACGGCTGATGCAAGCCGCAACCCACGCGCCGTTGCGGGCCGCCAACAACAGCCTCGGACCCTGCCAACGGCAGGTCACGTGAAACCCGGAAAGAGTGGAGCAGGAGATTCACGATGAACCGAACAAGACAACCATTGATACGATCCGCCATCCTCGTCGTGGCCGGAAGCCTGGGCTGGACATCCGCCCAGGGGGCGAACGAAGTCCAGAGCCTGCTGGACATCCAGGTCTTCCTGGCGCCGACGGTACAGTCGCTGGAGGCCGAGGATCTCAGCGACCCGGACAATGTGGGCTTCGGCATCATCGCCGACCCCACCGGTGAGACCAACCCGGGCAGCCCGGTCGTGGTCGTGCCCGGCGAGGATGACGAGACCGCCGCCGGCTTCAACGAAGTGCCGATATCCGTGCGTCTGTCCATGCGGCCCCACAACCAGGTCAAGGCCTTCGTCGAGCTGGATCGTGACAACAGTCCCGGCGGCGGGGGCGGGTCCCTGGAGGACGGCATCAATGTGGACAAGGCCTGGGTGGAGCTGATGGACCTGGCCCCCCATGTCAACGTCCGCATTGGCAGTCAGGCCTGGGCCCTGTGGCAGTTCCGTGGCGTCTCCGACGCCGGCGTCGTCCAGGGCAACCCGCTGATCGGCAACGCCCTGATGGACGCCGTCGTGGAGAACAACGGAATCCAGGTCCACGGCAAGCCCGGCCCCTGGGGTTATTCGCTGCTGGTGGCCAACCCCGACGACGAGGGCGACATGAGCGGCGGCCGCGGCTTCGCCCTGGGCGGCAAGCTCTACACCGCGCTGGGCGCCGGGTTCAGCGTCGCGGGCGCCTACTACCAGGTGCACAACGACAGCGACACGACTTCCGGTTTTGCCCCCACGGTGGTCGGCGAAGCTTACCGCTTCCCGAGCAAGAGCGACGCCAACGCCGATACCCAGACCCAGTTCGGCTTTGCAGGGCGCATGGGCAAGTTCGACAGTTGGCGCGTGGCCGCCCAGTACAAGCCCGATTACGCGCCCCTCAAGGTGGCGCTGTGGTATGGCAACCAGGTCAACGACGTCCCCGATGGCGCGGAAATCTCGCCCGCGCTCGCCGCCTTCACCCCGGGGGAGTTCGAGATGAACTACTACGGCACTGAAATCACCTATGACCTGACTCCGCGGTTCTGGGTGGCAGGCCGCTACAACGTGGTCACCCAGGAAACCGACGGTGCCGCCAGCGATGACGCCAGCCGGTCGCAGGTCGGACTGGGCTATCACGTGACGGAGAACGTTCGCGCCAAGCTGGAGTACGTCGACCAGCGCCTGGAGGGCCCGGACGCCTGGGCGCCGTTTGCCTTCAATGGCGTCATATCGGAGCTGGGTGTCGTTTGGTAGGTGTCGATTCCGCGATGGTCTGCCGACCATCGCGGACGTCCTTTCAGAACACAGTCAATCCCGGAGCCCATGATGCGTATCCCGAGAGTATTCGCCATCGCACTGCTCCTGCCCGCACTGTGTCCCGCTGAGGCCGGTCCGTCGGGAAGCTGGCAGGCGATCGATCCGCCGACGCCGGCCCCTGGTTTCGAGCTGCCGGACCTGGACGGCGATCAGCATCGGCAGGCGGACTATCGCGGCCGGATACTCGTGGTGAACTTCTGGGCTACCTGGTGCACGCCATGCCGTGAGGAGATGCCATCCCTGGAGCGACTGCACAGAGCCCTGCAAGACGAGGGTGTCACTGTGGTCGCCATCAACATGGGGGACGCCCGGCGCCATGTCGCCGCGTTCGACCGGGAGGCCCGGCTGAGCTTTCCCCTTCTGATCGACCCCAGCGGCGAGGTCGCACGCCACGACTGGCGCATTCGCGGGCTGCCCACGACGTTCATCGTCGGAGCCGAGGGCAGGATTCTGTACCGGCTGATGGGCGCCAATGAATGGGACAGCCCGGGGACCATCGAAAGGCTACGCGAGCTATCCGATCAACGCTGAGCCCCCACAACCGCCCCGTGGCGGCAGCGGCAGGACCTCGCGCCTCCAGTGCACAAATGTGAGGTCATCATGATAAAGACCATTCAACGGCGAATTTTCCGCGGCATCCTGGCCGTGGCGATGCTGTCGCTTGCCCCGATTGGCGCCTCCAATGCCGAAGAGGTGGTCGTGGAGGGCATTATCAACGGGCTCGAGTGCGCCATCGACAGCGAATGGTGCCCCGTGGATAAGCTGGATCCGCACATTGCTTTCGAATCCGACTTCGTGCTCCAGCAACGCAACGGCGAGTTCTACCTGCTCGTGAACCTCTCGCGCGACACCAAGGTGCGCTACGTGCTCGAGGACGCCCGGGTCACCGGCGAGCTCAAAGCGGGCCATAACGCCATCGTGGTTGAAAAGCTGGAGATCGAGCGGGGTGGCGAGTTTCGCACGGTCTGGTCTCGGGCCATGCAGCGAGAGGCACTTACGCAGGAGCAGTCTCGTTAGAGGCCCGGGCCGGCCAAACTCCGGCAAGTCATGCGCCCCCGCAATGAGGCAACCGGCCGACCGCCGGCCAGCCACGCCCTGTGCGGTGGCGAGGCCGGAACGGCCGGGCCTTTTATCGGGTGCTCAACCTGTCGAGAACGCGTGCTCCTCGGCGGCCAGGGCCACCCCGATGGTGCCCGGCCCCACGTAAATGGAGCTTGTGATTCCGGACGAGGCCATCATCAGCTCCACGCCTTCGTCCTCGCAGGCCTTGTTCAGGGCCTCGCCGCCGGGGATGTGTTCGGCGCCCTTGTCGGCGAGGTCCGGCGCCGCCGTGACCACGACATGCGGTGACAGCAGCCCCTTGCGCACCCGGGCCGCCGCGTAGGTCAGCATCTGCTCCACCGCGCCCTCGAAACTGCGCGACTTCGCGACTGCCTGGCTGTCGGTGCCCCGGGCCCAGATCACTGGATTGATGTTGAAGGTCTTGCTGAGGAACGCCGAGAGGCCGGAGACGCTCTTGTCGCCCCGGGCGCGGGCCCGCTGGCGCAGGTAGTAGACGTCCCTCGGCACCAGCGAGCCGTAGATGTGCTTCGTGAATTCGCCCACGCGCTGACGCAGTTCCTGCTTGGGAATCCCCTGTTTGATGAGATGGATGGTATGCGCGGCCAACAAGCCCTGGCCGGCGAAGATGGTCCCGCTGTCCACCACCCGCATGGAGAACGCGCCTTCACGCCCAGCCGCCTTCCGGTACGGGCGGTAGTCCGCCATGGTCCGGTTCATGGCCTCTGAAGCGTTGGCGAAGATCTGGCTCCGGGACGCGGCCACCGTCTCCAGGAACGCGAAATCGTAGTGCGTGACCACCTTGTCCAGCAGCAGCTGATGGATCTGCTCCGTGGTGTAGGCCTCGGTCTCAGCCGCGTGCCCGCGATCGAGCAGTCCACTGCGGTAGATCTCCCGCACGCGGGCGGGGTCGTGGTCATCAACGATGGTTTCGCCGTCCAGATGAACGGTGATCGGAAGTATGAAGATGTCGTTTTCTTTGATGAAGTCGTACGGCAGGTCACAGGCCGAATCGACAAGCAGCCCCACTTGCATGCTCATGCCCCCTCTCTTTTCTTATGCGGCGCAATTCAGAAAACGCGCCTTGTCGGGAAGTTAGCATGGACATGAGTGTCGTGTCATAGCTTTGAAACGGGCGCTGGATCAGGCAGTTGAGCCTGGGTCAACCCATTCAGCCGCCAGCGCGGCGTGGTCGCCGTCCGATCCGGAAACCACCCAGGTAGCGGTGGGGGTCGGCCGGGTCGTAGGCCCGGCCGTCGAAGAAGCGGTCGGTAGCCATGCGGATAGGATACCTGGCGGCCTTGAGCAGCCATTCCTGGGCGTGCAGGCCCTCGGTCTTCCAGTCCTTCTCGGGAACCGAGAGGCCGGCGGCTTCGGCGGCGTCCCGATAGATGTCGGGGCGGTAGGTGCGCTGCACCGCGCCCTCGAGCTCCGAGTAGTCCCCTATCTGTCCCCAGCGCATCATCTGCAGCCCGAACCACAGGCCATGGGAGCGCCAGGGGAAGTTGGCGCCATAGCGGGAGAACACCATGAAATCAGGCAGGTAGCGGACGGTATTGTCCAGGCCGTCGCGAAAGCGTCCAACCAGTGTCGGCGTCAGCACGGACTCGGGCACACCCACGTACTCCGGCCTGGCGAGCAGCCGCGCGGCGGTCCGCCGGTTATCCGGCTCATCGAGCCATCGGCAGGCCCGAAGGAGAGCCAGAAGCACGGCGCGATGGGTTGCGGGATGCCTCGCGGCCCACTCCTCGGTCACCGCGAAGACCTTCTCCGGACCGTTGTTCCAGATCTCGTAACTGGTGATCAGGCTGCAGCCAATACCGCGGGAGACGGCGTAGCTGTTCCAGGGCTCGCCCACGCAGAAGCCGTCGATACGCCCGCACTCCAGGTTGCTGGCGACGAACTGCGGCGGGATGACAATGATCCGCACGTCCCGGTCCGGGTCGATGCCGGCGGAGGCCAACCAGTAGCGCAGCTGGTAGTTGTGGTTGGAGACCGGAAAAACCATCGCGAAGGTCAGCGGCGGCGCGCCGGCCAGCCGATCGGTTTCGATAATCTGCCTTAGCGCCTCCGCGGTCACCGGCCGCTGGGCCATGGCCCGCGGATCCCGCCGGCACATGCGCTCATGAAGCCGCCGCGAGACCGTGATGGCGTTGCCGTTGAGACTGAGATTGAAGGCGGTGACCATGGGCTTGCGCGGGCCGGCAACGCCAAGACTGCCGGCCAACGGCATCGGGCCGAGCATCTGGGCCCCGTCCAGCGCCCCGAGCTGGACCTTGTCACGGATGTTGGCCCAGGACGCTTCCCGACTGAGGGTGACGTCCAGGCCCTGTTCGGCGAAGAAACCCAGCTCCCGCGCGACCACCAACGGTGCACAATCGGTCAGGGGGATGATGCCGAGCCGCAGCTCGCGGGTCTCCAGCGGCCCATTGGCGTCAGGGTTCGCTTGCTCGGTCGCCATTGTCACTCCTCCCGTTGTTACTCCAGCAGCTCGCAGGCCAGCTCGTAGAGGCTCAGCCGACGGTCCATGGCCATCTTGCGCAGCCGCCCGTAGGCGGCTTCCTCCCCGATGCCCTGGCGCTCCATCAGCAGGCACTTGGCCCGGTCGATGGCCTTGCGCTGCTCCAGGCTCTGCTGGATGCGGCTGATCTCCGTGCGCAGCTGACTGTGGGCCTGAAAATGTGAGATGGCCACGTTCACCAGGGAGCGGACGGTGGCCGGCGCGAGCGTGTCCACCACGTAGGCGCTCACGCCGGCGCGGGCCGCCTCCAGGCTGGTCTCGGCGTCCTCGTCCTCTGAGAGCATGACGATGGGCTTGGGGAAACGCCGGCCAAGCTGCGCGAGATGCTCCAGGGTGTCCCGGCTCGGCAGATCGGCATCGACGATCACCGCGTCGGGCGCGAGCTCCGTCATCCGTGCATACAGATCATCTTGCTCATCCACGGTCGCCAGCACCTGGAAGCCCGCCGCCGACAGAGCCTCCTCCAGGTGGTGGGAACGACTCGGCTTGGTGTCTATGAGCAATATCCGTGCGGCCATCTGGACTTCCTGCGATCCGGCTCCAGCCCCGTGCATTAGCAAGCTCCATGCCGGTCGTCCGCCCGGAGACACAGCGCGTTGTTTTCAGTGGGCAAACCGGCCGTGGCATGTGGGGCGTGGCACCCGGCCAGCGGCCACAGGCGCACTATTGCGGTGCAGCATTGCACCACCAGACGGCGGACGGCCATCCCGCGCCGGGAGTGCCAAAAGCATAAGTTTCTGACTTGACGGCTATTCGCGGGCTGGCACGACTATTGCTTAAACGTCGTCATGACGTGGACCAGGCCTGCCCGAGGGCGGGTACGAGTGCGTCGATGAGCGTTCCTCAATGGCGAGGAACACCGGCAAGCGCGGAGACATGCCCAAGGCATGGCGCTTGCTTCATCGAGCATTCGTATTCGCACGAGGTAGCGCCATGGAACTGCGTAACAAGGCAACGAAGATCAATCTGTTCGACTTCAACTCGGTCCAGATGAGGACCTTCCACCTCACCTGGCTGGCCTTCCATCTCTGCTTTTTCGGCTGGTTCGGCGTCGCGCCCCTGATGGCCCTGATCCGCGAGGATCTCGATCTCACCAAGGGCGAGATCGGCTGGGCCTCCACCGCTTCGGTCGCCGTGACCATACTCGTGCGTCTGATCATCGGCCCCTTGTGCGACAAGGTCGGGCCGCGCCGGACCTACGGCTGGCTGTTGATGGTCGGCTCGGTTCCGGTGGCGCTGGTCGGCCTGGCGAACAGCTTCGAAAGCTTCCTGTTCGCACGGCTGTGCATCGGCGCCATCGGCGCGTCTTTCGTCATCACCCAGTACCACACCTCGGTGATGTTCGCGCCCAATGTGGTGGGCACGGCCAATGCGACCACGGCCGGCTGGGGCAACCTCGGCGGCGGTATGACCCAGATGGTTATGCCCTGGGTGCTGGCCGCGATCAGCTTCTTCGGGGTCAGCGAGACCATGGGCTGGCGGCTGTCCATGATCGTGCCGGGGATCGTACTCTTCCTGTTCGGTCTCGTGTACCTGCGCTACACCCAGGACTGCCCCGACGGCGACTACAGGGAATTGCGCGAGCGGGGCAGGCTGCAGAAGGCGGAGAACGAATACAGCGCCTGGAACTCCTTCAAGCACGTCTGCAAGGACTACCGCGTATGGGCCATGTTCCTGGTCTACGGGGCCTGCTTCGGGGTCGAGCTTACCCTGTATAACTTCGCCGCCCTGTACTTTCACGACACGTTCAACCTGGGCCTGGCCGCGGCCGGCTTCATCGCCTTCCTGTTCGGGTTCATGAACATCTTCGCGCGCACCCTGGGCGGTGTCGCCTCGGACCTGTTCGCCCGTTCTTCCGGCTTGCGGGGCCGCGTTTGGTGGCTATTCATCGCACTCATCGGCGAAGGGTTGCTGATGATGCTGTTCTCCCAGATGACCGCCCTGTATCTCGCGGTGGCCGCCATGGTGGTGTTCAGCGTCTTCGTGATGATGGCCGAGGGCGCCACCTTCGGGCTCGTGCCCTTCATGGACAAGAAGCGCCTGGGCGCGGTGGCCGGCATTGTCGGCGCCGGCGGCAACATGGGCGCGGTGGTCTGGTCCAGCACGCTGTTCACCAGCGAGGCACTCACCTACGCGGAAGGCTTCTTCTACCTGGGCGTGATTATCGTCGCGATCTCCTTCCTCTCGTTCGCCATCCGCTTCGAGCCGGCGACGCTCCAGGCGGAGGACGAAGCCCTGGCCCGTTCGCTCCGCGGCGAGGATGCCAGCAGCCCGGCTGCCGCACAGGCGTCAGCCTAAACCCGGCAATTCACCCGGGGGCCGCACGAGACCGCCCCCGGGGCCATAAGACCAAACGAGGTCAGAAGCCATGAAGGAACAACTGGTCGTCATCGGTAACGGCATGGCCGGCATGCGCACGGTGGAAGAGCTGCTCAAGCTCGACCGGGAGCGCTACGAGATCACCGTCTTCGGCGCCGAGCCCCACGTGAACTACAACCGGATCCTGCTCTCCCCGGTCCTGGCCGGCGAGAGGACCCTGGAGGAAATCGTTCTCAATGACCGGGACTGGTACGCCGACAACGGCATTAGCCTCTACACCGGTGACCCGGTCAAGCACATCAACCGGCGATCGCGCGTGGTAGTGGCCGAGTCCGGCATGGAGGTGCCCTACGACCGGCTCCTGCTGGCAACCGGCTCCAAGCCCTTCGTCATTCCCGTGCCCGGTCACGACCTGCCGGGCGTGGTGACCTTCCGTGACATCGGCGACGTCAACGCCATGCTGGAGGCCTCCAGGAAGTACAGGCGGGCGGCGGTCATCGGCGGCGGCCTGCTGGGCCTGGAGGCGGCCAACGGGCTGATGAAGCAGGGCATGGACGTGACGGTCATCCACCTGATGGACAGCCTCATGGAGCGCCAGCTGGACAAACCCGCCGCGGATCTGCTGCGCCAGAGCCTGATCGAGCGGGGCCTGGACTTCCGCATGCAGGCCCAGACCGAGTCCATCCTGGGCAAGAGACGCGTCGAGGGCATTCGCTTCGCCGACGGGACCGAGATCGACGCCGATCTCGTCGTCATGGCCGCCGGCATCAAACCCAACGTGGACCTCGCCAGGGACGCCGGTTTGCACTGCGAGCGCGGCGTGGTGGTCCACGACACCATGCAGACCTACGACCCGCGCATCTACGCCGTCGGCGAGTGCCTGGAGCACCGTAAGGCCACCTATGGCCTGGTCGCCCCCATCTGGGAACAGGCCAAGGTCTGCGCCAACCATCTCGCCCAGTACGCCATTGGCCGCTACGAGGGCTCGGTTACCTCCACCAAGCTCAAGGTCACCGGCATCGACCTGTTCTCCGCCGGCGACTACGAAGGCGACGAGACCACCGACGACATCGTCTTCCAGGACCCGCGGCGCGGCGTCTACAAGCGGGTCGTGGTCAAGGACAACCGCATCCAGGGCGCCGTGCTCTATGGCGATACCGCAGACGGCCCCTGGTACTTCGACCTGATGAAGCGCGGCGAGGACATCGACGACATCCGCGACAGGCTGATCTTCGGCCGCGCCTACGCCATGAACGACGAGCCGGAGGCCGAAGGCGGCCGCGCCGCGGCCATGTCCGACGACGAGCAGGTCTGCGACTGCAACGGCGTGTGCAAGGGCACCATCGTCCGGGCCATCCAGGAGCACGACCTGAACTCCAGAGCGGCCGTGATGAAGCAGACCAAGGCCGGCGCCTCCTGCGGCTCCTGCCAGGACCTGGTGGGCGAGATCCTGCAGCTCACCCTGGGCGAGGCCGAGGCGGCGCCGGAGAAACCCAGCGTCTGCGAGTGCACCGAGCTCACCCATGAGGCCGTGCGCGAGGCCATTCGCGAGCAACATCTGGTCACGCCGGCCCAGGTCCGGGAGGCACTGGACTGGAACAACCCGGACGGCTGCGCGAAGTGCCGGCCGGCGCTGAACTACTACTGCATCAGCGCCTGGCCGGGCGAGGCCGAGCACGACGACCAGTCCCGGTTCATCAACGAGCGGGCCCACGCCAATATCCAGAAGGATGGCACCTATTCGGTGGTCCCGCGGATGTTCGGCGGCGTAACGAATCCAAAGGAGCTGCGGGCCATCGCCGACGTGGCCGAGAAATACGACATTCCAACGGTGAAGGTCACTGGCGGTCAGCGTATCGACCTGCTGGGCGTGAAGAAGGCCGACCTGCCCGGCGTCTGGCGCGACCTGCGCGAGAAGGGCGACCTGGTCTCCGGCCACGCTTATGCCAAGGCGCTGCGCACAGTGAAGACCTGCGTCGGCAAGGAATGGTGCCGCTTCGGTACCCAGGACTCCACTACGCTGGGCATCGAGCTGGAGAAGATGACCTGGGGCTCCTGGACGCCCCACAAGGTGAAGATGGCCGTCTCCGGCTGCCCGCGCAACTGCGCCGAGGCCTCCATCAAGGACGTGGGCGTCGTCTGCCTCGATTCCGGCTACGAGATCCAGGTGGGCGGCAACGGCGGCGTGAAGCTGCGCGGCGCCGAAGCGCTGGTGCGGGTGACCACCGAAGCCGAGGTCAAGGAGTACGCCGCCGCCTTCATGCAGATCTACCGCGAAGAGGCCCGCTACCTCGAACGCACCGCCCACTGGATCGACCGTGTGGGCCTGGACTACGTGAAGCAGCGGGTCGTGGACGACGCCGAGGGCCGCAAGGCCGCCTACGCGCGCTTCCTGGAGTCCCAGAAGCATTCCCAGGTGGACCCGTGGGAAGAGCGATCCCGGGACGAGGGCCACCCGGAGTTCACGCCCCTGAAGGAGGTGGGCTGAGGCCACCCGTGAAGAACAAGGTTAGCCACAGATGAACACCGATAAACACAGATTGAGGAATCGCGCCGGGGTCGGCGCTCCCACGCGGGCTTCGATCCAATGCCGGGGCGACGG
>JACDUA010000068.1 GCA_013519935.1 Ectothiorhodospiraceae bacterium WFHF3C12 | reverse complement strand
GCCCACGGCGCGCGCGGCCGGCGCCGGCTCCGCGGCCGCTGACGCGCTCAAGTTCGGAAATATATCCTTGACGTCGATCTGCTCCCCGTTCCCGACGATGATGACGCCGCGCTCGATCATGTTCTGCAACTCGCGGATGTTGCCGGGCCAGTCGTAGTTCTTCAGCGCCTCGACGGCACGGTCGGTGATGCCGGCAATGCGCTTGCCGTGCCGGGCGTTGTACTTGTCGAGAAACCGCGAGACCAGCAGAGGGATATCCTCTGTGCGTTCGCGCAGGGGCGGCACGACGACCGGGTAAATGTTGAGCCGGTAGTAAAGGTCGGCACGAAACTGACCGGCCTGGACGGCCTGACCGAGTTCCACGTTGGTCGCCGCGATCAGGCGGACGTCGACCTGGCGGGTTCTGGTATCGCCAAGCCGCTCGAACTCGCCTTCCTGGAGCACGCGGAGCAGCTTCGCCTGGGCCGAGGGGGACAGCTCACCGACCTCGTCGAGGAAAAGCGTGCCACCATCGGCGCGCTCGAATCGTCCCGGGCGGGATTGTTGGGCGCCGGTGAAGGCCCCTTTCTCGACCCCGAAGAGCTCGGACTCGATGAGCTCCTCCGGCATGGCCGCGCAGTTCACGGCCACGAACGGTTTCGAGGCACGCGGACTTAGCTGGTGCACCGCCCGGGCGTACATCTCCTTGCCCACGCCGGTCTCGCCGAGCAGAAGCACGGTGACGAAGCTGTCGGCGGCCTTGTGGATGATCGCGCCGGTCTCCCGGAAGGCACGCGACGTGCCGACCATGTCGCCCAGGGTGAATTCCTCGTCCAGGGAATAGCGCAGGTGCTCGACCTGGTTCTGCAGCTCGACGATCTGCTCGGCGACATTCTCGGGCTGGAAGTAGTGCAGGTCGTCCTGTATTTCCGGGCCCCAGTCCTCCAGGGGTTTGCCCTCGATCTTGCAGCGGGTGTCGCCCTGTCCGACGCACTCGGTCTCGCGGAATACGATGAAGCGGTTCATGAGGGCGCTCGTGTAGCCGGAGGCGTAGCCGATCTGGGTCCAGCACACGGGCGCGTGGTAGTGGCCGAACGTCTCGACATGCACCTCCGCCTCGTAGGAGTCCTCCCAGCTGAACTCCCCGTAGAAACGCCCCGCCGCCACGTCGATCACGAAATGGATGGGGGTGACGTGGACGATGCCCTCCAGGGAGTGCAGCTGGGGACCGAGATTCATGAGGTCGTCGTCGGACGCTGCCGGCATGAGCTCCCGGACCATCTGCGCGTCCCGCCTGCCGGAGGCGTAGCCCATGCGCGTGAGCACGCCCCGCGCGCGATCGATGCCCAGGGTTTCAATCAGCTCTCTGCGTAGCGAGCCCAGGGCCCCGGCGTGCAGGAGGACCATGCGCTGGTCCTCCAGCGATATGTGCCCCGAGCGGAAGGAGAGCTTGAGCTGAGCGGCGAGCTCCGGCAGCTCCTCGAAGCTGATACGCGATGGCATGGGACTCCTCCGTCCTCTTGTCGGCGGCCTCTGTCCCGGGGGCATCGATCGACACCCCCGCTGCGCGTTCCGGCGCAAGGCGGGCCACTCGATTATGTGTGTCCGCGTTCTCCTGGAGCTTCCCGGATGCGGACGCCTCGGCGCGACAGCCAGCGGCTCCGGTATCGGTCGGAGTGCCAGGCGGAGATGCCAGGCTCCGACTATAAACCGCCGGTCCCGCGAGATGCACGGCGCACGTGCCCGCGCATCGCCGGTCCCTGGGTGCGGGCGGTCCGGACAGTCCCGCACCGCCCCTTGACCCGTGCGCGGACGCGTTTAATCAAATCGTCAATTGCTGCGTCGCGTCTTCATTATATCGTGATTTTTTATTTTATCGATAAAAGTTGCTGCGCCCGCAGCAAATCGAGTAAAAACAATAAGTTCTGTGGTTGGCACGGTCGATGCTATGGCTTGATGAAGATCAAGAAGCACGGCTCTTGGTCGGCAACGAGGCTTCAGCAAACAGGCTGGTGACCATGAACGCAAGCCAACCAATGACCCAACCCTACGTACGTGTGACCGGGCGTCGGCCCGGCGGGTTCGTCGAGTTCGATTTTTCTTTCGGCGACGCGGATCTGTACATCGAGATGATCCTGCCGGAACACGCCTTCGACGAGTTCTGCAGGGCCAACGAGGTTCAGTACCCGTCCGACGAGACCATCGCACGGTGGGACGCCGAACGCGAGAAATGGCGGGAGGGGGGCCTGTGACGGCCGCCCCCGACGAAGCGAGGAGGAGAGCATGACCATAGAGATCAAGACCCAATCGGTGGAGCCGTTGCGGCACACCTTCAGCAACGTGGCCCGGCGGCAGGGGGCGGACAAGTCCGCCTCTCGCTACCTGGAGGCGATGTTCGATCTCCAGCCCACGGTGAACTTCCATTACAAGCCCCAGTGGGATCCGGACCACGATCTCTACGACACGGGCCGCACGGCTATCGTCATGGAGGACTGGTACGCCTTTCGCGATCCGCGCCAGTTCTACTACGGCGCCTGGACGACCACTCGCGCCAAGCAGCAGGACGTGGCCGAGCGCAACTACGCCTTCGTCGAGAAGCGCGCCCTGCTGGACCTGGTGCCCGAAGAGACGCGCAAGGTGGCCGAGGCGGCGTTCGTGCCCCTGCGCCATGCCGAGTACGCCGCCAACCTGAACAACATGTACATCTGCGCCTACGGCTACGGCACGGCCATCACCCAGGCGGCCAGCTTCAATGCCGTGGACCGGCTGGGCATCGCCCAGTACCTCTCCCGCATTGGCCTGATGCTGGACGGCAACACCAGCGAATCCCTGGACGCCGCCAAGCAGGCCTGGCTGGAGAACGAGGCCTGGCAGCCCTTGCGCCAGCTCTGCGAGGAGCTGATGGCAACCAAGGACTGGTTCGAGCTCTACGTGGCGCAGAACTTCGCCCTGGACGGGCTGCTGTACCCGCTGGTCTACGAGCGCATCGATGGTGAACTGCAGCGCCACGCGGGCTCGACCATCTCCATGCTCAACGAGTTCATGAGCGAGTGGTACGGCGAGACCAGCCGCTGGGTCGACGCCACGCTGAAGACCGCCGCCGGCGAGTCCGACGCCAACAAGGTCCAGCTGGAGCAATGGGCCCGGCAGTACATCGATCGTGCCGCCCAGGCGCTCACCCCCGTCGCCGCCCAGGTATTCGGAACCGATGCCCAGAGCGTTATCGCGGAACTGCGCGAGGACCTCACCAACCGTGCCGGCAAGAAGGCCGGGCTCGAGCTCTAGGAGGCATGGCAATCATGGCCAACAACAACGTCTTCATCGCCCTCCAGAACAACGAGGAGGCGCGGCCCATCATCGAGGCCATCGAGCAGGACAACGCCGAGGCCCGCGTCGAGTACGCACCGGCCATGGTCAAGATCGACGCCCCCGGGCGGATCGTGGTCCGCCGCGCGAGCGTCGAGGAACTGATCGGCCGGGACTGGGACCCCCAGGAGCTTCACGTCAACCTGATTTCGCTGTCCGGCAACATCGATGAGGACGAAGACGAATTCGTCCTGCATCGCGGCGACTGAATACGAGGAGGAGACAAGCAATGGCAGCCAAGCGACTCAGCCTGCGCGAGAAGTACCAGAAGTTCACCCGGGATCTGGCCTGGGAGCCGAGCTACCAGGACAAGGCGAACATATTTCCCCAGACCGAGTTCGAGGGTATCCACATCCACGACTGGGACAAGTGGGAGGACCCCTTCCGCCTGACCGTGGACGCCTACTGGAAGTACCAGGCGGAGAAAGAGCGCAAGCTCTACGCCATCATCGACGCCTTCTCCCAGAACAACGGCCAGTTCAACGTCAGCGACGCGCGCTATGTCAATGCGCTGAAGCTTTTCCTCCAGGGCGTCTCGCCGCTGGAATATGCCGCGCACCGGGGCTTCGCCATGGCCGGGCGGCAGTTCTCCGGCGTCGGCCCGCAGGTGGCCTGCCAGATGCAGTCCATCGACGAGCTGCGCCACGTCCAGACCCAGATCCATACCATCAGCCAGTACAACAAGTTCTTCAACGGTTTCCATGACTGGAACCACATGCACCAGCGGGTCTGGTACCTCTCGGTGCCCAAATCCTTCTTCGAGGACGCCATGTCGGCGGGGCCGTTCGAGTTCGTCACCGCGATCTCGTTCTCCTTCGAGTACGTGCTGACCAATCTGCTGTTCATGCCGTTCATGTCCGGTGCGGCCTACAACGGCGACATGGCCACGGTGACCTTCGGCTTCTCGGCCCAGTCCGACGAGTCCCGGCACATGACGCTGGGACTGGAGGTCATCAAGTTCATGCTGGAGCAGGACGAGCGCAACGTGCCCATCGTCCAGAAGTGGATCGACAAGTGGTTCTGGCGCGGCTACCGGCTGCTCACCCTGGTTTCCATGATGATGGATTACATGCTGCCCAAGCGGGTCATGTCCTGGAAGGAAGCCTGGGAAATGTACTTCGAGGAGAACGGCGGCGCGCTGTTCGAGGACCTCTCCCGCTACGGCATCCGCATGCCGAAGTACTGGGACGTCTCGGTGAAGGAGAAGGAGCGCCTCTCTCACGAGGCCTGGTCGATTTTCTACAACTACGACCATGCCGCGGCGTTCCACTCCTGGCTGCCGGAGGAGTCGGAGATGGAGTGGCTGTCGGCCAAGTACCCGGACACCTTCGACAAGTACTACCGGCCGCGCTACGAGTACTGGCGGTCCCTGCAGGAGAAGGGTGAGCGCTGGTACAACAGCACGCTGCCCATGCTCTGCCAGCTGTGCCAGATCCCGATGGCCTTCACGGAGCCGGACGATCCCACGCAGATCTGCTATCGCTCCAGCGAGTACAACGGCGACAAGTACCACTTCTGCTCCGACGGCTGTAAGGACATCTTCGACGACGAGCCGGAGAAGTACGTCCAGTCCTGGCTGCCGGTGCACCAGATCTACCAGGGCAACTGCGGCGGTGCCAGCGTGCCGGAGGTGCTGGAGTGGTACCACCTGGTCGACGGCCAGGACAACAAGGAGTTCCTGGACTCCCAGGACCGGGCTAACTGGAATCGCTGGAAGGGCGAGTCGGATAGCGATACCGACCAGCCCGTGAAGGCGGCCGTCAACGACTAGCCAGGAATAGGGCCCCGCCGTCGTCGGGGCCCATTCTCCGGGCAATCGAACACCACAGCGGGACCCGCGTCCCGGGAGGAGACCCATGCCAGTTCAAGCGATGTACGACTACAAGGCCACGCCGAAAGACCTGCAGGAGAACTTCCACGGCAACCAGCTGGTGTACATCGGCTGGGATCAGCACCTGATGTTCTGTGCCCCAGTTTGCCTGCCGCTGCCGCCGTCCATGCCCTTCGGGGCGCTGCTCAAGGAGGTCCTGCCCGGGGTGTATTCAAGCCACCCGGACTGGACGCACATCGACTGGGACAGCGTCGAATGGATCATCGACGACAAGCCCTTCACCCCGGATATGGACGCCGGGCTGGCTGACCAAGGCATTGGCCACAAGTCGCTGATCCGTTTTCGCACGCCCGGTCTCAACGGTATTGGCGGCGTCGCCAGCTGAGTCGGCGCAACCGGATTGGCCGGCCGCCCAGCGGGCGGCCGGAGGAGGAGAGACATGAGTTACGAGCTCACCATTGAGCCCCTCGGCGAGAGCCTCGAGGTGGACGACGAGCAGACCATGCTCGACGCGGCGCTGCGCCGCGGCCTGTACCTGCCCCATGCCTGCTGCCACGGGCTCTGCGGCACCTGCAAGGTCCAGGTGCTGGAGGGAGAGGTGGAGGACGACGACGCCTCGCCTTTCGCCCTGATGGAGTTTGAGCGCGAGGAGGGCTACACCTTGGCCTGCGTGGCCAAACCCCTGTCCGACGTGGTCATCGAGGCCGATATCGAAGAAGACCCCGACGCCGTGGTCGAGCCCGTGGAGGACTACGAAGGGACGGTGGTGGACATCGTCGATCTCTCCCCCACGGCCAAGGGCGTGTTCATCGAGCTCGATCGCGACATCGGGTTTCAGGCGGGCAAGTACATCAACCTGCACCTGCCCGACATCGAGATGCCCAGGGCCTTCTCGCTGGCGAACGCGCCCTCGCAGACGCGCACCATCGAGCTGAATGTTCGTCTGGTGCCCGGCGGCGAGGCCACGACGTATATCCACGAGCAGCTCCAGGTCGGGGACAAGCTTCGGGTGTCGGGCCCTTACGGGCGCTTCTTCGTCCGCAAGTCCGCGCCGGAGGACATGGTGTTCTTCGCAGGCGGCACCGGGCTTTCCAGTCCCAAGTCCATGATCCTCGACCTGCTGGAATCCGGCGACGAGCGCCATATCACGCTCTTCTACGGTCAGCGCCACCGCGCGGAGCTCTATTACCACGAGCTGTTCCAGGAGCTGGCGGAGAAGCACGCGAACTTCACCTACGTGCCGGCCCTGTCGGAGCCGAAAGAGGATGACGGCTGGGACGGCGCCACCGGGTTCATCACGGATGTGGCGAGCGAGCACGTGGCCGGGAAATTCTCCGGTCACAAGGCCTACCTCTGCGGTCCGCCGCCGATGATCGATGCCTGCCTGACCACGTTGATGCGCGGTCGGCTCTTCGAGCGCGACATCTACATGGAGAAGTTCATCACCGCCGCCGACGCGGCCCAGGAGAGCCGCAAGAGCCCGCTGTTCAAGGCGGTTTGAGGAAGAGGAGGGCGGTCACATGGGCGCGACACGTCACCGGATCACCATCCTGGATACGGGCGAGGTCTACACCTGCCCGGATTCGGTCAGCGTCCTCAAGGCGATGGCGCAGCTGGGCCGCAAGGGCATCCCCTCCGGCTGCCACGGCGGGGGATGCGGCGTGTGCAAGGTGCAGGTGGTCAGCGGTGAGATCGAGACGCTGACCATGAGCCGGACGCACGTCAGCGAGGAGGAGGAGCGGGCGGGCTTCGCATTGGCCTGCCGCTGCTACCCCGGTAGCGACGTCAGTCTGAAGGTCGTCGGGAAGATGCAGAAGGCCGTGAAGCGGCCATACGGATTCGTTTGAGCAAACCGGCGCCCGCGGGCGCCCCGAGAGACGAGTGGAGGAGAGAACCATGGGTGTCATGCGTATCGGACACATCAACATCCGCGTACTGGACATGGACGCGGCGTTGCATCACTACGGCAAAGTGCTGGGTCTGGAGAAGACGGACATGGACCCGGCCGGCAATGCCTACCTCAAGGGCTGGGACGAGTGGGACAAGTATTCCGTCATGTTGACCCCGGCGGACCGGGCCGGCATGAACCACATCGCCTACAAGGTCGAGAATGATTCGGACCTGGATACGCTGGGCAAGCGCATCCGCGACTACGGCATCGACGTGGAAGAGGTCGGCGCGGGTGAACTGCCGTACTGCGGCCGGTCCATCCGTTTCTGGCTGCCCAGCGGCCACCTGATGTATCTCTACGCCGAGAAGGAGTTCATCGGCAAAACGGTGGGTACGACAAACCCCGATCCCTGGCCCGACAGCATTCAGGGCGCCGGTGTGCACTGGCTCGATCACGCCCTGCTGATGTGCGAGCTGGACCCCGAGAAGGGCGTCAACAAGGTGGCCGAGGTCACCCACTTCATGCAGCAGGTTCTGGACTTCAAGCTCACCGAGCAGGTGATGGTGGGCCCGGACGGCGACGTCCAGGCGGCCACCTGGCTGGCCCGAACCTCCACGCCCCACGACATCGCATTCGTCGGCGGCCCGGTCATGGGGCTGCACCACTGCGCCTTCTTCCTGGACGAGTGGACCGACGTGCTCAAGGCCGCGGATGTTCTGGCCAAGAACAAGGTCAAGATCGACGTCACGCCGCAGCGCCACGGTATTACCCGCGGCACCACCAGCTACTTCTTCGATCCCTCCGGCAACCGCAACGAGACCTTTGCCGGCCTGGGTTATCTGGCCCAGCCCGACATGCCGGTGATCACCTGGACGGAGGAGAACCTGGGCAGCGGCATCTTCTATCACACCGGCGAGCTCAACGAGGCGTTCACCGAGGTCTACACGGAAGGCGCCTGAGCCCCGCCGCGGCCACGCCCGCCGGATGCCGGCGGGCGTGGCTCACGGCCCGGTTGGAGCTTCCGCTGACAGGAGGTCCTCGCCATGACCGAGGCGGCAGTAGAGGCACAGCCCGGCGAAGAGGGGCCGGTGACCGTCAGTATTGCACGCAAGGTGCGCCCCGGGCGTGAGGCCGACTACGAGAAGTGGGTCAGCGACATCGTGGCTGCCGCCGCGACGTATCCCGGACACCTCGGGGCCAGCGTGCTGCGGCCCAGCCCGCAGACGGACGGCAAGTACGTCATCATCTATCGCTTCGACACTTACGCGCACTGCCGGGCCTGGGAGGCGTCGGCGCTTCGCCAGGAACGGCTCGCCCAGCTGGAGGGCATCGTCGAGGGCGAGGACGACGTCAAGAGCGTCACCGGCCTGGAGTTCTGGTTCGACCTGCCGCAGGTGCCGGCGGCGGCCAGGCCGGCGCCTCACAAGATGGCGCTGACGCTGACCGTGGTCGTCTATCTGATGCTGAGCATCGTCCAGTGGGTGCTGTCGCCGGTGACCGCCGGCCTGCCGGACCCCGTGGCGTTGTTCGTGGTCGTGGCGGTCCAGGTGGTGTTGCTCACCTACGTGGTCATGCCCCGCGTGACCCAGCTGCTCAAAGGGTGGCTTTATGGGTGAGCCGGCGCCAGCGAGATCAGGAGGCGGCCTCCTGGAGCTCCTCCGCGGCCAGTTCGAGGACGTGTTCCACCGCGTGCGCCGTGCGCTCGATGTGCACGCGCAGCACATCGTTGGCCGTGCCTACGTCACCCGCCAGTGCGGCGTCGCGCAGGGCGCGGTGCTCGGCGGCAACATCCCGGCCCGGCGCGAAGCGGCTGCTGAGGAAACGGTACCGGCGATGCTGGTCGTGGAGTATTTCGCGCATGCGCTGCAGCCAGCGGGACGGGCAGGCCGCCACCAGCGCCTCGTGAAACGCCTGGTTTCGGCGTTCCCATTCGGCGAAGTCGTTGCCGGGCGCGTCCTCGATCTTCTCAAGCTGGTGGTACGCGGCGACCACCTGCGACTCCCATTCGTCGCCGCCGTGCTCGATGCTCTGTTTCAGCGCCTGGTTCTCGATAAGGACCCGGGTGTTGGTGACATCCCAAAGGTCCTCCAGGTCGATGGGCGGCACGCGGAAGCCGCGTTGGCCGAAGGCCAGCACCAGTCCCTCGCCCACCAGACGCGCCAGCGCTTCACGGATCGGGCTGGCGCCGATTTCGTAGTGCTCGGTGAGCGGCTTGACGGCCAGGCGCATCCCCGGCGTCCAGTGGCCGAGGATGATGTCGCGCTTGAGCCGTTGGTAGGCGCGGTCCGAAAGAGTGGCCGCGGAGTCTTTCTGGGGCATCTGAAGAGGCCTCGCTTTCCCGGATATGTACGGATTGTAGCAACGTGCTTGACAACGGGTCACTGGAAATACACGATACACCAAAATATCGATAAAAAGAATATTCATCGACAATATGTAGGGGCCTAAAATGGCAGAGGTCACGGACACAAGGCGGAATATCGACTGGCAGGCGGCCCACGCGGCCGTACGCGGCGCCGTGGACCGGGCCGATGGCCTGGGGCTGCGGATCAATGTCGCGGTCGTCGACGCGGCGGGTCTCCCCATGGCCTTTCTGCGAATGAGTGGCGCCCCCCTGCACAGTATCGGCATTGCCGAAGACAAGGCCTACACGGCCGCGAGCTTCGGGCTTTCCACAGCAGCGTGGGATGACGTGGTCGGCGACAACGCGGCATTGCGGCAGGGCCTCTCACAGCGGCCGCGGCTGGTGATGTTCGGCGGCGGGCTGCCCGTCGTGGTGGATGGGGAATGTGTCGGCGGGATCGGGGTATCCGGCGGCAGCGAGACAGAGGACGAGGAATGCGCGCGGGCCGGCCTGAGGGCCATCGGCCTGGCGTAGCCGGCATATCAGCGGACGGAATTCAGGTGAGCACGATGAAAGAGATCAAGCATTTCATTAACGGCGAGTACGTCGCTTCCGAGTCAGGAAGCATCTTCGACGACATCGATCCGGCCACGGGCGAGGTCATCGCCCGCGTGCACGAAGGTGGTCAGGCGGAGATCGACGCCGCGGCGCGGGCCGCCCGTGACGCCCTGGACGGCGAATGGGGTCACATGCCCGTGGCGCGGCGCATGGAACTGCTGCACAAGGTGGCCGACGGCATCAATGCGCGATTCGAGGAGTTCCTGATCGCGGAGTGCCAGGACACGGGCAAGCCCCGGTCCCTGGCCAGCCATATCGACATCCCGCGGGGCGCGGCCAACTTCAAGATCTTCGCGGATCTGGTGAAGAACGTGCCCACGGAGAGCTTCCACATGGACACGCCGGATGGCACCGGGGCGCTGAACTACGCCGTGCGCCATCCCAAGGGCGTGATCGGCGTGATCTCCCCCTGGAACCTGCCGCTGTTGCTGATGACCTGGAAGGTCGGGCCGGCGCTGGCCTGCGGCAACACGGTGGTGGTCAAGCCCTCCGAGGAGACGCCCCAGACCACGGCGCTGCTGGGCGAGGTGATGAACGAGGCCGGCATCCCCAAGGGCGTGTACAACGTGGTACATGGCTACGGCCCGGACTCCGCCGGCGAGTTCCTCACCCGGCACAAGCAGGTGGACGCCCTGACCTTTACCGGCGAGACGCGCACGGGCACCGCCATCATGAAGGCCGCCGCCGACGGCATCCGCGACGTCTCCTTCGAGCTCGGCGGCAAGAACCCGGCCATCGTCTTCGCCGACGCGGACATGGACAAGGCCATCGAGGGCACCATGCGCTCGGCTTTCGCCAACTGCGGCCAGGTGTGCTTCGGCACCGAGCGGGTCTATGTCCAGCGCCCGGTCTTCGACGAGTTCGTGGCCCGTCTCAAGGAGGGAGCCGAAGGCCTGCGCATGGGCCATTTCGAGGACGAGGGCGTGAACTTCGGCCCGCTGATCAGCCAGGAGCACCGGGACAAGGTTCTCGGCTACTACCGCCTGGCCGAGGAAGAGGGCGCCACCGTCGTCACCGGTGGCGGGGTGCCCGACATGGATGCGCGCTTCGGCGGCGGCGCCTGGATTCAGCCGACCATCTGGACCGGTCTCGATGACGACGCACGCGTGGTCCGGGAGGAGATCTTCGGTCCCTGCTGCCATATCCGTCCCTTCGATGACGAGGACGAGGTGCTGGGTCTCGCCAACGACACCGAGTACGGCCTGGCGGCCAGCGTGTGGACCCAGGATCTGTCCCGGGCCAACCGCGTCGCCCGCAAGCTGGAGGCCGGCCTGATCTGGGTGAACAGCTGGTTCCTGCGCGATCTGCGCACGCCCTTCGGCGGCAGCAAGATGTCCGGTATCGGCCGCGAGGGCGGCGTCCACGGGCTGGAGTTCTACTCCGAGCTCACCAACGTCTGCATCAAGCTCTGAGGGCCCGGGGCGATGGATATCGCGACGAATCCCGAGATCGGCCAGAGCATCAAGGCCGCGGACATCGAGACCAACTATCACGATCAGGGCGAGGGGGAGCCGGTGTTGCTGCTCCACGGGTCCGGGCCGGGCGTCAGCGCCTGGGCGAACTGGCGGCTGACGTTGCCGGCCCTCGCCGGGTCCCGGCGCGTTATCGCCCCGGACGTGGTGGGCTTCGGCTTCACCGAGCGGCCCGAAGGCATCGAGTACACCCCTGAGCAATGGGTGCGGCACGCCGTCGGTTTCCTGGACGCCCTCGGCCTGGACCAGGTGGATCTGGTCGGGAACTCCTTCGGCGGCGGGCTTGCCCTGCGGCTGGCGCAGGAGCACCCGGAGCGGGTCCGCAAGCTGGTGCTGATGGGGGCCGTCAGCCTGTCGTTCCCCCTCACGGAGGGCCTGGACCGAGTCTGGGGCTATGAGCCCTCGCCGGAGAACATGCGCGCGCTCATCGAGCTCTTCGCCTACGACCAGTCCCTGGCCAGCGACGATCTCGCCGAGCTGCGCCACCGGGCGAGCACCCGGCCGGGGGTTCAGGAGGCCTATGCCGCCATGTTCCCGGCGCCGCGCCAGCGCTGGGTGGATATGCTCGCCAGTAGCGAGGCGGCGCTGGCGGCGTTGCCCAACGAGACGCTGATAGTCCACGGCCGCGACGACCGCGTGATCCCCGTGGAGGTCTCGGAGCGCGCGTTCCGGTTGATCGACCGCGCCCAGCTGCACCTCTTCGGCCGTTGCGGCCACTGGGTGCAGATCGAGCACGCCCGGCGGTTCAACGCGCTACTGGCCGATTTCCTGGACGAATAGCGCCGTACGGATCAATTCGAGGAGGCCACCAAGTGGACCAGAACACCATCCAGACCCTTGGCGACGAGCTCTATGACGCCCTTCGCGGCCGGAAAACGGTAGAGCCGTTGACGGAGCGCGAGCCGGATATCCGCACCGAGGACGCCTACCACGTCTCGATGCGCATGCTCGAGCGCCGCAAGACAGACGGGGAACGGGTCATCGGCAAGAAGATCGGCGTCACCAGCAAGGCCGTGCAGGCCATGCTCAACGTTCACCAGCCGGACTTCGGCTACCTCACCGACGCCATGCTCTTCGGCAACGGTGAGGAGTTGCCCATCAGCGAGCAGCTCATCGCCCCACGGGCCGAGGGCGAGGTGGCCTTCGTCCTCAAGCGTGATCTGCAAGGCCCCGGCGTCACCAACGCGGAGGTGCTGCGCGCCACCGAGTGCGTCATGCCGTGTTTCGAGATTGTCGACTCCCGGATCCGCGACTGGAAGATCAAGATCCAGGACACGGTGGCGGACAACGCCTCGTGCGGCTTGTTCGTGCTGGGCGACCAGATCGTCGATCCCCGCCGGGTGGACCTCTCGGTCTGCGGCATGGTGGTGGAGAAGAACGGCGAAGTGGTGAGCACCGGCTCGGGCGCGGCGGCCCTGGGCTCACCGGTGAACTGCGTGGCCTGGCTGGCCAACACCCTGGGCGAGTTCGGCATCAAGCTGGAGGCCGGCGAGGTCATTCTATCCGGCTCCCTCGTGCCCCTGCTGCCGATCCAGGCCGGGGAGTCCATGCATCTGAGTATCGGCGGTATCGGTACCGCCTCCACGCGGTTCGTCTGAGCCGCGTGCCGTATTCGACGGAGGAAACGGATATGACCATGAAAGCGGCGGTGATCGGTTCCGGCAACATCGGCACCGATCTGATGATCAAGATCATGCGTAACGCCCGCCATCTGGAGATGGCGGTGATGGTGGGCATCGACCCGGAGTCGGACGGCCTCGCGCGGGCCCGGCGCCTGGGTGTCGAGACCTGCGACACCGGTGTTGACGGCCTCGTCGGGATGCCGGTTTTTCAGGACGTCGACGTGGTTTTCGACGCCACCTCGGCCGGGGCGCATCTGCACAACGACCGGCGGCTGCGGGAGGTCAAGCCGGACATCCAGGTCATCGACCTGACCCCGGCGGCCACGGGGCCTTACTGCATTCCCGTGGTGAACCTGGACGAGACCCTGGCGGCCGAGGGCGTTAACAACGTCAACATGGTCACCTGCGGTGGCCAGGCAACGGTGCCCATGGTGGCGGCGGTTTCCAGCGTGGCTGAGGTGAGCTACGCGGAGATCGTCGCCTCCATCTCAAGCCTTTCCGCCGGACCGGGTACGCGGGCGAACATAGACGAGTTCACCGAGACGACGGCCATGGCGCTGGAGCGCGTCGGCGGCGCGAAGCGGGGCAAGGCCATCATCATCCTCAATCCGGCCGACCCGCCGCTGCTGATGCGCGACACCGTCTACACGCTCTCGCCGCTGGACGCCGACGAGGCCCGGATCGAGTCGGCGGTCAACGCCATGGTCGAGCGGGTGGCCAGCTACGTGCCCGGCTACCGGCTCAAGCAGCAGGTGCAGTTCGAACGCTTCGACGATACCCGCCCGCTCAACGTGCCCGGCATCGGCAAGGTCACCGGCCTGAAGACCTCGATCTTCCTGGAGGTTGAAGGGGCGGCCCATTACCTGCCGGCCTACGCGGGCAACCTGGACATCATGACCTCGGCGGCGCTGGCCACGGCCGAGCGCTTCGCCGAGCGCGTCACCGACACCGCGGGCGCCACCGCCTGAGGGGAGGAAGCATCATGGACAACAAGCTCTACATCTCCGACGTGACCCTGCGGGATGGTTCCCACGCCATCCGTCACCAGTACAGCGTGGACAACGCCCGGCGCATCGCCGCGGCCCTGGACAAGGCCAAGGTGGACTCCATCGAGGTGGCCCATGGCGACGGCCTGCAGGGCTCCTCGTTCAACTACGGCTTCGGCGCGCATACCGACCTGGAGTGGATCGAGGCCGTGGCCGACACGGTCAGCCACGCCAAGGTGGCGACGCTGCTGCTACCCGGGATCGGCACCGTCGAGGATCTGCGCGCGGCCTACGGTGCCGGCGCTCGCATCGTGCGCGTGGCCACCCACTGCACCGAGGCGGACGTGTCCAAGCAGCACATCGAGCATGCCCGGGAGCTGGGCATGGATACCGTCGGCTTCCTGATGATGAGCCACATGATCGAGCCGGCGAAGCTCGCCGAGCAGGCCAAGCTCATGGAGCGCTACGGGGCCACCTGCATCTACGTGGTCGACTCCGCCGGCGCCATGACCATGGACGACATCCGGGCGCGGTTCCGGGCCTTCCGGGACGTGCTGGATCCGAGCACGGAGCTGGGTATCCACGCCCACCACAATCTAAGCCTGGGCGTGGCCAACTCCATCGCCGCGGTGGAGGAGGGGGCCAACCGGGTGGACGCCAGCCTCACCGGCATGGGCGCCGGTGCCGGCAACGCGCCGCTGGAGGTGTTCATCGCCGCCGCCGATCGCATGGGCTGGAACCACGGCTGCGATCTCTACACGCTCATGGACGCCGCCGATGACATCGTCCGCCCGTTGCAGGATCGGCCCGTGCGGGTGGACCGGGAGACCCTGGCGCTGGGCTATGCCGGGGTCTACTCCAGCTTCCTGCGCCACGCCGAGGCGGCCGCCGAGCGCTACGATCTGAAGACCGCTGACATCCTGGTGGAGCTGGGCCGGCGCCGCATGGTCGGCGGCCAGGAGGACATGATCGTGGACGTGGCGCTGGACATGCGCCGGGCCCAGGAAGAGGCGGGTGCCGCCATGGGAGGCCGGGCATGAGCACGCTTAGCGCGGACCAGATCGAGTCCCTGTCCGAGCACCTGGAGTCCGCCGAGCTCCAGGCCCGGGCGGTGCACAAGATCACCGACGACTACCCGGACCTGGACTTCGAGGACGCCTACGCCATCCAGTGGGCGACCCGCCGGCGCAAGGAGGCCAGGGGCAACCGCATCATCGGCCTGAAGATGGGGCTGACCTCGCGGGCCAAGATGAAGCAGATGGACGTCGAGGAGCCCATCTACGGTTTCCTGGCCGACTACTTCCAGGAGGCCGAGGGGGCGGAGGTCGATACCTCGAAACTCATTCACCCCAAGGTGGAGGCGGAGATCGCATTCGTCACCAAGGCGCCCCTGCGGGGGCCGGGCTGCCACGTCGGGCAGGTGCTGGCGGCGACGGATTTCCTGATTCCGGCGGTGGAGATCATCGACAGCCGCTACGAGAACTTCCGCTTCGACCTGCCGAGCGTCGTGGCCGACAACGCCTCCTCGTCCCGCTTCGTGACGGGCGGCGGGATGATGAGCCCCCGGGAGACGGACCTGCGCACGGTGGGCGTGGTGCTGGAGAAGAACGGCGACCCGGTGGAGGTCGGCGCCGGTGCCGCGGTTATCAACCATCCGGCGTCCAGCGTGGCGCTGCTGGCGAACATGCTCGCCCAGCGGGACGAGGAGATCCCGGCGGGGACGCTGATCCTGTCCGGGGGCATCACCGCGGCCGTGGCCGTGGAAGCCGGCGACAACGTCACCATGCGCGCCCAGGGCATGGGGTCCGTTTCGATGCGCTTCGTCTGACGGGAATGAGCGGGTTAGCCACAGATGAACACGGATGAACGCAGATACTGCTTGTCATTGAGTCCCCCGTGGTCTGTGGTCCTCGGAGACTGCCTGACCCCAATCACGGGTGACCTGGGGTAGCGGCTTGCGCCGCTCCTACATGCGGTGGACGGCACCGTGGGAGCGGCGTCCCCGCCGCGATTGCATTTAATGAATCCGTGTCCATCCGTGTTCATCTGTGGCTAAAAACGGTTTGTGAACCAGGGGAATAACCATGCCCATCGCACACATAAACATCATGGAAGGCCGGGACGACGAGAAGAAGGAAAAGCTCATCGCCGCGGTCACGGACGCGATCTGCGACAGCCTGGGATCGCCCCGCGAGGCCGTCCGGGTGCTCATCCACGAGGTGCCCAAGAGCCAGTGGGGCATCGGCGGCGAAAGCGCGAAAAAGAAAGGACGCTGAATGAACAGACATTCTTAGCCACAGATGAACACTGATAAACACAGATACTCTCTGAAAATCCCGGATCGCACGGTCCCTGAGCGGGGCTATGGCACCGTGGGAGCGGCGTCCCCGCCGCGATTCCTCAAGATCCGTGTCCATCCGTGTTCATCTGTGGCTCAAACAGGATTTTTGCCATGACGGACAGTGCCGAAGTCACCGTCTTTTTCAACTTCCGCAGTCCCTACTGCTACCTGGCGTCGAAGACGATGTTCGGTATCTTCGACGACTTTCATGCCGAGCTGGTGTGGCGGCCGCTGGGCGGCTGGGCAGGGCGCTCGCCGCCGGATCGGGCGAAGAAGAAGCGGCCCATTGCACGTCAGGACGTGGGGCGGTTCGCACGGCGCCTGGGCATACCATTGAACCCTCCGCCGGGGGACACGGACCCGACCCGGGCGGGGGCGGCCTCGCTGCTGGCGGAAGCCCGCGGTATGCTCCGGCCCTATATCGAAGAGGTCATGCGGGTGGAATGGGCCGAGGGGCGCGATATCGGCGACTTGGAGGTGCTCGCCGACGTGGCCGGACGCATCGGCCTGGATCCGGCGGCCGTTCGCGATGCGGCCGATAACCCCCAGCACCAGGCGCAGTTGGAGCGCAACTGGGAGGAGGCGGACCGGCGCGGGGCCTTTGGGGTGCCTACGTTCATCATTGGCGATGAGATATTCTGGGGCCAGGACCGCATCGATTTCGTTCGCGAGCACCTCCGGGAGCTGCGGCTGGCGAGGCTTTGAATGTTGTTGGTTAATCGGTTAATTCGCTTATTCGTTAGTTTGTGAGTTCGTTGAGTTTGGCGCCGCACACAGGTTCACGGCCCATCGGGCCGCGCGATCAACCAGTTAGCCAGTTAACGAAGCAACGAGTTAACGAAGAGAGAGCCCACCATGCTGCTCTACGACAAGCCGGAGTGCCCCTTCTGCTTCAAGGTCCGCATCGCGTTGGCGGAGCAGGGCAGGTCTTTCGAGCATCGCCCCCATGACGCTCCCGGGGTGGAAGATGAGCGCCGTCGGCTTTCGCCCACCGGTACCGTACCCATCGTCGTCCTGGACGACGGCTACGTGATGACCGAGTCCAACGTGATCATGGAGTATCTCGCCGATACGGGGGCAGGCCTTCTGCCTGCGGACCCGGAGGCCAGGGCCACGGCGCGGGCGCTTGCCCACTACTCGGACACCCGTGTCGGCCAGGCGGTACGGGAGGTCATCTTCGAGAAGCGCGGCAAGCCGGAGGCCGAGTGGGACAGGGAACGGATCGCGGCGGGTGCCGCGGTCTGGGAGAACGAGTGTCTCCCGTACCTCGCGGAGGCGCTGGCGGGGCAGGAATACTTCGCGGGTGCCTACTCACTCGCGGACGCCGCGCTGACCGCGCGCTTCGCCCTGGCGCGGGCCTACGGTCTGCTCGTCCCCGGGGGCTTTGAAAACCTCCAGCGCTGGTACGCGCGAACCAGCAGCCGGCCGAGTTTCGCCGCGGCCGCGCCGCCGGTGGCCGGAGGGGCATAACGTCACCGGCGCGGCGGCGCAGCGCGCCCGCCGCTCATGCAGGCTCTGTTACACTTCGCGCCTCGCGCTTTGCCACCGTGGCCCACACGGCCACTGAGACCTGGCAAGACTTCCTGAAAGGTTCGTAAGGCCCGGCCTGGAGAGGGTTCACGCCTTCTCCGGCACCTTACACGGCAGGTACCGAGGTTTTCTCCATGATCGTTGTGCCAGAGATCCCGTCGAGTCCCAGGCTGCGCACCATTGGCGTGCTCACCAGCGGCGGCGATGCCCCGGGGATGAACGCGGCCATCCGGGCCGTGGTGCGTTGGGCGGACGCCCATCACGTGCGCACGTTCGGAATCCAGCGCGGCTATACAGGCATCCTGGATCGGCGCGTGGAGCTGTTGACCTCCCGGTCGGTAGCCAATCTGATCCAGCGGGCGGGAACCTATCTCAAGACCTCGCGTTGCGACGAATTCCTCGACCCGGAGCAGCGCCGCCGGGCGGCGCAGATCCTGCGCCAGTGGGACATCGAGGGCCTGGTGGTGGTCGGCGGCGACGGCAGCCTCACCGGTGCGAAGCTGCTGGCCGAGGAATCCGGGATCGCCGTCATCGGCGTTCCCGGCACCATCGACAACGACATGGGCGGGACCGAGGTCACCATTGGTTTCGACACGGCGGTGAACACGGCACTGGACGCCATCGACAAGATCCGCGACACCGCGGACAGCCATGACCGTTGCTTCGTCGTGGAGGTCATGGGCCGGCGCAGCGGGCAGCTGGCGACCACGGTGGGGCTCGCCGGCGGCGCGGAAACCATTCTGGTGCCGGAGAAGGCAACGGATTTCGAGGCCGTGGTGGACAGCATCGACACGAGCATCACCCGGGGCAAGACCAATTCCATCATCGTCGTGGCCGAGGGGTACGGGGGCGGAACGGGACACGATCTGACCGAGCAGCTCAACGCCCGTGGTTACCATGCGCGTGCCTGCATCCTCGGGCACATTCAGCGCGGCGGCATGCCGACGGCCTACGATCGCAACCTCGGTTCCATCATGGGCGCGGCGGCCGCCGCGCATCTCACCGCCGGGGAGACCGGGCGCATGGTCTCCCTCCAGTCCGGTCGAATCGGCCTGGTGGACCTGGACGAAGCGATCAACGGAAAGCGCATGGATGCGGTGAACATGCTGGAGCTCGCCCGCACGCTCGCCACCTGACCGGATCAGGGTCGGCGGCGCGGCCTCAGGTCTTCAGCCGGCGGGCCACGTCCTCGCTGCGCCGAAGGGCCGCCACGTCCTCATCGGTGGGTAGTTGCGGCCGGTCCCGCTCGCGATCCACGATGCACAGAAAACCGAGCGGCTCATCCCCCGTGGCGTGGAACTGGTGGAACGTCATGGGCGCCACGTAGACGCAGTCGTTGGCGGCCAGGGATTCCACGCGATCGCCCAGTATCACCTCGCCCTCGCCGCGGATGATCACCACGCTGTGGGGATGCTCGTGGCGTTCCAGCGTCGAGTAGCCGCCGGGCTGGATCTCGAAATACCGGGTGATGAAGTTCAGGCGCTGCTCGTCGGCCCCCTCGCCCAGCAAGGTGCGCCGGGTGATGCCCCGGAAGTGGGTGCCCTCGGTCTTGTACTCACGCAGGTCCACCGCCGGCCAACGGAAACCCTCGGCCTTGACTACTTTGGATCGTTCCTCAGCCATGGCAACGCTCTAGTTCGCGAATCAGGGAAGCGGCGGCCGCGGTCAGATCGGGTTGCGCGTAGAGGCTGCCGCCAATCAGGAATATGGTATCGGAGCCGTATCGGTCCAACCAATGGCCGATATCCGCCACATTGACGCCGCCGCCGACGGTGGGCAGCGCGGGGGAGAGCTCACCGAGCGGTCCCCGAAGGCGGTCGTTGATCGCCTGGCAGGTGCTGGCCGTGAAGCCGAAACGACCGCCGACGTTCGGGTAGATCGAGGCATCCGCGCCGGCGATACGGAATATCTCGCCGAGAAGAAGCTCCGGGCGCAGCCCGTGTTCCGGCCGGAAATAGCTGCCGGTCAGGCTCGGATGGGCCATGACCGCCAGCCCGTATTGGTCGCGTATCCAGCTCATGCCCTCCAGCCCGATGAGCATCGGGCAGACGAGGACGCCGCGGCAGCCCGCCTCGGCCGCCAGGTCCAGCCGTTCACGCAGCGTCTCCCGGCCCGCGGTGACGTTGGGAAAGTACAGGGTGTTGCGGCCCGTTTCACGGTTGGCGTGTTCCACGGCGCGCTGGCACGCCGGGAGACGCTCGCGGAATGGTGCCGCGGGCTGGTTGGTCAACCCATGGTCGTCCTTGATGATGTCGACGCCGCCCAGGGCGAACGCGCGGGATAGCCCGGCGAGCGCCTCGGCGTCCAGCCCCATGGGCTTGAGCGCGGTGCACAGCAGGGCACGGTCGGGAACGCGGCATGCGTCGCGGATCCCCGCGATGCCCTGGCCCGGCCCGCCCAGGGCCGCGAGCAAGGATTCCGGCCAGTCGATGGCGGTGATCTCGATGCCGTCCTTGAGCGAAATGTTGCCGAAGAGCAGGTTGAGCAGCTGGGTCAGCTCCGCGCCGATGGCGTCGCCGGGATAGCTGAGGACCGCCCGGTAGCTCTCGCCGTAAAGATGTTCCAGGTCTTCGACACGGCCGGCGTAGCCGAGCCAGCCCGAGCGCACGGCCAGCTCGTGAGGGAGCTCGATGGTCTGCTCCAGGCCAATGTCCCGCGCCTTCTCCTCGACGCTCTCGCCGGGCTGGCAGTGCAGATGGTAGGTGATGCTCAGCTGCTCGGTCATGGTCTCGGGGACGCTCCGGCGCTGTCCGGGTCGGCCGCCGGTCGCCGCCGGCGGGTGGTGAGGATCCCGGCGGCGACGATCAGCAGGCTGCCAAGGATCACGGCGGGCCCGGGGACCTCGTCCCAGAACAGCCAGCCGTATGTGGAGCCGAAGATCACCGACACGTAGGTGAACGGCCCGATCTGGCCGGCCGGTGCCAGGGCGTAGGCCCGGGTCAGCAACAGCTGGGCAATTGTAGCACTGACGCCCATGACGGAAAGCCACGCCACGGCGTGCCAGCCGGGCGTCTGCCATGCCCAGAGCAGGGGGATGGCGGAGACGCTGGTCGCCACGGTGCCGAAATAGAACACGATGCGGGTACTGGGCTCGGTATTGGACATGCGGCGAATGGCGACCTTGGCGAGTGCCGCGAGCACCGCCCCGGCCAGACCCACCAGCCCCGCAAGGGGGATCTCCCGGAAGCCGGGCTGAAGCACCATGGCACCCCCGGCGAAGCCCAGCGCGATGGCGATCTTGGCGGTGCCGGGAATGCTCTCGGAAAGCCACAGCCAGGCGATGACGGGAATGAAGAACGGCGCGGTCAGCTTGAACAGGATGGCTTCGGCCAGGGGGATGCTGGCGATGGTGTAGAAAAAGCAGTACATGGCGCCCACGCCGGCCAGGGAACGCGCCAGGTGGACGGGCAGGCGCCGGGTGGCAAGGCCGCCGATACCGTTACGCAGCGCAAAAGGCAGCAGCACCGCCAGGCCGAACAGGTTGCGGAAAAACACCAGCATCTCGTTGGGCAGCTCGGCGGAGACCACCTTGATCGCGGCGCTCATGGTCGCCAGAAGCAGCTCCGAGACCACGATGAAGGCGGCGCCCTGTAGCAGGGCCTGATGTCGGTACTGGTTCATGTAGCGCCGGCGTGATGATGACGGGTGGCGATCGGGCCTGCCCGGTCCCGGGCGGCGGTTGGCGTGCTACTGGACTCGCTGCGCCCGCTTGACGCCTTCGTTGTCGGGCTCGCCGGCGCGCTCCACCGCCTGCTCGGCGGCCCGCATCAGCTCTGCTGGATTGTCCGCGTGGGTCGGATACGCGGCGATGCCCACGGCGATGCCCGGAGGTTGCAGTGTCTCGCCCCGGCGGATCACCTTGAGCTCGCGCAGTTCGCGGTGCAGGGCTTCGGCCCGTCGGGCCGTGCCGTCGACATTGGCGTCGGGCATGACGACGCAGAGCCGCTGCTCGGCGTAGCGGCAGCATATATCCGAACCGCGGAAGGAGGCCTGCAGGACACCGGCGGCGGCCTCCAGCACCTGATCGGCGGTGTCCTGGCCATGCCGGGCGGCGAACGCGGACAGTGCCTGAAGCTCGACGAGAATGAGGCCCAACCCGCCCTGGTTGCGCCTGGCCCTGTGGAGTTCCCGCTCCAGGGTGTCTTCCATGTAGCGGTGGTTGAAGAGACCCGTCTGGGCATCGCGGACCGACCGATGGCGCAGGCGCTGTTTGAGGGTGAAACCGGCCAGCGCCACGCCGGCTATGCCGGCGAGGGTGCGCAGCTGCGCGGTCTGCGGCTCGATGCTGTTCCCTCCGGGCCAGATCCGCAGTTCGCCGACCGTCATGCCGAGGCCGCTGAGAATGACCCGCACGGAGTGCTCCAGCGATTCCCGGCTGAGCTCGTGCAGCAGTGCTTCATCCCCGGCGCCGGTGGCGCCCCGGGCGAAACCGGACCATTGCCGACCTCCGCGCCATGCGGCAACCAGGGAAGTGGACGCCGATTCGGTGATCAGGGATACCGCGCCCGCCGCGTCCGGCAGCAGGTACTGCACGGCGTTGACCGTGGCCTCGACCACCTCGCCCTCGTCCGCGCCATGCTGAATGGCACCGACCATGGGGTTCAGCCATCCGGTTGCCGAATCGACGGCGCCATCGCTCGTGCCGGCGCCGTGCTCTTCGAGTGCATGCCTGAGCAACGCGGTGCATTCGCTGAGGGTGGACTCCAGCGACTGCTGGCGGTCCAGCAGGGCCGTGATCGCCTGGGGCAGGGCCGAATTGCCTTGATGCGAACTCATTATGTCGTAGACCTCTCCGGCAGGGTGCCGGCGGGGCATGCCCGCCGCGCACGGGACGGCGCCCGGTTCAGCTCGCGCCGGCGGCTCGCTCTATCTTGAAGGCTCGCTCGCCAACGCGCCAGGGGCTGGCGGCGGCCGGTCATTCCCGCTCGTTGCCGTCGACGCTTTTCCCCTGAGCGGCCTCGCGTTCCCGCCGGACCCGCTCGGCGATGCGAAACAGCCAGAAGATCGGTGAGCCGATGGCGAAGACGGCCAGCGCGACGAAGGCGATCATGGCCAGCCAGGGCGGGAAGGCCGGCCAGAGATAGGCGAAGAACGCGTAAATGATGGCCACGTAGAGGGCAACCACGACGGCGGACGCCAGGGCTGTCAGGACCACGCGCATGCTCTACGCCGATCCCTGTTGGCTGAGCAGGTGGGCGATGCGCCCGAACAGCGGCCATGCCACCACCAGCTGCGTGAGGCGGATGGTCGCGTTGGAAACCTGCGCGGGTGCCTCACCGCGCCTGTCCATGCCCGTAAGCCGGCGTATCTCCGCCTCGAGCTGAACCAGGCTGTGCTCGGGGAGCACGCCGTCGAGATGGATCACGTTCACCGTCCGGCCCCAGTAAGTGCTCGGCACGCTGGCGAGCATGAACGGCATCAGCCTGGACTGGGTCATGTTGTTGAGATCGACGTTCAGCGGCAGTGCCGGCAGCTCCCCGTCCACCGGGATGACGACGATCTCGATGTGGAAGCACTCGGGGGGGACCTCGCCCTTGTAGGCCTGCACGGCCAGGGAGGCCAGGTCGCTCGGGTGGATCTTGATGACGGCCTCGGCCTGGGTCTTCTGGAAGTCGATCCAGCGCTTGTAGGCCGTTTCCCGGCGGCTCATTTCCTGACGGACTTCCGATTCTCGATAGCCGCGGTCATGGATATCCCGCTGCATCTTCCATTCCCACTTCACCGCCTGGTCGGAGTCCACGAACAGGGTGAAGTCGTAGAGATCCAGGAACTCCGGATACAGCGCGTGCAGGCCCTCGACGATGACCACCGGCGCCGGTGCGAAGTCGCGGGCGCCCCCGAACCGACCGGATTCGTGATCATAGACGGGCACCGTCACCTCTTCACCGCGGCGGATTGCCGCCACGTGCTCCCGGGCTAGCGCCAGGTCGTTGATCTCCGGGTCCAGGGGCACCCGTCCGGTGCGCCGCCGCGTCTCGCGATCCTCCTTGTGGTAGCCGTCCAGGCTCAGGGTGGCTACCATGTCGTCGCCGAGCAGCCGGGCCACCCCGTTCATGTAGGTGCTCTTGCCCGCGCCGCTGTCGCCGGCCACGCCGATGATGATGGGCCGCCGCGTCTGGCCCAGCAGCGCGCGCAGATCGCAGCGAGCGGCCTCATTGTGGGCGATGGGTTGCGTCATTGTCCGCCGGCTGCTCGAAGGGGCACGGGGCGAGAAACATGCGCCGGGCCCGCCGCGGCGGGCGGTAGCCTGGGCATTTCCCGACAAGGGACCGTCCATTGTGCTGAGCGCCCACCGTATGTCAATCGCCCGGGTCCGCAGCGCTGGACGGGCCCGGCAATCAGGGAGTCCGAGTCAATGGCCATCAAGACCACCGACCTTTGCGACGAGCATTCCGACAGCCTGCGGATCATGGCACCGATCTTTCTGGATTACGGGCGCGTTCGCGCCTTCGGGGGACCGGTCTCGACAGTCAAGGTATTCGAGGACAATTCTCTGGTGCGCGCCGCTCTGGAAGAGCCGGGGCAGGGGCGGGTGCTCGTCGTTGACGGCGGCGGCTCCACCCGGTGCGCCCTTCTGGGTGACAACCTCGCCGAGCTGGGACGTGGCAACGGCTGGGCGGGCGTGGTGGTCTACGGCTGCATCCGGGACAGCGTGGATATCGCCGGTATCGATATCGGGGTCAAGGCCCTCAACACGCATCCGCTGAAAAGCGTCAAGAAGGGGGTCGGCGAGCGGGACGTCCCGGTGACCTTTGCCGGCGTCACGGTCCAGCCGGGCGACTACCTTTACGCCGACGAGGACGGCGTCATTCTGTCCGGAACCGCTCTGGCGACCGACTGACGATTCCGGCCCACGGCGGCGGCCCCCTTTCATTGCCGGACGACGGGGCCTATAAATAGGGTCAGTGGCGGTGATGCCATCACGGTTACAGCCCAGAGACTTTGCAGCGGGGGAGGCGCCAATGGAACAGCCGGTCAGCGTGATCTTGGCGGAGAAGGGTTCCGAGATTCTCAGGGTGACGCCCGGGTCGAGCGTCGCGGAGGCCGTGCGCCTAATGAACGAACGTAACACCGGGTCGGTGCTGGTCATGGAGGAGGACGGCACGCTGATCGGGATCTTCACGGAGCGGGACGTGCTCCGGCGGGTGATCGATGGCCACCTCGACTACGACAGCACGGCGGTCAGCGACGTGATGAGCCGGGATGTAGCCTGCATCCGCGGCAATACCACGGTCGAGGAGGCGCTGGTCATCGTCAATTCGCGTAACTGCCGGCATCTGCCGGTGATCGACAACGAGCGTGTGGTCGGGGTGATTTCGGTACGTGATCTCATCAACTCGGTGGTCCGCGACCAGGAGCACCGCATTACCGAGCTCACCGACTACATCTCCGGCAACTACGGTCGCAATGCCAGAATCCAGTAAGGACGCCGTTCGTCTCGACAAATGGCTCTGGGCGGCGCGGTTCTTCAAGACTCGCCGCCTGGCAACCGACGCCATCAAGGGCGGCAAGGTGGAAGTGGACGGTCAACGGGCCAAGCCCGCCAAGGACGTGCGCGTGGGTCAGACCGTCTCCGTGACGAAAGGGGTCTACGAGTTCCGCGTCCGGGTCGACGGGCTCGCCGAACAGCGGGGCTCCGCCAGCGTGGCCGAGCAGCTCTACACCGAGAGCGAGGAGAGCCGCGAGCGGCGCGAGCTGGTGCGCGCCCAGCAGCGTAGCGTGGCGGCCTCCGTCCCCCGGACCAACGGCCGGCCCGACCGGCGCAATCG
>JACDUA010000067.1 GCA_013519935.1 Ectothiorhodospiraceae bacterium WFHF3C12 | reverse complement strand
CGCGGCCTGATGGCGACGCCCCGGATGCCGCTGCCGGAGCCGGCGCTGCTGCGGGCCGAGCTGGACGTCATGGAGCTCGAGCTGGAGCAGGCCGGGGCGGATCTGCGCGAGCAGCGGGCGCACGTGGAAGACATGACCGTGCGCAGCCCCATTGGCGGTGTCGTGGACAAGACCTTCGTCGAGCCCGGCGAGTACGTGGCCGCCGGGCAGCCGATCCTGATGATGCACGCCCCGGAGGACGTCTGGATCGAGGCGAACATCAAGGAGACGGCCGTTCGCGAGCTGGCGGTGGGTCAGCCGGTGGACATTCACGTGGACGCCTATCCGGACACGGCCTATCGCGGGCGGGTCGCGGTCATCGGCGGTGCCGCGACCAGCGAGTTCGCCCTGCTGCCCACGCCCAATCCCTCCGGCAACTTCACCAAGATCACCCAGCGCATTCCGGTGAAGATCCTCATCGAGGACGGGCCGAAGGCGGCGCTCAAGCCGGGCATGATGGTGGTCGTGGACATCGACGTTCGCCACCGGGGCGGCTGACGCGGGCGCGCCTTGCGCTCGACCCCGGTGGGCGTCAGAGTGTGAGAAATTCCTCAAAGCGGGGCGCGCGTGTACCAACGGATACTGCTCGCATTCGACGGCTCCCGCGAGGGCTGGGTGGCGCTCGGCGAGGGCGTGGAGCTGGCGGCGGCTTGCGCGGCCGACGTCCACCTGCTATCGGTCATGGAACTCACCGGTTCCTCCGGTTTCGGCGAGGGCATCCACCCGCTGGAGACGTTCGACGACGGGCCGGTTGGGCATCTGCGCCGTCTGGTCGACGAGGCCGTCGTCGAGGTCCGCGAGGCGGGCGTCGACGACGTTCAGGGCCACATCGCGTTCGGGCAGCCGGTGGAACAGATCGATCGGCTGGCCCGGCAGATCGACGCCGACCTGATCGTCGTGGGCCACCGCAGCCGCGGTCTGCTGACCTGGTGGTGGCAGGGTTCGCTCAGCCACCGGCTGCTCGACCGCGTCCATTGCAGCGTCCTCGTGGCCCGCCATCCGGAAGACGAGGCCCGGCGCTGAAGAATCATGGGGCGGCCGGGAGCCCACCGGCAGCGCCGACGGATCCTGCATACCTTACTGGCTGGCGGGCTTTGCCCGGCCTGCGACCTTCGCGGTCTGGCCGCCCCTGCGCGGCGGCGGGTTTCCCTTGGCGGCGAAAGTGCAATACGTTGACGTAATGCCGACCCGGACCAATAGGGAAGCCCTGCCGTGCTAGATACGCTCGGGAACATCTGGCGCAAGCATCGCGTGCTCTCCGCGGCGTTCATCGCAGCCGTGGTGGTGACGGTCTTCTTTGCCGGGCGGCTGCTGGTGTTCTCCCTTTACTGGGCGGATCCCGCCCACCGCAGCCAGCCCCTGGAGGGCTGGATGACGCCGCGGTACGTGGCCCATTCCTATGAGCTGCCGCCCGCCGTAGTACGCGATGCCCTCGGGCTGGCCCCGGGGGAAGCCCGGCGCCACACCCTGGAGCAGATCGCCGAGGAATCGGGCCTGACGCTGGCCGAGCTGCAGCACCGGATCGACGCGGCCGCCAAGGCGCACCACGGGTACGAGCCATGACGGACACGCTGTTCCTGCTGGTGGCCAACTATGGCGCGTTGTCGCTGTTCGTGGTGACGTTTCTGAGCTGCGTGGCGGTGCCCGTGCCGTCCTCGCTGATGATGCTAACCGGCGGTGCATTCGCGGCCTCCGGGGACCTGGTGCTGGGCAGCACGGCGCTGGCCGCCTACGTGGGTGCGTTGGGCGGGGATCAGCTTGGCTACTTCCTGGGGCGATCCGGCGCGCCCGCACTGGAGCGCTGGGCATCCCGGCGCCGCCCGCGCGCCCTCCTGCTGGGGCGGGCACGGGCTTCCATCCAGCGCTGGGGCGGCCTCGGCGTATTCCTGAGCCGCTGGCTGGTCAGCCCCCTCGGGCCCTACGTGAATTTCGCCGCAGGTGCGGGGAAGATGCACTGGCTGCGGTTCACGGTATGGGGTGCGGCGGGGGAAGCCGTCTGGGTAGCCCTCTACGTGGGTCTGGGTTATGTCTTCGCCCGCAACCTGACGGCGGTCGCGGAGTTCGCTTCCGACCTCACGGGGCTGATCGCCGGGGGCGTGGTCTCGGTGCTGCTGGGGGTGCTGCTGCGCTACGTGCACCGCAAACAGATCGGCGTCCGCCACATCCTGAGAAAACCCCGCCGAACCGCTGCGGAATAGCCTACGAGCAGGATGGGTCGCCGGCCGCGCAAGGCGGGCGCGTTGCGGTACCCCGGGCCATGTGCTTTATTTCTGGAAATCTGCTGGGGAATGGCGGACTGCCAGGGACGGAAGGCAATGGCGACTCAACTTTCCAGGAATTTCTCGCTCGAAGAGCTCTGCAAGAGCCAGACAGCCGAGCGGCGGGGTATCGACAACAGCCTCGATCCGGCGCGGGACGCCCAGATCGTGGCGAACCTGCGCCGTGTCTGCGAGGAGATCCTTCAGCCCACCCGCGACCACTTCGACGTACCCATCGTCCCGTCCAGCGGCTACCGCTGCCTGGAGCTGAACCGGGCCATCGGGTCCAAGGACACCTCCCAGCATGTCAACGGCGAGGCGGTGGACTTCGAGGTGCCGGGCATCGCCAACGCAGATCTCGCCGCATGGATCGAGTCGAACCTGGACTACGACCAGCTCATTCTGGAGTTCTACATGCCGGGCCAGCCCAATAGCGGCTGGGTGCACTGTTCGATCACCGGCGGCGAGAACCGGCACGTGGCGTTGACGATCAACCGGGACGGCGTAACCGAGGGGCTGCTGGCCTAGGCCGGGCGCTCAATGGGCGGATGGCCGGCCGCGGCCCGGGCGGCGCGCTTTTCGACGCGACAGGGAAGGGGGTAATCATGGTCAATGTCATGGAATTCATCGGCGGTATCTTCGAGCCGGCGGCCAAGCTCATCGATGACGTCACCACCAGCGACGAGGAACGTCTGCAGCTGCGCAAGGAGATGGACGAGATCCGCGCCAAGGTGCAGAGCAAGATGATCGAGCTCGAACACCAGCAGCTGGAGTACGAGAAGAAACTGGTGGATGCCCAGAAATCGGTGGTGGTGGCCGAGGCGCAGGGCAAGAGCTGGCTGCAGCGGATGTGGCGGCCGATTCTCATGCTGGTCGTCATCCTGATCATCGCCAACAACTACGTGCTCTTCCCCTACATCAACCTGTTCACCGACAAGGTGACCATGCTGGAGCTTCCGCCGCAGTTGTTCACGCTGTTGTCGGTGGGCGTGGGCGGTTACGTGGTGGGCCGCAGCGGCGAGAAGATCGCCAACTCACTGCGGGAACGCGTCGGCGCCGGCAAGGAGGCGAAGCAATAGGACCCCGTTGGATTTGCCGGAGGGGGTGCCGCCGTTTGGGTTGGTGGCCGCGGCGTCCGGTTTCGGCCGGTTCTGACCGTGGGCGTTTGCGCTCTGCTCTCCCTGCGTCTATAGACCTCCTATAGCTTCCTGATTTCCGGAGCTATAAAAGTCGCAGCGGACAGTCGCTCCGGCCCACGGGCGAGGAGGCGGAATGGAGCATCGTCGGCAGGGGCGTCCGCAAACGGACGAGGAGACCAAGCGGGAGAAGCTGGTTCTGGCCCAGAATGCATGGCATCTCGCGCGCTTCGCCGTCGAGCACAACAACCAGATCCAGCTGCCGGAGGACTTCGACGCGGGTACCTTCCTGAAACGGGCCGAGGATTACCCGAACCTGCCGGACAAGGACAAGATCCATTTCGTCAATGAATACGCCAGGCTGGAGAAGGTTACCGGCAATGTGACCGCCCGGACTCTGAGCGCCACGCGCATTCACGGTCGCGGTTTCATGCATGCCGCATTCAGGACGTCCGTGGGCCAGTACCTGGTGTTTCTGGGCCTGCTCACGCTGTTATTTACGGCGTTGCTGTTTCTCAATCGCCTGGACTGGATATATTCGCCGGATCACGTCGCGCCCTTCGCCGCCGCCGGGCTCGGCACCTGCATCTTCCTGCTGAGGGTGACACAGAAATGCCTGACCCGACGGGAGTTCGATCCGGCGTACATCCCATCCCAGCTCATCCGACTGGTGCTGGGCATTCTCGCGGGCGGTTCCATCGTGCTTTTGCCGGGGCTGCGGGACTACCTTGGCGGCGCAGCGGATGCCGCGGGCACGGGGGCTGCCGCCGGGCAGTTGCTGCTGGCGTTCATTCTCGGTTATGCGGTGGACGTGTTCTACTCGATCCTCGACAACATCGGCGGCAAGGTGGAAGACCTCCGCTCTTTCGAGCGTCGGCAGCAGTGACGCCGGATACGCTAGTGGGGCACTAGCCCGTACGCTCGATCAGCGCCTGGCGCACACCGGGGTCCGGGTCCCGCAGCAGGGTGGGGCGCAGGTTCTGCGGCAGCCCGGCGCCGCTTCTGCGCAGCGAACGGATGACCGCTGCCCGGACGATGGGTTGGGGGTCGGTGAGCGCGCCGGTCAGGGCGTCGCGGATTTCCGGGCGGTTGAACGCCGCCAGGAAGGTGGCGGCCTGGCGGCGCTGGTTCGTTTCGCCGCTCTGCAACTCTTCGATGAAAACCGGAATGTCCTGCGCCTGGCGGTAATGCCACAGGGCATTGACAATGGCCTGGCGGCGCAGGCCGCGGGCTTCGCCCAGTGCGGCGCGGAGCTCGGGGATGGCGTCGGCGCCGAGCTGCAGCAGCAGCGCCGCCGCGTGGTTGATCATGAAGCCTTCCTGCACTGCCAGCAGCCGGTCGTCATCGTTGGCCGTGTCCGCGCTGTGGCCCGGATATTGGGGCAAGTCCTTCAGCGCGGACCGTACTCTGGGCCGGTGAATGGATGTGACCGACATGACGCGACCCCCCTGGCCGCTCCTGGTGAACTTTCATTGCATTCAGTTTTCACTTTAGACCATATTCGCGCCGTAGCGAACGTTGCAGCACCAACAGCCGACTGACGGCGCCAGTGGGGTAAAATCACGGAACTATGGCGAAGCTTCTGCTCAATCTCAGACACGTCCCGGAGGACGAGGCCCAGGAGGTGCGCGACCTGCTGGAGCGTCATAACATCGGCTATTACGAGACGCCGCCGCATTGGTGGGGGATTTCCATGGGAGCCATCTGGCTGGAAGACCCGGACCAGGCCGAGGAGGCGAAGGCGCTGCTGGAGGACTACCACGCCGAGCGGGCGGAACGGTCCCGGGCGGAGTACGAACGGAACAAGCGCGAGGGCCGCGCGGAGACGGTCTGGACGCGGGTGCGCAACCGGCCCCTGCAGACGGTGTTCTATACCGCCATCGTGTTGTTGGTGTTGTATTTCTCCACCAAGCCGTTTCTGGCTCTGGGCGAGTAGCGCGTTACGGTGCGTTCGCGGGTTCGGAGAACGTGAACGCGAGGAATGCGGCCGGTATCGCTGCGGCGGCTGTGGCGAGGGTCAATCGGCAATCGCCAAAGGTGGACTGCGGCTTCGCCCAATCCACCTCCTCCGCCAGCGCCGCCAGATCACCCGCCTCAATCGTGCGCTCGCGCCGCCTCTCACCATCACTGAACGCCAGCTTCCAACGCGCCAGGCTCAGCTCAACGGCCTTGTACAGCACACCACCTTCCGCGCCAACGTCGATACCCAGAGCTGTCGTCATCTCGCTACCCTCCCAGGCTTACTCAACACCCTGAGCGCAGTGCGAGGGCGGCAGCTCTCATAGTTTCTACATTGGATCCGGGAACACCTCGGCGAGGCGGAATCCACGGCTTTCGGATGTCCGCATCGCCGCGAGGACGCGCCTCCCACAGGGTGGAATGTGCCGCGGCGTGGCCGGGTCATCGGTTGTGGGAGCGGCGTCCTCGCCGCGAATGCGGCATCCGAAAGCCGTCGCCGCGAGGACGCGCCCCCCCCACAGGGTGGATTGTGCCGCGGCGGGGCCGGGTCATCGGTTGTGGGAGCGGCGTCCTCGCCGCGAATGCGGCATCCGAAAGCCGTCGCCGCGGGGACGCGCCTCCCACAACCATGCTGATGGCACCTCGGCTTCCGACCGGTCGTAGGAGCGGCCCCTGGCCGCGATTGCCCGCGCGGTGCGCCGAGACCATGGAGGTCGGATGGGCTTGCCATCCGGCATGCCAGCGCTCGTCGCCGCGGGGACGCGCCTCCCACAACCATGCTGATGGCACCTCGGCTTCCGACCGGTCGTGGGAGCTGCCCTTGGCCGCGAACGGATTTCGGGCGGAAAGGTCTGGAAATCGGTGCATCCACAGGAGAGGCCTCCCGCAAACGAAAAGCCCGGCAAACGCCGGGCTTTTCGTTCATCACGCCAGATTCCGCGCTCAGGCGTAACGCTTGCTCTCCGCCTGGGAGAACAGGGCATCGCGCTGGTCCGGCGGGAGCTGGGACCAGACGCGGTTGATGCCGCTGACGATGGCCTTGACCGAAGCGGTGATGATGTTCGGGTCGATTCCGACACCGAAGACATCGCCCTCGAGCCCCCCGGCGGCCAGCTCCACGAACGCCACGGCCCTGGCGTCGGAGCCGGTGCCCATGGAGTGCTCGTCGTAGTGCTGAACGCGCACGTCGGCGCCCAGGGCCTTGAGGGTCGCGTCGATGGGGCCGTTGCCCACGCCGTCCCAGGTCTCCTCGCCGCGGGCGGTCGTCACCCTCAGGCGGATGCCCTGGCGGTCGTCGGCGTCGAAGAGCTTGTGGCCGAGGTATTCCACGGCGCCGCTGGCGTTGAGGTACTCGCTCTCGAACATCTCCCACATCTGCTGGGCGTTGACCTCGGTGCCGACGCTGTCCGTGTAGCGCTGGACGACGGTGCTGAACTCCACCTGCATGCGCCGTGGCATCTGCAGCTCGTAGTCGCGCTCGAGCAGGTAGGCCACACCGCCCTTGCCGGACTGGCTGTTGACCCGGATAACCGACTCGTACGTCCGGCCGAGATCCTTGGGGTCGATGGGCAGGTAGGGCACCGCCCAGCGCTCGCCTTCCTTCTGCGCCTTGAAGCCCTTGTTGATGGCGTCCTGGTGGGAGCCGGAGAAGGCGGTGAACACCAGGTCGCCCACGTAGGGGTGGCGCGGATGGATGGGCAGCTGGTTGCAGTCCTCCACTGTGCGGGCCACGTCGTTGATGCGCGAGAAGTCGAGACCGGGGTTCACGCCCTGGGTGTAGAGGTTCAGCGCCAGGGTGACCAGATCCACGTTGCCGGTGCGCTCGCCGTTGCCGAACAGGCAGCCCTCGACGCGGTCGGCGCCGCCCATCACGGCGAGCTCGGCGGCGGCCACGGCGGTGCCGCGGTCGTTATGCGGATGCACGGACAGAATCACGCCGTCGCGGCGCTGGATGTTCCGGTGCATCCACTCGATCTGGTCGGCGTAGACGTTGGGCGTGGACATCTCGACGGTGGCCGGCAGGTTGATGATCACCGGCTTGTCGGCGCTGGCCTCCCAGACCTCGGTGACCGCGTCCACGCATTCCCGCGCAAACTCCAGCTCGGTGCCGCTGAACACTTCGGGGCTGTACTGGAAGCGCCACTGCGTCTCCGGCTGCCGCGTGGCGAGTTCCTTGATCTGGGTGGCGGCGTCGACGGCGATCTGCCGCACCTCGTCCTTCTCCAGGCCGAACACGGTCTGGCGGAACTCCGGCGCGGTGGCGTTGTAGACGTGGACGATGGCGCGCTTGACGCCCTTAAGGGACTCGAAGGTCTTCTCGATGAGATGCTCGCGGGCCTGGACCAGGACCTCGATGGTGACGTCATCGGGGATGAGGTCCTCGTCGATGAGCCAGCGCACGAAGCTGTAGTCGGTCTCGGAGGCGGAGGGGAAACCCACCTCGATCTCTTTCAGGCCCACCTGCACCAGCAGCTCGAAGAACTGCATCTTGCGGTGGATGTCCATGGGCTCGAACAGGGCCTGGTTGCCATCACGCAGATCGGTGCTCATCCAGATCGGCGGCTTCTCGATGATGGCGTCCGGCCAGGTCCGGTCCCGAAGAACGATGGGCCGGTAGGTGCGGTATTTTTTCGAGGGATCTTTCAACATGTCTGATTCACTCCACGGCGATACGGGCGTCAATGCGGCTCGTGGCGGAGTGCCGGCCGGCGGGCTGCCACGCTTCCATGGCCCGCCGACCGCTTATCAGTCGCATGTCTGGTCGCTTGTCGTGTCGTGGCGAACGCATTCGCTGTGTCATGGACGCTACTCTGAATGAAATATAGCCGAATACCCGCTGCGATGCGGGATTATACAGAAGGAGGCGAACGGTGATTGTGGTGTGAGATCAGCTGTGCGCAAGGCGCAGCAGCAGCCCCAGCTCCAGGCGGAGCGGCGGGAGGGCAATGCGTGTTGTATCGGGCTGCTCGTGCATCATGCCTCCTTCTTAACGACAACTGCGCGAAATGTCAAGAAAAAGGGCGCCGGGAAAAAGATGTGGCCGGTCACATCAAAGGGGATCACCCATGCGCCGGCCACAACCGCGTGAAAACGAAAGCGGGCCCGGTGGTGCCGGGCCGAAAGCGGGGCGCCGCGGCGCCCCGGGGTCGCGCGCCTTACTTGTGCTTCTTCAGCTCCAGCTTGGCGATCTGGTTGCGGTGCACCTCGTCCGGGCCGTCGGCGATGCGCAGGGTTCGGGCGTTGGCGTAAGCGTGGGCCAGGAACTCGTGGGCCACGCCGCCGCCGCCGTGGGCCTGGATGGCCCAGTCGATGACCTTGCAGGCCATGTTCGGCGCGGCCACCTTGATCATGGCGATCTCGGCCTTGGCCACCTTGTTCCCCACGGTGTCCATCATGTGGGCGGCCTTCATGGTCAGCAGGCGGGCCTGGTCGATCATGATGCGCGCCTCGGCGATGCGCTCCTGGGTGACGGTCTGCTCGGAGACCGGCTTGCCGAAGGCCACGCGGGACATGGTCCGCTTGCACATGAGCTCCAGGGCCCGCTCGGCGAGACCGATCAGGCGCATGCAGTGGTGGATGCGGCCGGGGCCCAGGCGGCCCTGGGCGATCTCGAAGCCGCGGCCTTCGCCCAGCAGCATGTTGGAGGCGGGCACCCGCACGTTCTCGAAGCTGACCTCGCCGTGGCCATGGGGCGCGTCATCGAAGCCGAACACCGGCAGATGGCGTTGGACGGTAACCCCGGGGGTGTCCCGCGGCACCAGGATCATGGACTGCTGCTTGTGGCGGTTCTCGTTGTCCGGATCGCTCTTGCCCATGAAGATGAAGATCTTGCAGCGCGGGTCGTTGGCGCCGGAGGACCACCACTTGCGGCCGTTGATGACGTACTCGTCGCCGTCACGGATGATGGAGCTCTCGATGTTGGTGGCATCGGAGGAGGCGACCGCGGGCTCGGTCATGCCGAAGCAGGAGCGGATCTTGCCCTCGAGCAGGGGCTCCAGCCATTCCTTCTTCTGCTCCTCGGAGCCGTAGCGCACCAGGGTCTCCATGTTGCCGGTGTCCGGCGCGGAGCAGTTGAACACCTCGGGCGCCCACTGCACGCGGCCCATGATCTCGCACAGCGGCGCGTACTCGACGTTGGTCAGGCCGGCGCCGTACTCGGACTCGGGCAGGAACAGGTTCCACAGGCCCTGGGCCTTGGCCTTTTCCTTGAGCTCTTCCACCACGGCGGTGGGCTGCCAGCGGTCGCCTTCGGCGACTTCCTCGTGGAAGCGGCGCTCGTTGGGGTAGACGTGCTCCTCCATGAAGGCGATGAGCTTTTCCCTCAGTTCCTGGGTCTTGGCGGAATGTTCGAATTCCATGTCACGGCTCCTGCGGACGCGGTTGCAAAATGGGGCCGGAAGGGCCGGCTCCCTGAATTGGCGCTAGCCTATGCGCGGGATTAAAATTCTCCAAATGAATAATCTGAATGAGCGGCTATCAATCCCGTGCATATAGACAGGATCGACCTGAACCTCTTCGTGGTGCTGGACGCCATCTACTCTGAGGGTAGTATCACCCGCGCCAGCCACAAGCTGCATTTGACCCAACCAGCCGTGAGCCACGCGCTGGGCCGGTTGCGCGGCCTGTTCAACGACCCGCTTTTCACCCGTGAAGGGCGAACCATGGTGCCGACGCCGCTGACGCGGAACCTCATGGGGCCGGTCCGCAATTCCCTGCGCGGGCTGGAGATCACGCTGAACGAGATCGAGCGCTTCGACCCGGCGGCCACGGCGAAGCGGTTCACCCTGGGTGTGCGGGACGTGCTGGAGTCCACCCTGCTGCCGGCGTTGATGCGCCGCGTGCAGGACAACGCCCCGGCGGTGGAAGTGGCCGCGGTGCGGGTGGATCGGCGGGAGATGGAAGCGGAGCTGGCGGCGGGCACCCTGGACGCGGCCATCGATGTGTGGCTGCCGCTGTCGGAGAACATCCGCCACCGGAAGATCGCCGCGGACCGTTATGTGGTGGTGGCGCGGCGCGGCCATCCGGCCGTCGGCCCGGACCTCGACCTCGATACCTACCTGGCCCAGGATCACGTGCTTGCCAGCTCCCGGCGGACCGGTCCCGGGCTGGAGGACGTGGAGCTCAGCCGCCTGGGGCTGCAACGGCGCGTGCGGCTGCGCTGTCAGCACTACTTCGCCGCCTGCCGGGTGGTCAGCCAGACGGACTGCATCCTGACCATGCCGGAGTATTACGCCCGGGTGGCCAACGCCGATTTCGACAACGACATGGTGCCTTTACCCCTGGACATGCCGCCGCTGGACTCCTTCCTTTACTGGCACGCCAATGTCGAGACCGAGCCCGCCAACCAGTGGCTGCGGGAGCAACTGGTGGCGGCGATGCGGGAGTAGGCGCAGACCGTTGCCTCACGCAATGGCGCCAAGGCGCGAAGACCGCGAGATCCCCGGCTAGCCGAAGGTGTGTGCCCCTTGCGTCCGGAGGTCCGCGTAGGAGTGCCGCAAGGCGCGATTGCCCGACCGCCGGCACCACAACCTGATCGCGCCTTGCGGCGCTCCTACAGGTGCTCCGAGGCAGGCACCGTGGGAGCGCCGACTCCGGCGCGAATGCGCGATCCCGCCGTTCGCGGCGAGGTCGCCGCTCCCACGCGGGCTTCGAGAAGACCGTGGTGCAGCGTCGCAGGATGGGCGTAGCGCAGTCCACCGATACACCTTTCCGGCCTTCTTCGCGCCTTGGCGCCTTTGCGTGAGGCCCAGGCGCTAACCCCGCGCCCGGCTGCCGCCCCTGGTCGGGCTGGTGGGCGGGGTCCAGACGTTGCGGATCGGTTGGTGGGCGCGCTCCGGGATTTCCTTTGAGAACTTCAGACGCGCCTTGCTGCCGCGGGTCTGGCACTCCACGCGGCCGTCGTCGATGCCGTAGAGGCGGGCGATGTCGTTGCAGGCGGAGATGAATCCGTTGGGCGCGTGGCCGCGGACCACCTCGGCGCGGCCCTGCTTGAATTTCACCACGAATCGGGTCTTGTACATGGCCTCGGCTCGTCGCCCGGGGTTTGGCTGTGGCTGGTGTTCCTCAACAGAGGTTCGCAGCCTATTTGACCGCAACGGCCGCCGCCGCGCTCCGTTGCCAGTGCGTTCGTACGCGGCAATCGTGCCGCGAATCTCTGTCAGGGGATACGGGAACAGGGTAACGAAAGCCCGGCGGCTGCGCAGCCGTGGCATCGGTTGCTGCTCCCACACGCCGCGCCGGTGAGGCCGGGAGTGTGGATAGCGTCTCGCGGTTCGACACGGACGTGGGCCGGCACCGGCGAAGCCTGCGCCGGCAATTGGGTGTCGGGGGTCGGATGGCAAGTCCATCCGACCCACGGGTTCTGCGTCGCGGACATTGTTGTGGGAGCCCGGTCCCCGGGCCGTTGCGCTTGGGCGATGCACGGGGCCGGAGTCGATCCCGCAGGCTCGCCCGACGGTCTCGTGGCGTGGTGCAAGGACGTAGGTCGGCACCGGCGGAGCCGGCGCCGACGATTGGGTGTTGAATGTCGGATGGCCAGTCCATCCGACCCAGGCCTTGCGGCACGCCTGCGGTTCGCTCAGGCGGCCTGGCTCAGGGCCTGTTCAATCCAGCGGGTGAGGCTCCCCAGGTCCATGACGCCCGACTGGCGGGTGAGCTCACGCCCCCGCAGAAACAGGCCCAGGGTGGGGATGCTGCGGATGCCGTGCTGGGCCGCCGCCTGGGGGGCCTGCTCGGTGTCCAGCTTGATGAGCCGCATGTTCGGTTCCAGCCGGGCCGCGGCCTGCTCGAAGGTGGGTGCGAACATCTTGCAGGGTCCACACCAGGGCGCCCAGAAATCCACCAGCACGGGAATGTCGTTACGGTTCACGTGCCGGTCGAAGGATGCGCCGTCGACGGCCAGCGGTTTACCGGTGAACAGGTCGTGGTGGCAGCGACCGCAGCGCGGCGCGTCCGTGAGTCGTTGCTGGGGGATGCGATTGACCGCCTCGCAGTGGGGACAAACCAGGTGCAGGGCTTGGCTCATGAATGCAGGTCCTCCGTTCAGATGCCACTACAGAGCAGTTTGCCAGAGGCCCCGCACCGCCGCGTTGATCGGGGTCAGCATCCGCCGCCCGTCAAACGGTCTCGAAGTACTCCAGCTCCGGTTTGCCGGCCAGCAGCTCGGCCAGGTTCACGCCCATGCCCTTCATGTGTTCGCGGTGGGCGTTGAGGGCTTCCTGGTCGTCGTAGAGCTCGTAGATCATGACCAGATCGGCGTTGTCGCTGCTGCGATGGACGCTGTAGCCGTGATTGCCGGATTCGTTGGCCTGTACCTTCTCGGCGATGCCCTTCATGGCTTCGGCGAGCTCGGCACCCTTGCCGGGCTGGGCGGGCAGTTTCGCGACAATGGCGAGCATGGATCGTCTCCTGTTGTTATCCACGGATGGGTGAGGCCACGGAGTGTACAGGAGCCGGTTCGGGCGGAGAACGCAGCCGGGAAGTTCCGGCTTCGCCGCCATTCTACAGGACGGTAATCAGCTCCGGCCGCCCCAGGTGCTCCAGATGGCCGATCTCGTTGTACGAGGCCATGGACCAGAAGCCGTCCTGGTAGTGGAGCCGGGTGACGGAGGCGTTTCGCAGGTGCCAGCTCATGCCCACGGTGGTCTGCGGCGAGAGCTGTAGAGCCGCGCACAGGGCGGCGGCAATGACGCCGCCGGAGGTGAAGAGCGCCACGCGGCGGTTGCCGTGGTGGCGGTCCGCCAGGTGGTCCAGGAAATCGCCAGCGCGTCCGATGAAGTCGTCCCAGCTCTCCACGTTGCCATTGGGCGGCGGCTCGCCGTTGCACCAGGCGGTGACGGCCGCGCTGAGGACGTGGCGGTAATGATCGGGGCCGGTGTTGTGTCCCATGTTGATGGGCGCCGCGTTGGTGGTGCCGTTGCTGCGCAGGCTGTAGGCCTCGATCAGGCCGTCCGCGTCGTACTCGCGTAGGGCCTCGGCGATGTCGGGTTCATGGTGGGGCAGGCTGATGTGGCAGGAGTGCTGCTGGCGCTGCAGCGGCCCCGCGTAGACCGCGTCGAAGTCGTGGTCCAGCGCATCCCAGCGCCGGCCCAGGTGTTCGCATTGCAATGCGCCGACCGTGGAGAGTCGGTCGTAATCGTCAGTGCCGAACGAGGCCTGACCGTGGCGCACCAGGTAGATTTCAGTCATGGTCTTGTTGACAGTTCCAGCGACTCCGGCCGTTCGTCCGGCCTCTCCGCATCGTGTACCGCCGGAGCCTGAATCTGACGCATATTGAGACAGGATGCCGTGAATGTAAATCCTCTGGCGGGCCGGCGTTGTGACCGTCATCAACGTCGGCGTGTTTGACGGCGTATCCGATTGGCGGCATCGTGCCCGCTCGAACGAAAGGGGGCGTCGGTGGCTCCCGCTCCCCAGGGGCAAGACCGGACAGTTCCCGGATGGCCGGTGAATCGTGCGGTGTTACTCCAGGGAAGCGCTGAATAATTCCCGCGGGGTATGATGTCCGCGTGAGTGGCCCGTCTCGGGCAGCCGGACTCGGCAGGTTCCGGGTGTACGAGACGGGCTTTGCCGTCAATCAACTGCCTATTTCGGAGGAAATCCAATGCGAGCCGTATTGTGCAAGGAATACGGGCCGCCGAGCACGCTGGTGGTCGACGAGGTCGAGCCGCGTGCCCTGGAGGAGGGCGAGGTCCGCGTGAACGTGGAGGCCTGTGGGGTCAACTTCCCCGACACGCTGATCATCGAGGGCAAGTATCAGTTCAAGCCCGAACCGCCCTTCTCGCCGGGTGGCGAGGTGGCCGGCACCGTGGCCGAGGTCGGCCCCGGTGTAAAGGGCGTCGAGCAGGGTGACGCGGTCATCGCCATGACCGGCTGGGGCGGCTTCGCCGAGCAGGTCATCGTGCCGGCGGTCAAGCTGCTGAAGCGGCCGAAGGAGATGGACGTGGTCAAGGCGGCCGGGTTCAGCATGACCTACGGCACCTCCTATCACGCCCTGAAGCAGCGGGCGGACATCCAGCCGGGCGAGACCCTGCTGGTGCTTGGTGCCAGCGGCGGCGTCGGCCTGGCGGCGGTGGAGCTGGGCAAGGCCATGGGCGCCCGGGTCATCGCGGCGGCCAGCTCGGACGAGAAGCTGGAGGTGGCGAAGAAGCATGGCGCCGATGACCTGGTGAACTACGGCGACGGTCAGTTCAAGGACAAGGTCAAGGAGCTGACCGGCGGCAAGGGCGCCGACGTCATCTATGATCCGGTGGGCACGGATGCGCTGTTCGATCAGTGCCTGCGCTCCGTGAACTGGAAGGGCCGCATCCTCGTGATCGGCTTCGCCGGGGGCGAGATCCCCAAGGCGCCGGTCAACCTGACGCTGCTCAAGGGCTCGTCCATCGTGGGCGTGTTCTGGGGTGACTTTGCCCGGCGGGAGCCGGAGGTCAACGCCCAGAACTTCAAGGAGCTCTTCGAGATGTACATGGCGGGCACCATCGACCCGCATGTCAGCAAGACCTACAAGCTGGACGAGGCCGCCCAGGCCTTGGAGGACCTGACCTCCCGCAAGGCCGTGGGCAAGCTGGTGCTGACGCCGTGAGCGCGTCTGTCGGATGGCAAGCCCATCCGACCTACGGCCGATGCTGACGCCCTAGGCACAGGCACCTGCCTGAAAGAGCCCGGCGGCCGCGAGGCGCCGGGCTTTTTTTCGTTCAGCCACAGATGAACACGGATAAACACGGATTGCCGCGGCACATAGCCCCTCTCCCCTGGTGGGAGAGGGGTGAGGACCGGTTAGCGGCGGGGTCGCCCCTCCCACGGCTGGTGTCCGGGGGAACGGCACCAAGGTCTGCCTGGGCCGGGAGATCGCGCCTCGCGGCGCTCCTACAGGTGTCGTGGTTCAGGTTTCGTGGGAGCGGCGACCCCGCCGCGAAACAGTGTCAGCCGAAGCCCTTCGCGCCGTGGTCGGCGCTCCCACATCCTCGAGCCGGGAAGCGCCGGGCCACGGAAAATCGGTGTTCATCCGCGGCTAGACCTTGCTTTCCCGCCCCTGCCAGTACGGATCCCGCAGCTCGCGCTTGAGCACCTTGCCGATACTGCTGCGAGGGAGGACGTCGCGGAGCTCGATGCCGGCAAGACGCTGATTGCGGCCCACCTGCTCATTGGCCCATTCGCAGATGGCCTCGGGGCTGTCGTCACGGCCTTCACGCCGGACCACCAGTCCCAGGGGCGTCTCGCCCCAGCGCTCGCTGGGAATGCCGATGACGGCGGCGTCGGCCACCGCAGGGTGTTTGAGCAGCACGGCCTCCAGGTCGGCGGCGTAGATGTTGAATCCGCCGGAGATGATCATGTCCTTCTTGCGGTCGAGGATGTAGAGGAAACCGTCCTCGTCCAGCTTGCCCATGTCGCCCGTCTTGAAGAACACCCGGCCGTCGCCGTCCCGCCAGATCATGTCCTCGGTCAGGTCCGAGCGGTTGTAATAGCCCGCCATCATGGCCCCGGCCCGGCCGACGATCTCGCCGATGCTGTCGGACGGCGCTTCGTTGCCGTCCTCGTCCAGGATCTTAAGCTCCACGCCCTCCGCGGGCCGGCCCACCGAGTCCAGCTTGTCCGGGAAACTGCGCGTATCCAGCAGGGTGGAGACGCCGCCCTCGGTCAGGCCGTAGATCTCGCCGAGGAAGCCCGGCCAGCGCCTGTTGGCATCCTCGATGACGCTGCGGCGCAGGGGCGCGCTGGTGGAGAGCTTCACGCGGAAGCTGGAGAGGTCGTACTTGTCGAAGTCCGGGTAGGCCAGCAGCCGCTGGTACTGCACCGGCACCAGCATGGCGTGGGTGACGCGCTCGCGCTCGCAAAGCGCCAGATACCGCTGCTCGTCGAACTTGGCCATGAGCACCAGGGTGCCGCCGCCGGCCAGGGTGGGTAGCGCGGACACGAGGGTGGTGTTGGAGTACAGTGGTGTGGCGACCATGGTCACGGCGTCCGCGTCGTAGCCGTAGTTGGCCAGACGGTAGAGCTGCCGCGAACGCATGCGGTGGTCGTGGAGGATACCCTTGGGGGTGCCGGTGGTGCCGGAGCTGTAGATCAGGTTGAAGTGGTGCTCCGGCTGTACCTCGGCGGGTGGCGCCTCGCCGGGGCTTTCCGCCACCCAGTCCTCGAAGGGACGCCAGCCCGCGGCCTCGAAGTCCAGGGCCAGCCGGTGCTCGGGCCGGATCTGCTCCAGGTTCTCGATGTGCTCGCCCAGCGCGTCGCGCCCCTTGGCGGAGGCGAGCAGCACCCGGGCATCGGAATCCTTCAGCATGCCTTCCAGCGCGGCGCCGCTGGCCATGCTGGAGAGCGGGACCATGCAGGCGCCGGCGTGGAGCGTACCGGCGTAGAGCTCGACATACTCGGCACAGTTATGCGCCAGGGCGGCCACCTTGTCGTTGGCGCCGATGCCGGCGGCCTTCAGACGCCCGGCGATCAGCCGGACCCGGCGCTGGAATTCGTCCCAGGTGACACGACGGTCGCCGTCGACGACGGCGATCTTTTCCGGATGGTCCGCAGCGGCCTGCTCCAGTTGCTCCGGGAAGGAGCGGAACGGATCATCGCTCTCGGCGGGCGTAACCAGGTTGGCTTGCTCTTTCACGGGGGTCTCCTCGGTGCTGAAACACGCTGGAACCGTCCACGGTTTCTCTGGTTCCGCATAGCGGATACGTGTTCCATTTTTGGTTGACGGCAACCATACGCCGTGCCAGATTTTGGAGCAACCGGCTACCGCGATCGCGCTCCCGACGGGGCGCCGCGCCCCACAAGGCGCCCGCCATACAGATCAAAAACGCTCGATTTGCCGGAACCTTACGCACGCCTTTCCGGCCAGCCAGGAGGACAACGAGGTGCACTATCCCGACCTTGAGGGCAAGTCCGTAATCGTTACGGGTGCCGGCAGCGGCATCGGCCGTGCCGCCGCGCTGCTTTTCGCGAAAAACGGCGCCCGACTGATGCTCGGCGACCGCAATAGTGAAGGGCTCGACGCCACCGCGGGGGAGCTGCCCGAGGGCGCCGAGTACCAGCTGCGAACCCTGGACGTCAGCCAGGAACCGGAAGTCGAGGCCCTGATAAACGATACGGTCTCCCGGTACGGCCGGCTGGACGTGCTATGCAACAACGCCGGCGTCACCGGGGGCTATCCGGACGTTACCGAACAGGATGTCGAGGAGTGGCAGTGGGTGCTGGGGGTCAACCTCATCGGTCCCATGCTGACGACGAAGTACGCCGCGAAGCACATGCGCGAGCGCGGTGGCGGCGGCGCCATCGTCAACACGGCCTCCGTGGCCGGGATCCGCTCAGGCGCCGGTGGCAATGCCTACAGTGCCTCCAAGGCGGGGTTGATCAACTTCACCATGACCTCGGCCTGCGACCTCGGCGGCGACAACATACGGGTGAACGCGGTCTGCCCCGGCCTGACCCGGACCGGCATGACGAAACGGGTGTTCGACTACGCGGAAGAGCGGGGCAAGATGGACAAGCTGGGCACCCGCGCCGAACTGCGTCGCTACGCCGAGCCGGAGGAGATCGCCGCCGTGCTGGTGTTCCTGGCCAGCGAGCAGGCGAGCTTCGTCACCGGTCAGGCCTGGGCGGTGGATGGCGGCAACACCGCTTCCCTGAACATGCCCGGCATGAAGGTCTGACAGGCGGCTTATGTCGGAGAAACAGCCAACGAGTCGATTCGGCGCCCGCCCCGGCGCGCCGCACCTGAAATTCTGGCCGAAGCACGCCCCGTATTCGCTGACGCTGCCGCGGACCAGCATCTACGAGAACCTGGCGATCTCGGCCAGGCGCTATCCGGACAAGGCGGCCGTGGTGTATTACGGCAGCACGCTGACCTACCGGCAGCTGCGGGACGAGGCGGACCGGCTGGCCGGCTATCTCATGCAGGATCTGGGCGTGGCGCAAGGGGACTTCGTGCTGCTTTACATGCAGAACAGCCCCCAGTGGATCGTTGCCTACTACGCCATCCTGCGGGCCAACGCGGTGGTCATTCCGGTCAATCCCATGAACCGCACCGACGAGCTGCGCCACTACGTGGACGACACCCGGGCGCGAGTGGTGATCTGCGGCCAGGAGCTCTGGGATCAGGCCCGGCCGCTCATGGGCGAGGGTGATCTCGCCAACGCGGTGGTGGCCAGCTACGGCGATTACGTGACTGAACCCACCGACCTGACCGTGCCGGATGCCGTCGCCGAGCCGCGGCGGGCGGTCTCTGGCGCGGGGGCGGCGGCCTGGAACGAGGTCCTGGCGCTGGGCCGCGAGCCGGGCCCCCACGTGGTGGGCCCCGACGACTACGCCGTTTTCCCCTACAGCTCCGGCACCACGGGCGCGCCCAAGGGCTGCATGCACACCCATCGCAGCGCCATGGCGACCATTGTCGGCGGCACCATCTGGAATCCCGTGTCCGCCTCCGGGGTGGTGCTGGCGACCCTGCCGTTCTTTCACGTCACGGGCCTGCAGACGTCCATGAACGGCTCCATCTTCGTCGGCGCCACCATCGTGCTGATGAGCCGCTGGGACCGGGATACCGCCCTGGAGCTGATCCAGCGTTACCGGGTCACGCACTGGCGCAATATCGCCACGATGGCCGTGGACTTCCTCTCGCATCCGCGCATCGGCGATTACGACCTGAGCAGTCTCCGCGGCATTGGCGGCGGCGGCGCCGCCATGCCGGAGGCCATCGAGAACAAGCTCTACGAGCTCACGGGCCTGCGCTACGTGGAGGGCTACGGCCTCTCGGAAACCATCGCAGCGACCCACGTGAATCCTCCGGACCGGCCCAAGGCGCAGTGCCTGGGCGTGCCGGTGTTCGACGTCGACTCCCGCGTGCTGGAGGTGGAGGGCACGGCCGAGCTGGATCCCGGCGAGGTGGGCGAGATCGTGATCAGCGCGCCCCAGGTGTTCCGCGGCTACTGGAACCGGCCCGAGGAGACCGCCGAGGCCTTCGTCGAGATCGACGGCAAGGCGTTCTTCCGTACCGGCGACATGGGTTACGTGGACGAGGAGGGGTATTTCTTCCTGGTCGACCGGGTCAAGCGCATGATCAACGCGTCGGGCTACAAGGTCTGGCCCGCGGAAGTGGAGTCCCTCATGTACGCCCATCCGGACATCCAGGAGGTCTGCGTCATCGCCTCGCCGGACCCGCGCCGCGGCGAGACGGTGAAGGCGGTGGTCGTGCCGAAGGCCGGCGCGGCGGACCGGGTTACGGAGGATGACATTCTGGCCTGGTGCAGGGACCATATGTCCGCCTACAAGGTCCCTCGCTCCGTGGCCTTCGTCGACGAGCTGCCCCGGTCGGCCTCCGGCAAGCTTCTCTGGCGGGTATTGCAGGATCGTGAACGCGGCGGCGCCCATTGAATGGCGCCTCGCGGCCGGTTCCGCCCGGCGGGAATGCCGCCCATGGGGATTCTGAGCAGACTGCGCGGGAAAAATGATGGATAACGGAAGCGAAGCACATGCCGAGAACCCGGCGGCCGGCAAGGACGAGCAGACCCTAAAGCACGAGGCTGGTAAGGACCGCAACTTCGTTACGGCCCTCGCCCGCGGCTTCGAGCTGCTGCGGGCATTCCGGCCGGGTGACGAATACCTGGGCAACGGCGAGCTCTCGGCGCGCACGGGCATCCCACGGCCGACGGTATCGCGACTGACTCATACCCTGACGCGGCTCGGCTACCTGCGCTACTCGGAGTACCTGGAGAAATACCAGCTCGGCGTCGGCGTGCTGGCGCTGGGCTACCGGTACCTCTCCAGTGTCGGCGTGCGCGACGTGGCCCGGCCGTTCATGCAGTCGCTGGCTGACAAGACCGATTGCCTGGTGGCCCTGGGCACCGCCGATCGCACCGAGATGACCTATATCGAGGTGTGTCAGGGTGCCGGACCGCTGGTGCTTCGCCTCGAGGTGGGCTCGCGGATACCCTTGCTGAGCTCCGCCATGGGGCGGGCGTTTCTGGTGGGCCTGCGCGAGGACCGCCGGGAGCAGTACATGGAGGATCTCGCCGCGATGACCGGCCGGGATGCGGCCGACGTCCGCAGGGACGTAAACGAGGCCATGCGCTACTACCGCGAGCATGGCTTCTGCATCTCCGAGGGCGAGTGGGACGATGAAATCAGCGGCGTGGCCGTGCCCCTGGTGCTCGAGTCGGGTGCCCAGGTCATGGCCTTCAACTGCGGGGGTGCCTCGCTGCGCCTGAACACCCGCACCCTGGAACAGGGTCTCGGACCGGCGCTGGTGCGCATGACCCAGCGCGTCCAGGGCGTGCTCTCGGGCGAAGAAGCGCGCCGGTAACCGCCGGCGCGCCACCCCAGTGTTCAATGAAACCGTATCGAGGAGGTTCCGTTTTGACGGAATTGGAACAGGGGCTGCAGCAGGCCCGACATTTTCACGACGTCCTGGGGTACCGTCAGGGCGATTGGGAGGAGGGTCGTGCCGAGTTGCTGCTGGACGTCCAGCCCTATCACCTGAATTTCGGCGGCGTGATCCACGGCGGCGTGCTCACCACGCTGCTTGACGTGGTCTGCGCCCAGGCCGGCCTGTACTGTCCCTATCCCGACCGCGTCCGCATGGGCATCACCCTTTCCCTGACCACCACGTTCACCGGGCAGGCGAGCGGCGGCACCCTCCGCGCCGTGGGCACGCTTCGGGCCAGCGGCCGCAAGATCTTCTCCAGCAGCGGCGAGGTGCTGGACGAGTCCGGCCGCCTGCTGGCCATGGGCGAGGCCACCTACCGATTCCGCGGCGGCAGTGAGTCGACGGAAGGCATTCCCCGCGGCGAACGCCGGGTAGGGCGGGGCGACGCCTAGCGCCGATCCGCAGCGGCTCCGGCGACTGCCCGGGGCCGGCAAGTAGACAGGAGCGCCGGCAACCGGCCGGCGGACTCGAAGCAACGGACGAGGAGCCAAGCCATGTACGAGTTGAGCGACCGCGCCGAAGCGCTTCGCGAGAAGCTGCTGAAGTTCATGGATGACTACATCTATCCCAACGAAAAGGCGATGAAGGAGCAGCACAAGCAGCTGGAGGACCGCTGGACCCATCCGCCGATTCTAGACGAGCTCAAGGCCAAGGCCCGGGAGCAGGGGCTGTGGAACCTGTTCCTGCCCCACGAGGAGTTCGGGGCCGGGCTGACCAACGCCGAATATGCACCGCTGTGCGAGGTCATGGGCCGGGTGTCCTGGGCGCCGGAGGTGTTCAACTGCTCCGCGCCGGACACGGGCAATATGGAGACTCTGGTGCTCTACGGCACCCAGGAGCAGCAGGAGAAGTGGCTGAAGCCGCTGCTGGACGGCGAGATCCGGTCCTGCTTTTCCATGACCGAGCCGGCCGTGGCGTCTTCCGATGCCACGAACATCGAGTGCGAGATCCGCCGCGAAGGCGACGAGTACGTGGTCAACGGCCGCAAGTGGTGGTCTTCCGGCGCCAACGACCGCCGCTGCAAGATCGCCATCGTCATGGGCAAGTCCGACACCAGCGCGCCCAAGCACAAGCAGCAGTCCATGATCCTGGTGCCCCTGGATACGCCCGGCGTCAAGGTCGAGCGCCACCTGGAGGTCTTCGGCTACGACCATGCGCCCCACGGCCACGCCGAGATCCACTACGATAACGTCCGGGTGCCGGCGTCCAACATGCTGCTGGGTGAGGGCCGGGGTTTCGAGATCGCCCAGGGACGGCTCGGCCCGGGCCGCATCCATCACTGCATGCGCGCCATCGGCGTCGCCGAGCGGGCGCTGGAAGCCATGTGCCGCCGTGCCGCCGAGCGCGAGGCCTTCGGCCGGCCGCTCGCCGAGCACGGCCACCTGCGCCAGCAGATCGCCCTGTCGCGCTGCGAGATCGACCAGGCCCGGCTGCTGACCCTGAACGCCGCCCACATGATGGATACCGTGGGGAACAAGGTGGCCCGCCGGGAGATCGCGATGATCAAGGCCGTGGCGCCGACGATGGTCTGCAACGTGCTGGACCGGGCCATCCAGGCCCACGGCGGCATGGGCGTATGCCAGGACACGTTCCTGGCCTCGGCCTACGCGAGCGCCCGGACCCTGCGCCTGGCCGACGGGCCCGACGAGGTGCACCGCGAGTCCATCGCCAAGATGGAGCTCAAGCCCTTCCTGCAGGGCTAGGGCGGGCGCCGGGCGGTCACCGGACCGCGCCGGCGGGCAACGAACAACTATCGCGGGGCCCCATGGCCCCGCTGTCGGAGGAACCAACCATGAACATGTTCGATCTGACCGACAAGGTCGCGGTCATCACCGGCTCCAGCCGCGGCATCGGCAAGTCCATCGCCGAGCAGATGGCCGAGGCCGGGGCGAAAGTGGTCATTTCCAGCCGCAAGCCGGAGGCCTGCGAGGCCGTGGCCGAGGAGATCCGCGGCAAGGGCCGGCAGGCCATCGCCGTGCCCTGCCACATCGGCGACAAGGACCAGTGCCAGCAACTGGTCGATGCCGCGTACAAGGAGTGGGGGCGCATCGACGTGCTGGTCTGCAACGCGGCCACGAACCCGGTCTACGGCCCCATCGCCGACATGACCGACGAGGCCTATGACAAGATCATGAACACCAACGTCAAGAGCACGTTCTGGCTGTGCAACATGGTCATGCCCCAGATGGCCGACAACGGCGGCGGCTCGGTGATACTGCTTTCCAGTATCGCGGCGGTCCGGGGTAATGGCGTCATCGGCATCTATGGCGTCTCCAAGGCGGCCGAAGCCGGCCTGGCCCGCAATCTGGCCGTTGAGTGGGGGCCGAAGAACGTGCGGGTCAACTCCATCGCCCCGGGCCTGATCAAGACCGATTTCGCCAAGGCGCTCTGGGAGGACCCGGTCCGCCGCGAGCGTGCGGAGAACCAGACGCCGCTGCGCCGCATCGGCGACCCGGAAGACATCGCCGGCGTGGCCCTGTTTCTGGCCTCGAAGGCTTCGGCCTATGTCACCGGCCAGATGATCGTCGCCGACGGCGGCGAAACGATTTCCTAGGAGGCAGCCATGAGTACCGCTCCCGAGCTCGTCGACATCCTCCCCGGACACCGTTTCGACGTGGATGCCCTGCGCGACTATCTGCGTGGCAAGGTGGAAGGCGTCGACGAGAGCTTTTCGATCAAGCAGTTCCAGGGTGGCCAGTCCAACCCGACGTTCCTGATCACCGCCGGGTCCCGGCGATACGTGCTGCGCAAGAAACCGCCCGGCAAGCTGCTGCCCAAGGCGCACCAGATCGAGCGCGAGTACAAGGTGATGAACGCCCTGCGCGATACCGACGTGCCGGTGCCCAACATGCAGCTGCTGTGTGAAGAGGAAGGTATCATCGGCACGCCGTTCTACGTCATGAATTTCCTGGACGGCAGGGTGATGAGCCAGCCGGAGCTGCCCGAGGTGGACAAGGCCGAGCGCCGGCCCCTGTTCGAGTCCCTGGCCGACACCCTGGCCCGTCTCCACAACGTGGACTGGAAGGCCGTCGGCCTGGAGGATTTCGGCCGGCCCGAGGGCTATGTGGCGCGCCAGGTGCACCGGTGGTCCAAGCAGTACGAGGCCTCCAAGACCGACGAGATCCCGGCCATGGAGAACCTCATGAAATGGCTGGGGGAGAACATCCCCGCCGAGGACGAGACCGCCATCGCCCACGGCGACTACCGCCACGGCAACGTCATCTTCCACAGCGAACGTCCCGAGGTGATTGCGGTCCTGGACTGGGAGCTGGCCACGCTGGGCCACCCGCTGGCGGATCTGGCCTACTTCTGCATGCCCTACCACCTGCCTCATGGCGCGCCCGCCGTGCGCGGCCTGCTCGGCATCGATCTCGAGGAGCAGGGGCTGCCGTCGGAGGAGGAGGTGCTGGAGATCTATCGCAAACGGGCGGGTCGGGCCGATATTCCGCACTGGCGATTCTTCCTGGCCTTCTCCATGTTCCGCATCGCCGCGATTCTTCAGGGGGTCTATGCCCGGGCGCTGCAGGGCAATGCCAGCAATGCCGACGCGCTGAAGGTGGGCGGCGGCGCCGCCACGCTGGCCGAGGCGGGCTGGGATCTGGCCCAGAAGGCCTGACGGGGTGCTGGAACGGCCGCGCATCCTGCTGACTAACGACGACGGCGCCCGGGCGCCGGGCCTGGCGGTGCTGGAACGCATCGCCGCCCGGCTGTCCGACGACGTCTGGGTGGTGGCGCCGGAGACCGACCAGAGCGGTACGTCCCATAGCATCAGCCTGCATCAGCCGTTGCGGGTGTTGCCCGAGGGGGATCGCCGCTACACGGTGCGGGGCACGCCAAGCGACTGCGTGCTGCTGGCCATGGGCCATCTGATGGCGGATCACCCGCCGGATCTCATCCTCTCCGGCGTGAACTGCGGGGCGAACATCAGCGATTCGGTGGCCTACTCGGGGACCGTGGGCGCCGCCATGACCGGGCTGCTCATGGACATCCCCGCCATCGCCCTGAGTCAGGCGTTCTTCGACCGCCACGAGATTTGCTGGGAAACCGCCGAGACCTTCGCCGAGCCGGTGATACGCACGCTGCTGGACTCCGGCTACCGGGGCGACGTGTGCTTCAACGTCAATTTTCCCGCCCGGCCGGTGGATCAGGTGGCGGGTCTCGCTTTCGCGCGGCCGGCCAAGGGATCCATCTCGGGCGTGGTCATCGAGCCCCGCAACGACACCCGCGAGGAACCGTATTACTGGCTCGGTTTCCAACGCAGTCCGGAGCGCGTGCAGGCGCCGGACAGCGACGTGGAGGCGCTGCGGCGCGGCCGCATTGCGGTAAGCCCGCTGCGCTTCGACCGCGGCATCGACGACAGCTGGTCGGGCCTGGCCGCGGCCATGGGTGACGCCGTCGCGGCCGCGCAAAGGCAACAACGGAGCTGAGGAGACTGGACCGTGAGCGAATCCGACCGTCACTACGGCGACTATCAGTTCGAGATCTACGTCAACGGCCTCAAGGGGGATCTGCCGGATCTGCCCATGCGCTGGCAGGACCTGGAGGCACAGGCCCGCGAGACGGTGCCCGAGGAGGCCTACTGGTACGTGGCCGGCGGCGCCGGCGAGGCCACCATGGACGCCAACCTGGCCGCGTTCGACAACTACCGGCTGGTGCCGCGCATGCTGACCGATATCAGCAAGCGGGATATCGGCCGCAGCGTGCTGGGCAAACGCTTCGACGTGCCGTTCATGTTCGCGCCCATCGGCGTGCAGGAGATCATCCACGAGGAGGCGGAGCTGGCCGTGGCGCGGGCGGCGGCCGAGGTGGGCGTGCCCATGATCCTCTCCACGGTGTCGTCCAAGCCCATGGAGGACGTGGCCGACGCCCTGGGCGACACCCCCGGATGGTTCCAGCTTTACTGGCCCAACGACGACGAGCTGGCGGCCAGCTTCGTCCAGCGCGCCGAGAAGGCCGGTTACGAGGCCATCGTCGTGACCCTGGACACCAAGATGATGGCGTGGCGGGAGCGGGACCTGAAGGGCGCCTATCTGCCGTTCCTGAAGGGGCAGGGGCTGTCGAACTACTTCACCGACCCGGTGTTCCGGTCCGGGCTGGAGAAGGCGCCGGAGGAGGAAGCCTGGCCGGCGATCCAGAAATGGGGGCAGGTGTTCGCCGCGCCCGCCAGGACCTGGGACGACCTGGCCCGGTTGAAGGCCGCCACCAGTCTCCCCATCCTGCTCAAAGGCGTGCTTCATCCCGAGGATGCGAAGCGCGCGGCGGACTGCGGCATGGACGGCGTCATCGTTTCCAACCACGGCGGCCGGCAGGTGGATGGCGCCATCGCCGCCATCGATGCGCTGCCGGGTGTGGTGGACGCAGTGGGAGACCGCATGGCGGTGCTGTTCGACAGCGGCATCCGCCGTGGCGCGGACGTGCTGAAGGCCGTCGCCCTGGGGGCCGACGCGGTGCTGCTGGGCCGGCCGTATGTCTGGGGGCTGGCAGTGGACGGCCAGGCCGGCGTCGCCGAGGTGGCCCGCCGGCTGGCGGCGGACGTCGACATCACCCTGGCCCTGACCGGCTGCGACCGGCTGGATGGGGTGAACCGGAGCATGCTGGAGTAGGAAAGGGTCAGGTTCGCGGTCCCGGCTCCGGATGCGGTGGGAGCGTCGACCCCGGCGCGACCCCGCGGCCTGGAGCCCGAATCGCGGCGAGGACGCCGCTCCCACAAGGATGCGCTGTCGTGCAGGAGCGCCGCAAGGCGCGATCGCCTGTTTTCGCGGCGCCCCGGATCGCGGCTCGCGCCGCTCCTACAGGTGCCGTGGACTCGCTGTAGGAGCGGCCCATGGGCGCGAACCGCTCCGCGCGCGGGGTCGGCTCGGAATCGCGTGGGTGCGCCGGCCCCGGCGTGGACGCCGTTCCAACGGCCATGGGCTGTGGTG
>JACDUA010000066.1 GCA_013519935.1 Ectothiorhodospiraceae bacterium WFHF3C12 | reverse complement strand
TCTGCAGGAGGCGCTGGAAGCACTTGCGGCTGGCCGCACGGGCGCCGTACAGGCGGCCGCGCCGTGGCGGGAGAAGGGCGGCGCACGCCGTCTGGTCGACTGGACCGAGATCCTGGTAATGGACATCGCCCGGGCGATGGCCGCGGGTCCGGATCACCTGCGAATTTGGGACCCAGTTCGTATCCGCACGTTCCTGCAGGCATTATCGTCCCAACGTGTACAGTCTTTTCTGGTCTGGCTGGCCGAGACGCGGCGCGGCCTGGATCAGCCGCTGAACGACCAGCTGGTCGCTGAGGAGCTGTTCATTCGCTGGCAGCGCACGACGGCTCGGCGCTGACCCACGGGGTGACTGGCCCGACCGGGCCGGTTGACGGTAATGTAGCCCCATCGCACCCGTTCGCGGGCGCAGGCGAGAGAACACCGACGGGGTAGGGAAGTCATGTCACAGCCGCAGAAAAAAGCCGGCGCCAGGCAGGGCATACTGTCGCTGACCATCAAGGACAAGTACGCGCTGTACGCGGCCTATATGCCGTACATCAAGAATGGCGGGCTGTTCGTCCCGACCAACAACACCTACCAGGTCGGCGACGAGGTGTTCATTCTCCTGAGTCTTATGGAAGAGACGGAGAAGATACCGGTCGTGGGCAAGGTGGTCTGGATCACGCCCAAGGGCGCCCAGGGCAACCGCACGGCGGGCATCGGGCTGCAGTTCACCGACAAGGACGGCGGTCCGGCGCGCACGAAGATCGAAACCTACCTCGCCGGCGCGTTGCAGTCGGAGCGGCCCACCCATACGATGTAGCCTCCCGGTCCGGGCCGTTTCCCGCCCGGACCTGGCCGCAGCGGCGCTTGCCGCCACCGTGTGTGCCCCAGACACGTTCGAGGTCGCGTTCATGAATCTCGCGGATTCCCATTGCCACTTCCACCTGCTGGAGGATGGCCCGGGGAACATCGAGTCGGTGCTGCGCGACGCCGCCGACAACGGTGTGGCCCACTTCCTCAACGTCGCCGTCGACGTGGAACGGCACGAGCTGCTGCTCGAGCTCACCCGCCGCTGGCCGGCCATCGCCATCTCCGCCGGCGTCCACCCCAGCGGTACCGGCGAGGATCCCGACGTGGACGGCCTTGCGGCGCTCTGCTCCGGCGAGGCGGTGGTCGCCGTGGGGGAAACCGGCCTGGACTATGTCTACAACAGCGGCGATCTCGGCTGGCAGAGGGAGCGCTTCCGGCGCCATGTCCGCGCGGCCCGTGCCGTGGGCAAACCCGTCATCGTCCATACCCGTGGGGCGCCGGAGGATACCGTCACCATCCTGCGCGAAGAGAGGGCGCATGAAGTCGGCGGCGTAATACATTGTTTCACCGAGGATTGGGACACCGCGCAGGCCTGTATGGACCTGGGCTTTCACATATCCCTTTCCGGCATCGTCACGTTCCGCAGCGCCGAGAGTCTGCGCGAGGTGGCGCGCCACATCCCGCGGGATCGATTGCTGGTGGAGACAGACGCCCCCTACCTGGCGCCGGTGCCCCATCGGGGCGAGGAGAACAGGCCGGCGCTGCTGCGCCACACGGTGGAGTGCATAGCGCGCGCGCGGGACGAGCCGCCCGAGCGGGTGGCCGACGCGACCCGGGAGAATTATTTCCAGCTGTTTCCGCTGACGCGGGCCTGAGCCCTTCGAACCCGCCGGAAGCCGTTGTTCGCTGCTGTCAGGCCGAGGCGAGCTCCAGGGCGAGGTCCACCGCCCGGTCGAGCTGCGCCGGCGTATTGTAGAAATGCGGGGCGTAGCGGATACCGCCGGCGCGGCTGGCGCAGATGACGCCATGGGCGCGCAGGCGGCGGTAGAGGTCGGCATTGTTCACGCCGGCGACCCGGAACGTGACGATGCCGGCATGGCGATCCGGCGCGGTGGGCGTCACACATTCCAGCGCTGGCTCGCGCCGGACCCGTTCCATCAGGTGCCGGGCGTTGGCGAGCACACGGTGCTCGATTTCGTCCATGCCCAGCTCCAGGTGAAGGGACAGGCTGGCCGACAGGCCATAGATCCCCAGGGTATTGGGGCTGCCCGGCTCGAATCGCCGTGCCGCGCCGGCAACCGCCCAGTCCTTGCGGTCGTAGTCGCCCACGGCCTCCACCATGTGCCAGCCATACTGGCTCAGGCGCAGCCGCTCGCGGGCCGCGGGCCGGGCGTAGAACAGGCCGATGCCCTCCGGGCCGAGCATCCACTTGTGGCCGTCGGCGATGAGAAAGTCGGCGCCCAGCGTCTCCACGTCGGTGCGCAGCGCCCCCACGCTCTGAATGGCGTCAACGCAGAACAGGGCGCCGTGGGCGCGGCAGGCCTCGCCCAGCCTGTCCAAGTCCATGCGCAGGCCGCTGCCGTATTGCACGCTGCTGACCGGCAGCACGCGCGTGCGCTGGTCCATGGCTTCGATCAGGGCCGACTCCGGGTCGCCGTCGTCGAGGGAGACATCCCGAACCTCCACGCCGTAGGCCTCGCGCAGGGACTCCCAGACCACGCGGTTGGACGGGAACTCGGCCTGGTTGATCACCACGTTGTCGCCGGGCTGCCAGTCCAGTCCGTACGCGACCAGGGACAGGCCCTCCGAGGTGTTCTTCACCAGCGCGATGTCGTCGGCATCCTGCGCGCCGACCAGTGTGGCCATCTGTTCGCGCAGATGCCCCTCCATCTCCATCCATCGGGCGTAGTGCCGGGCGCCCTCCCGCGCGTTCTCCTGGGCGAAGCGGCTGACCGCATCGGCGCTGCGCTGGGGCCAGGGGCCGACACCGGCGTGGTTGAGATAGATCAGGTCGTCCGGATGGGGAAATTCCGCCTGCAAATTGGCCATGTCTGCCTCGCGACGCTATGCCAGGAGTTGCTGGAAAATGCGAAAGCCCGCCAGGTAGGTGCCCGCCGCCGAGCCCAGGGTGGAGAGCAGAAACACCAGCAGGATGCGCGAGACCCGGTTGCGCCACCAGCCCCGGGCACTGAGTACGTCGGCGCGCAGGCTGCGCAGGTGGCCCACCGTCGGTTTGCGCAACGAAGTCTCGATGGCTGCCGTGACGAAGCCCGCGCCGACGGTGGGATTCAGCGATGTCAGGGGGGCGGCCACGAAGGCCCCGATTACCGTCAGCGGGTGAGCGGCGGCGATGGCCGCCCCCAGAGCCGACAGGCCGCCATTGATCAATACCCAGTCGAACACCAGGGACCAGCCCAGGCTCGGCGAGCGGGCGAACCCCGCCGCGAAGGCACCCAGGATCACCGCCACCACGACCCAGGGCAGCGCCCGCGTCCAGCGCGCCCGCGGAGGAATGTGGTCGAGCTCCGTCAAGCGCTCGGCTGGTTGGGCCGATGACTCGCTCAGGTAGCCGGACAGCCCCTTGACGTGACCCGCGCCGACCACGACCAGGACGTTCTCCCGAGGCGTCCGGGCGTTTTCCTGCTGCAGGCGCAACGCCATGTATTCGTCGCGTTCGCGGATGAGGGCGTCGTACAGCGCCTCGGACCGGGAGGCGAATTCCGCGAACGTGGACTCCAGCATGTCGCCTTCCTTGAGCCGCTCGATCTCCTCCTCGCTGATCTTCTCCCGGGAGAGGACGCTGCCGAGCAGTCCGGAGAACAGCACGAAGCGTTGCCACCACGGTACACGCCGATAGACGCGTTTCAGCGTCACGCCGATCTCCCGGTCCACCAGCATTATCGGCAGGCCCGCTTTCTCGGCGCCCTCAACGGCGGCGATCATCTCGGCACCGGGCTTGATGCCGAACTGGTCGGCCAGGCGTTGCTGGTAGGCACCGAGGGCCAGGCTGGCGGCCACCATGCTGGCCTTGCCCTGACGCAGCACCTGGAACAGATCCAGCTCCTCCATGCTTTCGGGCCGGGTCATGGCCTGATGCCGGCTGGCGCAGAGCTCGACGGCCACGGCGTCGTAGTGGCCGGTCTCCAGCAGCCGGCGGACGTCCTCGGCGCTCTGCCGGGAGACGTGGGCGGTGCCCAGGAGCGTGAAGCGGGTATTGTCGACCGTGACCGGGAGCGGTTCGGCGGCGCTGTCGTCCATGCAACTGTCCAGAATTGAGCGGGAGCGGCATTATCGCCAATGCCCGGGGGTCCCGCAAAGCCGCCGATGCGCGGTGGGGCTGTGTCAGTACGGTGCCAGGAACTCCGCCATGGCCCGCAGGACGGCGTCCGGGCGCTCCTTGTGCGGCGTGTGCCCGCAATCCGGCAACAGCAATGGACGCGCCTCGCCACCGGTGTGCTCGACGATGCTGTGAACCTGTGCCGGGCTGCCGTACTCGTCGTCCTCGCCCTGGATGACCAGCACGGGGCATGTGATGCCCGGAAGCCGGTCCTCGATGTTCCAGCTCCGGAAGCCCTCGTCGAGCCAGGTATCCGTCCAGGCATGAAAGACCGCGTCGGTCCGGTCGCCGTGGTATCGGGCCAGAGGACCGTGCAGCTCACCGCGATCGTAGGCCTGCTTGGCCTGCTGGATGCCTTCAATCGTGACATCCTCGACAAAGACGTGGGCCGCTTCGGTGATGCAGGCCACCGTGTCGCCGTGATACGCCGCATAAAGCAGGGCGATGGTGGCGCCGTCGCTGTGCCCCACCAGTATGTTGCGCTCGACGTCCTCGCATTGAAGCAGCCGGGGGAGCTCGAACCGGGCCCCGTGCTCGTGGTAGTCCGCACCGCGCGGGGCGGTCATCGGGTCCGATCCGCCGTGACCGATGCGATCGTAGACGAGCGCGTCCAGGCCCAGCTCTCCGGCCAGCCGGTCGGGGAAGTCCCGCCAGAACTCGATGCTGCCGAGCCCTTCATGGAGAAAGACCAGCACGGGGCGGCCGGGCTGCCAGCCAGGACCATGCCGCAGCCGGCGGACACGCAGCGCGTGCCCGTCCACGTGCGTGTGTCCCCACTGCTCCTGGAGCATCGCTGCCGGCCCGGCACCGTCGGCGCTCATTCGATGTCGTTGCCCGCCAGGAACTGCAGAATGCTCGAGAAATCCAGCCCGCCATGGCCGGCCGCGCCGTGGAGCCGGTAAAGGTTTCGCGCGGCGGCGCCCAGCGGCGTCGCGGTGCCTTTCTCCAGGGACATGTTCATGGCGAGCCCGAGATCCTTGGTCATCAGGTCGACCAGGAAGCCGCCCTGATAACCGCGGGAGGCGGGGACGCCGTCCATGACACCGGGGTAGGGGTTGTAGACCTGCAGCGCCCAGTTGTTCCCGGAGCTCGCCTTCATGATCTCGGAAAGCGCCTCCGGATCCAGGCCGTAGGCCGTGCCCAGGTTGAGCGCTTCGCTGGTGCCGATCATCTGAATGGCCAGGAGCATGTTGTTGCACATCTTGCCCACCTGGCCGGCACCGGCCGGTCCCGCCCGGAAGACCGCCTTGCCCATGACCTCCAGAATCGGCCTGGCATGGTCGACGGCGGCCTCATCGCCGCCGCAGATGAAAGTGAGCGTGGCTTTCTCGGCGCCGCCGACGCCGCCGGAGACCGGCGCGTCGATCATGGCCACGCCGCGCTCGGCGGCCGCGGCGTTGACCGCCCGTGCCTCCTCGGCGGCGATGGTGCTGCAGTCGATGACCGTCGCGCTGGAGTCGACGGCCTCCAGGACACCGCCGTCGCCGAGGTACAGATCCTGCACGTGACGCCCGGCCGGCAGCATGGAGACGACGTACTCGACGCCCTTCACGGCCTCGGCGGCGGAGCCCGCCGCGTTGGCCCCGGCGTCCGTGAGCTTGCTGACCGCTTCCGGGACCAGGTCATAGACGGTGACCTCGTGACCGGCCTTGATGAGGTTACCGGCCATGGGGCTACCCATATTGCCCAGGCCGATGAATGCAATCTTGGCCATGTCGACGTTACCTCCCGATAGTTCGTGGTGTTCGTGGCATCCTGGCCGCCGCGGGCCTGGTGGTGTTATTCGAAGCTGCGCCGGTCGTCGATGACCTTGCCGTCATCGGGCAGCGTACCGGGCTCACAGAAGGCGACCTCGGCGCGCACGCGGCACACCGCGCGGAACGTCTCGGCAATGGCGTCGGCGAGGCCGTCCTCCGGCTCATCCGCCTCGCAGCGAAGGGTGGCCGTGTCCTGGCGGTTCTCCTGGTCGATGATCAGGCGCGCGCGGCTGACCCCCGGGTGCCGGGCCAGGACCTCGCCGATCTGGGGCGGATGGACGAACATGCCCCGCAGCTTGGCCGTCTGGTCCGCGCGCCCCATCCAGCCGCGGATGCGCAGGTTGGTGCGGCCGGTGGGGCAGGGGCCGGGCAGGGCCGCCGAGAGATCGCCGGTGGCGAAGCGGATCAGGGGATAATCGGGGTTGAGCGTGGTTACCACGACTTCCCCGATCTCCCCGGGTTCCACGGGATCGCCCGTGCCCGGTTTGACCAGCTCGACAATGACCCCTTCGTCCACCACCAGGCCTTCGCGTGCCTCGGTTTCGTAGGCGATGAGGCCGAGGTCCGCGGTGCCGTAGCACTGGTAAATGTCAACGCCGCGCCCGGCGAATTCCCGCACCAGGCTGGGCGGGCAGGGTTCCGCCGTGACCAGCGCCTGGTTGATGCTGGAGATGTCCGCGCCGATCTCGCCGGCCTTGTCCGCGAGCGCGTTGAAGAACGAGGGCGTGCCGGTGTAGTAGGCGGGCCGAAGCTGGTGGATGGCCTTGACCTGGAGCTCGGTCTGGCCGGTGCCCGCGGGAAACACGGGGCAGCCCAGCGCCGCGCCGGCGCTGTCGAACATGAAACCGGCCGGCGTGAAATGATAGGCGAAGGTGTTGTGGACCAGTCCGCCGCGGCGAAACCCGGCGGCGTACATGGCTCGGGCGAATCGCCAGAAGTCCGCCGTGTGGGACTGGGGCTCGTAGATCGGGCCGGGGGACTGGAAGACCCGCGCCAGCTCTCCAGGCTCGACGCCGCAGAGACCGCCGAAAGGCGGGTGGGCCGTCTGCCGATCCACCAGCTCGGACTTTCGCAACACCGGCAGCTCGGCGAGCCCGTCGGCATCCACCACGTCCGCGGGGTCCACGTCGGCGAGGGCTTCGCCGTAATACCCACCCAGGGCCTTCGCCCGGGCGATCTGCCGGGGGAGGGCCGAGCGCAGATCCGCCGCCCGCTGCGCCTCGTCCCGGGTTTCCAGCGCGTCGTAGAATTCGGTCATGCAACCACCTCGCGGCAGTCCGTCACAGCCAGCGCTTGCGCCGTTTGTAGGATTTGAGGTTCTTGAATGAGCGCCGCTGCTCGCCGCCCCCCAGGTAAGATTCCTTGACGTCCTCGTTGCTGAGGAGCTCTTCCTGGGTGCCGTCCAGCACCACCTTGCCGCTCTCCATGATGTAGCCGTAGTCGGCCAGCTTCAGTGCCTGGCTGGCGTTCTGTTCCACCAGCAGCATGGTCAGACCCTGGTCGCGGTTGATGCTCTCGATGATCCCGAACACCTCCTTGACCAGCAGCGGCGACAGGCCCATGGAGGGCTCGTCCAGCAGCAGCATTCTGGGGCGGGCCATCAGCGCGCGGCCGATGGCGAGCATCTGCTGCTCGCCGCCGGAGAGATACCCGGCCAGACCGCCGGCCCGCTCCTTCAGGCGCGGGAAATAGTCCATGACCATGTCCATGTCGCGCCGTACGTTCTTGTCCCGGCGGGTAAAGGCGCCGAGACGGAGATTCTCGATGGTGGTCATGTCCTCCACCACCCGGCGTCCCTCCATGACCTGGAAGATGCCCTTGCGGACGATCTTCTCCGGATCCTGATTGCTGATGGTCTCCCCGTCGAACGTCACCGTGCCGCGCGTGACCTCGCCGTCTTCGGTCTTCAGCAGTCCGGATATCGCCTTGAGGGTCGTGGACTTGCCGGCACCGTTGGCCCCCAGCAGGGTGACGATCTGACCCTTCGGGACCTCCAGGCTAACGCCGCGCAGGACCAGGATAACGTCGTCATAGACCACTTCGATGTTGTTGACCGAGAGCATGGTCTCGGGCGCGGCTTGTCGTGGAGCGGTATCCGCCATTGGGGCAATCCTCCGCGGAGCAGCCCCCGGCGGGCGCATCGCGCCCGCCGGAGGTCGGTCCCTTAGTAACCCAGCCAGTCGTCGCGGCGGGGCAGATCGATGGTGGTCAGACGGTTGAAGCGGAAATCACCGCCGTTGTACTCGTTCTGGTACACCATGACCTTGGTGGTGCCACGATGGTTTTCCGGCGTCCAGGTATGGGGCAGGCATACGCCCTCCAGCTCGGCGGGCACGTGTCCCTCCATGCTCTCCAGGGCCGCCTTGACGTTGGGACCGGTGATGCCATCACCCTCGGCGGCGCGCTTCATGGCGTCGCGCATGAAGTATACGGAGCAGACACCGCGCATGTAGTGCAGCGCCCGCGACTTCTCGCCGCTGGAATCGGACATCCTGGAGATGGCCTTGATGGTCTCCATGCCCGGAACGTCGGCGCCCCAGCGGGCCGCGCCCACGGGGAAGACGATACCGTCACCAGCCTCGCCGGCCGCGTCAACGGCTTCCTCGTCGAAGCCCCAGACGTTGGTGACGAACTGGGTGTCCACGCCCACCGTGGCGCAGGATTTCAACAGCGAGATGTTGGAGCCGGAGGTGTTGGCAAGGTAGGCATAGTCGGCACCGGCGTCCTCCAGCGACAGGCACTGACCCTTGGCGTCACCGGGCTTGAGCGAGTAAACGATGGGGTTGAGCACCTCGAAGCCCTGGGACTCCGCGTAATCCTGACAGGCCGCCTTGGGCGCGTTGGGGTAGGGGTGGTTGTCGCCCATGTGCACGAACTTCGGCGTGCCGGACATCCCCTTGTCCTCCCAGTCCTGTTTGGCCCAGGCCACCATGGCCCGGCAACCGTCGGAATAGGAGGGGCCGTAGAAGAAGTTGTAGGGGGCGGCCTTCTCGGTCTTGGGGGATTTGCCCGTGGGGTCGGTGAGATGGCCGGAGTAGGAGGCGGACATGTACACGATCTCGTCCCGTGCCACGAACTGGACGAGCGCCTCGGTATCCGCGGTGCCCCAACCCTGGATGACCACCGGATTAAGGCCGCTGGTCCAGCGCTTGTAGGTGGCGATGGCCCGGGGGGCGGCGTAGGAATAGTCCACCGTGTCCTTGTTGATCATGCGGCCGTCGATGCCGCCGTTGTCGTTGATGTAGGCGATGGCGTCCTCGATGCCCTGGCCGTAGATTTTGCCCACGGCCGACGTGGGGCCGGTGTAAGCGGCCAGGTGACCCACCGGTATCTCATCGGCGGCCATGGCCGTGCTGGATAGGGCCGCGAACGCGGCGACGGTGGCGATGCTGGTTAATGATTTGCCGATCATGCTTTCTCTCCTCCGCTGTGGACGTCGATGCGCCCTGTTTTATGCTCGTTATGGCCGGTCGGCGGCGCGGCGTAGCCCGTCAGGCGTGCTTTGCCCGTCCGCGGCTTCCCGCTCCGCCTCAGTAGGAGAACGGATACAGCTTCCAGTAAGCCTTCGTCAGCTGCCATCGGTGCGCCAGTCCTTCGGGTTCGAAGATGAGGAAGAGCACGATGGCCAGACCGATTGCCATCTCCTTTATATAGGCCAATCCCTGCTCGATGCCCGGCATGAAGTCGGCGATAACGCCCACGCCGCCCTCCATGACCTCAGGCAGCAACACCATGAAAGCGGTGCCCATCAATGTGCCCATGATCGAACCCAGTCCGCCGATGATGATCATGCCCAGGAACTGGATGGACAGCAGGATGGTGAAGCTCTCCGCTGAAACATAGCCCAGATAGTGGGCGAAAAGGGCACCGCCCACCCCGGCATAGAACGAGGAGATGCCGAAGGCAAGAATGCGGTACTTGGTCAGGTTGATGCCCATGATCTCGGCGGACAGGTAGTGATCCCGGAGGGCAACCAGCGCTCGGCCGTCGCGGCTGCGGATCAGGTTGGTACCCAGCAGGTACATCACCACAACGAAGGCGAGCACCACGTAGAAGTACCGGGTATCAGTGGTCATCTGGTAGCCGAAGAGGCTCAGCGGGTTGGCCAGGGAGCCGGCGGACCCGCCGGTGAACCACACCGCCCGGTTGAAGAAATCCTCGAGGATGTACTGGGCCGCCAGCGTGGCGATGGCCAGGTACAGGCCCTTGATGCGGGCCGCCGGTATGCCGACGATCATGCCAACCGCGGTGGTCAGAACGCCTGCGAGCGGAATAGCCAGAATGACGGGAATGCCGAAACTGCTGTTGATCCAGGCCGAAGCGAAGGCGCCAAAACCGAAGAAGGCAGCGTGGCCCAGGGAAATCTGCCCCGAGAAGCCCACGAGGATGTTCAAGCCCAGGGCGGCGATACCCATATAGCCAATCTGGATGAGTATGTTCAGGTGATAGGGCTGCAGAAAAACGGGGCTGACCATCAGGAGCAGCACGCCGGCGATGGCGAAGTTTCGCGACATGGGCGTCGGAAAGATCGTGCTGTCCTGACGGTAAGAGGTGCGGAATTCCCCGCATCGCATGCTGTTTGCGCCGAGTGCCATGGAAGCGGTCTCCGTTAGATGCGTTCGATGTCCTTGGTGCCGAACAGGCCGTAGGGTTTGATCATCAGGATGATGACCAGGACGTAGAAGGGCACGATCTGGTACAACCCGCCGAGCTGCAGCCACTGGCTGTCAACGTACTGGGAAACGTTCTCCAGAACGCCGATGATAAGCCCGCCGACGATGGCGCCGACGATGGAGTCCAGCCCGCCCAGGATGGCCGCGGGGAAGACCTTGATGCCGAAGAACGACAGGGCGGAGGACACGCCGTTGACCATGCCGATGACCACGCCCGCTACCGCCGAGACCAGCGCCGAAATGGCCCAGCACATCGCAAAGACCTGCTTCACGGATACGCCGAGGCTCTGGGCCACCTGCTGATCGAAGGCCGTGGCCCGCATGGCGAGCCCCATCCGGGAGTATTTGAAGAAGTAGAAGAAGCCCACCATGATCACGACCGATATGACCATCGACATGATGTAGGCGGGCTGGACCTGCAGCCCCAGGACGTTGACCGCATCGGCCTCGAACACCTGGGGAAAGGGCTTGACGAACTCGCCGAACATCCACGACATCAACGCGCGGAAGACGATGGACAGCCCGATGGTGAGCATGATCACGGAGATGATCGGCTCGCCGATCAATGGTTTGAGCACCACCACCTGCAGCAGGATGCCAAAGACGAACATGAAGGCCAGGGTGAACAGAAAGCCCAGCCAGAAAGGCATCTCCAGCCACACCAGCATGGCCCAGCAGGTCCAGGCCCCGATCAGCAGGAACTCGCCCTGAGCGAAGTTCACCACCTGGGTGGACTTGTAGATGAGCACGAAGCACATGGCGACAACGCCATAGAGCATCCCCACGATTACGCCGTTGACGACCAACTGCCCGAGTAAGTCCCAGTTCATTCAGATTCTCCTCAGCAATGCGCGCCCGGCTAACCGGCCTGTACGGCCCGCCGTTGCTCGTTCGTGCCGGCATGCTCTCCGGCGCCGAGATCCACGACCTTGAGGTCCGTTTTGATCGGGGATTTCGTGCCGTCCTGGAACGTAATCACCGTGTCCACGTGGACCTCCCCGCGGTCGCTGTAGATGGCGTCGATGATGTCCGCGTATTTTTCCCAGATCACCTTGCGGCGCACCTTCCGGGTCCGGGTCAGCTCGCCGTCGTCCGGGTCCAGCTCCTTGTAGAGCAGCAGGAACTTGCGCACCCGCTGCCATTCGGGGAGGGTGGCGTTGACCCGCTCGACCTCCTGCTGGATCAGGTCGTAGATCTGCGGCTGAGCCGAGAGGTTGGTGTAGTTGGTGAACGGAATACCGCGCTGCTCGGCCCACTTGGCGACAATGCCGAAGCGGATGCAGATCATCGCCGCCAGGTAGGGCCGGTCGTGGCCAAGCACCACCGACTCGGCGATGAACGGCGAGAACTTGAGCTTGTTCTCGATGTACTGCGGCGAAAAACGCACGCCCGTGGACGTGGTGGCCAGATCCTTGACCCGGTCAACCACCACCAGATGGTTGTTCTCGGGCTTGATGTAGCCGGCGTCACCGGTGTGCATCCAGCCATCCCGGACGTCCTCCCGGGTGGCCTCCTCGTTCTTGAAATAGCCCAGGAACATACCGGTGCTGCGGGCCACCACCTCGCCCAGCCCCTGCTCGTCCGGGTTCTCGATCCGCACCTCGGCGTTGTCGAACGGCACGCCGACGGTGTCGAAATCCACATCGTCGGCGGCGTGGATGGTGTAGGCGCCGGCCAGCTCCGTCTGACCGTAGAGCTGTCGCAGCGGCACGCCCATGGCCAGGAAGAACTTGAACGTGTCCGGGCCCAGGGCCGCGCCGCCGGTGGCGGCGGAGCGCAGATTGCTGAATCCGAGGCGATCCTTGAGCGCCCGGAACAGCAGCCAGTAGGCCAGCCGCGAGGGTTGGCCGGTCTGCTCCATGGCGTGGACGCCTTTCCGCGTGGCGTAGTGGTAGAGCTTCTGCTTCAGCCAGGACGCCTCCATCATCCGTGCCTTGACGTCCGCCGCGAGGGTTTCCCACACCCGGGGCGCCAGCAGGACGAAGTGCGGGCCGATCTCCCGCAGGTCGTTCATCTGGCTTTCCGGCTCCTCGACGAAGTTGATGGTCATCCGGCTGATCAGGGACTGCGCCACCGCGTAGACCTGCTCCATGATCCAGGGCAGGGGCAGCACCGAGACATAGTTGTCGTCGGGATACTTCGGGTCGGCCCGCAGATACGCCTCGCAGTGATCCAGGAATGGACCCGACTGCATCATGGACAGTTTCGGCTTCGACGTGGTCCCGGACGTGGTGATCAGCATGGACACGTCCTCGCCGCGGGTGTCCGCCACCAGTTCGTCGTAGAGCCCGGGCTGCTCCGAGTCCACTTTGTCGCCAAGCGCCATGAGCGCTTCCTGGCTCATAAGGCGGTCATCTTCGTATTTACGCATGCCGCGGGGATCGTGGTAGACGATGTACTCGACCGAGGGGCAGTTATCGGCGATATCGAGAATCTTGTCGGCCTGCTCCTCGTCCTCGCACATGATCAGTCTGGCTTCGGCGTAGTTGATGAGGTATTCCACCTCATCGCCCAGGGAATCCTGATAGATGCCCAGACTCATGGCCCGCAGCGCATGAGCGGCAACCTCGGCATGGAGCCATTCCGGGCGGTTGCCGCCGACGATGCCGATCACATCGTCCCGGCCGATGCCGAGACTGCGCATGCCCAGCGCCATGCGCCGAACCGAGCGGTTGTAGTCCGCCCAGGTGAAGGCGTTCCAGATGCCAAACTCCTTCTCGCGCATGGCCGTCTCTTCCGGCCACTGGGCGGCGTTGTGGGCCAGCAGCTTGGGGAACGTGTCGTGGCGCTGGAGATCGGGATTGCTGATTGGCTGCTTGTTACTCATGAGGCTGCAGTTCCCCGTCCGTTGTCGTCGCCGGCGGCTGCGTTCGTATCCTCTCCCAGGTAGGCCTCCATGACCCGCGGGTTGCCCATGACGTCGTCCGGGCTTCCCTCGGCGATCTTCTCGCCGAAGTCCAGCACCGTGACGCGGTGGGAGATGTCCATTACCACGCCCATGTCGTGCTCGATCATGACCACCGTCAGGCCCCATTCCTCGTTGAGGTCGAGGATGTAGCGGGCCATGTCCTCCTTTTCCTCGTGATTCATGCCGGCCATGGGCTCGTCCAGCAGCAGCAGCTTCGGCTTCAAGGCCACTGCCCGGGCCAGCTCCACGCGCTTGCGCAGGCCATAGGAGAGCGTGCCGGCCTTGGCCTTGCGGATGTGGGTGATCTCCAGGAAGTCGATGATGTCCTCGACTTCCTTGCGGTGGTCGAGCTCCTCGCGCTGGGCGCCGGTGAACCAGTACACCGAACCGGTGATGAAATTGTTCTTCAACAGGTGATGCCGGCCCACCATGATGTTGTCCAGCACCGTCATGTGATTGAACAGGGCCAGATTCTGGAAGGTCCGGCCGAGGCCCAGTGCGCCGCGCTTGTTGGGTTTGAAGCCGCTGACGTCCCGGCCGTCGAAGCGTATGCGGCCGCGCTGGGGCTTGTAGCGCCCGGAGATGCAGTTGAGGAGGGACGTCTTGCCCGCGCCGTTGGGCCCGATAATGGAGGCGACCTGACCGCGGGAGACGCTCATGGTCACGTCGCGCAGCGCCTTGACGCCACCGAATGCCAGCTCCAGGCCCTCGGCGGCGAGGATTACGTCGTCGTTCCGGCCTTCCGCCATGTCGCGGCACCTCGTCCTGACCGTGGTACACGGGATGAGTAGGTAAAGGTTGCCCGGTGCGAGAGGGGGCGGAATGACGTGATCGCGTGGTGATCGGCGGCGGGACGTTGCCCGGCGCCGTGCGTGCGAATCCCCGTGAGGTATGAAACGGACATAGCCATCGCGGTTGCGCCGCTCATGCCACTCTCTCCTCCAAGCTCCCGAGCATCGATCGCCGCTCTTGTGAGTCTGTTTCAATCGATGCCTGGGGAGAAGTTACGTTTACGTAAACGTTAAGTCAATCGTGGATATATGCGCGCTGCAACATGACCGTCGAGTCGCCCCGACCGGGTCCCGGCGCGGACCGGGACGCAGGGGAAAAGTCTGTCGCCCGCGGCTGCGCGCCGGGCGAGGCATTCGCCGGCGTCGGCGCGCCGCGACGCCGTTCTGGCGCGACATTGACGTTAACGTAAACGTCACTACAATTGAACGCCACGGAGGAGATCGTCCACAGGCCCGGTACACCACGGGCCGCGAACATGCAGGGTGATGACAATGCCTAAGCGCGTTCCGCTGTTCATCGATGGCGAGTTCGTTCAGAGCGAGGCCTCGGACTGGATCGAGATCACCAACCCCGCCACCAATGAGGTCATCGCCGAGTGTCCGGTGACCACCACCGACGAGATGGAGCGGGCCATCGCCTCCGCCAAGGAGGCCCAGAAGTCCTGGCGGGAAGTACCCGTGGCCGACCGCGCCCGGTACATGATGCGCTACCAGGCCCTGCTCAAGGAGCACCACGACGATATTGCCACCATTCTGGCCGAGGAAACGGGCAAGACGTTCGCCGACGCCAAGGGTGACGTCTGGCGCGGTATCGAGGTGGTGGAGCACGCCATCAGCGCGCCGACGTATCTGCTTGGCGAGTCCATGGAACACGTCGCCAGGTCAGTGGATACCACCAGCTGGGTCCATCCGCTGGGCGTCTGCGCCGGCATTACCCCATTCAATTTCCCGGCCATGATCCCGCTGTGGATGTACCCGCTGGCCGTGGTCTGCGGCAACAGCTTCGTGCTCAAGCCCTCGGAGCAGGATCCGCTCACCGCCATGCGCCTGGCGGAGCTGTGGGTCGAGGCCGGGCTGCCGTCGGGCTTGCTGCAGGTCGTTCACGGGCGCAAGGAGCAGGTGGACCACCTGCTGACCCACGACGACATCAAGGCCGTGTCCTTCGTCGGCTCGGCCACGGTGGGCCAGCACATCTACCGCACGGCGACTCACCATCTCAAGCGCGCGCAGTGCATGGTGGGCGCCAAGAACCACATGGTCGTCATGCCCGACGCCAACAAGGAGCAGGTCATCAACAACCTGGTGGGCGCCTCCTGCGGCGCCGCCGGCCAGCGCTGCATGGCGATCTCGGTGGCCGTGTTCGTCGGCGAGGAGACACGTGAGTGGGTGGATGACCTGAAGAAGGCCATGGCGGGCATACGGCCCGGGCCCACCGAGGACGACAACGCCGCCTACGGACCGCTGATCAGCGCCGCGGCCCTGGAGCGGGCGGAGCGGATCATCGGCACGGCCGAGTCCGAAGGCGCCAGCCTGCTTCTCGACGGCCGTGGCCACGAGGTGGACGGCTATCCCAACGGCAACTGGCTGGGGCCGACGCTCATCGACAACGTCACCCCGGAGATGACCTGCTACACCGAGGAGATCTTTGGCCCGGTGCTCGTGGTCATGCACGTGCCGACACTGGACGACGCCATCAAGCTGGTGAACGCCAACCCGTTCGGGAACGGCACCTCCATCTTCACCGATTCCGGTGCCGCGGCGCGCAAGTACCGGCATAACACCGAGGTGGGGCAGGTGGGCATCAACCTGCCCATACCGGTACCGGTGCCGTTTTTCTCGTTCACCGGCGGCAAGGGCTCCTTCTACGGCGACCTGCATCCCTACGGCAAGCAGGCTTACCGCTTCTATACGGAAACCCGCACCGTCATCGAACGCTGGTTCGAGACCGATATCCCGGATGGCCACGGCGGGCCGAACATGACCATCAACCTGGGTTAGCCGGGTATGGACTTCGCACTGAGCGACGACCAGGCCGCGTTCCAGGACGCGGCCGAGGAGTTCGCCCGCCGGGAACTGGCGCCCCGGGCCGCCGAATGGGACGCCCAATGCATCTTTCCCAAGGACGCCATCGCCATGGCCGGGGAACTGGGCTTCTGCGGCATCTACTCACCGGAAGACGTGGGCGGACTGGGCCTGTCACGGCTGGACGCCGCCATTATCTTCGAGGCCCTGGCCGGCGGCTGCACGTCCACCACGGCGTTCATCACCATCCACAACATGGCGACCTGGATGATCGCCACCTGGGGCGGGCGCGAGCTGAAGGCGGAATGGGGCGGCGAGCTCACCGCCGGGAAACGGCTGGCGTCGTATTGCCTGACCGAGCCCGGTGCGGGATCCGACGCGGCCGGTCTGCGCACCAGTGCGCGGCTCGATGGGGACCACTACGCCCTCAACGGCGGCAAGGTGTTCAGCTCGGGGGCTGGCGAAACGGACATCCTGGTGGTCATGGCGCGTACCGGCGCGGAGGGTGCCGGGGGCATCTCGGCTTTTGCCGTGCCGGCGGATGCCGAAGGCATTACCTACGGCCGTAAGGAGGAGAAGATGGGCTGGAACAGCCAGCCCACCCGCTCCATCACCTTCGAGAACGTGCGCGTACCGGTCAGCCATCGCCTGGGTGAGGAGGGCGAAGGCTTCAAGATCGCCATGAAGGGGCTCGACGGCGGCCGGATCAATATCGCCACCTGTTCCGTGGGCACCGCGCAGGTCGCCCTGGAGGCGGCACAACGGTACATGACCGAGCGCCGGCAATTCGGCCAGCCCCTGGCGGCGTTCCAGGGCCTGCAGTTCCGGATCGCCGACATGGCCACGGAGCTGGTGGCCGCCCGGCAGATGGTCCGCATGGCGGCCTGGCGGCTCGACCGCAACGACCCCGAGGCGACCACCTATTGCGCCATGGCCAAACGGTTCGCCACGGACGTGGGCTTCCAGGTCTGCAACGAGGCATTGCAGCTGCACGGCGGCTACGGCTACATCCGGGACTATCCCCTGGAACGCCATGTCCGGGATACCCGGGTGCACCAGATCCTCGAGGGCACCAACGAGATCATGCGTGTCATCATCGGCCGCCGGATACTGATGGACGGGGCCGCGGAGAACATCAAATGAGCGACTACCCGAACCTGAAGCTGGAACGCCGGGGCAGCGTGGCCCTGGTGACCATGAACAATCCCCCGGCCAATACCTGGACCCAGGAAGGCCTGGCGGGGTTGCGCGATCTGGTCAACGAGCTCAACGCCGATGCCGGCATCTACAGCCTCGTGCTGACCGGGGAGGGCGAGAAGTTCTTCTCCGCCGGCGCGGAGCTGAAGCTCTTCGCCGACGGTGACGTGTCGGTGGCCGCGGCGATGGCCCGCAGCTTCGGCGAAGCCTTTGAGACCCTGGCCGAGTTCCGCGGGGTGTCCATCGCCGCCATCAACGGCTTCGCCATGGGCGGCGGGCTGGAAGCGGCGCTCGCCTGCGACCTCCGCGTCGCCGAGGAACAGGCCGTGATGGCGCTGCCCGAGCCCAAGGTGGGCCTGCTGCCCTGCGCCGGCGGCACCCAGCGCCTGCCCTGGCTCATTGGCGAGGCCTGGGCGAAGCGCATGGTGCTCTGCGGCGAGCAGGTGGATGCCGAGACCGCGTTGCGCATCGGCCTGGTCCAGGAGACGACGGGCAAGGGCGAGTCCCTGGACAAGGCCCTCGCCATGGCCGAGCAGGTGGCCAATCAGAGCCCGACCAGCGTCGCGTGGTGCAAGCAGCTCATCCACGGCGCACGCCAGCGGGCCGTGGACAGCACCTTGCCGCGGGAGCGCGAGCTGTTCGTGAATCTCTTTTCCACCGAGGACCAGCGCGAGGGCGTCAACGCCTTCCTGGAGAAGCGCTCGCCTCAGTGGAAAAACCGGTAAATCTCGATTAGCCACAGATGGACACAGATAAACACGGATTATTTCTCGCACTACGGGAAGGGGCGCCGCCTGGCCGCTTGCGTAATGGTAGGCACGGGAATCGGTGTTCATCCGTGTTCATCTGTGGCTAAAGAAGGATATTTATCTTCATGTCTGAAGAGCCCGTGATTTTCGAGGAGCTGGAGTCGGGTAACGGCAAGCGGGTCGGTATCGCCACGCTGAATGCCGAGCGTTCCCACAACGCCCTGACCAAGCCCATGATCGATCTGCTGCAGCCGCGTCTGGATGTCTGGGCGGACGACCCGGACATTGCGGCGGTCATGTTGCAGGGCGCCGGCGAGAAGGCGTTCTGCGCCGGCGGTGACATCATGAGCATGTACCAGGAAATGAAGGCCGGGGGTGACGGGCCGTTTCCGTTCTCCGAGGACTTCTTCGCCACGGAATACCGCCTCGACTACACCATCCACATGTTCCCCAAACCGCTGCTGGTCTGGGGCAACGGCATCGTCATGGGCGGCGGCATTGGGCTGATGGCGGGCGCCAGTCACCGGGTGGTGACGGAGACGGCCCAGCTGGCCATGCCGGAGATCACCATCGGTTTGTTCCCGGACGTGGGCGCGACCTGGTTCCTCAACCGCATGCCGGGACGTACCGGGTTGTTCCTGGGGCTCACCGGCGCCCGGTTGAACGCCGGCGACGCCCTGTTCCTGGACCTGGCGGACTATTTCGTACCCGCCGACAGCAAGTCGCGGATTGTCGAGGTGCTTCGGCAATTGCCCTGGCAGGACGATCCCGAGCTCAACCGCGGCCATCTATCGGTGGCGCTGCGCGCACTGGCCGACGAAGCGGTGGCGCAACGGCCGGAGTCCGAGGTGATCCGTCACCTGGATTTCATCAATCACGTTACGGATCACCATTCGGTTAACGGGATCGCCGAGAGCCTTGCCGGGGCGGACGTGGACGACCGCTGGCTGCAGCGTGGCATCGAGACACTGGCCCAGGGTTCGCCGCGTTCGGCCGGGATGATCTTCGAGCAGTACCGGCAGGGCAAGTATCTGTCTCTCAAACAGGCGTTCATGAGAGAGCTGTACATGGCGGTGAACTGCGTGCGAAGCGGCGAGTTCGCCGAGGGGATCAGGGCGCTGCTGGTGGATAAGGACCGGCGTCCCGCCTGGAGGCCCGGGAGTCTCGCCGAATTGACGCCCGATGTGACGCAGCGGATGCTCGCGCGCCCGGATGGTTACGAGGAACACCCGCTGGCCGATTTGCCGGAGCCAGCCCCGTAAGGATTCAATATACGCCTGCGGCTCGTATTGGCGAGGCCTTTACAAGGGCAGGGCGAACTATTACGTTTACGTAAACGTAAAGTGATTGAGCGCGGCAGGTGCATCTATGGGGCAATGGGTACATGGCGCCGAGAACGATAAGGGCGTGACTTTCACGATCACGGAGCTCGCCAAGGAGTTCGACGTCACGACGCGAACGATCCGCTTCTATGAGAGCCACGGCCTGCTCAATCCGCGGCGTGAGGGGCAGAAGCGCATCTATGGCCGCCGCGACCGGACGCGGTTGATGCTCACGCTGCGTGGCAAACGGCTCGGCATGACCCTGGGCGAAATCCGCGAGGTATTTGACCTCTACGATGAGGCCCACGGAGAGCAGCGGCAGCTGGAACGCTATCTCAAGATCCTGGCCGAGCGCCGGGAGGCCCTGATGCGCCAGCGCAAGGACCTGGATGACGCCCTGGAGGAGCTGGAGGAGTCCGAGCGGCGTTGCCGGGAGGTCCTCTCGCAGCAGGGCAAGGCGGCCCAGAGCGGCTGAAGGCAATCGGATACGGGCCCGGACCCTGACGGGACGGGGCCCTCCTACGGTTTGGCCGGCGGGTATCGGCCCGGCGGCCGCGGACAATGGTGCGATGCAGATGACTCATTTTCCCACCCTTCGCTTCGGATTCGCGGAAGAGATCGAGATGCTGCGGGACTCGGCCCGCGGCTTCGCCGCCGAGGAGATCGCCCCGCAGGCCGCGGAGATCGACAGCGCCAACGAGTTCCCGGCGGGACTCTGGAAAAAACTGGGCGACCTCGGGCTGCTGGGTATCACCGTGGAGGAGGAGTACGGCGGGGCGGGCATGGGCTATCTGGCCCACACCATTGCCATGGAGGAGATCAGCCGGGCCTCGGCGTCGGTCGGGCTGTCCTACGGGGCCCACTCGAATCTCTGCGTCAATCAGATTCGCCGCAACGGCAGCGCAGCGCAGCGCGAGCGCTACCTGCCCAAGCTCATCTCCGGCGAGCACGTGGGCGCGCTGGCCATGAGCGAGCCCGGCGCGGGCTCCGACGTGGTCGGCATGAAGCTGCGTGCCGAGCACCGCGGCGACCGCTACGTGCTCAACGGCAACAAGATGTGGATCACCAACGGACCGGATGCCGATACCCTGGTTGTCTACGCCAAGACGGATCCGGAGGCCGGCCCGCGCGGGATCACCGCCTTCATCATCGAGCGCGGCTTCAAGGGGTTCTCCACCGCGCAGAAGCTGGACAAGCTCGGCATGCGCGGCTCCAACACCTGCGAGCTGGTCTTCGAGGACTGCGAGGTACCGGAAGAGAACGTTCTGGGCGAGGTCAACAAGGGCGTGCACGTGCTCATGAGCGGCCTCGACTATGAGCGGGTGGTGCTCTCCGGCGGCCCCCTGGGGATCATGAGCGCCTGCCTGGATGCCGTGCTGCCCTACGTCCACGAGCGCAAGCAGTTCGACCAGCCCATCGGCGAGTTCCAGCTGATCCAGGGCAAGCTGGCGGACATGTATACCACCTGGAATGTCTGCCGGGCCCATGTCTACGCCGTGGCCCAGGCCTGCGACCGGGGCGAGACCACGCGCAAGGACGCCGCCGGCGCGATCCTCTACTCCGCGGAGAAGGCGACCCAGATGGCGCTGGATGCCATTCAGCTGCTGGGCGGCAACGGTTATATCAACGAGTACCCCACGGGGCGGCTGCTGCGCGACGCCAAGCTCTACGAGATCGGCGCCGGCACCTCGGAGATCCGCCGCATGCTCATCGGCCGCGAGCTTTTCTCCGAGACCTCGTGACTCCCTGACGGCCCGCGCCGGACGCATACGGGCGGCGGGCCCTGCCACATACCGGAGCCCATATGTCTGAAGATCCCATCGTCATTGCCGGATACGCCCGCACCCCCATGGGCGGTTTCCAGGGCGCCTGCGCCGGGGTGAAGGCCACGGAGCTGGGTGCCCGCGCCATCGAAGGCGCCATGGACCGCGCCGGAATCAGTCCGGACCAGGTGCAGGAAGTGCTCATGGGCAACGTGTTGCCCGCCGGTCTGGGCCAGGCCCCGGCGCGCCAGGCCTCCATCGGCGCCGGAATCCCCCAGTCCAGGCCCTGCACAACGATCAGCAAGGTCTGCGGCTCGGGCATGAAGGCGACCATGTTCGCCCACGATCTGCTGCGTGTGGGCACCGACGATCTCATGGTCGCCGGCGGCATGGAGAGCATGAGCAATGCGCCGTATCTCCTTGATCGGGCGAGAAGCGGCTACCGCCTGGGGCACGGCCGGGTGATCGACCACATGTTCTTCGACGGGCTGGAGGACGCCTACGAGCAGGGCCGGCTCATGGGCACGTTCGCCGAGCAGTGCGCCGATCATTTCGGCTTCACGCGGGAGGCCCAGGACGATTACGCCATCGAGTCGCTCAACCGGGCGCGCAAGGCCATCGATGACGGCACCTTCGATCGCGAAGTCGTCCCGCTGAAGATTGCCGGCCGCGGCGGGGAAACCGAGGTTGGCCACGACGAGCAGCCGCACAAGGCCAATCCGGACAAGGTGCGCCAGCTCAAGCCGGCGTTCCGCAAGGACGGCACGGTAACGCCGGCCAACTCCAGCTCCATATCTGACGGTGCGGCCGCGCTGGTGCTCACGCGCCGCTCGGTGGCCGACCGGCTGGGCCTGCCCGTGCATGCCGTGATTCGCGGTCATGCCGGGCACGCCCAGGCGCCGGCCTGGTTCACTACCGCCCCGGTGGGTGCCACCACCAAGCTCCTGGAGCGTGTTGGATGGTCGGCGGGCGAAGTGGATCTGTACGAGGTCAACGAGGCCTTCGCCGTGGTGGCCATGGCCGCCATGCGGGAGCTGGACCTGCCCCGGGACAAGGTCAATGTCCACGGCGGGGCCTGTGCACTGGGGCATCCCATCGGCGCCTCCGGTGCCCGCATCGTGGTGACGCTGCTGTCCGCCATGGAGAAGTACGATCTGCGCAAGGGCGTTGCGGCGATCTGCATCGGCGGGGGCGAGGCGACCGCCATCGCGGTGGAACGGGTCTGAGCGGGAGAAGACATCGTGCTTCTGAGCGAAGAACAACAGATGATCCGCGACTCGGCTCGGACCTTCGCCCGGGACCGGCTGCTGCCCGGGGCGGCGGATCGGGACCGCACGAGCGCGTTTCCCCGCGATGCCCTGCGCGAGGCCGGGGAGATGGGTCTGCTGGGCATGACCGTCCCGGAGGAATATGGCGGCGCCGGGCTGGACCAGGTCTCGGCGGCGCTGGTCATCGAGGAGATCGCCGCCGCCGACGGCGCCTGCTCCACCATTGTCAGCGTCCAGAACTCCGTGGTCTGCGGGCCGTTGCTGGGCTTTGGCAGCGAGGAACAGAAAGCCCGCTACCTGCGGCCGCTGGCCGCCGGCGATCATCTGGGCTGTTTCTGCCTGACCGAACCCCACACCGGCTCCGATGCCGGGGCGATCCGCACCCGGGCCAGGCGCGACGGCGACGACTACGTGCTCAACGGCGAAAAGCAGTTCATCACCACCGGACAGAATGCCGACGTGGCCATCGTCCTGGCGGTGACGGACCCGGACGCCGGGAAGAAGGGTATTTCCGCCTTCGTCGTACCCACCGACACCCCCGGTTACGTGGTCGCGCGCCTGGAGGACAAGCTGGGACAGCGCTGCTCGGATACCGCCCAGATCCGGTTCGAGGACTGCCGCGTGCCCGCTGCCTGCCTGCTGGGCGGCGAGGGCGCGGGTTACCGCATCGCTCTGGCGAACCTGGAGGGCGGGCGCATCGGCATCGCCGCCCAGTCCGTGGGTATGGCCCGCGCCGCCCTGGAAGCGGCGGTCGAGTACGCGAGACAGCGCGTGACCTTCGGCAAGCCGATCATCGAGCACCAGGCCGTCGCCTTTCGTCTCGCCGACATGGCCACGCGCATCGAGAGCGCCCGGCAGATGGTCCTGCACGCCGCGGCGCTTCGCGATGCCGGGCGTCCCTGTCTCACCGAGGCCTGCATGGCCAAGCTGCAGGCTTCCGAGATGGCCGAACAGGTTTGCTCCGACGCCATACAGATTCATGGCGGCTACGGTTACGTCGCTGATTTCCCCGTCGAGCGCATCTACCGGGACGTGCGCGTCGCGCAGATCTATGAAGGCACCAGCGACGTGCAGCGCATGGTGATCGCCAGGGCGCTGGCGCAGGGCTGAGCCGTGAACGCCGTTATCCAGAACCAGAAAAGGAATACCCGGGTATGACCGCCATTCGCAGCAAGCTGGACACCCGCGGCGAGCAATTCAGTGCCCAGCGCGAGGAGATGCAGCGGCTCGTCGCCGACCTGCGCGAGCAGGTGCAGCGGAACAAGCTCGGCGGCGGCGAGACCGCGCGGGAGCGCCATATCTCCCGCGGCAAGTTGTTGCCACGCGACCGCATCCGGGTGCTGCTGGACCCCGGTTCGCCGTTTCTCGAGCTCTCGCAGCTCGCCGCCCACGGCATGTACGAGGACGAGGTGCCCGCGGCGGGCATCATCACCGGCATCGGCCGGGTAAGCGGGCGTGAGTGCATGCTGGTGGTCAACGACGCCACCGTGAAGGGCGGGACCTACTATCCGGAAACGGTCAAGAAACACCTCCGGGCCCAGGAGATCGCCGCGGAGAACCGGCTGCCCTGCATCTACCTGGTGGATTCGGGCGGCGCCAACCTGCCCAACCAGGACGAGGTCTTCCCGGACAAGGACGACTTCGGCCGCATTTTCTTCAACCAGGCAAACATGTCCGCCCGGGGCATCCCCCAGATCGCCTCGGTGATGGGCTCCTGCACGGCCGGTGGTGCTTATGTCCCGGCCATGGCCGACGAGAGCATCATCGTCAAGGAGCAGGGCACGATCTTTCTCGGCGGCCCGCCGCTGGTCAAGGCCGCCACCGGGGAGGTGGTGACGGCCGAGGAGCTGGGCGGGGCCGACGTCCACGCCCGCACCTCCGGCGTGACCGACCACTACGCCCTCAACGATGCCCATGCCCTGGGCACGGTGCGGCGCATCGTGGGCAACCTCAACGGCACCAAGCGGCATGAGCTGGCCGTGCGCGAGCCCCGCGAGCCGCTTTACGACCCCGACGAGCTCCACGGCGTGGTCCCCGCGGACCTGCGCAAACCCTACGACGTGCGCGAGGTCATCGCCCGCGTCGTGGACGGCAGCGAGCTGGACGAGTTCAAGGCGCTATACGGCACCAACCTGGTTTGCGGTTTTGCCCACGTCTTCGGATACCCGGTTGGCATCGTCGCCAACAACGGCGTGCTCTTTTCCGACTCCGCGCAGAAGGGCGCCCATTTCGTGGAGCTTTGCAGCCAGCGCGGAATTCCCCTGGTGTTCCTGCAGAACATCACCGGCTTCATGGTCGGCCGCAAGTACGAGGCCGGCGGCATCGCCAAGGACGGGGCCAAACTGGTAACGGCCGTTGCCGCCACCAGGGTGCCGAAGTTCACGGTGATCATCGGCGGCAGTTTCGGGGCCGGCAACTACGGTATGTGCGGCCGCGCCTACGACCCGCGCTTCCTGTGGATGTGGCCCAACGCCCGAATCTCGGTCATGGGCGGCGAGCAGGCCGCCAACGTGCTCGCCCAGGTGCGGCGCGACGGCCTGGAGCGTCGCGGCGAGAGCTGGCCGGCCGAGGACGAGGAAGCGTTCAAGCGGCCCATTCGGGACCAGTACGAACGCCAGGGCCATCCGTACTACGCCTCGGCACGGCTGTGGGACGACGGCGTGATCGATCCGGCCGACACCCGCATGGTACTGGGGCTGGGTATCTCCGCGTCGCTCAATGCGCCGATCGAGCCGACACGCTTCGGCGTCTTCCGGATGTGATCGCGGCGCCGACGCGTGCACACGAACCCTTGGTGACGTGATGAGTGAGAAAGCGCATCTGTACGAAGTCCGCGACGGCGTCGCCCGCGTCACGCTGAACCGGCCGGACAAGCACAACGCGTTCGACGACGCCCTGATCGCCGAACTGACCGGGACGTTCGAAACCGTGGCCCGGGACGGCAGCGTGCGCTGCATGGTGCTCGCCGCCGCCGGCAAGAGCTTCTCCGCGGGCGCCGATCTCAACTGGATGCGCCGCATGGCGGCCTACGACTGGGACGACAACTACGCGGACTCCCTGGGGCTCGGCGGGCTGATGCAGGCACTGGACGCCGTGCCCCAGCCCACCATCGCCGCCGTTCAGGGGGCGGCCATCGGCGGTGGCGTGGGCCTGGTGGCCTGCTGCGACGTCGCGCTGGCGTCCGAGAACGCCCTGTTCTGCCTGAGCGAGGTCCGGCTGGGGCTCATCCCCGCCGTCATCAGCCCGTACGTGGTGGCCGCCATGGGACGGCGGCATGCCCGGCGCTATTTCCTCACCGCCGAGCGCTTCGACGCGACGGAAGCCTGCCGCATCGGGCTCGTGCACGAGGTGGTGGCGGCCGGCGAGCTCGAATCGCACGTGAACGCCATCGTCGATACGTTGCAGGCGAACGGACCCGGTGCGATGCGCGATGCCAAGCAGCTGGTCAAGGACGTGGCCCTGGCACAACCCGGCGATGCCTTGACCAGGGAGACCGCCCGGCGCATCGCTGACGTGCGGGCGGGTGGGGAAGGCCGCGAAGGGGTGACCGCGTTTCTCGAAAAGCGCCGTCCCGACTGGAAGCAGTCCTGATGCAGAGAAATAGCAATAATGTTCAATAAGGTACTGATTGCAAACCGGGGCGAGATCGCGGTGCGCATCGCGCGCACCTGTCGGGAGCTCGGCATCCCCACGGTCGCCGTCTACTCCGACGCGGACGCCCGCGCCATGCACGTGGCGGCCTGCGACGAGGCCGTTCTGCTGGGACCGGCGGCGGCCGGGGAGAGCTACCTTCGGGTCGATCGCATCATCGATGCCGCCCGGCGGACCGGCGCCGACGCGTTGCACCCCGGCTACGGCTTTCTGTCCGAGAACGCCGCTCTGGCCCAGGCCTGCGCCGACGCCGGTATCGCCTGGATAGGGCCGCCGCCGAAGGCCATCGAGTTGATGGGGTCCAAGAGCGCCGCCAAGGCCAAAATGGACGAGGCGGGCGTGCCACTGGTGCCGGGCTATCACGGCGACGATCAGGACGACGCGACACTATCGGCCGAGGCGGATCGCATCGGTTATCCGGTGCTCATCAAGGCATCCGCCGGCGGCGGCGGCAAGGGCATGCGGCGGGTGGACGATGCCGGCGAGTTCGCCGCCGCGCTGGCCGCGGCGCGGCGCGAGGCAACCGGCGCTTTCGGCGATGACCGCATGCTTATCGAACGATGCCTGGTGCGGCCCCGGCACGTGGAGGTGCAGGTTTTCGCCGACGAACAGGGCAACTGCGTTCATCTCTTCGAGCGTGACTGCTCCGTGCAGCGCCGGCACCAGAAGGTGATGGAAGAGGCCCCCGCGCCGGGGCTGAGCGCGGAGCGCCGCGCGGAGATGGGGCAGGCGGCGGTGCGTGCCGCCGAGGCCATCGGCTACGTGGGCGCGGGTACGGTCGAGTTCATTACGGACGGAGAAGACGCCTTCTATTTCATGGAGATGAATACGCGTCTTCAAGTCGAACATCCTGTAACCGAGATGGTCACGGGCCAGGATCTGGTGGCCTGGCAGCTGCGCGTGGCGGCCGGTGAGCCGCTGCCGCTGAGACAGGACGAGCTGGCGCTCGAGGGCCATGCCTTCGAGGCGCGGATCTATGCCGAAGACCCGCGCCAGGATTTCATGCCGGCCACCGGCGCCATCCACTACCTGGCCACGCCGGCGCCCGGGCGGCACGTGAGGCTCGATTCAGGCGTACGCCAGGGCGACGAGGTGAGCGTTCACTACGACCCGATGATCGCCAAGCTCGTCGTCTGGGACAGCGATCGGACCCGGGCCGCCACCAGGCTGCAGCATGCCCTTGCGGAGTTCCAGGTCGTCGGGCCCACCACCAACCTGGACTTCCTGCGTGCGTTGGCCGCTCACCCCGCCTTCACCGCGGGAACGGTCCACACGGGTTTCATCGACGAGCACCGCGCGGAGCTGATTCCCGCACCGGCGCCTGCGCCCGGCCGCGTGCTC
>JACDUA010000065.1 GCA_013519935.1 Ectothiorhodospiraceae bacterium WFHF3C12 | reverse complement strand
GGTTGGACTGGCTGGCCCGGACCGACCTGCGCCCGCGGCTGCCTGAGCTCCGGGGCCCGTCCTGGTGGATCAACGGCGAGCGGGATCCGATCGTGCCATCGGCGGCTGGCCGCGCCGCGGCCGGCCTTGCCGGCGGTGCCAGCTTTGAGCCGGTTGTCGGCGCGGGCCACGTGCCGTTCCTGACCCATCGTCCGGCAGTGATGTCGGTACTTGATCGGGTGCGTACAATAGCTGCGTCATGAGCGAGACTGATATCGATCTTCTGCCGGACCCGGCGCACCTGCGCCGTTCATTCGACGCGGCTGCGGAGAGCTACGACGAAGCGGCCGTGCTGCAACGGGAGGTGGGGCGCCGGCTGATCGAGCGTTTCGAGCTGGTGCGTCTCGCGCCGGCGCGGGTGCTGGATGTGGGCGCCGGAACGGGCGCCACCACGCTGGATCTGATGAAGCGCTATCGCAAGGCCGGGTTCACGGCGCTGGATGTCTCGCCGCGCATGCTGGCCCGGGCGCGGCGCCGCGCCACGTTCTGGCGCCGGCCCCGCTGCGTGGCCGGCGACGCTCAGGCGCTGCCGTTTGCCGATAACAGCTTCGACCTGGTCTTTTCCAACATGACGCTGCAGTGGTGCGGCGACCTGGATGAGGCCTTCGGCGAGATGCAGCGGGTGCTCAGGCCCGAGGGGCTGCTGATGTTCTCCACCCTGGGCCCCGACACCCTCCGGGAACTGCGCGAGGCCTGGTCCGAGGCTGACGGATACAGCCACGTCAATGCGTTCATGGACATGCATGACGTGGGCGATGCTCTGGGGCGAAAGGGGTTCTCCGACCCGGTCATGGACGTGGAGCACTTCACCCTGACCTACGAGCGGGTACGCGAGCTGATGTCGGATCTCAAGGCAATAGGCGCGCACAACGTGACCGGCGGCCGTGCCCGCGGGCTGACCGGACGCCGTCGCCTGAAGGCCATGGAAGGTGCTTACGAGCGCCATCGGGGTAAGGATGGGAGGCTGCCGGCGACCTACGAAGTCGTCTATGGTCATGCGTGGGGGACGGGCTTGCTCCCCCGGCGCGATGGAACCGGCCTGTTGATCAGCCGTCCCGATTCGGCGGCGGGAGGGCGGCCGGCATGAGCAGGGGCGTGTTTATCACGGGCACCGACACGGAAATCGGCAAGACCGCCGTCGGCGCCGGTTTGCTCCGGGCCATGCGCGATGCCGGGTCGCGCGTGGCCGGCTACAAGCCCGTGGCGGCCGGCTGCGAGTGGACCCCCGAGGGCTGGCGCAACGAGGACGCCCTGAGTCTGATGGCGGCAACGGGCGGCGGGGTGGACTACCAGGCGGTCAATCCCGTTGCCCTGCCGGCGGCCATCGCGCCTCATCTGGCCGCGGCCGACGCCGGGATCACGCTGGACGTGGCCTCCCTGGCGGCCGGCTACCGCCGGCTGAGCGATTCGGTGGACTGGGTTCTGGTGGAGGGTGCCGGCGGCTGGCGGGTGCCGCTCAACGCCGACGAGACCCTGGCCGATCTGGCCCGGGTGCTACGGTTGCCGGTGGTGGTGGTCGTGGCCATCCGGCTCGGCTGCATCAATCACGCGCTGCTCACCGCCGAGGCCGTCGCCGCGGACGGCCTGCCCCTGGCTGGCTGGGTTGCCAACCGCTTCGACGCCCGCGATGCCACCGCGAAGCGACAGATCGACGCCATCGCCGAAAGGTTGGCGGCGCCGCTGCTCGGCGTTGTGCCCGATCTCCCGGATGCGAACGCCGCCAACGTTGCGCGGTATCTGGATACCAAGCTACTGGGGTAGCGGCCGCCTCGGCGGCGGGATCCGCCGCTGGCGGCGGTCTCGCGCTTGATTACCGCGTGCGAAGCGTGGTTTTATGACCGCGGCATCTGCAATAGAATACTCGCCGGCTCCGCGCCGCCCGTCGGCGCAGGTCCTGCCCCGGAGACGAGGTCACCGATGGTCGCAGTCCATGAGGGTCCCACGGTCGAGGGCATGCACTTCGTGCTGCGTCCCGACTTCGGAGGGCACTGGCGGCAGACGGTCTGGCTGTATCTGTCGCTGGTGGTGACATCGCTGGCCGTGGCTCTGTTCTTTACGGCTTTGGGGTTCTGGCCGGTGCTGCCGTTTGCCGGACTCGAGCTCACGGCACTGGGGGCGGCCCTGTACGTCTCGGCCCGGCGGGGGGCAGTCCGGGAGGTCATACGCATTTCCGAGACGGCGGTGACCGTGGAGCGCGGACTGCATCGACCGGAGACGCGGCATTCCTTCGACCGGTACTGGTCGGTGGTCGAGCTGAGCAGGCCGCGATCGGAGTGGTACGCCAGTCGCCTGTTCATCCGTTCCGGGACGCGTGCCCTGGAGCTCGGTGAGTTTCTCCAGGATGGCGAACGACGCGAACTGGCGCGGGAATTGACACAGATTATCGGCCCCATGGCTGCGGCCGGGGGCGGCGCACCGGCCGGCATCCAGCCGGCGGCGCAGGCCTGACCCTCGGGGTCGGGCACCGAATCCGCATCGGAGTTTGGGAGACTGCTTGGGATGAGGTTGAGCAAGCGAACGGTTTTGATGGTCGGGGCACTGGCCGCGCTGCTGGGCGGGCTGGTGCAACCCGCGTTCGCGGACTACGCGTTGAACATGCCCCAGGGTGTCACCGATACCAGTCGGGACATCTATGGCCTGCACATGACCATCCTCTGGATCTGCGTGGCCATTGGCATCGTGGTCTATGGCGCGATGTTCTACTCCATCGTCAAGCATCGGAAATCCAGGGGTGTCCAGGCCGCGCAGTTCCATCATTCCACCGCGCTCGAGATCCTGTGGACCGTCGTCCCGCTGGTTATCCTGGTGGCCATGGCCATCCCGGCCACCGGCGTTCTGGTGGACATGGAGGACACCTCGGATGCGGAGATGTCGGTGAAGGTCACCGGCTATCAGTGGAAATGGCACTACGAGTATGTCGACGAGGGGGTGGGCTTCTACAGCAACCTGGACGCCGACAGCCAGGAAGCGCGCCGCCTGGGGGCCAGCCGCAAGCCCCAGTCCGTGGAGAATTATCTTCTTAACGTCGACAACCGGCTGGTGCTGCCCACGGACACCAAGGTGCGGCTGCTGATTACCTCCAATGACGTGATCCATGCCTGGTGGGTCCCCGATCTGGGCTGGAAGAAGGATGCTATCCCGGGTTACGTCAACGCGACCTGGACCCAGATCAATGAACCGGGCGTTTATCGCGGGCAGTGCGCCGAGCTGTGCGGTCGCGACCACGGCTATATGCCCATCGTGGTGGAAGCCAAGACGCCCGAGGACTTCAAGGCCTGGCTGGCCGAGCAGAAGGGCGGCGCGGCCAACACGGCCGGCGGGGACGCCGGGGCCGACGCGGGTCAGCAAACCGTCGGGACAGACACTGAGACCGTGGAAGACCAATCGGATCCGGCCGGGGAGACCACGGCCAGAGCCGACACCGGCGCTCAGGGCGGCGGGTCCGATTCCGCGGCGGGCGGGATGACCAAGGAAGCGCTGATGAGCCAGGGCCAGCAGGTCTACAGTGCCCGGTGCGTGGCCTGCCACCAGGCCGACGGTCAGGGTATGCCCCCGACGTTCCCGGCACTGACCGGAAGCGCCGTTGTCACGGGGCCGGTAGACGACCATCTGGATATGGTCATCAATGGTAGCGCCGGGACGGCCATGCAGGCCTTCGGTCCGCAGCTCAGTGACGCCGAGATTGCTGCCGTCGTGACCTATCAACGCAACGCGCTGGGTAACGACACGGGTGATGTGGTACAGCCGTCAGACGTTCAGGCTGCCCGCTAACGAATTCTTCCGAGGGAGGTTGAGTCCATGACCGCGACGACTCACGAGGTGGGGCACCACGACGAGCCGACCGGCTTCACGCGCTGGCTGTTCACCACCAATCACAAAGACATCGGTACCCTGTACCTGCTGTTCTCGTTGACCATGTTCTTCGTCGGCGGGGCAATGGCCATGGTCATCCGCGCCGAGCTGTTCCAGCCCGGGCTGCAGGTGGTCGATCCCTATTTCTTCAACCAGATGACCACCATGCATGCCCTGGTGATGATTTTCGGCGCGGTCATGCCGGCGTTCGTGGGGCTGGCGAACTGGATGATTCCGCTTATGGTCGGTGGCCCGGACATGGCGCTGCCGCGCATGAACAACTGGAGCTTCTGGATCCTGCCGTTCGCCTTCGCGATCCTGCTCTCCACGCTGTTCATGCCGGGCGGCGCGCCGGCCGGCGGCTGGACCCTGTATCCGCCGCTGGTTCTGCAGATGGGCACGGCGTTCCCGTTCGTGATCTTCGCCATTCACCTGATGGGCATCAGCTCCATCATGGGCGCCATCAACGTCATCGCGACCATCTTCAACATGCGCGCCCCGACCATGACGCTGATGAAGATGCCGCTGTTCGTCTGGACCTGGCTGATTACCGCCTATCTGCTGATCGCGGTCATGCCGGTGCTGGCTGGTGCCGTGACCATGCTGCTGACCGATCAGTATTTCGGGACCAGCTTCTTCAATGCGGCCGGCGGCGGCGACCCGGTGATGTTCCAGCACATTTTCTGGTTCTTCGGGCATCCCGAGGTCTACATCATGATCCTGCCGGCATTCGGCATCGTCTCGCAGATCATACCGACGTTCGCCCGCAAGCCGCTTTTCGGCTACGCGTCCATGGTCTACGCCACGGCCTCCATCGCGTTCCTTTCGTTCATCGTCTGGGCGCACCACATGTTCACGGTGGGTATGCCGCTGGCCGGTGAGCTCTTCTTCATGTACGCGACCATGCTCATTGCCGTGCCCACGGGCGTGAAGGTGTTCAACTGGGTGGCCACCATGTGGCGCGGCGCCATGACCTTCGAGACGCCGATGTTGTTCGCGCTCGCGTTCGTGGTGCTGTTCACCATTGGTGGCTTCTCCGGCCTGATGCTGGCCATCGCTCCGGCGGACTTCCAGTACCATGACACGTACTTCGTGGTGGCGCACTTCCACTACGTGCTGGTGACCGGCGCGGTGTTCGCCATTATCGCCGGCGTCTACTACTGGTTGCCCAAGTGGACCGGGCACATGTACAGCGAGGCACTGGGCAAGGCCCATTTCTGGCTGTCCACCATCTTCGTGAACGTGCTGTTCTTCCCGCAGCACTTCCTGGGCCTGGCGGGCATGCCGCGGCGTATCCCGGACTACGCCGTGCAGTTTACGGACTGGAACATGATCTCCAGCATCGGCGGCTTCGGCTTCGGTCTGTCGCAGTTGCTATTCCTTTACCTGATCATCCAGTCCATTCGCGGTACCAGGAACGCCACCGCCCAGGTCTGGGAAGGTGCCAAGGGTCTGGAGTGGGAAGTGCCGTCGCCGGCACCGCACCACACCTTTGATACGCCGCCGGTGGTCAAGTAACCGATGCGTTAGCAGCCGGGCGTCTCAACGGCGCCCGGCATGGGCAGGACAATGACTGATCGACACCAGGTAGACGCCAGGACCCGGCGCCGGATCCGCATAACCGTGGCCATCCTGGCTGCGGTAGCATTGATGATCTACGTCGGGTTCATCCTGGAGCAGATGAGCTGAAGGAGGGCAGCCGGATCGTCATCGCCGGCGCCGAACTGAATGGCCGCCGCCAACGATAGAATAGACGGGGCCAACACGGGTTAAGGGGACGCAAAGCATGGCTGAGGCACAATCCGGGTACTACGTACCACACGGCAGTCACTGGCCCATCATCGGCAGCGTAGGTCTGAGCTCAGGCGTGATCGGTGCGGCCGGCTACCTCCAGGGGATGGACTGGGGCGTGTACGTGATGGCCATCGGCATCGCCATTACGCTGTACATGGTTTTCGGCTGGTTCGGTACGGTGATCCGCGAGAGCGTCGCGGGTTACTACAACGACAAGGTGGACCTGTCCTTCCGCTGGGGCATGATCTGGTTCATCTTCTCCGAGGTCATGTTCTTTGCCGCCTTCTTCGGTGCCCTGTTCTACGCTCGTGTTCTGTCCGTGCCGTGGCTGAGCGGCGAGGATCCCCTGACCAGCCGGTACATCTGGGACGGCATCATGCTGAACTGGCCAACGGCAGGCCCGGGTAACGCGGCCCTGGAATTCGAGCCAATGGGCGCCTGGCCGCTGCCCACCATCAACACCCTGATCCTGCTGACGTCCGGCCTGACCATCACCATCGCCCACCACGCGCTGAAAGCGGCCGAGCGCGTGAAGCTGGTAGTCTTCATGTGGGCGACGGTACTGCTGGGACTCGTGTTCCTGTCGTTTCAGGCCTATGAATACTACGAGGCCTATGCACACCTGAACCTGACGCTGGGGACCGGCATCTACGGCTCGACGTTCTTCATGCTCACCGGGTTCCACGGCATGCACGTCATGTTGGGAACGATCATGCTGATCGTTATCACGCTACGCTGCATGGCCGGGCATTTCAGTGCCGACAACCATTTTGGCTTCGAGGCCGTGGCGTGGTACTGGCACTTCGTGGACGTGGTCTGGCTGGGTCTGTACGTCTTCGTCTACATCATCTAGCGAATCGCTCGCGGCAGCGCGCCCGCCAACGGCGGGCGCGGTTTACTGGGTCATCGGGCTGGGATTGGGTGTGATGACCCCGGTGGCCATGCCCAGCACGATGAGCAGGAAGAGCGTCAGCGATAGACCGATCCGCCAGCTCAGCGCCTTGACGGTACGCGTCGACTGGCCCTTGTCGGACATCAGGTAGAACAGCCCGGAGCCCAGGCTGAAGACAATGGCGCCGAGGGTCAGGACGATGCCGATCTTGATCCAGGCCATGGATGCCTCCGCAGTTTGATTGGCGCACCAGTATAACCGGCGGGCGTGCCCGCACCGAAACGCGGCTGAACCGGTCGCGCCGCCCATCCAGCCTTCAATGCAGTCGCGATGCGAATCGGTCCGTTCCTGTTCCGCCCCAAGACCATCCCCACGCTGGTGACGCTGCTGCTGCTGCCGCTGCTCCTCGGCCTGGGGGTCTGGCAGCTCGACCGTGCCGAGCAGAAGCGGGAGATCATGCGCAGCCGGGCGTCGGGGGCCGAGGCCGCAGTGCTCGACCTCAACCGTGCACAGCCGGGTTATGACGAGGCGCGCCACCGCCAGGCCCGGCTCCGGGGCAGGTACGACCCGCAACGGCAGTTTCTTCTGGATAACCAGATACGCAACGGCCGCGCCGGCTACCATGTCATCACCCCGCTGCGGCTTGCCGATGGCAGCGGCGCGGTCCTGGTGGACCGGGGTTGGGTGCCCGCGCCCCCGCGGCGTTCGCGGCTGCCGGATATCGAGATAACGGCCGAGATGCGGACCGTCCATGGGCAGGTCGACGACGGGCCCGGCGTGGGAATCCGTATGGGAGAGCCCGCCGTCGAGGCGCGGTGGCCGCGACGGCTCGCCTATCTCGACTACGGCTACATGGGCTCGGCACTGCCCTATCCGTTGCTGAGCGACTATCTGGTACAGCTCGACCCGGCGGCGCCGGACGGTTATGTCCGCGAGTGGGAGCGGGTCGAGTTCGGCCCTGAGCGCCACGTGGGTTATGCCGTGCAATGGTTTGCTCTGGCACTGGCACTGTTCCTGATTTACCTATTGGTCAATACGAGACGCGTGACCCATGAGTGACTCTCAAGCCTCGCCATGGCGCGGCCGCGCCATCATGATCATCGTCGTGCTGCTGTTCGCAGTGCCTCCGGTGGTTGCCTGGATGATGCTTACGGGTGGCTGGCGGCCCGGCGGCACGGTCAACCACGGCGAGCTGATCCGACCCCCTGAGCAGCTCTCGGGCGAGAGCTGGTTGTCGCAGCTGCCCGAGGATTACTTCGCCGGGCGCTGGACGCTCCTCCACGCGGTAGCCGGCGACTGCGACGATGGCTGTACCGCGCTGCTGGACAAGAGCGGCCGCGTTCGCGTGGCCCTGGACAAGGACGCGGCGAGGGTGCAGCGGTTGTTGCTGCTAGCCGAGGGCGCCGCGCCGGTCGCCGAGTCGGGAGTCCGGGGCGCCCGGGTGGTCCGCGCCGACCGCGCGACAATTCGCGGCCTGCTACCGGCAGGGGAACGCCACGGCCTGTCCGTGGTCGACCCTCAGGGTTTCCGGATGATGCGTTACGGGATGCCCCTCCAGGCCAAGGGCCTTCTGGAAGACCTGGAGCGACTGTTGCGCCTGTCCAACGAGGACATCGAGCGATTCCAGCGAAGCGAGGCGATCGACGACTCATGACCGCGTCCCCGGCGTTTCGCCGAGCCGCATTCGCGGCCACGGTGCTTGCTCTTTGCGTAGTGATGCTGGGTGCCTACGTGCGCCTGAGCGATGCCGGCCTGGGCTGCCCGGACTGGCCTGGATGTTACGGGCATATCGGCGTCCCGGACCATCCGGAAGAGGTAGCGGCCGCCAACGCGGCCTTTCCGGAACGCCCGGTGGAGACCGGCAAGGGCTGGAAGGAGATGATTCACCGGTATCTCGCCGGCGTGCTCGGGCTGTTGATTCTGGGGCTGGCGATAGCCAGCGGTGTGGCGCGAAAGCGTGGCGGACGACTGGAGAAACTGCCGCTGGTGCTGCTCACCGTGGTCGTGTTCCAGGCGATCCTCGGCATGTGGACGGTTACCTGGCAGCTCAAGCCGGTCATCGTCATGGCCCATCTGCTGGGCGGTCTCGCCACGCTGTCCCTGCTATGGTGGTTGACCCTGCGGCGCTTGCCGATGGCCGCCCACTGGCGGCTGCCGTCGGTCGCCGGGCTGCGGCCCGCGCTGGCCGTGGCCATGGTGCTGTTGATCGGTCAGATCGCCCTCGGCGGTTGGACCAGCGCCAACTACGCGGCGCTGGCCTGCAACGAATTCCCGACCTGCAGCCAGGGTCAGTGGATACCGCCCGCCGACTTTGGAGAAGGCTTCGTGCTGTGGCGGGGCCTGGGCCAGAACTATGAGTTCGGCGTGCTGGACAACCCCGCGCGGGTCGCCATACATCTCGCCCACCGGTTCGGCGCCTTGGCGGTGGCGGTGTTCCTGCTCGGGCTCACGGTGGCGCTGTGGCGGCTACCCGGGGGTGCCGCGACGCGCGGGGCGGCCGTGCTCTCGGCTGCACTGGTGCTGCAGGTGCTACTGGGCATCGCCAACGTGGTGTTCAACCTGCCGCTGGGGGTGGCCGTCGCACACAATGGCGGCGCAGCCATTCTCCTGTTGACCCTGGTGACGTTAAACTACCTCGCTGGCGAGCAACGGTTGGCTCGCACCGCAGGGCCAGTACGCAACGAAGGGCGGCGGCATGTCTAGTGTAGCGACGAGCGAAAACGAGGGGACGGCGCTGCGCCATTTCCTCCACAACTGGCGCGACTACCTGGAGCTGTGCAAGCCCAACGTCGTGCTGTTGATGGTTTTTACCGCCGTGGTGGGCATGTTGCTGGCCACCCCCGGGGATATTCCCTGGACGGCGCTGACGCTGGGTAATCTCGGAATCGCCCTCAGTGCTGGCTCCGCGGCGGCCATCAACCATCTGGTGGACCGGCAGGTGGACGCCCGAATGGCGCGTACCCGTGGGCGCCCGCTGCCCACCGGGCACCTGCAGACAGTCAATGCCGTGGTGTTCGCGGCCTTCATCGGGCTTGCCGGGCTCGGCATCCTCTACTTCCTGGTCAACCCGATGACCGCCTACCTGACCTTCGCTTCGCTGATCGGCTACGCGTTCATCTACACCATGTATCTGAAGCGGGCGACGCCGCAGAACATCGTTATCGGCGGGGCCGCTGGCGCCGCGCCGCCCGTGCTCGGCTGGACGGCGGTGACCGGGACGGTGGATCCCCATGCGCTGCTGCTGTTCCTCATCATCTTTGTCTGGACGCCGCCCCATTTCTGGGCGCTGGCAGTCCACCGCCGCGAGGAGTACGCGCGGGTCAACATTCCCATGTTGCCCGTTACGCACGGGGATCGCTTCACGCGCTTGCAGATCCTCTACTACACGCTGCTGCTGATGGCGGTCAGCGTGCTGCCTTTCGTCACGGGTATGAGCGGCTGGATCTACCTGGTCGGGGCATTGGGCTTCGGCGGCGCGTACCTCTACTACGCGGTGGCGTTGCTGGTCTCGGACAACCCGAAACTGCCCATGAAGGCGTTCGGCTACTCGATCTTCTACCTGATGGGCATCTTCGCCGCCCTGCTTCTGGATGCCTACCTGCCGTTCATGCTCAAGCCGTTCCTCTACTGACAGGCGGGCATTACCGGCACTGGCCCGGCCGGCAGGTCCGCGCCCTCACGAGGAGGAGCTCGTGCGCCCGATGCCCAGGTACTGGCGGTAGTCGCCGGAGTCGATACGCTGGCGCCCGGCGGGTCGCTGATTCAGCCAATAGATGCAGGCCTCCACCGGCGGGCCACCATTCGCCGGCGACACCCGAACGACCTCGCGCAGGTACAGGCTCTTGTGCGGTGCGCGTGGGTCGTATCCCTCGTACTGATCGATCAAAGGCAATACTTGTCCGGGGCGTTGCAGCTCCAGTACCCGTCCGTGGACACGTTCCTCACGGCGCGCTGCGGGAACGGCTCCGGGATAGGATCCGAGATCGAACAGCCGGCCGCGCACCCAACCCTCCCACTGCGCGACACAGTGGTCCGCGATCAGCGCATCGATGCGCGATGACAGCGCGCCGGTAATCAGCGTGCCGTAGCTGAACAGCCGCAGCCTCTGCATCGTTACCCGCACCCGTTCCGGGTTGCCGCGCCCGTGACCAGTATTTTCAAGCCCATGCAATCCACGTTGACGTTCCCGACACGTCTGCGCATAATCCGGAAAGACCTATTTCCGGAAAGAGTTCCAGTCGGATGCATTACGTAATCGCCGCCGCCATTATCGCAGTCCTAGTGGTGATGCTGTACCGCGGCGTCCGCCTCTGGGTCCTCACCGCCCTCGCGGCTGCCGGACTGCTTGCCCTGAGCGTCGCCGGCTACCTCGGCCTGGCCGCCACTGCCGTGGCCGCCGCCGTCTTCATTCCCGCGGCCGCCGTGTTCAATGTACCCCGGCTGCGGGCGCGTGTGCTCACCGCCCCAGTACTACGGGCCTTCCGGCGCGTGCTGCCGGAAATGTCACCCACTGAAAGGGAAGCCCTGGAGGCCGGGGATACGTGGTGGGAGGCCGAGCTTTTCCGGGGACGACCCGACTGGCAGCGCCTGCGCTCCTTCCGGATCACCGCGCTTACCGACGATGAGCGGCGGTTCCTGGACAACGAGACCGAGGAATTGTGCCGGCTCATCGACGAGTGGCGGGTGCACTTCGAGGACAAGGATCTCAGCCCCGACGCCTGGGAGTACATCCGCGGCAAGGGCTTCTTCGCGATGCTCATCGACAGGGAAAACGGCGGCCTGGGCTTCTCCCCCCATGGCCCAGTCCCATGTCGTCTCGAAAATCGCCACGCGTTCCATCACCGCCGCCGTCACCGTGATGGTGCCAAACTCCCTGGGCCCGGGCGAGCTCATCCAGCATTACGGTACCGACGCGCAGAAGGAATACTGGCTCCCCCGTTTGGCCCGCGGCCAGGAGATTCCGTGCTTCGGTCTGACGGGGCCGGAGGTGGGGTCCGATGCCAGCAATATCCCGGACATCGGCGTGGTCTGCAAACGGCGGATCGACGGCGAGGAACGGGTGGGTATCCGCCTGAGCTTCAACAAGCGCTATATCACCCTCGCCCCGGTGGCCACGGTCATAGGACTCGCCTTCCGGCTGCGCGATCCCGAGGGCCTGCTTGGCGGCGAGAGCGAGGACTGCGGCATTACCTGCGCGTTGGTGCCCCGCGATGCCGAGGGCCTGGAAATCGGCCGCCGCCACTACCCCGGCGGCGCCTTCATGAACGGCCCGATCCGCGGTGAGGACGTCTTCCTGCCGCTGGATGCCGTCATCGGCGGCCCGCGCATGATCGGCAGGGGCTGGCGCATGCTGGTGGAGTGCCTGTCCGCGGGACGGGGCATTTCCCTGCCCGCGCTCTCGGCCGCCTGCGGCCTTGGCATGTACGGGGCCACCGGCGCCTATGCCGCCATTCGCAGGCAGTTCAATGTCGCGGTGGGGCGCTTTGAGGGCGTACAGGCGCCCCTGGCCCGTATCGGCGGTCTCGCCTACACCCTCGAGGCCTCCCGCGCGCTGACGGCCAGCGCGCTGGAGCACTGTGCGCCCTCAGTGGTCACGGCGATCATGAAGTACCACACCACCGAGATGATGCGCCAGGTGCTCATTGACGCCATGGACATCCACGGCGGCCGCGGCATCATCATGGGCCCGCGCAACTACCTGGCGGTGCCCTGGCAGCACCTACCGGTGGCCATCACGGTGGAGGGTGCGAATATCATGACGCGCAGCCTGATCATCTTCGGCCAGGGCGCTATCCGCTGTCACCCCTATGTCCGCGCCGAGATGGACGCCGCGGCGCGAAACGATCTGGTCGATTTCGACCGCCAGCTATTCGGCCATCTCGGCTATACGATCAATCGCGGCGTTCGCGCCCTGGCCCTGGGCTGGACGGGGGGCCGGCTCGCCCGCCGCCCGTCCAGGGGGGCGCTGTCGCACTACTACCGGCACATCGAGCGGCTCTCGGCAGCCCTGTCTCTATGCGCCGACGTGGCCCTGGGCACCCTCGGGGGCGCGTTGAAGCTTCGGGAGGCCACCTCCGCCCGGTTGGGCGATGTGCTCTCCCAGCTTTACATGGCCAGTGCCGTGCTCCATTTCTACGAGACCCACGGTCAGCATTCCCGCGATCATCTCGTTCACGCCCGCTGGGCCCTGGACAACGCCCTGGCCCAGGCCGGCGAAGCGCTGGACACGTTCTGCCGTAACTACCCGGTGCCGGGTGTCGGCCGTGTCCTGCGGCTCGTGCTGCTGCCGTTCGGCCAACCCTACCGCCGTCCCTCGGACCGCAGCACCACGGATCTGGCCAGCCTGATGCTTACTGCCAACGACGTGGCCCGGGAGATCCGTGACCGCGGCCTCGTTTACGTCGGTGAGGCCGACGAGCCCACCGGCCGGCTGCTCCGGGCCTTCGACATGCTGCAGGACGTACAGGCGCCCTACGAGCGATTCGTGAAGGCCGTGAGCAAGGGAGAAGTGGAAGGCGGGGACATCGAGTCCCAGCTCGCCGGTGCCCTGAGCGAGGGTCTGCTCACGACGGCCGAGACCGATGCCCTGCGCGATTACGAGCGGATGCGCCACGACGTGATCCTCACCGATGACTTCGATCCCGAGTACGTCAGGGACCCTTTCGGCTACCGGCATTCACGGCTGGTTCGGGCCGAGAAGGCGGACGGCAAGGCGCCCCGGGCGACTTCCTGAGCCGAGCGTCGCGGGGCAGGTCAGCGCCGCCGGGAGGAGACGCAGCCAATGGAGACGAAACGCCGCGTTCGTCCATTCGACATTGCGCGGGGCCTGCTGAAGGGGCTGCCGCGCGCCCATATCGCCCTGACCGGCCTGCTGCGGTTGGCCCTGACCCGGCCCGGGCAGCGCAACTCCATTGGGCTGGTGCTGGAGAAGTGGGCACGCAGGCGTCCGGATCACCCCGCCGTGGTGGACGCCGATCGCAGCTACACCTATGCCCGGTTCAACGCACGCGCCAACCAGATGGCCGCGCTGATGCGCCGGGAGGGCGTGACGGCCGGAGAGGGCGTGGCCCTACTGATGGAGAACCGGGCCGATCTGCTGGTCCTGGCCGCCGGTACGGTCAAGCTCGGCGGCGTGGGCGTGATGCTCAACCATCAGCAGCGCGGCGATGTTTTGGCCCACAGCCTGCACGTCACCGAACCCAGTGCACTGGTGGTGGGGCGTGAGTGCCGGCAGGCCTTCGAATCCGTCCGCGACCGGCTGCCGGGACGGCTCGCGGGCCGGATATTCTGCCTGGCTGACGACGACGCCGATCCGCCCGTTCCCGGGTGTCGAGACCTGGCGGCGGCCCTCGATGCCGAGGCTATCACCGAACCACCGGAGACCGCCGCAATCCATACACGGGATCCGGCGTTCCATGTGCTTACCTCGGGGACCACGGGGATGCCCAAGGCGGCGATCATGTCCCACGGCCGTTGGCTGCGAGCCATGTACGGCGTGGGCCTGGGGTCGCTGGGCATGCGTGGAGACGACATCGTCTATTGCCCGTTGCCGCTATACCACAACAACGCGTTGACCCTGTCCTGGGGCGCGGCGCTGGGCGGCGGCGGGACCCTGGCGGTGGCGCGGCGATTCTCGGCGTCGCGGTTCTGGGACGAGGTCAATCATTTCCGGGCCACGGCGTTCTCCTATATCGGAGAGCTCTGCCGCTATCTGCTGGCCCAGCCGGAGAAACCGGCCGAGCGCCGGCATTCGGTCCGGGTAATGCTGGGCAACGGGCTGAGACCCGAGCTATGGCAGCCGTTCCGGGAACGGTTCGGTATCCCGCACATCAACGAGTTCTACGGGGCCAGCGAGTGCAACCTGCTGTTCACCAACGCCTTCGACGTGCAACCTTCCTGCGGCTTCACCCCGTTCAGATACGCGGTGGTGGCATATGACCCGGACACTGAGGGGCCCCTACGCGATGGCAAGGGCCGGCTTCAGCGCGTGCGCGCCGGCGAGGTGGGGCTGCTGTTGTCCAAGGTCACGCGACATGCACCCTTCGACGGCTACACCAGTCGCGAGGAGAGTGACAGGAAACTCTTCCGCGATGCCTTCCGCCGCGACGACTGCTGGTTCAACACCGGCGATCTGGTCCGCCGGATGGGCTGGCGGCATGTGCAGTTCGTGGACCGGCTGGGGGACACGTTTCGCTGGAAAGGCGAGAACGTCGCCACGACGGAAGTCGAGCAGGTGCTCAACGGCTTTCCGCAGGTGCGTGAATCGGTGGTCTACGGCGTGCGCGTCCCCGGCCGCGAGGGCCGGGCGGGCATGGCCGCGCTGACGCTGGTGCGTGACGAACCCCTGGACCGGGCGGGTCTGGGCCGTTACCTGCGGGAACGCCTGGCCGACTATGCCATCCCGCTGTTCCTGCGTCTGCGCGAGGACCACGCCACCACCAGCACGTTCAAACACCACAAGGCCGAGCTCCAACGCGAGGGTTTCGACCCGGCAGGCGTCGAAGATGAGCTCTATGTCTTCGATGCGGACACGCGGCGCTACGAGCCCATGACCACGCAGCGCTACCGGGCGGTGGTCGAAGAAGGCCGGCCCGCCGACATCGAACGCGGCGGCGGACGTAAGCCCATACGGCGGGTGATTGGCACGCGTACGATGGAGGAGGCAGTGCGGTATGGCGAATACTGACGCGCTGCGGCGCGTGGCGGTGGTCGGGGTCAACCGGATCCCGTTCGCGCGTTCCAATACCGCAAACGCCGGCCTGAGCAACAAGGATATGCTGGGCGCGGCCCTGGGTGGCCTGGTGCGGCGTTACAACCTGGCAGGCGAGCGCCTGGGGGAGTTCGTCGCCGGCGCGGGCTGATCTCCATCTGTGTCGCCGGCGGCGAGGGGGTGACCGCTATACTCGAACGCTGAGACCTGACAATCACTCCTGAAGGGTTGGCAACAAGAACAAGAGATGGAGGCCCGCGATGGGCGACTATCTTCTGCAGCTATCGGACAACGGCCTGGCCCGGCGCTCGCTGAAGGCCCTCGGCATGCCCACGCCAAGAACCCTGGCCCGTAGCGAGGCGCCCTATGAGGACCGGCCGCTGGCGGGGCAGCGCCTCGTGTTGGCCGGTGAAGGCGGCTTCAACGCCACGCTTCAGCGGGTGCTCGCGGATTGTGGGGCGGAGCTCGCCGGCGCCGGCGCGGACGGTCAGCCCGCATCGGCCGTGGTCTTCGACGCCAGCGCGGTGGCGCGTGCCGCGGATCTGCGCGCGCTCTACAGCTTTTTTCATGACAACCTGCAGCGTCTGGCCGCTGACGGGCGGGTAGTCGTCGTCACCGCCACCCCGTCGAGTGCCGCGGACAGCGTCCAGGCGGCATGCCGGCGGGGCATCGAGGGGTTCACCCGCTCACTGGCCAAGGAACTGGGGCGCCGCGGGGCCACCGCCAACCTGATCTATGCCGAGACCGGCGCCGGCGACCGCCTCGAGGGACCACTCCGGTTCCTGCTCAGCCGCCACGCCACCTACGTGGACGGCCAGCCCATCACGGTGCGCGAGCGCGGCCCAGCGCCGGCCGAGATGCCCCGGACGCAGCCCCTGACGGGGAAGACGGCGCTGGTGACCGGCGCGGCCCAGGGGATCGGTGCCGCCACGGCTGCCTGCCTCGCCCGCGAGGGGGCCACGGTGGTGTGCCTGGACATACCGGCCGCGGAACAGCCCCTGAAGGAGACGGCGGCCCGCGTCGGCGGCAGGGCCCTGACGCTGGACGTTACCGGCGAAGACGCACCGGCCCGGATCGCCGGCGCGCTTGATGATGGCGTTGATGTCGTCGTGCACAACGCGGGCATTACCCGGGATAAGACCCTGGCGCGCATGCCCGAGCATTACTGGGATCAGCTCATGGCCATCAACCTGGAGGCCATCCTGCGGATCGACGGGAAGCTGGAGGCCGACGGCGTTCTGCGTGACCAGGGCCGGGTCGTGTGCCTGTCCTCCATCGGCGGTATAGCCGGCAACGCCGGACAGACCAACTACGCTACCGCCAAGGCGGCCCTGATCGGCTACGTCGACGCGCAGGCGCAGCGGCTGGCGCCGAGGGGGATCACCGTCAACGCTGTTGCGCCCGGCTTCATTGAAACGCGAATGACCGCGGCGATGCCGTTCATGATCCGCGAGGCCGGCCGGCGCATGAACTCGCTTTCCCAGGGCGGCCAACCCGGGGACGTCGCCGAGGCCATCACCTTTCTCGCCACCCCGGGGGCATGCGGCATCAGCGGCATGACCCTGCGCGTGTGCGGTCAGTCCCTGATCGGTGCCTGAGATGTCGGTGACGCGGCTCGAGTTCGCGGCGCCGCCGTCGCCGTTGCTGGCGTTGCTCAAGGCGCCATTTAGCGGCGGCGGGGTCGTGGATGACCGGCATCCGGTGCCACGGATCGAGGCATCGCTCGCAGCCCTGCGTCCGGATCTGGACCATGTGCGCCGCTATGCGGCCATCTGCGGCTACCGGGCCGGCCACGCGCTGCCGCTGACGTATCCCCACGTCATGGCAGCGCCACTGCACCTGGCCATTCTGACCCACCGGGCATTCCCACTGCGGCTGCCCGGACTCGTGCATGTTCGCAATGCCGTGCATCAGGTCCGCTCCCTGGATCGGGTGGAACCGTTGCGGGTCAATGCGCGGGTTGGTGGTCACCGGGACGCGGCGAAGGGTATCGAGTTCGATCTGGAGACGCGCCTTTCGGACCGGCACGGCGACCCGGTCTGGTACAGCACAAGTACCTATCTGGCGCCGTCTCGAGGGCGCAGGCAGAGCAGTGGCTGGGAACCGCCGGAGCTCAGGGATTACAGGGACCGCGAACGCTGGACTCTGCCGACCGATCTCGGCCGCCGGTACGGCTGGCTGGCCGGCGACATCAATCCCATTCACCTGCATCCGCTGGCTGCAAAGCTCTTCGGCTTTCAGCGTCATATCGCTCACGGCATGTGGAGCTTCGGCCGGGCCGCCGCGGCCCTTTGCGCCGGCCGGACCGTGGGACGGGTATCCATGGACGCCAGCTTTCACAGGCCGGTGTTCCTGCCCGGCAGCGTGCGCTTCCTCGTGAGTGATTCGGGCGCCGACTATGCCGTGGTGGACGATACCGGCGAGATCTTTCATCTCACCGGTGGCTTCAGCGCCGGCTGAACCCTTCGTCTCGCGCTAGCCGGCGGCACCGAGTCCGACGTTGTTCTTCTCAAGAACGCGCTCGGCCCGGTAGCTGGAGCGCACCAGCGGCCCGGAGACCACCTCCAGGAAGCCCATCTCCAGCCCCCACTGGCGGTACTGCTCGAACTGGTCGGGATGAACGAAGCGGTCCACGGGCAGGTGGTTGACCGTCGGCCGCAGATACTGGCCGAACGTGACGATATCGCAACCGATCGCGCGCAGGTCGCGCATGGTCTGGCGGATTTCCGCGTCGGTCTCGCCGAGGCCCACCATCAGGCTGGTCTTGACCAGGACCTCGGGCCTGTGCCGCTTGGCGTGCTCGAGCACCCGCAGCGTGGTCTCGTAGCTGGCCCGCGGGTCCCGCACCGGGTGGGTGAGGCGCTCGACGGTTTCCACGTTCTGGGCAAAGACTTCCAGCCCGCTGTCGACCACCTGCTCCACCAGGTCCATCCGGCCCTGGAAGTCAGGTGTCAATGCCTCCACCGCGGTTTCCGGGCAGCGATCCTTGATGGCGCGGATGCAGTCGGCGTAGTGGCCGGCGCCGGCATCCGCCAGGTCGTCCCGGTCCACGGAGGTCAGCACCACGTACTTCAGGCCCATCAGTTCCACGGACTCCGCGGCCTGGCGCGGCTCATCCTCGTCCAGCCAGCCGCGGGGGTTGCCGGTATCCACGGAACAGAACCGGCAGGCCCGGGTGCAGACGTCGCCCATGAGCATGATGGTGGCCGTCCCGGCCCCCCAGCACTCGCCCATGTTCGGACACATGGACTCCTCGCAGACGGTGGCCAGGCGATGCTCGCGTACGGTCTTCTTGACCTTCTGGTAACCCTCGCCGGTGGGGATCTTCACCTTCAGCCAGTCGGGCTTGTTGCCCCTGGGCACGGGCGCGGCCTCGCGCTGAGTCTTCACGCCGTTCTTAATGGCGGTGAAGCCCTGGGGTTTGGTGACCTTGCTGCCGCTGCCGACGACTATCGGGATACCCTTGAGCTCGCTCATGTGTGCTTCCCGTGGCCTGGGGCCGCGATGGTGGGCATCACGGCGGAGTGAATGGTGCGCTGCCGCGTAGTGTAACAAAGTATGGGTGGGGTCTGCGGATGCAAGGGGGTGGCGCCCTGTGCCCCGCCCCTGCCTGGCGGCACCCTTGCGCTATCGCTCCAGGCCGGAAACGACAAATGGCTGCGATGCTCGGCGCGGCGAAAGGGGAGATGTCCTCCTACAGACCGCCGCGACGAACGCAAGGTTCTCGACTTCGGAAATGGTCGGGGGCTAAACCTCAAGGGGTTGGCTGATGCCCGCCCGTTGCTGGCCGAGCATCGCAGTGATCAGGAAGCGTAGGTCGGCACCGGCGCAGACAGCTGGTGGCGCGATGTCGGATGGCAAGTCCATCCGGCCGACGTCGTTAAAGCTCCCAACGTCAATAGCGATTTCGCACGCCTTGCTGCGGCCGAAACCCAGCGACGGTTCGCCGGATCACCGGCGTTCGCGGCCAGGGGCCGCTCCTACGCGGCGCCAACACACACGTAGGAGCAGCCCCTGGCCGCGAATCGCTTCAGGTGCCCACCTTGGGCAGGTTGTGCAACGCCTGGTCGATGGCGTCGGCCGGGTACTCGAAGTCCTCCAGCTCGCCGGCGAAGTACTTGTCGTACGCGGCCATGTCGAAATGGCCGTGGCCGGAGAGGGTGAACAGGATGGTCTTTTCCTTGCCCTCTTCCTTGGCCCGCAGCGCCTCGTCGATGGCGCCGCGCACCGAGTGGCAGGACTCGGGCGCCGGGATGATGCCCTCGGCGCGGGCGAACTCGACGCCGGCCTGAAAGGTGGCGATCTGGGGCACGGCGACCGCCTCCAGGATGCCCTTGTCGTAGAGCTGGGAGACCAGGGCGGAGTCGCCGTGATAGCGCAGGCCGCCGGCGTGGATGCCCGGTGGCATGAAGTCATGGCCGAGGGTGTACATCTTCATGATGGGCGTGTGCCCGGCGCTGTCTCCGTAGTCGTAGGCATAGTGGCCGCGGGTGAGCGTCGGGCAGCTGCTGGGCTCGACCGCGACCAGGCGGATGTCCTTGCCCGCCGCTTTGTCGGCCAGGAACGGGAACATCATGCCGCCGACATTGGAGCCGCCGCCGCAGGGAGCGAGGACCACGTCCGGATAGTCGCCCACCTTCGCCAGGGCCGCCTTCGTTTCCTGGCCTATGATGGTCTGGTGCAGCAGCACGTGGTTGAGCACCGAGCCAAGCGCGTAGTTCGTGTCCGCCCGGCCCGCGGCCTCCTCGACGGCCTCCGAGATGGCCAGGCCCAGCGATCCCGGATTGTCCGGGTCCTTGGCCAGCGCCGCCTTGCCGGTCTCGGTGAGACTGGAGGGGCTCGGAATGACCTCACCGCCCCAGGTTTCCATCATCGAGCGCCGGAAGGGCTTCTGCTCGTAGCTGACCTTGACCATGTAGATGCGCACTTCCAGCCCGAACATCTGTCCGGCCAGGGCCAGGGAAGAGCCCCACTGGCCGGCGCCGGTCTCCGTGGTCAGCCGTTTGATGCCCGCCTGCTGGTTGTAATAGGCCTGCGCCACCGCCGAGTTGGGCTTGTGGGAGCCGGAGGGGCTCACGCCCTCGTACTTGTAGTAGATCTTTGCCGGCGTGCCGAGCGCCTTCTCCAGATTCAGTGCCCGGTATAGCGGCGAGGGCCGCCACAGCGCCAGCGCTTCCCGGACCGGTTCGGGAATGGCGATCCAGCGCTCCTGACTGACTTCCTGCTCGATGATGCCGGGCGGGAAAATGGCCTGCATGGCCTCGGGCGGCACCGGCGCGCCGTCCGGCCCGACGTAGGGCGCCGGCGGGCTCGGCAGGTCCGGGATAACGTTGTACCAATGGGTGGGCAGCTCTGCCTCGGTGAGCAGGATCTTGTGCTCGGCCACGGTGGGCTCCTCCGCTACTGGCTTGTAATTGAATTGGTGGCCATGCCCTGGCCGTCGCCCCGGTACCGGGTCAGTCCTTGCCGTAGTCGTTGTTCATGACGTCGAACCAGTTGGCGTGGCTCTCGTCGGCCTCCTGGCGCCAGCGTTCGACCTCTTCCCGGCTGTACTCCTCCCGCAGCCGGGCGTCACTGAACGGCCGCGGATCATAATCGCTCTTGCGCTCCGGACGTTCGTCACTCATGTGCGGTGTCTCCTGATCTGTTAACGGCCGCTTCCGGTCGTGGCCGCGCCGCCGAATAACATATAATAACCGGCCGAAGCGGTGGTGAGCGAGTAGCCGCCGATGATAATCGCCCCGTTTGTAGCCGGAAGACCATGTCCGAAGAGTACGACGACGAACTGGACGCCCGCGGTCTGAAGTGTCCGCTACCCATTCTCAAGACGAAGCGACAGCTGGTCGGCCTGGATGCCGGGGCGCGGCTGCACGTGATGGCCACGGATCCCCATTCGGAGATCGACTTCAAGGCTTTCTGCGCCAAGACCGAGAATGTGCTGGATGCTTACTGGGAGACGGGCGAGGTGTTTCACTTCGTGGTGCGCAAGCCCGACTGAAACCCTGAGCACGCCATTCCGGGGGGGGCGGACACAAAAAAGCCGCCACTGTGGTCGTGGCGGCTCAAACAGACTAGGGGATCATTCGCTGTCCTAACTCACCGAACGCAGGGCCTGCCGCCCTGAAGCTCAGTCGAGACAGGATAACAATCAGGGTTTTGCGTCGCAACATTTCTGTCGCCGTCCGGCGACGGTTTCCCAGTCGCGCAGAGGCGTTCGCCTGGGCGGCACGGCGGTGGCACCCGGTGTTGCGCTGCTCGGTTGTACCGGCAGTGACACGAGACCCGCGGTGCGCACGCATCCTTCAGCGCTTTTCTAGTGATCGGTGAAACCGATTTCGGAGACCAGCTTGCCTATGGCCCCCTGGGTGCGGGCGTCCACCTCGAGCAATTCCACGCCGGTGGCGTAGTAATCGGGATTGACATCGGGATGGGACCATCGGCTCTCGCCGCGCAGGCGCAGCGGTGTCGGGAGAGGATGGCTGGTATTGTTGACGATTTCCAGTTCCAGGACCTGTCCCTCGGGAATGGCCTCGCGGCTTATGATCAGTAGCCCTTCGGTCGTGATGTCCCCGAGCAGACCCAGCTTCTCGCCGGTGGCCCGGTCGTGAACCGGCAGGTAGAAAATGAGCTGGCGACGTCTCTGGCGGCGATTCTCGAATTCCATGGCCCGGCTCCTCTGCGGGAAGGGGCCGCGGTCACGGGCGGCCCTGGACGGGTGTGCCAGCGCTGTACGATTCCAACCTACACCCGCCCAGGGGGTGCCGCAAGCATCTCGGGGGCGGTCAGAACCCGCTGCGCAGGCGGCTCAGCGCCCCCTCCAGGCTGAGCGCCAGGCGCTTGCTAAGCGGTTTGCGCTGGCGGTAGCGCACCTCGTAGAGATCGGCCTCGCTGGCGCGCTCCCAGAGGTAGTCGTCGCTGGTCTTGAGCGTGTCCACCAGGCCAAGGCCCAACGCGCGCTCGGCGAGCCAGTACTCGCCCGTGGCGACGCGTGTCACGTCTACCGAGGGGCGGTAGCGCTGGATGTGCTCCTTGAACAGGGCGTGGGTGTCCTCCAGCTCTTCGCGGAACTTGCGTCGGCCCTCGTCGGTGTTCTCGCCGAACATCGTCAGGGTGCGCTTGTAGTCGCCGGCCGTCTCCATCTCGTAGTCGATTTCGTGGCGCTTGAGCAGGCGATGGAAGTTCGGCACCTGGCCGACCACGCCGATGGATCCGACGATGGCAAACGGTGCGGCGAGAATGCGGTTGGCCACGCAGGCCATCAGATACCCGCCGCTGGCGGCCACTTTGTCGATGGTGACGGTCAGGGGAATGTTGCGGTCGCGCACCCGTGCGAGCTGAGAGGCGGCCAGCCCATAGGACGGTACGATGCCCCCCGGGCTCTCCAGCCGCACCACGATCTCGTCGGTGGGCTCGGCGACCGCGAGCACCGACGTGATCTCCTCGCGCAGATGGTCCACGGCGCTGGCCCGCAGGTCGCCGTCGAATTCCAGCACGAACACCCGGGGCGTAGCACCGTCCGCATGCTTGTCCCGGGCCTTGCGCCGGGCCTTCTCGCGTTTCAGCAGCTGTTTGGCGCCCTTGCGGCCGACCATGTGGCTGCGCAGGGCGTTCTCCATGCGCCGGAAGCGGTCGTTGAGCCGCTTGACGTCCAGCCGCTCGCGTCCCTCGGTGTCGCGCGGCCTCGCGGCCAGCGCGGCGACGACGACCGCGGCGATGACAACCGCCCCCAGCAGGGTCACCGTCTTGGCGGCGAAGAGTCCGTATTCGGAAAGGAATTCCATGGGCACTCCCGATTCGGTCGAATGCGTTACTCGATGGTTTTGGCTATGGTGCGCCGATATACGCAGGCAACATGGGGGCGGACATGGCGCTATGGGAGCCCTTTGATTTCAGGGGCCGCGCGGTGATGAGCTTCCAGGCGCTCGATCGGCGCCTCCACGGGCCCAAGGGCACCGCTTTCCGTGCCTTCAAACGCCGCCGCGAGAGCCTTGTGGAAGGCGAGGACTTCCTGCGCCTGGACGCGGTGGCCGAGGCCGACGCCATCGAGGCGCTCAAGGCTGCAGGGCTTGTCTATCAGACCAGCGTGCACGTGGTGCTCCTGACCGCCACCGGCGTTGGCAAGGTGTTTGGCCATTCCGATGGGGAGGCTTGATTATCGCCTGGCGTTTCTACTATAGAAGCATTCATTCTTTTGGGTTATGCAGCCCGCGCCACTACATAGATGGCGCAGGCGAAACACTTTCGTGTATCAAGGCATAGGGGAGGTAGCAGAGCAATGTCGCTTCGAATCGGAGATACCGCGCCGGACTTCACGGTGGAGACCACCGAGGGAACCATCGACTTCCACGAGTGGAGCGGCGACCACTGGGTCGTGCTGTATTCGCATCCGGCGGATTTCACCCCGGTGTGCACTACGGAGCTGGGCCAGACCGCCAAGCTCAAGCAGGAGTTCGACAAGCGCAACGTCAAGCCGATCGCGCTCAGTGTCGATCCGGTGGACGATCACAAAAAATGGGTCAGTGATATTAACGACACCCAGAACACCACGGTCAACTTCCCGATCATCGGGGACAAGGACCGCAAGGTGGCCGAGCTCTACGACATGATCCATCCCAACGCGGACGCCACCGCCACGGTACGTTCGGTGTTCATCATCGACCCGAACAAGAAGATCCGCGCGACGCTGACTTACCCAGCCAGCACCGGGCGCAACTTCGGCGAGATCCTGCGGGTCATCGACTCCCTGCAGCTCACCGACCACCACAAGGTGGCCACGCCGGTGGACTGGGTGGAAGGCCAGGACTGCGTCATTCTGCCGTCCATCTCCAACGAGGACGCGGAGAAGCAGTTCCCCAAGGGCTGGAAGGAGCTGCGGCCCTACCTGCGCATGACGCCACAGCCGGACAAATAAGCGCTTCCCTACCGGTCAAGGCGCGTCCCGTCACGCGGGGCGCGCCTTCGTTATGTGCATATAATGGCGCGTGCTAAGCTTGAGCGCACCGGTGCGGATGCGCGAACCCGCCGGATTCGCCCGGACGATAACAGGCGGCGCGGCGACCGGCCGCGTGCCGCCCAGAATGAACGCCGAGGCAGACCATGACGATGCCAATCCTGGTGGTGGACGACTCCACCATGTCCCGCAAGTTGCTTCTGAAGGCTCTGCCCGAGGACTGGGACGTTTCCGTTACCCAGGCCAGTGGCGGCGAGGCGGCTCTGGACGTGTTGCGCCAGGGTGGTGTGGACGTGATGTTCCTGGACCTGACCATGCCCGGCGTGGATGGCTTCGAGGTATTGCGGCGCAAGGGCGAGGAAGGCCTCGACTGTATTACGATCGTGGTCTCCGCGGACATCCAGGAGCGCGCGGTCGAGCAGGCCCTCGAGCTCGGCGCCCAGGCCTTCGTCAAGAAACCCGTGGAGGCCGACAGGATCCGCCAGGCGCTGGAGGAGCTGGGGCTGGTATGAACGCCCTGGCTTATACCGAGGACCAGCTGGATGCCCTCGGCGAGCTCGTGAACATCGCCGTCGGGCAGGCAGGGGCCTCGCTTGCCCGGGTGCTGGATACGTATGTGCGGCTTTCGGTGCCCCAGGCCCGCGTTGTCTCGGCGGCGGCCGTCTCCCGGGCCGTTACGGAGCTGACCCCCGAGGGTACCCACGACACCGTCGTACGCCAGGCGTTCTTCAGCGCCATGCGGGGCGAGGCCATCGTGCTGTTCGGTCGCCAGGGTGGCCGGGGCATTGGCGATCTCCTTGGTTATCAGGCGTTTCACGACGCCGCCAGCGAGGAGGTGTTGCTGGACGTCAGCAATATCCTGGTCGGGGCCGTGCTGTCCGGCCTCGGGGAGCAGATCGGCGCGCGTTTCGGGTTCCAGGCCCCCACCGTGCTGGGCCGGGAGACGGAGCTGTCGGAGCTGCTGGAGCCGGCCGCCGTACCCTGGAGCCAGGCCCTGCTCATCGAGGTTGATTTCGAAGTCGAGTCCCGTGGCTTCAGCTGTCACCTGGTGCTGCTGATGCCGGAAGACGCCATTGAGCGCATGCGCGCCGTGCTCAACAGGATGCTCGCCGCCTTGTGAACGCGCCCGACTCGAACGACCCTCAGCTGCTAGCCGGCCTGATCGGTCAGCTCAACGTCGGCCTGTTCGTCCTCGACCCGGAGTTCCGGTTGCGCCTGTGGAACCGGTTCATGGAGCTCAACAGCGGCCGAAGTGCCGCGGAGGTCCTGGGGCGGGTGATCTTTGACCTCTTCCCCGAGGTCGACGAGCCGTGGTTGCGCAAGAAGGTGGAGACGGTCTTCCAGATTGGCGGCTACGCGTTCACGTCAGCCAATCAGCGCCCCTATCTGTTGCGCTTCGACCATCACCGGCCGGTCACCGGCGGCATCGACTACATGCGCCAGGACTGCACGTTCCTGCCGCTGCAGGGCCCCGACGGCCGCATTGCCCACGTGGGCGTTTCCATTGTCGACGTCACCGACAAGATTATCTCGGAGGTTCAGCGGGAAGAGGCCCTGGCGCGCCTGGGTGATATCAGCATCCGCGATGGCCTGACGGGGATATTCAACCGGCGGCAGCTGGAGCGCTCCCTGGAGGCGGAGGTCAGCCGGGTGCGCCGTTACGGGGGTGAGCTCTCCGTGGTGATGTTCGACATCGACCACTTCAAGCAGATCAACGACAGCTACGGGCACCGGGCCGGCGACGAAGTCATTCAGGCCGTGGTCGGCTACACTTGCGGGGTGCTGCGCCAGCCGGACATTGCCGGGCGCTACGGCGGCGAGGAGTTCACGCTGATTCTCCCGGAAACCGGCGCCCAGGGCGCAATGGTGGTATCGGAGCGGCTGCGCGAGACCCTGGAGCGGGCCGACATCCATGTCGGCGGCCAGTCGCTCGGGGTGACCGTCAGTGTCGGCCTGAGCAGTTTCCGGGCCGACGTGGCGGATCACGAGGCGCTGCTGGATGAAGCCGACCGGGCCCTTTACCGCGCCAAGTCCGACGGCCGCAACCGGGTCGTCATGTACCGTCCCGCGAACCCGTAGCCTATTCCGGAGCGTTAGCGGTACGGCCTTCGGCGCCCGCCTGCCGTTGCTCCACGCGGAAGCTCGCGCCAAGCCCCTGACCGCGCGGATCGGCGGCCGCGGATACCGTGCCCGAGACCCGGTCCCAGAGAATGGCCTGCATGTCCCCGTAATGCCGGCCCACCGATTCGAGCTCATGCCCCATGGCCCGGAGGGCGCCGGCCGTATCCGCGTCGAAGGTGTCGGGCTCGTGCTGAATATGATCCGGCAGGTACTGGTGATGATAGCGCGGCCGTGTTACCCAGGCCGTGGGGGGCTCGCCGCGCTCGAACGCCAGGGCCCCGAGCAGCACCATCGTTATTATGCGGCTGCCGCCGGGGGTGCCCAGCACCGCCACGCGGTCCGGCGTTTCCAGAAAAGTCGGGCTCATGCTGGACAGCGGCCGCTTGCCCGGCGCGATGGCGTTGGGCTCGCCGCCGATCAGTCCGTAGGCATTGGGCTTGCCCGGCCGTGCGGCGAAGTCGTCCATCTCGTCGTTCAGCAGCACACCCGTGTCGCCGGCCACCCAGGCGGCTCCGAACGGGTAGTTGACGGACAGCGTGGCGGCAACGCGATTGCCCTCGGTATCGATGATCGAGAGGTGCGTGGTATCACGTCCCCCGGCCGAGGACGTGAGCGCGCGACTGGCACTGGCCCGCGCCGGGTCGATGCCCGCGGCCAGCTCCCCGGCATAGGCGTCGCTGGTGAGGCGGCTGACGGGGATATCGACGAAATCAGGGTCCCCCAGGTAGCGGTGCCGGTCCCGGTAGGCGCGCCGCATGGCCTCGACGACGTGATGAACGCGATCGACGCGGGACATGTCTGCGAGCTCGAAGCGCTCGAGTATGTTCAGCATGGTCGCCAGGCCGACGCCGCCCGCCGAGGGCGGTGGAGCCGACGTGACGCGGATGCCCCGGTAATCGAACCGGATCGGCTCGCGTTCGATGACCTCGTATTCCGCCAGGTCCGCCAGAGTCCAGATGCCGCCCCCGGCGCGGACCGAGTCCACCATGGCCCGCGCCACGGGCCCGCGATAGAAACCGTCACGGCCGTCCTCCGCGAGGCGCTCCAGGGTGCGGGCCAGTGCCGGCTGGCGAAGCCGCCAGCCGGGTTCCGGCGGCTCGCCGTCGTCGAGAAACAGCCTGCTGGCCCGGTCCTGGGCGCGCAGCGCTTCCAGACGAAAGCGTGCCAGACCCTGGTAATCGGCGTTCACCGTGAAGCCTTCCCGGGCCAGGCGGATGGCCGGCGCCAGGCTGCGGGCCAGGGGCAGATCGCCGTAATGCCTGGCGATGTGATCGAGGGCCGCGGGTTCCCCCGGAATGCCGGCCGCCAGTGGCCCATCCAGGGACAGCCGGGGGATCCGCTCCCCGGACTCGTCGACGTACATGTCTTCGCTCGCCGCACGCGGCGCGCGCTCCCGGCCGTCCACCATGACCGAGCTATCGGCTTGCCCCCGGTGAAGCAGCCAGAAACCGCCGCCGCCGAGGCCCGAGCCCTGGGGCTCCACGACGGCCAGGGCCGCGCTGGC
>JACDUA010000064.1 GCA_013519935.1 Ectothiorhodospiraceae bacterium WFHF3C12 | reverse complement strand
GCGGCCGCGGCGCCGGTGCTGGCGCCGAAGTAACCGATCGCCAGGTCCGCCAGCGACGGATCGCGGCGGGACCAGCGGGTGGCGGCGACCAGCCGCTGCGCCAGCAACGGTATGTCGAACCGGTATTCCCGCGTGTAGCGGTCCACCTCGTCCTCTTCGGCGGTCAACAGATCCAGCAGCATCGTGCAGAAACCGCGTTCGACGAGACTCCGCGCCACCGCCCGGTTGCGGGAACTCAACCGGCTGCTGCCGCTACCGTGGGCGAAGATGATCAGCCCATCGGCGGCACCCTCCGGCGCGGCGATGTCGGCGTGAATGACGCCGCCACCGGCGACCTCGATGGTGACGCTTCGTTCGTTCACGCGGATGTTCGTGTCATGGGCCATCGGTTCCCTCCCAGCGCGGCGGCCGCCTGGCGCGCTCCCGCGCGCCCTCGCGCTCTACCAGCGCCGCCAGGTCGTCCAGCATCTCGGCAAGCAGTCCAACCACGTCGTCCGCCGTGATGATCCCGGCCAGCCCGCCGTCGGCATCCACCACGGGCACCCGGCGCACGCCGTGACCGCGCATCATCTCCAGGGCGTCGAAGAGGCTGTCGTCCTCATGCACCAGGAAGAACGGGCCGGTGACAACATCCCCGAGCCGTAGCACCTCCGGCGCGATGCCGGCTGCCATCACCTCCACCACCAGGTCGCGGTCCGTGACGATGCCCACCGGGACACGGGTGTCGCCACGCTCCTCGACCAGGACGAGGTCACCCACGTGATGCTCGCGCATCAGCCGCGCGCCGGCCTGGACGGACTCGTCGCCGGCGGCGACCACCACCTCACGATTGCAGAATTCGCCGACGCTCATTGTCGTGCCCGCTCCTGTCGCCAAAGATTCAATGGACGGCCGCCATGCCGGGGCCGTCGCCCCATGCCCCCGGTTCGTCGCCCGCCCGATTCTCCTCTCGGCACCCCGAATCCGCATCTGGAGGCGATGGCCCGGAACACCGTGCATGGCCAAGGACGCCCAGCCGCGAATGGATTTGCCGGGCGCACCAGGTAATCTCCCACGGAAGCCTGACCGGCGCTTCGCCGGCGTGCCGGCGAATCTCCACCTCGACCATCTCGTCCACGTCGGGAAAACCGTCCCGTACCAGCACCAGTGCCGGCACCAGCACCATGAACCTGGCGCCGCTTCCGCCGCCGCCCAACTCCCTGAGTCCCAGACACGCATACCCGCAAGGCAGCCTGCGCACCCGCTCCACCGCGCCGCGTAACCGCATTGTTCCGGTTCCTCCTCCCTGGGACCGCCGGTGCGCTGTCAGCGGACAACGCCCGCCGTTGTCCGGTCGCGGGCCCGGCCCCGTTCCTGGCCCCGCGCCCGCGCCGGCGGGCACGGGCATGCTATTTGACGTCGATCTTGCGCCGTCGCGCGGACTTCAGCTTCGGCAGGCGCAGCTCAAGGATGCCGTCGTTCATCTTCGCGTCGGCCTTGTCCGCGTCGACCTCGCCCGGCAGACCGACGGTTCTGCTGAAGCTGCCCCGGGAGATCTCGCAGCGATAGTAGTTGTCCTCCTCGGTCTTGCTCTCGCTGCGGGTCTCCGCCCGAATGGTGACGCTGTTGTCGTTCACGGAGACATCCACGTCCTTGCGGTCCACCCCCGGGAGCTCGGCCCGCACCAGGATGTCCTTCTCGTTGTCGATGACATCCACTTTTGGAATCCGCGGCTCCATCGACGCCAACCGGCTCATGAGGGGACGTTCCCAGCCCATCGGACGCATCCAGCCCCGGTCGAGCATCTGATCGAAGAACCGGTCCATTTCCTCGAACGGCGTAAGGGCCCGGGCCGGCGTCGCCGACAGTGTCGAACCCTTCGCCGGTGTCGTTTCCTGGGCCGATTTCCGGGTGTTTTCCTTCGCCATTGCGGTGCTCCTCCCTGCATGCCTGACGAGAGTCATTCGGCCTGCACCGGCGTCGTGCCGGCGCAGTCACGGTGGCGAGAAACGGCACCGTATCCGGCAATCTAGGTCCGCGGGCGGGAGAACGTGTTGACCAAGGTCAACGTGGCCGGCATTCGGGGGGATTGACCGGCGGCCCCAATGGCGGGAACAAAAAAGCCCCTCACGAGAGGGGCTTGTGGCTGCATCCGGGACAGCTTCAGAAGCCGGCGGCGCGCGCTCCGCTATCGGCGGATGCCTTGACGGCGTGATAGTCCGGTGCCGAGCTGAGGGCGCGGGGCTCGTCCAGGCTGGTGTCGGCGAAGCGGCTGGCGGTCCGCGCCACCTGACGGTCCAGGCTCCGGAAACGCTGCCAGGCACTGCTCGCTGCATTGTGAATGCGCTTACCCATGGTGTCACCTCCATGCGGGACCCGAGTCCCATTGCAAGTTGACTTACCAGTAGGTTAGCAACAATTATGTCGCAGCGCAACAAATCTGGTGCAGCGCGTCACGCGCCCCGCCTGAACGGCATCGCCTGTTCTAATCGCCGGTGAAGACCCGTATCGACTCCGCCAGCCGGACCGGCTGATCCAGGTGAATGGAATGCCCGCAGGCCTCGATCACCTCCGTGCGTATCTCGGCGAAACACGCCAGGCGCGTCTCGAAATCGGACTCGGCGCCGGCGCGCCTCAGCACGTCGGATTCCGCTCCCAGAAGCCAGAACGTCGGCGCTGTGACCCGTCGCCAGCAGGCCATGGCCTCTTCCAGCCGGTAAAGGACCGGATTGGGGCGTTTGTGCCGTGGGTCACCGCGCAACTCCACCGTTCCGTCCACCGCCGATTCGCCCCAGCAGCGCGCCACGTAGTCCGCGCGCTCGGCCGTCAGCCTGGGGTTCTGCCGCTGAAGATGCGCCGCCAGGGCATCGTAGCTTTCGAATGAGCGCAATCCAGGGGTCTCCCTGAGGCTGTCCAGCCAGGCGGCGTAACGCTCGGGCGCCGCTTCCGGCGCGGCGGAGGCGAGCCCGAACCCCTCCAGCGAGATCAGCCGCTGCACACGTTCGGGGCGCACGCCGGCGTACAAACCCGCAACGTTGCCCCCCATGCTATGCCCCACGAGGAGCACGGGCTGTTCGGGGAAGTAGCGATCCAGCAAGGCGTCCAGATCCGCGAGGTAATCGGGAAAGTAGTAGCTCTCGGGCGCGCGGTCGCTACCCCCGAACCCCCGCCAGTCGGGGGCGATGATGTCCCAGTCGGCGGGCAGATGGTCCACGGCGAACTGGAACGTCGCGCCGGAATCCATCCAGCCGTGCAGAAATACCACCGGCCGGCCGCCCGGGGCGTCCCAGTGCCAGACGCGGTAGTCGAGCGCACCGACCCCGACATCCTCGGCCCGGGCGGCGCGGCGCGGGGTGTAGCCGCCCTGCCCCGCCTCACTACCGGCGGTGCTGGTCATATTCCCACTCCTCCTCGACAAAACGCTCGGCATCGACCTCCGTGAGCAGGTGCACGGCAAATCCGGCCACGGCGTCGGGGTCGTGAAGGGCGCCGGAGCTCTTGAGCTCGCGAAACCGCTCCACGGCCGGGAACCGGTCCTCGGGTTGTTCCCGGATCAGTGCCTGCATGGGCGTATCCACCACGCCGGGCCGCAGGCTGCCCACGGCGACGCCATGCTCCGCGAGCTCGTCACGCAGGACCATGTACAGCATGTGCAGCGCGGCCTTGCTGGTGCAGTAGGCGCCCCACCCCGGTATCGAACGGTGCGCCGCCCCGGAGGAAATGTGGAGCACGCGGCCCCCGATCAGCCGCGGCAGCAGGAGCTGCGTCAGAAACAGCGGGGCCTCGACATTGATGGCCTGGCTGTAGTGCCAGTCCTTGAGGGAGACGTCGCTCAGCGGCCCCACGGGCTCCAGAACCCCGGCGTTGTGGATCAGATACCGCAGCTGCCCGTCGGCGGGCACTGCGTCGGCAACGGCCTGGCGGCCTTCCGGGAGCCCCACGTCGGCGGAGACGGTGGTCACCGCGCCGGGTGCCTCGTCTTCCAGGCTCTCCAGGGGTTCGACCCGTCGGCCGACCCCGATGACGTGGCAGCCGGCGGCCGAGAGCTTCAGGGCCATGGCGCGGCCAAGACCCGTTCCGGCGCCGGTTACGATTGCATGGTCGGTCATCTCGCCCTCCTCGGGCCGGCGGCTGCGCGGGCCCCGGCCACGGTACGTAGTCTTCCGTATTGTGAGTTGATGCTGCGCTGTCTAGCTTCGCCAGTACACCGCAGGACTTGTGGTGCGCGTGATACCCAAGGGAAATGCTCGATGGTTCCCACATAAAACGCGAAGGAGAATGGAGATGAATGTTAACAGGAAGACCGGCGCCGCCATCGCCCTGGCCGCGGCAGGGCTGTTCGCCTCCGGCGTTCCCGCCGTGGCCAGCGCCGAGTCCGGCACGAATGCCGGGAAATGCTTCGGCGTCAACGCCTGCAAGGGCCGCAGTAGCTGCAAGACCGCAAATAGCAGCTGCAAGGGCCACAACGCCTGCAAGGGCAAAGGCTTCGTGACGGTCAGCGAGGAGACCTGCGAGCAACTGGGTGGCGATTTCCGCACCTGATCCGACATGAAGGCAGCCAACCGGACCGCCGGAGAAAATCGCCGGCGGTCCGGCCCATCTACCGGGTGTGAGCATGATGACCAGCGAGTCCGCGCGCAGCTTTCTCGGCTTCGGACTGGGTCTGCGGCCACAGCACTACGAGGCGGTGCTATCGGAGGAGACCGGTGTCGACTGGTTCGAGGCCGTGACCGAGAATTACCTCGTTCCGGGGGGCAAGCCCCTGCACTACCTGGAGTCGGTGCGGTCCCGGTTTCCCGTGGTACTCCACGGGGTCTCACTGTCCATCGCCGGAACCGACCCCATCGATTTCGGCTATCTCGACGAGGTCAAGGCGCTGGCTCGTTGGGTGGAGCCGGCGTGGATCTCGGACCATCTGTGCTGGACCGGGGTCGACGGGCGCAACATGCACGACCTGCTGCCGTTTCCCCACACCGAACAGACCCTGCGGCACGTAGCGGCGCGCGTTGAGGCGGTACAGGACCACCTCGGCCGCCCCCTGATGCTGGAAAACGTATCCAGCTACGTGAGCTTCGCCGACTCGGCCATGTCGGAAGCGGAGTTTCTCCGCGAGCTCGCCCAGCGCACGGACTGCCTGCTGTTGCTGGACGTCAACAACGTCCATGTCAGCGCGGTCAACCACGATTTCGACGCCCGGGGCTACATCGACCGTCTCCCGGCCCGGTCCGTCTGGCAGATTCATCTCGCCGGGCACAGCAGACAGGGGGAGATGCTAATCGACACCCATGACGCCCCGGTGCCGGAGCCGGTCTGGGCACTCTACGAGCATGCCGCGCGGCGCCTGGGCCCGGTATCGACTATGATCGAGCGCGACGACGACATTCCGTCCCTGCAGGTCCTGGCCGCCGAGCTCGATCGGGCCCGGCGCATCGCCCTGCCCCTTTGGGAGCGCAACGTCGCATGAGTGCCCTGCGGGCGGTGCAGCAACAATTCCAGGACTACCTGCTGAGACCGGAGCGCGTCTCCGGACCGGAAACCGTGGCCGGCGCCTCGCCCGCCGAGCGACGCCGCCGCCTGGACATTTATGCCGAGGCCTACCGGATGCGCCTGATCGAGGTGCTGGAGGGGGACTTTCCCGCCGTCAAAGGCGCGCTGGGGGCATCGGCATTCGCTCGCATTGCCAGCCGGTATGTCGCGAGCCATCCTTCGCGCTCGCCCTCCCTGCGGTGGTACGGCCGTGATTTTCCCGCGTTCCTGCTCGACGATGCCGCCCCCCGTAGCGAGGCCATTGTCGAGCTCGCCCGGTTCGAGTGGCTGCAGGGTGAGGTCTTCGACGCCCCGGACGCCGAGTCCCTGCCGGCTCAGGCCCTGGGCGAGGTACCGCCGGAACGCTGGCCCGGTCTGGTCCTCGAACCGCACCCGGCCGTTCAGAGGGCACGTTTCCGGTACGCGACGCCACGAACCTGGTCCGCTGTCATGGCAGGGGACGGGGCGCGCTTCGAGACGGCGCCGGCGGACTGGCTGCTCTGGCGCGCCGGGCTGGACGTGCACTGGCGTTCACTGGGGCCGGACGAGAGCTGGGCGTTTGAAGCGATGTGCGGCAGCGTCCCCTTCGAGGCGCTCTGCGCCGGGCTCTGTCGATGGCATGATGGCGACGCCGCGGCCGAGGCGGCCGTGTCAATGCTCGCTCGCTGGCTCGCCGATGGGGTGATTCGGGCGATCCGCAGCTGAATCAGACGACGCGCCGGGGCGGATCGCCGGACCGGAATCCGCTGATGCTCCCGGCCAATTGGTCGACGATGCGCAGCCTCGCCTCGCGGCTGCCCCAGGCACAATGAGGCGTGAGAATCAGGTTGGGAATGTCCCCGGCAAGCAGCGGATTGCCGTGCACGGGGGGTTCCTCGGACAGCACGTCCACGGCGGCACCGGCGATTTCACCGGCACGCAGGGCCTGCGCCAGCGCCGTCTCGTCGACGATGCCGCCGCGCGCCGTGTTGACCAGGTAGGCGGTGCGCTTCATTCGCGCCAGGGCGTCATGGCCTATCAGTCCGCGTGTATCCTCGGTCAGGGGGCAATGCAGCGTCACCACATCCGAGGTGCGTAACAGCGTGTCCAGTGGCATGCGGTCGGCGTCGTTCCCGGCACTGCCCGGCCGCTGCGCCACCTCGACCGCCATACCGAAGGCCCGGGCCAGCTCCGCCACCCGGCCGCCGAGCGTGCCCAGCCCGATGATGCCCAGCTGCTTGCCCGCGAGCTCCATGATCGGGTGGTCCAGGAGGCAGAAGAACTCGCTCTCCGCCCAACGGCCGGCGGTAACGTCCTCGCGGTAGGCTGTGAGATTGGTGGCCAGGGTCAGAATCAGGGCGAGGGTATGCTGGGCGACGGAATCCGTTCCGTAACCGCGGCAGTGCGTGACGGCAATGCCCTGCTCGCTGGCCGCGTCCAGGTCCACGTTGTTCAGGCCCGTCGCCGCGACACAGACGAGCCGCAACGCCGGTGCGGCCATCAGGCTCTCCCGGTCCAGGACCACCTTGTTGACGATGACGATCTCCGCGTCCGCGATGCGCTCGTCCACGGTGTCCCGTTGGGTATTGCCGTGGAGGACAAGCTCATCGACGGCGTTGTCCAGCGCCGTCAGGTCGTTTCGGTGGAGGTTGAGGGAATCGGCATCGAGAAATACGGCTTTCATGGCTCCGTCTCTTGCTGGTGGCCCGGCGGATCCGGCAGAGGCGATCCCCGACCCTAGGCGAAGGCGCCCCGACCCTGCCGGGGGCTTGACATCGTGCTAATTGTACACAGCTCCTGCAATGGCGCACCGCAACACGGCGCGCGGGTGCATGGAGTCCCGTCAAGAATCAGAGAGTTACGATAAGTTGCTGGTTTTAAGAATTTTTTAGGTCTTGTTGAATAATTCACCGAATTGACACAAGTCCTTGTCAGCGCGGCGGTTAGGCGATTCCCTGTAGGACTCCTCCACAGAGTTATCCACAGGAACTGTGGATATTCGAATGCCCGCCGGCGTCCGTGCCCGGGCACGGCGTCTTTCTGGCAACGGCAACGTCCTCCGGGTAACATCCGCGCGTCCGTCATCGTCTTCGTCGAGCTGGAATCCTCACACCCCCTATGCGGATTGGGCCGTACCTTCTGGAAAACAATCTGGGCCTCGCGCCCATGGCGGGCGTCACCGACCGCCCCTTCCGGCAGCTCTGCAAGCGCCTCGGGGCCGGCATGGCCGCCTCGGAGATGGTCGCTTCCAACCCGGCACTGCGCGGTACGCGCAAGACCCGCCTCAAGGCGGACCACTGCGGGGAAGCCGCGCCGCGCATCGTGCAGATCGCGGGGGCGGACCCGGCCACCATGGCGGAAGCCGCCCGCCATAATGCCGCCCAGGGCGCCCAGATCATCGACATCAACATGGGCTGCCCGGCCAAGAAGGTCTGCAACAAGCTGGCCGGCTCGGCGCTGCTGGCGGACGAGGGGCTGGTGCGGGAGATCCTGGAGGCCACCGTGGCGGCCGTGGACGTGCCCGTAACCCTGAAAACGCGTACCGGCACCGGACCGGACAACCGCAACGCGCTGCGCGTGGCACGCATGGCGGAGAGCGCGGGTATCGCGGCCCTGGCACTGCACGGGCGTACCCGGGCCGATGCCTACCGGGGCCAGGCCGAGTACGAGACGATCCGGCGGGTGAAGCAGGCAATCGGCATTCCGGTCCTGGCCAATGGCGACATCGACTCGCCGGAAAAGGCCGAACAGGTGCTGGCGTACACCGGGGCCGACGGGCTCCTGATCGGCCGGGCGGCCCAGGGCCGGCCATGGATCTTCCGCGAGATCGGACATTACCTGCGCACCGGCGAGCGGCTGGCGCCGCCCTCCGACGAGGAAGTGGCCGACATCCTCACCGGGCATTTGACGGCCTTGTACGCGTTCTACGGTGAATATCAGGGCGTGCGCATCGCCCGCAAACACGTCGGCTGGTACCTGCGGGGACGTCCCGATGGCGAGCCCCTGAGGCGGGCCATCATGCGCATCGAGGATGCCGGTGAGCAGCTCCACGCCCTGCGGGCCGCCCTGCTGCCCGGTCGCGATCACGTCTCTGCGTCACGGGAACCGGCCCCACCGGCGGCCGCCGCGCTCAGCCCTTGATACAGATCATGGGCTCAAGCCGCGCGACGCGCCGCGCCAGGCCCGCGGCTTCCGCCGCCTCGACGACGCCCCGGACGTCCTTGTAGGCCCCCGGGGCTTCCTCGGCTATCCCGCGCCGGCTGTGGCCCCGGATCTCGATGCCCCGGGCGTGGAGCTCGGCGACGATGTCGGTGCCGCCCCACTGGCGGTTGGCCTGGCGGCGGCTCATCCGGCGTCCCGCGCCGTGGCAGGCCGAACCGAAGGAACGTTCCATGACACCCTCGCAACCGGCCAGCACGTAGGACTCCGTGCCCATGGTACCGCCGATGAGAACCGGCTGCCCCACGCCGCGGTAGGCCTCGGGCAGGTCGGGGTGGCCCGGCGGAAAGGCCCGCGTAGCCCCTTTGCGATGCACGTGCAGCCGGCGCTCGGCGCCCTCGACGCGGTGGGTTTCCAGCTTGCAGGTGTTGTGGGAGACGTCGTAGAGCAGCGCGGCCTCCGCCCCCGGCAGCACCTCGGACAGGGCGTGGCGCGCAAGATGGGTGACGATCTGGCGGTTGGCCAGCGCACAGTTCACCCCGGCCGCCATGGCCCCGAGATAGCGCCGACCCACGTCGGAGTCGATGGGGGCGCAGGCGAGCTCGCGTTCCGGCAGCGCGATGCCGAACGCCCGGGCCGCCTCGGCCATCTCCCGCAGGTACTCCGTGCCGATCTGGTGCCCGAGCCCTCGGGAGCCGCAGTGAATGCTCATGACCGCATCGCCGGCCGCCAGGCCGAATGCCGACGCCGCCTCGGCATCCAGGACCTCCGCCACGCGCTGGACCTCCAGGTAGTGGTTGCCGGACCCGAGGGTGCCCATCTCGTCGCGCTGCCGCCGTTTGGCCCGGTGCGACACCTGCCCTGCGTCGGCGTCCGGCATGCAGCCGCCCTCCTCGATGAATGTCAGATCCGCCGCCTCGCCGTAGCCCTGCTCGACGGCCCAGCGGGCGCCGCCCTGCAGCATGTCGTCCATCTGCGCTTCACCCAGGCGCAGGGCGCCGGTGCTGCCCACGCCGGCCGGAATGGCGGCGAACAACGCGTCCGCCAGCTCGTCGGCCCGCGCCGCGACCCGGGCTTCGCTCACGCCCAGGCGCAGCGTTCGCACGCCACAGGAGATGTCGAACCCGACGCCGCCGGCGGAGACGACGCCCCCGGCGGCCGCGTCGAATGCCGCTACGCCGCCGATGGGAAAGCCATAACCCCAGTGGCCGTCCGGCATGGTGTAGCTGGCACCGACGATCCCCGGCAGGCGGGCGACATTGGTGGACTGCACCAGAACCTGCTCGTCCATCGCCTCGAGCAACGAGCGGTCAGCGTAGAGAATCACCGGCGCGTTCATGCCGTGGGTCGGCGGTAGTCGCCAACAATACTCGGAGAGCTTCTCAAGACCTGAAATGTCCATTCTGGTCCACCTCTTGAGCGCGTTTCCTCACGCCGGTCATGAGGAGGGATTGCCTGCACGCCGACTGGCGAAGCCCATCTACCCGGTCAGACATCCACCACGCATCGTGCGATCCACTGTCGGCCTTCCCGGCGCACCTGCAGGCCGGTCATGGTGGCACCCTTGACCTCCACCGCCGGGCGCTCGGAAACCCTGGCCACCTCCGCGCCCCAGCCCCTTGCGGTGAGCGTGTCATCGCTGATGCGCACCTCGTAGCGGCCGAACAGGAGGCCCTCGGTGCTCATGGCGTAAATGACCTCGTTGAGCCAGTCCACCAGCAGCAGCTCCCGGTCCGGCGCGCTACAGGAAAAGCCCATTTGCCGCTCCGCGGGTACGGCGTCCGGCGAGACGCCCACCGCCGTCAGCGCCAGCGCGGCCTCCTCGAACGCCTCCTCCAGGGTGCGCCCGCGCCCCTCGATCCCGATATCGGCGCCGTGGTCGAAGTGACTCCAGGATCCGCTCACGGCCCGCCCTTGAAGGCGCGCAGCACCGCGATCACCTCGTCATCGTCCACCTGCCGGAAGTCCCGGAAGAACTGGCCCACGGCCTGGAAATGAGACGGGGTGTCCAGGCAGACCACCTCGTCCGCCACGCCGTTCAGCATGTTCACGGCATCCGGCGGCGCCACGGCCATTGCCGCGATCACCCGGTCCGCCCCCGCCTTGCGCACGGATTCCAGGGCACTCTTCATGGTCGACCCCGTGGCCACGCCGTCGTCCACGACGACCACGGTCCGGCCGGCACGCGGAATGGGCGAGCGCACAGGCGTGTAGCGCTGTCTGCGCGACCGGAGCGCTTCGCTCTGCCGGTCCGCCTCGGCCCGGACATAGCCTTCGTCGATGCCCAGCTGGCGGGCCCAGTCGCCGACCGACGCATGGCCTTCCTCGTCGACTGCGCCAATGGCGAACTCCGGGTTGCCCGGAGCCCCCAGCTTGTGGACCAGAACCACGTCCAGATCGCCGCCCAGGTGCTCGGCGATGACCCGTGCCATGGGCACCGCGCCCCGCGGGATGGCGAGAACCAGCGGATCATCGAGGCCGCGCTTCTTCAGGGCCTCGGCCAGCCGGCGTCCGGCTTCCTCACGATTGACGAACATTGCCCGATCTCCCTGTCGTTGCGCTCCAGCCAGGAACCGACCTGGCCCCGTCAGTGCGGCTCCGTTTCGCGCCACGCCCCCGAGCCGCGCAGACCGAGCATCGTGCGCACCGCATCCGCCTCGGTCTGCGCGCACACGGCATCGGCCAGTGCGCGCGCGGTGTCCATGTCGGTGCCGCGTACTGTCTCTGCCAGCAGGGGTATCAGGTGCGGTTCCAGCGTGAAATTGCGAAAGCCCAGTCCCAGCAGCGCCGGAAAAATCCGCGGCACGCGGGACAGCAGGCCGCAGAGCTGTACCGACGCAAGCCGGTCATCCGAGAGCGTGGCCACCTGCCTGAGAAACCGGAACAGCACCGGCGAGTAGGGATCCAGCAGCCCTGCAAGCTCGGGTATCTCCCGATCGGCGCCGAACATGCATTGCATCAGGTCGTTGCAGCCGATGGAGACGAAGTCGGCCAGCTGCAGCCATTCGTCTATGGCCAGCGCCGCCGCCGGGGTTTCCGCCATGACCCCGACGGCCAGCGTGTCGGGCGCGACCGCCGCGATATCCGCCCGCCAGCGACGGTATTCCTCCGGCTGGACCAGGTAGGGCAGCATCACGCGCAACGGATAGCGCCGCGAGACTTCCCCCGCGGCCCGGGCCTGGGCGAGGAACACGCTGCGCACCGGCTCCGCGCCGTAGAGTCTGGAGCCGCGCAGCCCCAGCAGGCCCCGCATGCCCTCGATATCGGGAAGCCAGTCGGGCACCTTGTCCGGCGCGAGGTCGAGCAGCCGCAGAGTTACGGGGAGGCCGTCGGCGGCTTCACAGAGCGCCTCGAAGGCCTCACGGAAGAAGTCCACGTCCGGTCGGCCGCCGTCCGCGGGCATCATGTATTCCGAGCGGACCATGCCGATGCTGGCGGCGCCGAAAGCATGCGCCTGCCGGGCGCCTTCCGGACCGGTCACGCTCGCCCGGAGCTCCAGACCCACACCGTCGCGGGTCATGACCGGCTCCGCCGGCCGCGGCGGGTCCGGCACCAGGGCACGCCCGTCACTCCGGCGCCAGGTCTCCCGGTCGGCAATGATGCCGTGAGTGCCGTCCATGACGTACTCTGACCCGGCGGTGAGGCCCCGGGCCTGGTGGGGTGTGACGATGACCGTGGGCACGTTGAGCATCGACAGCCGAAGCATGGGATGGGACAGCGGCGCCGCCCCGACCACGATGAGGCCCGCCGCGGGCCCCTGGAAGTCCTGCAACTGATTGTAGTCGAGGATCACCAGCGCGGTGGGCGCGCCCTGCTCCAGGCGCTGGAGCTCGCCCTCGGCGATGCCCTGTCGAAAGGGTGTGGCATATATGGCGGTCATGGGCGATTGTCTTTATGTGCTTTCCGGTTGGATCGGCGGGCGCCGCGCTTTCTGCTCTAGATCGGGGGTTGGAAGCATGCGTTCAACCCGTCGCGGGCGGGAGGGCGGCCTCCGAGGAGGGCATGGTCCGTTCGCCCTGCCCACCGGGAAGGCCTCTGTCCACGGGTTGGACCGGCTACACTGGATGGAACGCCGGTGCGCATCGGCCGGTCTTCCAGTATAGGACGCAGTGCCGCGGATACGGGGTCCACGACCATGGCGGAAGCGCCTTACACGACGTCCATCGCCGAGCACATCTGGGCTACCAAGTACCGGTTCGACGGACGCCCGCACGGGACGGCCGAGCGGAGCCCGGCACAGACCTGGTCCCGGGTGGCGACGGCCCTCGCCGGCGCCGAATCCTCCGGCGACGCGGCCCACTGGGCGGCGGCGTTCCGCCGCCTTCTGGACGAGGGGCTGTTTCTGCCGGGCGGGCGCATCCTGGCGGGAGCCGGCACCGGCCGCCGCGTCACCCTGTTCAACTGCTTCGTGATGGGTGTCATCGCCGACGACATGTCCTCGATCTTCGAGAACCTGAAAGAGGCGGCGATCACCATGCAGCAGGGCGGGGGGATCGGCTACGACTTCTCGACCCTGCGGCCCGCCGGAACGCCGGCCCTGCACAGCGGCGCCATCGCCTCCGGGCCGGTGTCGTTCATGCGCATCTGGGACACCATGTGCGCCACCATGCTCTCCACGGGGGCCCGTCGTGGCGCCATGATGGCCACGCTCCGCTGCGATCATCCGGATATCGAGGCCTTTGTCGAGGCCAAGGCCGCCGCCGGCGAGCTTCGCCGTTTCAATCTCTCGGTGCAGGTCACCGATGCCTTCATGGCGGCGGTGGAAAGCGGCGCGGATTGGCCCCTGGTATTCCCCGCCGACCAGCTCGCCGCGGATACCGGCGGCGACACGATCGAGCGGGGCTGGCCGGGCCGCAACGGCCCGGTCCCCTGTCGGGTGCTGCGGCGCATCGACGCGCGGGCGCTATGGCGCAAGATCATGCGCGCGACCTACGAATACGCCGAGCCGGGCGTGCTGTTCGTGGACCGCGTCAATGCGCGGAACAACCTCTGGTACGACGAGCACATCACCGCCACCAACCCCTGCGGCGAGATACCGTTGCCGCCCTATGGCGCCTGTGACCTGGGCTCGCTCAACCTGCCCCGCTTCGTCGAGGCGCCTTTCTCCGGGGACGCCGGCATTGACTGGGCGGCCCTGGAAGCGGCCACGGCGACGGCGGTTCGCATGCTGGACAACGTCATCGAAGTCTCCGGTTTCCCCCTGCCCGCCCAGGCGGAGCGGGCGCGGCTGACCCGTCGCATCGGCCTCGGGGTCACCGGCCTGGCGGACATGCTGGTGCTGTTGGGGCTGCGCTATGACAGCAGCGCCGGACGGGACCTGGCGGCAAGCGTCATGGCGCATATCTGCCACACGGCTTACCGCACCTCGATTGAGCTGGCCAGGGAAAAGGGCCCATTCCCCTTGTTCGACCGGCACCGGTACCCGGAGGGGGCTTTCATCAGGACCCTGCCGCCGGACATCCAGGCCGATATCGAGCGTCACGGGATTCGCAACAGCCACCTGTTGGCCATTGCGCCCACCGGCACCATCAGTCTCCTCGCCGACAACGTCTCCAGCGGCGTCGAGCCCATATTCGCCTACAGTGCCCGCCGGCGGGTGCTCAACGCAGACGGCAGCCACACGACCTACGTACTGGAGGACTACGCTCACCGGCTCTGGCGGGAACGCTCCGGCGAAGCACGGCCCGATGCGTTCGTGACAGCCCTGGAGATCGAGCCCCACGAACACCTGCTGATGGAGGCGGCGCTGCAGCCCTACGTCGACAACGCCATATCCAAGACCATCAATGTACCGTCGGATTTCGGTTTCGATGCCTTCGAGGGTCTCTACCGGGAAGCCTTCGCGCTGGGGCTGAAGGGCTGCACGACCTTTCGGCAGAACCCGGTCACCGGCAGCGTGCTGACACCGGCGGGCGAAAGCCGCCCCGTCGAGACCCCTGTCCCCTGCTGCACGCCGGAGCGGGAGGCGGACTAGGGAGTCTGCCGGCGGCGGCCTGTCGCCGCTAAACGCTTGCACTACACTTCACCATGCCAACCGGAAAACACTGAACTGTCGGGACCGCGCGCCACCGCTGAGGAGATCGTCATGCCCGTTCGCACGATCCGGGCCTTCCTGGATGAAAACGACGTCCGCTACGTCATCGTTCAACATTCCCCGGCCTACACGGCACCGGAGATCGCCGAGTCGGTCCACGTCTCCGGACGTGCGTTCGCCAAATCCGTCATGGTCCGGCTCGACGGCCATCTCGCCGTGGTGGTGGTGCCGGCTACCCAACAGGTGGACCTGGACGCCCTCGCCGCGGCCACGGGGGCTCAGCGAGTCGAGCTGGCCGAGGAATCGGAGTTCGCCGCGTGCTTCCCGGACTGTGACCCGGGAAGCGTCCCGCCGTTCGGCAATCTGTTCGGCCTGCCCGTCTATATCAGCGCGGCGCTGCCCCGAGAGGAGGAACTGGTGTTCAACGCCGGTCGCCACACGGAAGTGATGCGTCTCGCCTACAGTGACTTCGAGCGGCTGGTGAGCCCGACCGTGGTGGATATCTAGCAACACGGGGCTGATCCGCGCTGATTCCGGCGCCGCGTCAGCCGGGCAGGTGCCGGTGCCAGTCTTCGGGTATGTCCGTGATGTCCAGCGTCGTTGCATGCGCCCGCTCGCCGTCGCTCAGGGACTCGGACTCGGCGAGTTGGTGTTCGAGCACGGCCGCATCCGCCTCCGAAGCGTCACCGCCGGCAGCCTGGCGCCGGTGGACCCGTTCGCGCAACACGGCAGGATCGCCCTGCAGGCTGACGATGTGCCAGGGGACGCCTGCGCTCTCCGCCAGGCGCAGGAATGGCGCCCGGTGTTCACGGCGCAGGAACGTGGCGTCCAGCACGACGCCGTAACCGGAATCGAGAACGTCGCGTGCGAGGTCGGCCATGCGCTCGTAAGTCCGCCGGGAAGCCTCGGCCGTATAGATATCCAGGCCGGCCGCATGGCTGCTCTCATGCTCCTGCAGCCCGAAAAGCCGCTTGCGCACCACGTCCGAACGCAATCGAATGAAACCACGCCCGTTGATCAGGGCCTGCGTCAACGTGCTCTTGCCCGTCCCCGAGACGCCGTGCATGAGCACCAGCGCCGGGGCGTGGGGCTTCGTATAGGCCTGCGCCAGGTCCAGGTACGCGCGCGCGGCCCCAAGCAGCTGGCTGGCGCCGTCCGTACGCTGCCCCGCCTGGAGGGCATTGATCTTGGCGCGTACCAGGGCGCGGTAGACCTGGTAGAAGCCCAGAACCCGCAGGGCGTCGTAGTCGCCGGTGGCCTCCAGGTAGTCATTGCGCAGCTGACAGGCGAATCGACCCGCCCCGCGGTCGTCCAGATCCATGGTCAGAAAGGCGATCTCACTGGCTACGTCGATCCAGCGCAGGTCCGGATCGAACTCGATGCCGTCGAAGGCCATGACGCGGCCACGCCAGTAGATGATGTTCTCCAGATGGAGGTCACCGTGGCATTCGCGTACCCGTCCCTCCAGCCGCCGCCGCTCGATCGTCTCCTCCAGCGCCTTCATGTGCGACTCGCTCCACTGGCGAAGGCTCTCCAGCTGGTCCGGGCGATCGGGCATCAGCTCCGGCAACGCTTCCAGGTTCTCGTTCACCCGTCGGCGGACGGCGTCCGGGCTCCCGTAGACAGCGTCGGCCGGCGCGGCGGGGATGGCCTCATGGAATCGCGCGATTCGCCCGCCCAGCTCCGCGATGTGCGCCGCTGTCAGGCTGCCTGCCTCCAGCATGCGGTTCAGCAGCGCCGTCTGGGGAAAGCGCTGCATGACGACCGCGTAATCCAGCACCGGACCGTCCCCGTCGAGGACGGGCGCATCCGGATCACCGGTAATCGCCGCCACGCGCAGGTACACCTCGGGCGCGAGCCGCGCGTTGAGCCGCAGCTCCTCCTGGCAGGCATGGTGGCGCGAGTCGAGCGTGGTGAAGTCCACGAAACCGAGATCCACGGCCTTCTTGACCTTGTAGGCGTGCTCCCCCGCCAGGAAAACGCAGGAGATGTGCGTCTCGATCCGGTCCACACCGCCCGGGCCCGGGTCGAGGGCCGCGCCGGCCGCCAGTGCCGTGAACAGGCGCTGCTGTGCAACGTGCCCGTATTGTGCGGTTGTGTCCTGCGCCAATGGATCCTCCATTCAGCCGTCCGGGGAGAGCCCCTTCTCCGCCAGCCAGTCGCGATTGTACAGCCTCGAGTAATACCGTCCGCCGCCGTCGCAGAGCACCGTGACAATGGTATGCCCAGGGCCCAGTTCGCGGGCCACCCTGACCGCCCCGACCAGGTTCACGCCGCTGGAGCTGCCCAGGAAAAGCCCCTCCTCCCGCAGCATCCGGTAGACCATCGGCACGGTCTCCGTGTCCTCGATGGTGTACGCCCAGTCGATGGCCGTGCCGGCCAGGTTCTCGGTAACCCGGCTGCTGCCGATACCCTCCGTGATGGAGCCCGCGCCCGCGGGCTCCGGGCTGCCTTGTTCCACGTAGTGGCATAGCGCGCTTCCCGAGGGGTCGGCGAGCACAACCCGAACCGCGTCGTTCTGCGCCTTGAGGTAGCGGCTCACACCGGCCAGCGTGCCCCCGGTGCCCGTGGCGGCGACGAAGGCGTCGATGCCGCCATTGGTCTGGTCCCAGATCTCGGCGGCCGTGGTCTCGTAATGGCCGCGGCGGTTGGCGGTGTTGTCGAACTGGTTCGCCCAGATGGCGTTGTCCTGCTCTTCGGCCATGCGCCCGGCTACCTTCTGGTAGTTGCCGGGGTCGCTGTACGGCACGGCGGGCACGGTGTGCACTTCCGCACCGAGGGTGCGCAGCAGATCGATCTTCTCGCGGGTCTGGGTCTCGGGGATCACGATGACGCAGCGGTAGCCCCGGGCATTGCAGATGTGGGCGAGACCGATGCCGGTGTTGCCGGCCGTGCCCTCGACCACCGTCCCGCCGGGGCCCAGGATGCCGCGCTCTTCGGCATCCTTGACGATATACAGGGCCGCGCGGTCCTTGACCGAGCCGCCGGGGTTCATGAACTCCGCCTTGCCCAGGATCTCGCAGCCGGTTTCACGGCTGAGCCCGTCCAGGCGGATCAGCGGCGTGTTTCCCACCGCACCCGCGAATCCGTTACTCACTTTCATGACGCACCTCGTCAGCGCATCGCGAACGCCACTGGCTCTTCTCTCTCCTTTGCATGTCGGGGCGCCCCATGGCCCCGACAAGGACTTGCCATGGAAGAGCGCAGGGGACACCGGCGGGTTGCCTGCCGCCGAAACGAAAACGGGGCCCCTCAGGGGCCCCGCGGTAACCGCACCGATCGGGCGGGCCCGGCGGCGTTACATGTACACGCCGCCGTTGACGTTGATCTGCTGGCCGGTGATGTAATCACCGTCGGCGGCCAGGAACACCACCGCCCGGGCAATCTCGTTGGGCTTGCCGAAGCGCCGCATGGGGATCTTCGACAGGATCTGCTCGCGGATGTTCTCGGGCACCTGGGACAGCATGTCCGTCTCGGTGAAACCCGGCGCGATGGCGTTGATGGTGATGTTGTTCTTGGCCACCTCCTGGGCGGCGCTCTTGGTGAAGGCGATGATCCCGCCCTTGCTCGCCGCGTAATTGCTCTGGCCGAAATTGCCGGCCTGGCCGACGAACGAGCTGATGTTGATGATCCGGCCATGCTGGCGCTCCAGCATGTTCGGCAACGCCGCGCTGACCGTGTAGTAGACGCTGTTGAGGTTCGTGTTGATCACGTCCTCCCAGTCGTCGTCGGTGAGCTTCTTCAGGGTCTTGTCCTTTGTGATGCCCGCGTTGTTGACCAGGATATCCAGCTGACCGTAGTGGTCGAGCACCTGCTGCACGAGGCCGCGGGCCTGGTCCTTCTTGCTGACGTCGGCCTGAATGATCTGGCATTCGGAGCCGATCTGCTTGATCTCCTCCACCAGCGACTCCGCTTCCGCGGAGCTGCTCCGGTAATTCACCGCGAGCTTCGTTCCCAGCCGGGCCAGCTCCAGCGAGATCTCGCGACCGATGCCGCGGGCCCCGCCGGTGACCAGTGCAACCTTATCGTCGAGTCTTGTAAGCATGGGCTCTCTCCTTACCTTTTTCCTGATTGTGTGTTCTGCCGATCCCTTTGATTTTTGATGCCCCTGGCTCCATCTTGCCAGAAGCGGCGGTGGGTCGGATCCGTGGCGCGCACCCCGGCGCCCTGCCGCCCGTTGCCCTTGAGGCTCACCCGGGAACGCAAGGCCTGTGACAGGTATGAAGCCCGGGTCGGCGGAATGCAAGGGAGCTTCGCGACCTTTGCCGCCATTCATCGGGGGCAACGCCCGGGAAAGCCCCGGGCGCGCCAACAGGGACAGGGACAACGACAGGAGTGATCCGGATGCTGCAGAATCGCCGAGGAGAGACGGGTTCCATTCCGCACCGCAGCGGCCGCCTGCACTGCATTGAGAACCAGTGGTTCTTCGCCACCCGCAACGGCCGCCTTGAAGGGCCCTACCGGGACCAGGACGAAGCCGAAGCGGCGCTGCGCCGTTTCCTGGACCGCCGCGGCTGACGCCCGCGGCGGACCCGGCCGTGCAACGGGCCCAGGCCCGGGCCGGCCGGGTCACATCATCAGCCGCCGCCGGGGTTTCACCGGCAACCGGCCCCGCCAGTACTGGATCATGATGAATCCGAAGACCATGCCGCCGATGTGGGCGAAGTGCGCCACGCCGGACATGCTCCCGCTGAAGCCCGCCCAGAGCTCGAAGGCGCCGTAGAGGATCACGAACCACTTAGCCTTCATGGGAATGGGCGGAAACAGCAGGAGTATGCGCTGATTCGGAAACATCATGCCGAAGCCGAGAAGAATGCCGAAGACCGCGCCCGAGGCGCCCAGCGTCGGGTAAGCACCGCCCTCCGCCGCGGCATAGGACGCCACGCCCAGCTGTATGAGACCCGCGCCCACAAGGCAGAACAGGTAATAGAACAGGAACGGTCGGGATCCCCAGAGGTTCTCCAGCTGCACCCCGAACATCCACAAGGCGAACATGTTGACGAACAGGTGCAGGATATTGGTCGGCGCATGCAGGAAACCATAGGTCAGGACCTGCCAGGGGCGGAATGGCGCCGCGCTGAGTCTCGCGAACGGGTCCGTTTCACCCGTGATGGGCCACAGGGCGAAGTGCTCGATGAGAAAGTACAGCGCCCCGGTCTGTTCCAGAAGGAACACCAGTCCGTTGAGCACGAGCATTGCCAGCACCACCGGGGGCAGCGCGCTCGGGGTTCGGTCCTGGGCCGGGTCCATATGGAGCTCTCTGTCGCGGGGGCATGCCAGCGCTGAAGGATACCCGTCAGCCCGCCGTCGTGACCAGCGCGCGAGCGGCTCTGGCCCCGGAAACGCCGCGCCGGCCTCCGGTTCCCGAGTCGTGCTTCGAATGCGGCAACAGCTTCATACAATATCTTCAATAGGTGCCGTATTTGACTGTTTTTATTGCTTTGTTTCTGTTTGATGAATAATTCGCCAATCTAACGATGGCCCCGATCCGCCGGGCTCCGGCCTTCGTTCTTCACGGTTCCTCCACAACGTTATCCACAGCGACTGTGGATAGTGCCACCGCCGGCTGGCAAAACCGGCGAATGCGGGCGTAGCATATGCAACCCGAACCGGCGCATCGTCCGCCGGGCCATCCAGCCACGCAGACAGGAGAGCGGATCATGGTTGACTCGCAGAGGCTCGCGGAAACCGTTCAGCGACTCACCGCGCCCGGTCGGGGCATCCTTGCGGCGGACGAGAGCACGCCGACCATCACCAAGCGCTTCGACGCGGTCGGCATCGAATCCACGGAGGAAAATCGCCGCGCCTACCGCAGTCTGCTGGTCACGACGCCGGGTATCGGCGAATACATCGGCGGCGTGATCTTCTTCGAGGAGACCCTGGATCAACGCACCGATGGCGGCGAGACGATCCCGGAGGCCGCCGACAAGGCGAGCATCGTGCCGGGCATCAAGGTGGACAAGGGCACCATCGAGCTGACCAATGCCCCGGGCGACAAGATCACCCAGGGCCTGGACAATCTCGGGGAGCGGCTCAAGGGGTACCGCGAGAAAGGCGCCCGATTCACGAAGTGGCGCAATGTCTACGCCATCGGCCACCACAATCCGACGCCGCTAGCCATCGAGGCCAACGCCGAAGTGCTGGCCCGCTATGCCGCCATAGCCCAGGAGCAGGGCTTCGTACCCATCGTCGAGCCCGAGGTGTTGATGGACGGCGATCACGACGCCGAGCGCTGCGCACAGGTGACCGAGGCCGTGCAGCACGCCGTGTTCGCCGCATTGATCCGGCACCGGGTGAGCCTGGAGTACATGATTCTCAAGCCCAACATGGTGGTTCCGGGCAAGAGCCACCCCATGCCGTCCGCCGAGGAGGTCGCGGAGCGCACGCTCACGGTCCTGCGGCGCACGGTGCCGGCGGCCGTCCCCAGCATCAATTTCCTCTCGGGCGGCCAGTCGCCGGAACAGGCGACCGCCAATCTCAATGCCATGGCGGCCGCGTCCGGCGGGCAGGCGCCCTGGGTGCTGAGCTTCTCGTACGCCCGGGCGCTCCAGCAGCCGCCCATGGAGATCTGGGCGGGTCAGTCCGACCGGGCCGATGAGGCGCAGAAGGCCTTCCATCACCGCGCCAGGCTCAATGCCGCGGCCCGCGCCGGCGCCTACAGCCCGGACATGGAAGCCGCCTGACGGTCGATTCGGCAGGCGCTAGAGCACGGCCTCGGCGCGCAGCGCCAGCCGGGAACGCTCCACGGCCGTGAGTGTCACGTGGCCGGCGTGAGGCCAGTCCCTGAACCGCTGCGCCAGCGCGGTTAGCCCGCAGCTGGTGGCGGTCAGATAGGGCGTGTCGATCTGCGCGACATTGCCCAGGCAGATGATCTTGGTGTTACGGCCGGCCCGCGTGATGAGGCCCTTGATCTGCTTGGGCGAGAGGTTCTGGGCCTCGTCGATGATGAGCAGGGTGTCGTTGAAGGTCCGGCCGCGCATGAAGCTCGGCGAGCGCATCTGAATCCGCCCCTGGAGCATTTCCTTGGTTACCGCGTTGCCCCAGCCCGTGTCCGTGCGCAACAGGCTCTCCATGTTGTCGCTATAGGCGCCCATCCATGGCGCCATCTTTTCCTCTTCCGTGCCGGGCAGGAAACCGATGTCCTCACCCATGGGCACCGTCTCCCGGGTGATGACGATGCGCTCGAATCGCCGCGCCTCGTAGATTAGATGCAGCCCCGCCGCCAGGGCCATGAAGGTCTTGCCCGTGCCGGCGGCGCCCGCCAGCGTTACGAGGTCGGTGTCCGGGTGCAGCAGCAGATTGAGAGCGAAGTTCTGCCGCGCGTCGGTGGCGCGGACGCCCCAGACCGCGTGGCGCTCCGCGCGATAGTCCTGGCAGACCTCGAGAAGCGCCGTCTCCCCTTCACGCTCCCGCACCATGGCCTCCATGCCCGTCCCACCGCCGGCGCAGATGAACATCCCGGGGTGCCAGGTCCGCACCAGTGCGCCGCTCAGCCGGTAGAACGAACGGCCCTCGGACTGCCAGGAGGTCATGTCCGGATCGAAGTCCTCCCAGGCGGCCTCGCCGCCCTCGAAGACGCCGCTGGTCATGGTGTCGATGTCTTCCACAACCCGATCGTTGTGGTAGTCCTCCACCGGCAGGCCCACGGCCGCGCATTTCACGCGCAGATTCACGTCCTTGCTCACCACCACGACGGCGACCTCGGGCCTGGCGCGCTGGGCCTCCATGGCCTCCGCTATGATGCGGTTGTCCGCGCAGCCCCCGCTCAATCCGGCAGGCGACTCTCCAATGGCGCCGGAGAGAAAGTAGAGACGGCCGCCGCCTGCAGCGGGCAGCGGCACGCCGCCGGCCACCTCCGCCGCCGGGATGTCATCCAGCAGCTCGTTCAGCCCGTGGGTCGCCTGCCGGGCGCTTCGCGCCATATCGGTGAGCCCCTTCTTCAACTGGTCGAGCTCTTCGAGCACGGTCATGGGGATGAGCAGGTCGTGTTCCTGGAATTTGTGAATGGAGGCGGGATCGTGGATCAGGACGTTGGTGTCGAGCAGGTAGGCACGGCGCTGGAGCTTGTCGATCCGGACCATGGGCGGAGACTCCTATATGTTGGGGCAGAGAGTCGTGCTCCACCCCAAATATAGATCATCTCCGGTTACAACGGTCTTACAGGCGGGGCCGGCGGGGGTGTAAAAGCGCCCTCCTGTTCCCCATGTCATGAAAAGAGCTGCTATTACAATCGCTTGTGTTTACGCCCCGGGGCCGGGGCGGTAACGAGGACGGCCTTCATGGCGCAGACGGGACAAACACCCCAGACACCGCAGACACCGGGCGCCGGTTTCGACTGGCGCATGCTGTTATGGATCGCGGCGGTCATGGTGATCGGTTTCTACTGGATGGAAACGGCCCGCGATGCCGCGGTGCAGGACATTACCTACACCCAGTTCAGGCAGGCGGTGCAGCAGGAGCGCGTCGCCGAGGTGACCATCGAGGGCCAGTCGGTCCAGGGGCTGTACCGGGAAGGCCGGGTGGGCGACGGCGAACGGGCGTCCCGACAGTTCGAGACCACGCTGCCGCCCTTCGACGATCCCGCGCTGATGGAGCTCCTGGAGAGCCACGGCGTGGCGGTGTCCGCCCGGCCAACCCAACCGGCCTGGTGGCAGCGGCTGCTGGTCAACGTCCTGCCCTGGGTGTTGATTCTGGGCGTTATCCTCTACTTCACCTATCGCATGCAGCAGCGCATGGCATCCGGTGGCCAGGGCGGTCTGTTCGGCTTCGGCCGCTCCCGCGCGCGGCGTTTCCGCGAGGAAAGCACCGGCGTCACCATGGACGACGTGGCCGGCGCTCAGGGCGCCAAGACGGACCTGGGCGAGGTCATCGATTACCTGCGCCGGCCCGAGGCCTACCGCAGGCTCGGCGCCAAGATCCCCAGGGGCGTGTTGATGATGGGGCCGCCCGGCACCGGCAAGACGCTGCTGGCGAAGGCGGTGGCCGGGGAGGCCGGCGTGCCCTTTTACAGCATCAGCGGCTCGGAGTTCATCGAGATGTTCGTCGGTGTCGGCGCAGCCCGGGTCCGCGACATGTTCAAGGACGCCAAGGCGGAATCGCCGGCCATCATCTTCATCGACGAGCTCGATTCCATCGGCCGGGCCCGGGGCGCGGGACTGGGCGGCGGCCACGACGAGCGCGAACAGACCCTGAACCAGATCCTCTCCGAGATGGACGGCTTCGACCCGGCTGAGACCGTGGTCGTGCTCGCGGCCACCAACCGTCCCGACGTGCTCGACCCGGCCCTCCTCCGGCCGGGCCGTTTCGACCGCAAGGTGACGCTGGACCGGCCGGGCCGGGAGGCCCGCGTGGCGATTCTGAAGGTCCATGCCCAGGACAAGCCGCTGGCCGACGACGTGGACCTGAACATCGTCGCCCAGCGCGCCATCGGCTTCGCCGGCGCGGACCTGGAGAACCTGGTCAACGAAGCCGCGCTGATGGCCGGCCGGCTGTCCCGGGATCGCATCGACATGGAGTGCTTTACCCTGGCCCGCGACAGGATCGTCCTGGGCGACAAGCGCGACGAGACGCTCAGCGAGACCGAGAAGCGCGTCATCGCTTACCACGAATCCGGGCACGCACTGATGGCCTGGCTGCTGCCGAACGCGGATCCGCTGGACAAGATCACCATCATTCCCCGCGGCCGGGCCCTCGGCGCCACCGAACAGCGGCCGCCGGAAGACCGCTACAACATGACCGAGAGCTACCTGCGGGACCGGATCGGCGTCATGCTCGGCGGCCGCCTCGCCGAGCAGCTGATTTTCGGCGAGGTCAGCACCGGTTCCGAGGCGGACCTCAAACAGGCCACCGACCTGGCCCGGCGGATGGTCTCCCAGTGGGGCATGAGCGGGGAAATCGGCCCCTCGTCATTTCCCCGTGGGGAGTCACAGCCGTTCCTGGGCCGGGAGATCGCCAGCAACCCCGAGTTCAGCGAGCAGACCGCCGAGCTCATCGACCGCGAGATCAGAAGCCTGCTCGACGGCATTGCCGAGGATGGCGCGAAGCGGCTGTCACAGCACAAGGCGCAGTTGGAGGCCCTGGCCGAACGCCTGCTGGAGGTGGAAACCCTGGACGCCAGCGGCATCGAGCAGACGTTCATGAAAGCCGCGTAACTAACTGATTCATCGTTATCGTGATGCCCACGGACCGTACGCTACCGCAGTAGCACGAAGCGCGCCGCGTTGCCCCGGCGGATGTTCAGCAGCAGTTGCGGCTGCCCCCGCACCGCCGCGCGGAAATCGGCCATGCCGGCAACCGGCTGGCGGTTGACGGATGTGATGACGTCGCCGGGGCGCAGATACCTGGCCGCCGCGCTGTCGGCCTGTACGTCGCTCACCAGCACGCCCTCCACTTCGCCGAACAGCGGCGAACGCTCGTCGAGCTCGGAGAAGCGCGCCCCCGCGAGCTTCGGGTGCAGCTCCTCTGCGGCCGTCTCCAGAGCCTGGGGGTCTCCCACCTCGGCGGTGATCTCCCGCACCTGGCCGTCACGGACAAGCCGGATCCGCAGCGTCTGGCCGATCTCCATGAGCCCGATCGCGGTTGCCAGCTCGTTTGCATTCCCGATGTTCTCGCCATCGACGGCGACGATCAGGTCGCCTTCCCGGATGCCGGCGCGATCCGCCGCGGAATCGGGGCTGACCTGCGCCACGAGGGCACCGTCGCGCCGGTCCAGGTCCATTGCCTGGGCGAGCTCCGGCGTCAGGTCCTGGATTCGAATGCCGAGCACGCCCCGCCGGACCTCGCCGTGCTCTACGAGTTGCTCCATTACCCGCACCGCCATGTTGGCGGGAATGGCGAAGCCGATGCCGATGTTGCCCCCACTGCGGGAGAGGATGGCCGTGTTGATCCCGACCAGCCGCCCATGCAGATCCACCAGGGCACCGCCGGAATTACCGGGATTGATGGAGGCGTCGGTCTGTATGAAGTCCTGGAGACGGGCGGCTCCGCCGCCACCCAGCCGGCGCCCCAGCCCGCTGACCACGCCGGTGGTCACGGTGTGGTCAAGGCCGAACGGATTGCCGATGGCCACCACGTAGTCGCCGACTCTCAGCCGATCGGAGTCGGCCAACGGGATCGCCGTGAGCTCGGCGTCCCGGACCTGTATGACGGCCACGTCCGTCTCCGGATCCGAACCGATGACGGCGGCGTCGTATTCCCGGTTGTCGTTGAGCGTGACCCGGATCTGGTCCGCGTTGGCGATGACGTGATGATTGGTGATGATGTAACCGGCCTCGGCATCGACGATGACGCCGGACCCCAGGCTCTGCACCTGCCGCTCGCCGGGTTGTTCGGGCAGATCGAAGAAATGCCGGAAGAACGGGTCCTGAAACAGCGGGTTGGTCCGGGTCTTCACCGTGCCCTGGGTGGCAATATTAACGACCGCCGGCGAGATACGCTCGACCATCGGCGCCAGGCTGGGTACGGTATCGCCATCGGTGCCCACCGGCGGTATGCCGGCCAGAACGCCGGACGGTAACACCAACGATCCGATCAACAGCGCATAGAGACCTGCCCTGAACCGGTGTTTCATGCCTTCTCCCATTGTTTTGGTTGGATCCTGACGGCGGTGACGCCGTCGCAGAAGAAGACCGTCCCCCCGGCCGCCAAGTTCCCGGCCCGGGCGGGCGTGATACTCGCGACCATCCTGGCGCTGCTGGCCGCCGGTTGTGCATCGCCGCGGCTGCAACCGGCCCGGGAGCCCTTCACGTCACCGGCGTTTGCGGGGAATCACATCCGCTTCGCCGACGGCTACCGCTCGCCCGTGCGACGCTGGCTGCCGGCGGGGAAACCGGACCGGCTGGTCCTGGCCCTGCACGGGTTCAATGACCACAGCCGCGCCTTCGAGCCCCTGGGGAGCTACCTCAGCGCCCGCGGCACGGCGGTCTTCGCCTACGACCAACGCGGCTTCGGCGGCAGTCCGTATCGCGGCATCTGGCCCGGCACCGATCGGCTGGTCGATGACGCCGTGCAGGCCATGCGGGCGCTGCGGGTGCAATACCCGGAACAGCCCCTGTTTCTCGTTGGCGAAAGCATGGGCGGCGCCGTCGCCATGCTCGCCGCGCGCGGGGGCCGGCCCGAGCTCTCGGGACTGGTGCTGCTCGCACCGGCGGTGTGGGGGCGCGACGCCATGTCGCCTTTCACGCGGGCGGCACTGTGGCTCAGCGTTCGGACCATGCCGGGCCGGAAATGGACCGGCGAGAGCCTGGACATCCAGCCAACGGACAACCTTGATGCCCTGCGGCGCATGGCCCGCGACCCGCTATTCATCAAGGGCACGCGCACCGACGCCCTGTGGGGCATTACCAACCTCATGGACCGGGCCAGCGCCGGCGCGGGCGCCATCGACGCCAGGGCGCTCGTTCTCTACGGCCTCAACGATGACATCATCCCGAAGCCCCCGACCTGCCGGCTGCTGCAACGGCTCGCGCCGCGCCAGAACGTCTCCGTGCTCCTTTACCCGAATGGCTACCACCTGCTTCTGCAGGACCGCCAGGCCGGGAACGTGCTCGGTGACATCCATGCCTGGACCCGACAGCCAACGCCGCTGCCTCAAGCCAACTATCGCCTTTCGGACGACGCCTGGCGAAGCGCCCTCTGCGGTGAGGACTGACCCCGCGCATCGATGCCCTCGGCTCACCGGCAAGGCCGTTGACCTGCATCAACTACATCCGCACATAGAAGCGTAGGGTTGCAGTGACACCGAGTGGTTGGCGCGGCGCACTGGGTTCAAGCCAGTGCGCCGCGGGAACCGTTCAGTTCTCCATGAAGTACCCGGCGGTTTACGACCGCTCACGTTGATCCGCGCCCGTTCTCCGGGCCATCAAGCTAATTCGGGAGGGATGCCGTTATGGCGCAGAAGGACACCACCTTTGAGCTCATGAGACAGTGGATGGAGATCAACCAGGATCTCTGGAACAGCTGGCTCAATAGCACGAGGCATCTGGGCAAGGGCCCTTCGGGGCTGGACGATGCCTATCACGAGCAGATCAAGGGGCTGCGCAGCCTTGTCGACGACACCATGCGCCTGGAACGGGACTGGATGAAGAGCGCCCGGTCGCAGGCTTCGCAGAACCAGACCCTGGAGCCCGTCGTGCGCTTCTACACGGACATGGCGGAGCAGGCCCTGGAGACCCGCAGCCGCATGTGGAAGACGGTCTTCGACAGCGCCCAGGCCGTGGATCTGTCGGCCCCCGCCAACGCCATGGGATCGATCCAGGGGCCCCAGGAGTTCATCGCGTCCATCCGCGAATTCACGGAGCGGATGATGGGCCCGCAGGCGGCCGGCGCGAAGAAGACCGCGGAGGCCGCTGCCCCGGCTGAGGGCGCCGGCTCGAGCGAGTCCGGCAAGGCGGGATCCGGCGAACAGGGCAAGCAGGCCAAGGCCGGATAGGACCGCAAGGCAGCGCGACCGCAACGGCCCCGCGCGGTGCCGCCCTTGTC
>JACDUA010000063.1 GCA_013519935.1 Ectothiorhodospiraceae bacterium WFHF3C12 | reverse complement strand
TCCCCGGTGGGTCAGAAAGGACTTGCCGGGGGTGGAGGGACTGACGCCGCATCTGGCCGAAGGCACAGACAGTGGGAGAAATCGTCCCGCCCTCACCTTAGCGCCCATAAGGAATCTATCGGCGTGTAGCCGCACGACCGACGATTGATGGCAAGCCAGCGCCTCGGTGAGCCCCCGACAAGCAACCTTCACAGTAGCCAGGGGGCACAGCGATGGCAATGCAGGTGGAGTCTTTTATCGTTGGCGTGGACGTCGCCAAGGCGGAGTTGGTGATCAGTGAGCAGGGTCAGTCCCGGCTCATCACTTTGGCCAATGAGCGCAGGGCGATCCGGCGCTACCTCAAGGCTCTCGCCGGCCCGGCCTGGGTCGCCGTGGAGGCCACCAACACCTACCACCTGGCCTTGGTCGAGGAGGCGTACCGCCTCGGCCACCGGGTCTATGTTATCGACGGCTATCGGCTCAGCCGCTACCGCGAGGGGGTCGGTGGGCGGGCGAAGACCGATACCTCGGATGCCCGGCTGCTAGCGCGTTATCTCCAGCGCGAGCACGACCAGCTGCGCCCCTGGAGCCCGCCGGGGAAGGGCTACACCCGCCTGCGGCAACTACTGCGCCGTCGTGCCCGATTGGTGCAGGTCAAGACCACGCTCTCACAGAGCCTCAAGGAGCTGCCCGAGCTCAAGAGCTCTGCCCAAGCGGTGCTGCGCCAACTCAACCGCCTCGATGCCCTGATCCAGAAACGCCTGCGTCAGGCACTGACCGAACACGGCTGGCTCGCCGACGCCCGCCGCTGCCAGGCCGTTGAGGGCATCGGCGAGATCACCGCCGCGGCGCTGACCATGAGCTACAACCGCGGCGCGTTCGTCAGCGCCGATGCCTTCATCGCCTTCATCGGCATGGACGTGCGGGTGCGCGACTCAGGCCGTTCCAAGGGCAAGCGCAAGCTCACCAAACAAGGCGATCCCGAGCTGCGGCGCTTACTCTACCTCGCCGCCATGACCGCATCCCGATCGGCCACCTGGCAGCCCGTCTACCAGCGCTATCTCGCCCGAGGAATGAGCCCCATCCAGGCCTTCGTCGCTCTCGGCCGCAAGCTCGCACGGATCGCCTTCAGCCTGATGAAATACCAAACCAACTACGCACCCAAACTCGCTCACAACGCTTGCGCGGAAACATAGAATCTCCCACAACCCCATCCGACCTACGGTTGCTACAGGTGCCGGGGGCTCGGCCCTGGTGGGAGCGGCGACCTCGCCGCGAACGGATTGGCCTGGGTTTCGCGCCGGGGTCGGCGCTCCCACGACCACGATCCGGCCGCATCGGCGTTCATTCGCAGCTTTCAGGAAGTTCGGTGTCCACCGCCCTCGCGCTTCCCCGGCGCAGCCGCCCCACCGGTCGACGCGCCCGACAACGGGAATCCGTGTCCATCGGTGTTCATCTGTGGCAGAAAACGCAGGCATAAAAAAAGCCCCGGTGGTTTGGGGGTGAACCCGCCGGGGCAATAGGCCTGGTCTTGGGGGCAAGACCAGGTTCGGCCTATCAGTCGAAAGGGGGGACCGATAGGCCGCGCCGGGCACTGGCGCACTGTATGAGACAGATTTTCTGCCTCAGAGTTCAAAAGCATGGGCCAATTTTCGTGGATTCGCCAGCTGTCGGGACGGACAGGTGTCTTTCCCGGGCAAAAGGCGGTCTCAATGCGGCTCGCGCCCGGGGCACGGTCAAACCGTCCGTCCCCAGGTCCCTCGAGGTGCCATGGGCGCCGCACCACCGGTACCCACCCCACGAACGCGGGTCAGTGTGCTTCCTCCCAGTTCTCGCCAACGCCCAGTTCCACTTCCAGGGGCACATCCAGCTCGGCGGCCTCTACCATGTAAGCCTTGATGCGCTCGCCGACTTCTTCAACCCGTTTCTCGGGGATCTCGAAGACCAGCTCGTCGTGGACCTGCATGACCATGGTGGTGTCCGGATCTTCATCGGCCAGGAACGCGTCCACCTCGATCATCGCACGTTTGATGATGTCGGCGGCGGTGCCCTGCATGGGGGCGTTGATGGCCGTGCGCTCGGCGTACTGGCGGCGCTGGCCGTTGCGGGAGTTGATCTCCGGCAGGTAGAGGCGCCGTCCGTAGACGGTCTCCACGTACCCGCGCTCCCGGGCGAGCTCGCGGGTGCGGTCCATGAAGGCCCGGACGCCCGGGTAACGCTCGAAGTAGAGATCCACGTACTGCTGGGCCTCGCCCCGGTCGATGCCGAGCTGTCGCCCCAGCCCGTAGGCGGACATGCCGTAGATGAGCCCGAAGTTGATGGCCTTGGCCGCCCGGCGCTGCTCGGCGCCGACGCTCTCCGGCTGGCCGCCGAACACCTCGGCGGCGGTGGCGGCGTGGATGTCCCGCCCCTCGGCGAAGGCGTTGCGCAACCCTTCGTCGCCGGATAGATGGGCCATGATGCGCAGCTCCACCTGGGAGTAGTCCGCGGCCACCAGCCGGCAACCCTCCCGCGGGATGAAGGCCTTGCGGATGCGCCGGCCCTCGGCGCTGCGCACCGGGATGTTCTGCAGGTTGGGATCCGAAGAGGACAGCCGCCCGGTGGCCGCCACCGCCTGGTGGTAGGAGGTATGCACCCGGCCAGTGCCGGGATGGATCAGGCTGGGCAGCTTGTCCGTGTAGGTGGACTTGAGCTTGGCGAGCCCGCGGTGATCCAGGATGAGCCGCGGCAGCTCGTAGTCCTCGGCCAGCTGCTCCAGCACGGATTCCGCCGTGGAGGGCTGGCCCTTGGGCGTCTTGGAGATGACCGGCAGCCCCTGTTTGTCGAACAGTATCTCCTGAATCTGCTTGGGCGAGCCCAGGTTGAAGGGTCCGCCGGCGGCCTTGTGGGCGGCCGCCTCGATGTCCTGCATCTTCTCCGCGAGCTCCTTGCTCTGGCGCCTGAGCAGCTCGGCGTCCACCCGCACGCCGGTCCGCTCCATGCGCGAGAGCACCGGCAGCAGCGGCATCTCGATGTCCCGGAACACCCGCGCCGGTCCTTTCCGTTCTGCAAGCTGCGGCCACAGCGCCTCATGCAGACGCAGGGTGACGTCGGCATCCTCGGCGGCGTAATCGGTGGCGATGTCCACGGCCACCTGGTCGAAGGTGAGCTGGTTGGCGCCCTTGCCGGCCACGTCCTCGAACTTGATGGTGGTGTGGCCCAGGTACTTCAGGGCCAGGGAGTCCATGTCGTGGCGGCTGGCGGTGGAATCCAGGCAGTAGGACTCCAGCATGGTGTCGAAACGCACCCCGCGCAGGGTGATGTCGTAACGGGCCAGCACGCTCATGTCGTACTTCAGGTTCTGGCCCAGCTTTGCGGTGTCCGGGTCTTCCAGCAGCGGCCTGAGCCGCTCCAGCACCCAGTCCCGGGCGAGCTGCTCCGGCGCCTCCATACCCTGGTGGGCCACGGGCACGTAGGCGGCCTTGCCGGCCTCCACCGAGAAGGACACCCCGACGATCCGCGCGTCCATGTAGTTGAGGCTGTCGGTCTCCAGGTCGAAGGCGAAGACCTCGGCGGCCCTGAGCCGCTCCAGCCACTCGTCGAAGGCGGCCTCCGTGAGCACGCAGTCGTACTCGGTATCGACCTTCTCGTCCGCCGCCTTGCCGGCCTCCGGGTCCTCGGACTGCAGCTGGGAGAGCCAGCTGTTGAACTCGTGGCGGCGATAGAGCTCGGCCAGGCGCTCGTTGTCCGGCGCGTCGCGCCGGATCTCCGCGGGCCTGAGCGCCAGGTCCAGGTCGGTGCGGATGGTGGCGAGCTGCCGGGAGAGCTCCAGCTCCTCCAGGCGCTCCTTGAGGTTGGCGCCGGCCTTGCCGCCGATCTCGTCCACGTGCTCGATGATGGCGTCCAGGCTGCCGTACTTCTGCAGCCACTTGGCGGCGGTCTTCGCCCCCCATAGCGGGACGCCCGGGATGTTGTCCGAGGTGTCGCCGACCAGGGCCAGCCAGTCGATGATGCGCTCCGGCGGCACGCCGAACTTCTTCTCCACGCCCTCGGTGTCCAGGGACGTGCCGGACATGGTGTTGAGCAGCAGGATGTGCTCGTCCACGAGCTGGGCCATGTCCTTGTCCATGGTGGAGACCACCAGGTGGATGCCCTGGCGCTGGCATTGCACCGCGAGGGTGCCGATGACGTCGTCGGCCTCCACCCCCTCCACCTCGATCAGCGGCAGGCCCATGGCCTGGATGATCTCCTTTAGCGGCTCGCGCTGGACCCGCAGGTCGTCGGGCATCGGCGGGCGGTTGGCCTTGTACTCCTCGAAAAGCTCGTCGCGGAAGGTCTTGCCCGGGGCGTCGAACACCACCGCGAAATGCGGCGTGTCGTATTCGCCCATGAGCTTGCGGATCATGTTGACCACGCCGTAGATGGCCCCGGTGGGTTCGCCGCGGGAGGTGGCCAGCGGCGGCAGGGCGTGGTAGGCGCGGTACAGGTAGGACGAGCCGTCCACCAGCACCAGGGTCTTGTCGCTTTCGGCCATGGGCATTGATCCGTCTGTGAGAGTTGCCGGGCCGCAAACGGGAACGGCGGCCCGAAGCCGCCGTTCATGGTAAGACCGAATCGGGAGAAGGGAAACGCCGCACCGTGGCGACAATGCGCCGGTCCGATCCGGCGGACCCCTTGAGCGTCGGATGGCAGGCCCATCCGGCCTAAGGCGGCATCGCCCCGGGACGGGCCTCCCGCAACCGCGTCGATACCTCCCGGCGCGCTGTGGGAGCGCGTCCTCGCGGCGACGGCGGCTTCCTGTTCGCGGCCAGGGGCCGCTCCTACGGCGGGTTCACGGCACGTGCCGGTGGCGGAGTGAGTCGCGATCCGGCAACCGTAGCTCGGCACCGGCGAAGCCGGCGCCGACATCCCGGGTCTGATCATCGGATGGCAAGCCCATCCGGTCTACGGGGGGGCATCGCCCCGGGGGCGGGCCTCCCGCAACCGCGTCGATAGCCCCCGGCGCGCTGTGGGAGGCGCGTCCTCGCGGCGACGGCGGATTCCCGTTCGCGGCCAGGGGCCGCTCCTGCGGCAGGTTCACGGCAGCTGCCGGTGGCGGCGTAAGCCGCGATCCGGCACCCGTAGCTCGGCACCGGCGAAGCCGGCGCCGACATCCCGGGTCTGATCATCGGATGGCAAGCCCATCCGGTCTACGGGGGGCATCGCCCCGGGGGCGGGCCTCCCGCAACCGCGTCGATACCTCCCGGCGCGCTGTGGGAGGCGCGTCCTCGCGGCGACGGCGGCTTCCCGTTCGCGGCCCGGGGGCCGCTCCTACGGCGGGTTTATGGCAGCTGCCGGTGCGGGCGTGAGTCGCGATCCGGCAACCGTAGGTCGGCACCGGCGAAGCCGGCGCCGACATCCCGGGTCCGATCTTCGAATCACAAGCCCATCCGGCCTACATCGTTAGAAGTCGACCACGACCCCCGCGTACGGGCCCTGGACGCTGACATCCGCGTCGGCGTCCTCGACGTCGTCGAGCTTGATTTGCTGGGACTTGTAGCCCGCCTCGACACCGATGCTGGCCGCCACCAGGTCGAATTCGTAGCCGCCGCCGATCATGACGTCGGCAATGCGGTTGCCGCTGTAACCGACGAACGAGCCCTCGGCCTTGACGAACAGCCCCGTGGTGGGGATGTCCGCCCGGAGCATGGCGTAGGCCATGGGCAGGACCACGTCCAGGTTTACCTTCTCGCTCTCGCCCGTGGCGGTGCGGGTAACCGTCACGTCGCCGGTCATGTAGCGGAAGTTCAGGCCGATATCCGCGCTGACGACGTTGTCGAGCACCTCGTAGTACAAGGCGGCGTCGATGTGGTCCAGGTTGGCCTCGGAGCGCACCTCCTCGTTGGCGCTGAAGGTGATACCGCCGAAGCTGCGGCTCTCGCTGACGGTGCCCGTGCCCTTGAAGCTGGCCTCCTGGTAGAAGAGCCGGACATTCGGCAGCACCGGAACGGGATGCTCGAGCTTGGCGTAGGCATAACCGCCGGTCTCTTCGTCCAGGCCCAGCTCGTCGTCGACGTCGAAGTCATCACCCTCGTAGTTGACGTTGCCGCCGGGGTTCTGCGACCAGCCGCCGGCGCCGAAAGTGGCGCCAACCAGGTCCGCGTGCGCCGTGCCCGCCGCGAACAGGGTCGAGAGAGCGATAATGCTGACTGTTGCGCGCATTCCTTGTCCCTTTTCTGTTAAGCATGGTTATCGGCCCGGGCTGCCGGCGCGATCCGGCGCACTCCGGGGCCGAACGCCCTCACCATAGCGACTGTCACAGGTTCTGTGTGTGAACGTGTACGCTTCACCGTTCTTCCGGAACTGGCACGCGCGGCTGGGCTCACGGGTCCCGCGGAAGCGTCGCCTGGTGGCGCTCGGACATGGCAATAGTTCTCGGAAGGTTAGTATCCTACGAGGATAGTCCAGCAAGCGCGCTTTGACGCGCTGCGGCATAGTCCCGCACAAGGAGCAGGTTCATCTCTATGCATAAACGTCCCGAGGACCGTGCCTCCGTAAACGATTCGGTGATGACGCGGGAATCATGGAAGATCTTCCAGATCATGGCCGAGTTCGTGGAGGGCTTCGAGCGGCTGGCGCAGATCAAGCCCTCGGTGAGCATGTTCGGCTCCGCGCGCACGCCGCCGGACCACCCCTACTACAAGCTTGCCGAGGACATCGCCCGCGCGCTCTCCGACGCCGGCTTCTCGGTGGTCAGCGGCGGCGGCCCCGGCATCATGGAGGCCGCCAACAAGGGCGCCTTCGCCGGCAAGTCGCCGAGCATCGGGCTGAACATCCAGCTGCCCCACGAGCAGTCCGGCAACCCGTACCAGGACATCGGCCTGAACTTCCGCCACTTTTTCTCGCGCAAAGTGATGTTCGTGAAGTACGCCTCGGCCTACGTAGTGCTGCCCGGCGGCTTCGGGACCCTGGACGAGCTGGCGGAGATCCTCACCCTGGTGCAGACCGGCAAGACCCGGCGTATCCCCATCATCCTGGTGCACTCGCCGTTCTGGGAGGGGCTTGTGGACTGGTTCAAGGAGGCCCTGGTCGCCGAGGGCACCATCAACGAAACCGACCTGGACCTGTTCAAGGTGCTCGACGAGCCCAAGGCCGTGGTGGACGCCATTTTCGACCACTACGAGGCCCGGGGCTTCGAGCCGTCCCAGGAAGAGCGGGAGATCCTACTCGACCTATGAGACACCACGCGCCTGTTTACCGTGGCCTGCTGCTGGCCGCCCTTCTCGCCACTGCCGGCATGGCCGGCGCCCAGCAGGGGGACGGGGACGACGAGGTGAAGATCACGCCCCCGCCGCCGCCGGAGAGCCTCAAGCGCGGCGAGGAGATCGAGCCCACCGTGGAAATCGTCGACCGGGATTGGGCGGTGATCCGCGAGTACCGCATCGGCGGCCAGGTCTACGCGGTGCGCATCGAGCCGAAGGTCGGCTTCCCCTACTGGCTCTACGACTCCAACGGCGACGGCCGCCTGGAAACGCGCTTCGAGACCGGCGGCGACGTGCCGGACACCCACCAGTGGCGGCTGCTTCAATGGTGAGGTAGACATCGCTCTTCGCTGCAGTGCAGCTTGACCGTTCAACGGAGGCTGGGTAGCGTTGCGCCGCTATAACGATATTACCGACGGGCAAATTCCATGCGCGGACTGATTCGGGCCCTGAGCCTTCTCGTACGGGGGATCGACGGCCTCAACCAGGTCATCGGGCGCACGCTCGCCTGGCTGACGCTGGCGATGGTCGTGGTGACCTTCACGGTGGTGGTCCTGCGTTACGGCTTCAACATGGGCTGGATCGCCATGCAGGAGTCGGTCATGTACATGCATGCGTTCGTGTTCATGGCCTGCGCCGGTTACACCCTGCGGCACAATGGCCACGTACGCGTGGACGTCTTCTACAACAAGATGACCGATCGGGGCCGCGCCTTCGTCAACCTGTTCGGCTCGCTGTTCCTGCTCATGCCCATGTTCGGCTATATCCTCTGGGGCAGCTGGGACTACGTGGCTTCCTCGTGGGCGCTGATGGAGGGGTCCGTGGAGGTCGGCGGGCTGCCTTACGTCTACGTGCTCAAGACCGCGATCATCGCCATGGCGGCGACCATGCTGCTGCAGGGTATCTCCCAGGCCATACGCAACCTGCTCTTCCTGCTCGGCGAGCTGCCGCCCGAGCGCAACGCGGCCGACGAGGTGGGCTGAGGCGCGCTCCGCCCGCCCATCGATAACGCATCTGAAAGGGGGTCGATGAATGGAGTGGATGGCACTGGCCATGTTCTTCACGGTCTGCCTGCTCCTGCTGGCAGGGTATCCGGTGGCCATGACCCTGGGGGGAACGGCGCTCGCCTACGCCTTCATCGGCGAGATGTTCGGCATCTTCGATCTCGATATCCTCACTGCCCTGCCGAACCGCCTCTACGGCATTGAAACCAACCAGACGCTCATCGCCGTCCCGCTGTTCGTGTTCATGGGCGTGATGCTGGAACGCTGCAAGGTCGCCGAGAACCTGCTGGACACCATGGCCATGCTGTTCGGTCCCCTGCGCGGCGGACTCGGGATCTCGGTGACCGTGGTGGGCATGCTGCTGGCGGCGAGCACCGGCATCGTCGGCGCCACGGTGGTCACCATGGGCCTGCTCTCGCTGCCGACCATGCTGCGGCGGGGCTACAGTCCGTCCGTGGCGACAGGCACCATTTGCGCATCGGGCACGCTGGGACAGATCATTCCGCCGTCCATCATCCTGGTGCTGCTGGGCGACGTGCTCTCCTCCGCCTACCAGCAGGCCCAGCTTCGCGCCGGGAATTTCTCGCCGGATACGGTCTCCGTGGGCGATCTGTTCGCCGGCGCGCTGTTCCCGGGCCTGGTGCTGGTGGCGCTGTACATCATCTACCTGTCGGTTATCGCCATCTTGCGGCCGTCGTCGACGCCGGCCATCCCCCAAGAGGAACGCCAGGCCTTTTCCGGGGGCGAGATGGCGATGCGCGTACTCAAGGTGCTGATCCCGCCGCTGCTCCTGATCGTGGCGGTGCTGGGCTCGATCATGGCCGGCGCGGCGACGCCCACAGAGGCGGCCTCCGTCGGCGCCATGGGGGCCATCCTCCTGGCCATCGGACAGGGCGAATTCACCCTCACGCGGCTGCGGGAGACGGTGCGCCAGACCACGCTGGTCACCTGCATGGTGTTCCTGATCTTCGTCGGCGCGGCCATCTTCTCGCTGGTCTTCCGCGGCTTCGGCGGGGACGAGGCGGTCCACGAGATGCTCAGCAACCTCCCCGGCGGCACCATCGGCGCCGTGGCGCTGGTGATGCTCGTCATGTTCCTGCTGGGCTTCATCCTGGACTTCATCGAGATCACCTACGTGGTGGTGCCCATCGTCGGGCCGGTGCTGCTGGGCATGGAGGGCGTGGGCCCGGTTTGGCTGGGCGTGATGATCGCCATCAACCTGCAGACCTCGTTCCTGACCCCGCCGTTCGGCTTCGCGCTGTTCTACCTGCGCGGCGTGGCGCCGCCGGAAGTGAAGACCACCGACATCTACAAGGGCGTGTTCCCGTTCATCCTGATCCAGCTCAGCATGCTCGGCCTGCTGGCCCTGTGGCCGGAGCTGGTCACCTGGCTGCCGGACGTGCTCTACGGTTAATGGCTCGCTAGCCGCAAATGAACGCGGATGGGCGCTGACTGAAAAGGCCCGGCTTCTCGCCGGGCCTTCTCGTTTGGATGGTGAGAAAACCGCTTGCCCCTGGCGGTTGCCCGTAACGCCGACTCCTTCACCTATCGAAAGGTGGAATACGCTTCACCGTTCCACCCCACGCTTGCCGATGTGGACCGTAGCTCGGATGGGCTCGCCAGCCGACATTCCGATGGGAAACGTCGGCGCCGGCTTCGCCGGTGCCGACCTACGGACTGCGAAGGGACCACCTGTAGGAGCGCCGCGAGGCGCGATGGTCGGGTGCCGACGCCGGACCGGATCGCGGCTCGCGCCGCTCCTACAGGTGCCTGGGACCAGGCCGTCGCGTTGTAGGAGCGGCCCCTGGCCGCGAACCGAACCCTTCGCGTTCATTTGCGGCCAGAAACAAAAAAGGGCCGCCCGAAGGCGGCCCTTTCCATCCAGCTTTGGCCGTGTGTGCCTTACACGACGCCCTTGGGGTTGCGGGCGTTGAGATAGGCCTGCTCCGAGACCGTGTGCCAGTCGATGGCCTGGGCACGGAACGCCTTGTAGGACTCGTAGACCTTCCTGGTCATCTCGTCCGTCTCCGCCACGTCGGCGACCACGTCCTCGGACAGCCGGCGCAGCTCGGCCAGCACTTCGTCCGGGAACTTCTTCAGCACTACGCCTTCTTCGTTGATCAGGCTCTGAAGCGCCTGGTTGTTGCGGTTCGTGAACTCCGCCAGCATGTCCTGGTTGGCGACGCGGCAGGCGTTAAGCACGATCAGCTGCAGGTGATCCGGCAGCTCCTCGAGCGCGTCCTTGTTGATGAACGATTCCAGCGTGGTGCCCGGCTCGTGGAAGCCCGGGTAGTAGTAGTACTTGGCCGCCTTGAACAGGCCGAACGCCTTGTCGTTGTAGGGGCCGACCCACTCCGTCGCGTCAATGGCACCGGACTCCAGGGAGGTGAAGATCTCGCCGCCGGGCAAGCTCACGGGCGTGCCGCCGGCGCGCTTGAGCACCTCGCCGCCCAGGCCCGGGATACGCATCTTCAGGCCCTTGAGGTCGTCGATGGTCTTGATTTCCTTGTTGAACCAGCCACCCATCTGCACGCCGGTGTTGCCGGCGGCCGTGGGCACCAGGTTGAAATCGGCGTAGATCTCCTTCCACAGCTCCATGCCGCCGCCGTGGTAGATCCAGCCGTTCATCTCCTGGGCCGTGAGGCCGAAGGGCACCGCGGCAAAGAACTGAGCGGCCTCGCTCTTGCCCTTCCAGTAGTAGGCCGCACCATGGCCCATCTGCGCCGTACCCTGGGATACCGCACCGAAGGCCTCGAAGGCCGGCACCAGCTCACCGGCGCCGTAGACCCGGACCTTGACGCGGCCGTTGGTCATGCGGGTGATGGTGTCGGCGAGGAACTCCGCACCCGTACCCAGACCGGGGAAGTTCTTGGGCCAGGTGGTGACCATCTTCCATTCGTAGGTCTTTTCCTGGGCATGGACGGCGGGCGCACCGAGGATGGCGGTCGCGCCAACCGCGCCACCGGCCAGCGCGCCACTGCCGGTTCCGACTTTCTTGATGAAATCACGCCTCTTCATGGGAAGACTCCTCCGTTTTCGGCGGGCTTATTCTTGTAAGTGACGCCCTCGCCTTCGCGGCTTTTAACACCCCATCCGGCACGGACGCCACACAGCGGAATTTGGCGGCACCCCTTGTGGGGGATCAACCAAACCTTGCATGAGCATAGATGAAATGGGTTTATAACCAAAGGGCGGCGGCCCCATGCCACCGACTGCGTCGCCTCAGAGCGTCTGAAGGTTCGCGTACGCCGCCACCAGCCATTTCGTGCCGACGCCGGCGAAGTTTACCTGCACGCGGGCGCCGGCGCCGCTGCCCTCGTACTGCAGCACCACGCCCTCGCCGAAGCGCTCGTGGTGCACACGCTGACCCAGGGTGAGTGCGCTGTCGCTGTCCGCGACGAGGCTCGGGCGGCTCACGGTCATGCGGCCGCGCACCTCGTCGAGGCGCTCCGGCGGCAGCTCGCGCAGGAACCGCGAGGGCATGGTCACGTTGTCCTGGCCGTGGAGACGCCGACGCTCGGCGTAGGTGAGCATCACCCGCTCCTGGGCCCGGGTGATGCCCACGTAGCAGAGCCGGCGCTCTTCCTCGAGCCGCCCCGGCTCCTCCGTGGACATGCGATGGGGGAAGAGCCCTTCTTCCAGGCCCGCCAGGAAGACCACGGGGAACTCCAGGCCCTTGGCCGAGTGCAGGGTCATCAGCTGCACGCAGTCCTCCCAGGCGTCGCCCTGCCCCTCGCCGGCCTCCAGGGCGGCATGGGCGAGGAAGGCGTTGACCGGGTCCATCTCGTCGGCGTTGTCGTACTCGGCCTCGAAATTGCGCGCGGCGGTGACCAGCTCGTCCAGGTTCTCCACCCGGTCCCGGGCCCGCTCGCTGCGCTCGTTCTCGAAGTGATCCCGCAGCCCGGTCTGCTTGAGCACGTAATCGAGCCGCTCGGCCAGCGCGTAGCCCTCGGTATGGGCCTCCAGCTCGTCGACCAGGTCCAGGAAGCGCTCCACGGCCTTGGCGGAACGGCTTGCCAGGGCCTTCTCGGCCACCGCGGCGCGGGCGGCATCCCAGAGGCTGATGCGCCGTTGCCGGGCGATACCGCGCACTACGTCCAGGCTCTTGTTGCCGACACCCCGAGTGGGGGTGTTGGCGACCCGTTCAAAGGAGGGGTCGTCGGCCCGGCTGGCCAGCAACCGCAGGTAGGCCAGGGCGTCCTTGATCTCGGCGCGCTCGAAGAAGCGCTGGCCGCCATAGACCCGGTACGGGATGCCCCGCGTGACCAGGGTTTCCTCGAAGGTGCGGGACTGGGCGTTGGAGCGGTAGAGCACGGCCAGGTCGCTTCGACGGTAGCCCTCCTGCAGGTGCTGCTGGATGCGCTCCACGACGAAACGGGCCTCGTCCTGCTCGTTGAAGGCGGCGTAGAGGCCCAGGGGCTCGCCCTCGCGGTCCTCGGTCCACAGCCGCTTGCCCAGGCGTCCGCTGTTGTGGTGGATCAGGGCGTTGGCCGCCTCGAGGATATTGCCGGAGGAGCGGTAGTTCTGCTCCAGGCGGTAGATCACGGCGGCGGGGTAGTCCTGGCGGAAGCGCTGCAGGTTCTCCACCCGGGCTCCGCGCCAGCCATAAATGGACTGATCGTCGTCGCCCACCACGAAGACGTCGGCGTCGTCGCCGGCCAGCAGCCGCAGCCACTCGTACTGGATGGCGTTGGTGTCCTGGAACTCGTCCACCAGCACGTGGCGAAAACGGTTGCGGTAATGCCCCAGAACCGCGGGGTTGTCCCGCAACAGCTCGTAGGCGCGCAGCAGCAGCTCCGCGAAATCCACCTGCCCGGCCCGCTCGCAGGCCTCCTGGTAGGCCTGGTAGATCCGGGCCATCTCGCCCAGGTACGCCTGCCCCGCCTCGGCCAGGTCGTCCGGTCGCTCGCCCTCGTCCTTGCGCGCGTTGATAAACCCCTGCACCTGTCGTACCGGATAGCGTGCCTCGTCCAGCTCCAGACTGCGCAGCACCCGCTTCACCAGGCGTTTCTGGTCGTCGCTGTCCAGGATCTGGAAGCTCCGGGGCAGGCCCACGTCCTGCCAGTGCAGGCGCAACAGCCGGTGGGCGAGACCGTGGAAGGTGCCCACCCACATGCCGCCGGCGGACATGCCCAGCAGGGCCTCGATGCGCCCGCGCATCTCGCCCGCCGCCTTGTTGGTGAAGGTCACGGCCATGATGCCGTAAGGCGTCGCGCCCTCCACGCGAACCAGCCAGGCCGCGCGGTGGGTCAGTACCCGGGTCTTGCCGCTGCCCGCGCCGGCCAGCACCAGGGCCTGTCCCAGGGGTGCCGTGACCGCCTCGCGCTGGGCGTCGTTGAGGGGATCGATGAGGTCGGAGACGTCCATTTGCCGTGCAGTGTACCGCGCCTTTCCGCGCGATCAATGCGGGGAAGGATGGGCCTCTCGCGAAGGCGCCAAGGCGCGAAGCGGGAGGCCCGGAAGAGGAAACCTTGGCGTCTTGGCGTACGGAAACCTCCGGCGACCTCCACCTCAACCGCAGGTCCGATGGTCTCGGCATCCGAGATTCCGTTCGCGCTCGAGCGTCGGAACGTCGGCGTCGCGCTGTCGCGCGATGCCGACCTACGTCTTCTGCCAGGGACCGCTCCTGCGGGCCGTTTGACCAGCCGGTCAGCCGAACCTATGCGCCTTGGCGCCTTCGCGTGAGGCGAGCTTCCTTCCTCGCGTCCTGGCGTGAGGCAACCTCAGGCGATCTCCGCCTCCGGCTGCATGGCCTCGGCCAAGGCCTTCACGGCGTCCAGGCCGCGGATGACCTGGGCGAGCGTCTCCACGGTGTCCTCCCGCGCCGAGCCCCGGCGATAGTAGACCGCCACCTCACGGGACGGCGGCATACCGGTGAAGCGACGGTAGGTCAGCCCGGTCGCGCTGATGGCCTCGGCCGCGCCCTCGGCGGCCATGGCGGGGATCAGGGTGATGCCGGCACCGGCGGCCACCATCTGCCGCAGCGTCTCCAGGCTGGTGGCGCGGAAACCGGCGTCCTCGTGGGCGCCGGCCAGCTGGCAGACCTCCAGGGCCTGGTCGCGAAGGCAGTGCCCCTCTTCCAGCAGCAGCAGGTGCTCGCTGGTCAGGTCGCTCATGTCGATGGTGGGCTTGGTGGCCAGCGGATGATCGTGCTGCACGGCCACCATGAAAGGCTCGTCGTAGACCGACATGTAGGGCAGCGATTCGTCGCCGACGGGCACGGCCATGACGGCGGCATCGATGTCTCCGCGCCGCAGGCGCTCCACCAGCCGCGCCGTCTGCTCCTCGTAGAGCAGGGGCCGCAGGCGCTCGTAGCGGCTGCGCAGGGCCGGAATCAGGTGCGGCAGCAGATACGGCGCAATGGTGGGGATCAGCCCCAGGCGCAGGTCCCCCTCCATGGCGTCCCCGGACGCCTTGGCGAGGTCCACCAGGTCCGAGACATCGTTGAGTACGCCTCGGGCCCGCTCGGCGATGCGCGCGCCGATGGGCGTGAGCAGCACCTGGCGGTTGGTGCGCTCGACCAGCTGGACGCCGAGATAGGCCTCCAGCTTCTTGATCTGGGTGCTCAGCGTCGGCTGGCTGACATAGCAGGCCTGGGCGGCACGGCCGAAATGGCGGTGATCGGCGACGGCGACCAGGTACTGCAGGTCACGAAGGTTCATATGGAGTCTCGCCTATGAATCAGGAGCTATTCATTGAGACCGTCAATTATAAACGTCGTTCGTCGACGCTGCACGGGCACGCCGAGGCGCGGGCGGCGCCCTGCCAACATGTCAATTCTCGCAGTGGCGTAGGAGAACCACGTCGCATATGCTGGTAAATCGTTGTTCGCATCGTACGAACGGCGCTCGCGGACGTGAATCGGCGGGATATGCGGGCTGCACCCAGGGAGCGGGTGGCGAAAGCGGCGGACTGGCAGGGAAGCGGTTTTCGGGGGCGTCGGCGAACCATCGCCGACCTTGAACAGAGAATAATCGACAATGCGCAGCGCGGATTCCCTTCTGGGCGAGACGAACGTCTCCATCCTCGTGGTCGACGATGCCAAATTCACCTGCGAGATGCTGCGGCGGGCCCTGGCCGGTGCCGGCTACCGCGACGTTCGCGTGGCCAACAGTGCCCGGGAAGGCCTGGGAATGCTGCGCGACCGAAGCGCCGACATCCTGCTCGCGGACTGGCTGATGCCGGAAATGGACGGCCTGTCCCTGACCCAGCGGGTACGCCAGATCGACGAGGACACCAACCACTACACGTACGTGATGCTGCTGACCGCGAAGGAAGGCACGGATTCCCTGACGGAGGCCTTCAATCACGGCGTGGACGATTTCATCAGCAAATCCCACGACAACTCCGAGCTGCTGGCCCGCGTCCGCGGCGCCGGCCGGGTGGCCGTGCTGCAGAACCATCTGCTGAATGCCAATCGGCAGCTGCTGGAGCTGAGCCGCGAACGGGAGCGCTCCGAGTGGTTCGATGGACCCACCGGGCTGCCGAACCGGCAGTTCCTGGACTACCAGATGGAGCGGCTTCTGCGCCATATCGAGTCCCGCGGCGGCGGCGGCTGCCTGGCCATGACGCGCATCAATCAGCTTGACGCCATTCGCGCCGATCATGGCGACAAAATCGCGAAACAGGTCATCAACACCGCAGCGACCCGGTTGCAGCAGTCGGTGCGCCCACTGGACTGGGTGACCCGCGTCGGGGACAACCAGTTCGCCCTGTTGATGCAGCAACCCGAAGACACGGGCTGCCATCCGGGGTCGTTCCGACGGATCCATCAGGCCCTGAACCTGCGCGCCTACAAAACCGACAATGGTTTCCTGAACATAGGCGCGGCCGTATCGCTGCTGGAGCTGCCCCGGAAGACCGGCGTGGCCGACACCGACACCCTGCTCTCGCGCTGCGAGGAAGGCCTGGACGTCTCCGAGGCCAGCTCCAGCGTGCACATGGTGGTACCACTCGAGCGGCGTCGGTAAGGCGCTCCCGAGCCCCCAGGCTCGCTGTCTCGCGGCGAGGAGGCCCCTCCCACAACGCAATGCCCACCCGGTGTGGCGAACCCGCCGTGGGCGGCGCGTCCCCGCGGCGACCGTTTCCAGAGCGGTTCGGGGCTACGGGCCGCTCCTGCGCCAGGCTCACGGCACCGGTAGGAGCGGCGCAAGCCGTGAGCCGCTATCCGGCCATCGCGCCTCGCGGCGCTCCTACAGGTGCAGGGCGGCACGGGCGAAGCCGGCGGCGACGTTTCGGCGATAAATGTCGGATGGCAAGCCCATCCGACCTACGCAGCGGCGCCGCCACCACAACGCTTTGCCCACCCGGTGCGGCAAACCCGCTGTGGGCGGCGCGTCCCCGCGGCGACCGTTTCCAGAGCGGTTCGGGGCCACGGGCCGCTCCTGCGCCAGGCTCACGGCACCGGTAGGAGCGGCGCAAGCCGTGAGCCGCTATCCGGCCGTCGCGCCTCGCGGCGCTCCCTACAGGAGGCAGGTGCACGCATCGGCTGTAGGTCGGCACCGGCGAAGCCGGCGCCGACGTCCCGCCCATGAATGTCGGATGGTAAGCCCATCCGACATGCGGCTCGGGGCAGGGCATCCGTCGTGGGAGCGGCGTCGTTGCCGCGACGGGCCTGTTCGTGCTGTCGCCGCGGGGACGCGCCTCCCACAGGTGGGTCCTATCGTCGGAGCAGGTTATCTACCCGTAGGTCGGCACCCGCGAAGCCGGAGCCGACACTCGCTCTGGATTGTCGGATGGCAAGCCCATCCGACCTACGCAGCGGCGCCGCCACCACAACTCTATGCCCGCCCGGTGCGGCAAACCCGCTGTGGGAGGCGCGTCCCCGCGGCGACCGTTTCCAGAGCGGGACGCCGCGATGCCTCGAACCTCTCAGCTCAACCGGTCCTTGTACCGGTCCGTGGAAAGGGCCATGCGCACCAGCTGGGAGACGTTGTCCGCGCCCATCTTGTGCAGGACCCGTGCACGGTGGATCTCCACGGTTCGGGTGCTGACATCCAGCTCCCGGGCAATGATCTTGTTCACCTTCCCGTCGATGAGCCGCTCCAGGACTTCCACTTCCCGCGGGGTGAGCGTATCCAGGTGTTCTTCGATGGTCTGCCGGGCGCCTTCCTGAGCGCGGTTCTCCCGATCGATTTCCACGGCCCGCTGCACGCAGGCCAGCAGGGCGTCATCGCGGAAGGGCTTCTCCACGAAGTCCAGCGCCCCCTCGCGCACGGCCCGTACCGCCATGGGGATGTCACCGTGGCCGGATATGAAGATCACCGGGAGCGTGATACCCCGCTCGCGCAACACCTTCTGCGCTTCCAGGCCGTTCATGCCCGGCAGGCGCACGTCCAGGATCAGGCAGCCGGGACGGGTGCCGTCGTAGGCGTCCAGGAAATCCCGGGCGGTGGCGAAAGACTCCGCCTGGAGGTCCACGGAGCTGACCAGCATGGCGATGGCATCGCGCACATCCTGCTCGTCGTCGACGATAAACACGCAGGGTTCCTGTTCGGTGTGCATCCGCTTGGTGTCCTCCCGCCGCCTGTATTGCAGTACCGTTGCCATGATTGCTCCTTCCTCGTCCTTACCGCCCCCGTTATATGTCGAGGGCCACATGTAGGAGCGGCGCAAGCCGCGATCCCCGGGATGATGCCTCAGCCATCGCGCCTCGCGGCGCTCCTACGGATGCCGGTTAACGGGACCTGGGCCGGCTCCGGCGAGGCCGGCACGCATACCCCGTGCTCGATTGTCGGCTGGCGAGCCCAGCCGACCCACGGCTGCCGCCAATTGACGCCAGGAGTCCTACACCGCCGCGCTCTCCCGCTCGGCGCTCGCCGGCAGCTCGAAGCGGAACACCGTGCCGCGACCCGGCGCACTGTCCACGTGCATCGTGCCGCCGTGGGCCTCGATGATGGACCGGCTGATGGACAGGCCCAGCCCCATGCCCGAGCGCTTGGTGCTGACGAAGGGCTCGAAGAGCTCCTGCTGCACGTCGAAGGAGATCCCCGGACCGTTGTCGTCCACGCTGACCTCCACCGCGCCGTTGGGCCGCTGCCGGGTCCGCACCACCACCCGGCGGTCTTCGCCGCCGGCGCCGGCCAGGGCCTCGATGGCGTTACGGATCAGGTTCACCAGCACCTGGTGGATCTGGATGGTGGCGACACTGACCGGTGGCAGCGCCCTGGCGAGATCCGCCTTCACGGCGACATCGTTCTGATTGGCCTCCGCCGCGGTGAGCTCCACCACGTCGGAGACGATGTCGTTGACGTCCGCGTCGGTCAGCTCGGGTTCGTCCTTGCGCACGAAGCTGCGCATCTGGCGGATGATCTCGCCCGCCCGCTCGGCGTTCGCCGCCGTGCGCTCTATGGCGTGGCGCAGATCCTGCTCGCGCTCGGGCCTGTCGAGCAGCCGGCCGGCGGCCTGGGAGAAGGTCATGATCGAGCACAGGGGTTGATTGAGCTCATGGGCCAGCCCGGCGGCCATCTCGCCCATGGCGCTGATGCGCCCGACATGGGCCAGCTCCTGCAGGTACTCCCGGGACTCCGCCTCGGCGCGGCGCCGCGCGGTCACGTCGCGGCCCACGGCGACCACCGCCGCCACGCGGCCATGGTCGTCGAGCACGGCCTTGGCCGCCCACCCGAGCCAGCGCTCGCCCTTGACCGTCTGCACCGGGTGCTCGACGTAACAGGCGTGCGGCGGATAGAACAGGTCGGCCCAGGGCCGTTCGTCCGCGCGCGCGCCCGGTAGCAGGGTGCGGAACGGCCGGCCCAGCAGCACCCCTTCCTCGGCGCCGAAAAGCTCCGCCACCGAGGGGCTGGCGAACAGGATGTTGCCGGTGGCGTCCATCTTCACCACCAGGTCGGTCTGGTTCTCCACCAGCAGCCGGTACTTGGCCTCGCTCTCCCGCAGGGCGGCCTCGGCATGCCGGCGCTCGCCCATGGCGGCCTGCAGCATGAGCACCGAGATGCTGAGCATGGCCAGCTGGGCATGCAGCGACAGCAGGTTTTCCCGCAGCGTGCCGCCGGCGAAGGGGCCCTGGTTGTTGGCCGTGTAGCCGATGGCGATGGCGGCATGCATGAACAGCAGCAGCGTGACCTCCCGGCTCAGGCACCGGGTGGCCGCCCAGATCATCAGCGGGAAGACCACGTAGGACAGGGGCTTCGCCATGGCGACGCCCGGCGGCAGCACGTCCGCGTAAACCACCCAGCCGGCAACGCCCACGGCGGTGGCCATCAGGCCCGCCTCGGCGATGTGGCCCGGCGTCCACGCCCGGGTGGCACCGGCGCTGGCGGTGAATATGACGGGCGTGATGAGCAGCGCGCCGACCATTTCGGCCACCCAGCACACCCACCACAGGGAGCCGAAGCCGTCCCACTGGGCCTGTCCGGCCAGGTACATGGTCGCCGAGCCCACGCCGGAGGAAATGACGCTGCTCAACAAGGCGCCGAATATGACGAGATGGACGATGTCGCGGAGGCGGTCCAGGGCCGGACGGACCCGGACCCGCTGCAACGCCCACGCCCCGGCCAGGCTGGCCACCCCAGAACCCATGCCCACCGCCGCGGCGGCTATCAGCGCCTTGTCGTTGAGCAATCCGGCAACCACGGCCGCGACGCCGACCGTCACGGCGAAGCGCAGGCCCAGCAGGTAAACCAGTGCCAGCCCCACGCCGGTCGCCGGGTAGACCAGGCTGAGATTCGCCTGGGGGAGCACGAACTGCATGCCCACCTCGACCGCGGCCACGTAGGCGAGGAGAACCAGCAGGTGCAGGCCCGCCTCACGCAGCGGGCGCCATTGACTCAATGCCTGGAACACGACGGCAATCAAACCTCTCGGACGATGGCGTTTCTGCGCTCAGTATAGGCGCCCGCCCGGCGCCACCGAATACGTAATCCCCACAATCCCCGGTACGTAGTGTTCCGTATTTCGACCTCCGCGGCGGACCGCTTTACTGGAAGGCGTCGGGGCGGCGTAGCAGCCGCACCGCAATCGCCTTTAAACCGCAACATAGTGGAGAACCGCCATGACTACACGTCGTCAGATTGTCAGCTCGGCCCTCACCGGCGCCCTCGCCCTGGGCGGCATGGCCATGCTCGGGCCCGTCACCGCCGCCGAAGGCGAGATGGAGAAGTGCTACGGCATTGCCGAGGCCGGCAAGAACGATTGCGCCACCGCCACAAGCTCCTGCGCCGGCACGTCCACCGAGGACGGCCAGGGCGATGCCTTCATCGCCGTGCCCAAGGGCACCTGCGACAAGATCGTCGGCGGCAGCACGACGCCGAAGAGCTAATGGCCGCCGAGCTTCCAACGACCCACCGCCCGATACCGGCCACGGCCGGTATCGGGCTGCGGGCCCCGCATTTCGATCAGGTCCTCCGGGAACGCCCGGCGGCGGGCTGGTTCGAGGTCCACAGCGAAAACTTCTTCGGCGCTGGCGGCCGGCCCCACGAGGTCCTGGAGGCCGTGCGGCGGGACTACGCGGTGAGCTTCCACGGCGTGGGCCTGTCCCTGGGCTCGACGGACCCGCTGAATCGGGACCACCTGGCGCGCCTGCGCCAGCTGGTGAGCCATTACCAGCCGGGGCTGGTCTCGGAACACGTGGCCTGGAGCTCCTTTGATGGCGTCTACGCCAACGACCTGCTGCCGCTGCCCTACACCGAGGAAGCCCTGGCGCATCTGTGCCAGCGGGTCGACGCGGTGCAGGAACACCTGGGCCGGCGCATCCTGATGGAGAACCCATCGACCTATCTGGCGTTCACCGACTCGGTCATACCCGAGGCGGAGTTCCTCGACGCGCTGGCGGCACGCACGGGCTGCGGACTGATCCTGGACCTGAACAACCTCTACGTGAACGCCTGCAACCACGGCTGGGACACCGGCGCCTATCTCGCGCGTCTCGACGGCCGCGCCGTCGGGGAGTTCCACCTGGCCGGGCATACCCGCCGCGCCTTCGAGGACGGCGAGGTGCTGATCGACACCCACAATGCGCCGGTCTGCCCGGCGGTCTGGGCGCTGTTCGAGCAGGCGGTTTCCTTATGGGGACCCCGCCCGGCGCTGATCGAGTGGGACAGCGACCTGCCCGAATTCCGGGTTCTACAGGCCGAGGCCGCCCAGGCGGGGGAAATCATGACCAGGCAGGGGAGGCAACGTCATGTCCTCGCTTCGTGAGCTGCAACGCGAATTCTTCGAGTCCCTGCGCCAGCCCACCGTCAACGAGGCCCGGGTCGATCGGATCGTGCCGACACGGCTGCCGGCACGAAAGCGGCTGCAGATCTACCGCAACCACCACCGGGCGAGCCTGGCCGGTGCGCTCTGCGCCTGCTTCCCGGTGGTGGAGCGGCTGGTGGGCAAGGACTGCTTCGACGGCCTGGCACGCGCCTATGTGCGGAGCCATCCGCCCAGACGCGGCTACCTGCACGACTATGGCCAGGGCTTCCCGGGTTTTCTCGCCCGGGCCGAAGTGCTGGCCGGTCTGCCCTACGTGCCGGAGGTGGCGGCCCTGGAATGGTTCCGCCAGGAGGCCTATCACGCACCCGACGCGCCCCGGCTGGCGCTGGCCCGGCTCCAGGCCGTGCCGCCGCGGGCGCAGGAGACGTTGCGCCTGGGCCTGCACCCGGCCGTGCGGCTGATGCGCTCGTCCTACCCCGTGGTCACCATCTGGACGACCAACCAGCGGGACGACGAGCCGGAAACCGTCGCCCTGGACGGCGGAGAGAACGCCCTGATCTGGCGCGGCCCCGACGGCATACACGTGCGCCGCATCGGCGAGGCCATGCAGCGGCTGTTGCGGGTCCTGGAGGCCGGCGAGCCGTTCGCCGACGCCTGCGAGATGGCGCTGTCGGCGGAACCCGCTTTCGATCCCGGCCGGGCCCTGGCCTGGATCTGCGAGAACGGCGTGCTCAGCACCGCCAGCTGGACCTGAATCAATAACGAGGAGAAAGACGATGGAGACACTGGTCGAGCGCTACCTGCCGATATCCCGCTGGATCGGCGTGCTGCTGCTGGCCGCCGCGGAGCTCACCAACCGGGTCTGGGTCGCCCTGGTGTTCTGGCGCAGCGGCATGAACAAGGTCAACGCCAACGAGTTCACCCTGGATTACCTGTTCTCCACCCAGCACCCGGTGCCGCCGCTGTCCCCGGAGCTGGCCGCCAACCTGGCCATATTCGGCGAAACCGTTTTCCCGGTCCTGGTGATCCTGGGCCTGTTCGGCCGCTGGTCCGCCGGGGCGCTGTTCCTGGTCAACCTGGTCGCCTACTACGGCGTGGTGAACGGCATCGCCCTGGACGCGAGCAACTGGCCCAACGCCTCGCTGGCCCTGCACCACCATTACCTCTACGGGGTCATGCTGCTGTTCGCGGCCTACCGCGGCCCGGGACTGTTCTCGGTGGACGGCATCGTCCAGGCCCTGTATCGCAGACGGGCGGCGCCGGCGGCAGACTGAGGCGCCAGTGAGCCGCTCAGACCGTGGTCACGGTGTCGCGGCCGGCTTCTTTCGCCGCGTATAGGGCGGTATCGGCCCGGGCCATGAGGTCATCCAGTGATTCGCCGCCCGCCAGCTCGGCCACGCCAATGCTGACCGTGGCCGAGATCTGCTCGCGGCCGAAACGCACCGGCTGGTCGGCCACCGCGCGTCGAATCTTCTCGGCCGTGGCGGCGGCGTCCGCCGCCCGACAGCCGCCCAGCAGGACGACGAACTCGTCACCGCCCCAGCGGCAGACGCTGTCCGCCTCCCGGATGCAGCGGCGCACCCGGGCGACCAGCTCCTGCATCACGCGGTCGCCGCCCTGGTGTCCGTAGCTGTCGTTGAGCGGCTTGAACGCATCGATGTCCAGGGCGAGCAGCGAGACCGACTCCCCGCGCCGCCGCGCCGCTTTCGCCGCCTGGTCGAAAACCATCTCGAAGACCTGCCGGTTGGCGGCGCCCGTGAGGCTGTCGGTGGTGGCCATGGTTTCCAGGCGGCGCTGATAGCCCCGAATGGCGAAGCCGCCCAGCAGCAGGACCGCCATGGCCAGTACGATCGCCACCGCCACGTTCACCACCATGATGCTGAGAATCGGCGAGTCCCCGGCGGACTGGCGCTGCTCGACGATCAGGTGCCAGTCCAGCGCCGGCACCAGGCGGCTGTTGATGTAGGTGGTGACGCCGTCGGCGCGCTCGAACTGAAACGCCGCGCTGGGATTGGCAAGGATACGCGTGCTGTAGGCGGCGAGGCCGGGCCGGTCCTGGATGCGTTTCGAACCCTCGAAAGCGGCGCCGTGCAGCGTGATCTGCCCCTCGCGGTCGACGAAGTAGATCCGCCGGCCATAGCGGCGCTGGTAGGTGTCGATCAGCTCCGCCACGCGGCTCACCGACAATCCGATGCCGATGGCCCCGAGGAATTCCCCGCCGTAGCCGGTCACCCGATAGTTCACGAAGATGGTCAGCCGCGACCGGTCCGCAGTGTCCTGGTCGATGTTGATCTCGTAGGGGTCGTTCATGGCCCGGACGCGGAAGTACCAGGCGTCCGCCGGGTCCGCCTCGCTCACCGTCTTCAGGACGCCCTCGGGGTGGTAGTAGCGATGGCTGCGCTCGGAGACGAAGAATGCCGTGGTGGCATCGTACTTGCCGCGAATCTCGCGGAGATAGCGGCGCATCCGGGCCGGCTCCGTCTCGCCGCCCACGATCCAGTCATGCAGGAAGGTGTCGTGGGCCATGAGCGAGGAAATCAGCGTCGAGCGCAGCAGATCCCGCTGGATCTCCGAATAGACGTTGTCGCTGGTCAGGGGCAGGGCTTCCGTGGCGATGCGCTCGGAAAGCTCGTCCCGCGCCACCAGGAAGCTGATGATGCTGCTGGCCACGAAGCCCGCCAGCAACAGCGCAGCGAACGCCAGCACCGTGAATCGCTTGTGCCTTTTCAATATCGGACCCGTCGGACTGGATGGATAGGGGGCCGCGAATGCCATCGCGGCCCCACCGCGGCGGATAGTATCGGAACTGCCGGGGGCATGACAGTGCGGTAGGCCACACCCGGGCGCCTCGCCGACCCGTGCAGGGGCGGGCGATCCCTAAAGCCCGCTGATCCAGCGGGCCACAAGCGCGACCGCCACCAGCGCCAGCAAGCCCGCCGCCAGGGCCCGGTTGCCGTACCGGTGCCAAACGCTCAGTGCCAGCGGGCCGAACCATGCCGCGAGCAGGGCGAGGCCGTAATAGCGAAGCCCCCGCGCCATGACCGTGGCCAGCACGAACAGCGGCAGGGGATAGCCGGTGGCGCCGGCGGCCAGCATGGCCGCCTGGAAGGGAATGGGCAGCACCCCGATGGCCAGGACGGCCCAGAAGCCGTAGCGCTGGAAATAGGCCACGAAACGCTCGTAGGCATCGGCGTGACCGTAGCTCGCCAGCAGCCACTGGCCCAGGGTATCGAACAGCAGCGCGCCAACGGCGTACCCGGCCAGCGCCGCCGTGAGGCAGCCGAGCAGGGCCACCGTGGCGATTCGCCAGAGCCTGGGCCGGTCCAGCAGCATCCAGGGCACCAGCACGAGCTCGATGGCCACCGGCAGCACCGTGGTCTCCAGAAAAGAGAGTGCGAAGAGCCCGGGCATGGCCAGCGGCGAGCCGCTCATCCGCTCGCCGAGACGCTCCAGCCGACGGCGCGTGTTCGCCCGGCTCATTCGGCCGCGGGCTGGCGGCGCGCGGCCGATGGCCGGGCCACGAGCACCCGGTTGCGCCCCTGACGTTTGCCTTCGAAGAGCGCCTCATCGGCCCGGTTCAGGGCCGGATCGATCGTGCGCTCCCCCGGCTCCAGCTCGGCGAGCCCCAACGTCGCGGTCACGCGCAGCGGCAGGCCGAAGTCCTGCTCACCCAGCCCCGAGACCGCCCGGCGCAGTCGCTCGGCCATTTCCCCGGCCTCGTCCAGGCCCGTGCGCGGCAGCACCACCATGAACTCCTCGCCGCCGAAACGGCCCAGAATGTCCGACTCGCGCAGCGCCTCGCGCAGGCACTCCGCGACCCTGACCAGCACGCTGTCGCCGGCGCCGTGGCCGAACCGGTCGTTGATGGACTTGAAGTGATCCAGGTCCACCATGCAGACCGTCACCGGGGAATCCTCCCGGCGTGCCAGGCGCAGCACCTGCTCGGCCAGCTCCTGCACCCGGCGGCGGTTGTTCAGCCCCGTGAGCTCGTCGGTCCGGACCATGCGCGTGAGGCGGCTCTCCAGGTGCTGCCGGGCGGCGATCTCCGACTGCAACCGGTCGTTGACCTCCCGTTCCTCGAGCAGGGTGGCGTACTGCTCACGGCGCAGCCGGCTCAGCCGCATGGCCGTCAGCAGGCCAACCACGTTCACGAGTATCAGCAACAGGATATAGGCGGTCATGGCCTTGGCCGGCACCGGCGCCAGCAGCCAGGCGGCGAGCATGAAACCGGCGCTGAGATAAAGGCTCTGGGCGAGACGCCAGGGCGTGCGGTTGGGAAAAAACAGGTAGACGGCGATGACCGAAACCATCACCGCCGGCGCCTGGGTGTCGATGGTCTCCGGCCGCAGCGGCACGATGAGGATGATGGCGGTGATGCCGAGGGCGATTACGGCGTTCACCGGCCAGACCCGGTCCACCAGGGCCGGACGCCGCCGGACCGCCATGACCAGGGCGAGAATGGCCGTCACTACAATGGCCCGCAACGTGATCAGGCCCGCCATCGCCGGGTCGTCGCCGCCCAGCAGGGCGTAGTCGGACAGGCCGAAGGCGGCGAACATCGCCGCGGCCACCAGGCCGGAGGTGACGACGTGGGCGGCGCTCTCCGCCCGGACGTGCCGGCTGAAACGCGCCTCCAGATCGGGATTGTGGAAACGGCCCAACCAGTCCGAGATGCTGTCGGCCTGCCGCCAGCGGCTCACGCGCCTCGTCCCCCGTGTAGTGACTTCCAGGCGACGCACAGCATAACCGCAGCCGGCAACCACGGCGATAGCCCGGCACGACAAGTGCAGCTCAGAGCAGGGACTCCATGGGCAACCACCGGACGAGGCTCACCGTGAGCCGCTTCCACCAGACGGCGTGGGGCTCGCGATGCCAGGCCTGCTCCTTCAGCCGCTGTGGCGGCTGCCAGGCCAGGTCGTCCGTGAACGTCAGGTGGTAGGCATTGTCGCGCAGGTCGTCCTCGAAGTAGCCCGCGACCCGATCCGCCAGCGCCGGCGCATCGATGACGACGCCGATCTCCGTGTTCTCCAGCAGCGACCTCGGATCCAGGTTCAGCGAGCCGATGAACAGCCGCCGCCGGTCGAAGACGAACGACTTGGCGTGCAGGCTGGCCACGGTACGCGGCAAACGCCGCCCCCGTCGCCGGCGACGCCGCCGTGGCACCGCGTCGGGGCTGAGCTCGTGGAGCTCCACGCCGGCCGCCAGCAGCTCACGCCGATAGCGTGCATAGCCGGCGTGGACGACGGCAACGTCGGTGGACGCCAGGGAGTTCGTCAGCACGCGCACGCGCACGCCCCGGTCCACGAGCCGAGCCAGAAGCTCCACGCCCTGCCTGCCCGGCACGAAATAGGGCGAGACGATCAGCAGCTCCTCGTTCAGCGATTCCAGATGCGGCCGCAGGCGCGGTGCCAGGTGGTATTCGTCACGGTCCCTCGGGCTGCTGATCTTGCGCGGATGATCGGCGACGATCTCCGCCCGTCCCCAGTCCAGGGGCGAGCTGCGCAACAGCCGCTCCGCCCGGCGGGGGGACTCGATGAAGTAGGCGGTGCGCGTCGCCCTGCGGTGCCCGTCCAGGTAGGCCTTCAGCCGCCCGCGGGCCTCCTGGAAGGCCGCCGGGGAGAGCCGGCGCGCGGCCACGCTCTCGACGGAACGGGCCAGGTCGCTGTCCCAGTAGCTCTCGAAGGACTCGCAGACATCGGCCACGATGGGCCCCACCGCGAGCACGTCCAGGTCCCGGTAACCGATATCGGGATTGGCGTCGTAGTAGATGTCGCCGATGTTGCGCCCGCCCAGGACCGTGGCCCGGCCGTCGACGGTAAAGGTCTTGTTGTGCATGCGCCGGCTGATATGGCCGAAACGGGTGACGTACTGGAAGATGCGGGCCATGCCCCGGGGGAAGGGGTTGAAGATGCGCACCTCCACGTTGGGATGCGCGGCGGCGGTCACCGCGGCCGCGTCACCGCCGAACAGGGCCATGTCGTCCACCAGCAGCCGCACGGCGACGCCGCGGTCGGCGGCCTGAAACAGCGCCTGCATGAACGCCCGCCCGGTGAGATCGTCGTGCAGCAGGTAGTACTGCGCGTCAATGCGCCATTGGGCCGTCGCGGCCAGGGACAGACGCATCAGCAGGGCGTCGCGGCCGTCCTCCAGCAGGTGGAACCCGGATGCGCGCGCATCCGCATCGCCATCGACACGATGACGCGCCGAGAGACCATCTCCGCCTCGGTCGCCTTTCGCCATGGCCGCTCAAGCTACTCCGGTGCTCGCATAATGGTCCAGTCCAGTTGTCAGGGGATCTCCGGCAATAGGGCCTCCAGCAACCGCGGCTGCATGTGCCGCCGGGTGGTGATGGCGTAGAAGTTCTCCTCGACGCCGGGCAGCGTGCAGTAGCGGGCGAGCGTGCCACTGCGCAACTCGTCCTGAACCACCACCTCCGGGACCACGGCAACGCCGCCGGAATCCCGCGTCAGCAGGCGCAGCAGGGCCATGTCGTCCACCTCGGCGTGGACGCGCGGCCGCAGGGCGTGGTCCTCGCAGAGCTGGTCGAACTGCGTGCGGATGTCGCTGCTGGGACCGGGCAGCAGCAACCGGATCCCCTCCATGTCGTCGGGGAAGCGGAACGCGTCCTGGTCCAGGCGCGGTGGTCCCACCAGGGACACGCCCTGCCGCGCGATACGCCGGCAGCGCCAGGGTTGCTGGGGCCCGGCGACCACGGGGCGGTTGGACAGAACCAGGTCCAGCCGGTGGATCGCCAGCCGCTCCAGCAGCTCTTCGAGGCTGCCGGATTGGAGCACCAGCTGGACGTCCTCGCGGCCCAGCAGCGGCCGCAGAAGATTGTCCTGGAAGTTGCGCGAGAGCGTGGCGACCGCGCCCACCCGCAACGGTGGCGTGGCCTCGGCGCCGTCGCCGCCGACCGCCGCAAGCAGCTCCTGGCCGAGACCAAAAATACCCTCCGCGTACTCCAGCACCACGCTGCCGACGTCGGTCAGGCGCAGCGCGCGTCCCTCGCGGATGAACAGCTCATGTCCCAGCTGTTCCTCCAACTGACGGATCTGGGCCGAAAGCGCCGACTGCGAGACATGCAGCTGCCGGGCCGCCCGGGTCAGGTGGCCTTCCTTGGCGACGCTCCAGAAATAGTGGAGATGGTGAAAATTCAGGCGTCGGAGGTCATTCATTCTCTAATCACGAACGAAATATACGATATATTCTATTTTACGTAACTTGTTGCGGCGCACACAATCCGCCCGAAATACTCAGCCACGGAGGACGGCATGACCCCCTTCCCGAACCTGCTCCTGGTCCTGCTACCGGCAATCTACCTGCTGGCCGCGCCGCTGACGGGCGTCTGGCGCCACGG
>JACDUA010000062.1 GCA_013519935.1 Ectothiorhodospiraceae bacterium WFHF3C12 | reverse complement strand
GCGTTGCCGCCGCCCGGGCCAGTGCGTCCTCGCCCAGGAACGGCTCGCCGTCGGCACCGGCGCGGTATTCCAGTCGCGGCCCGCAGTCGGGACAGGCGTTCGGCTGGGCATGGAAGCGACGGCTCGCCGGGTCCCGGTATTCCGCCGCGCAGGCCGCGCACTGGGTGAAACCCGCCATGGTCGTACCGGGACGGTCGTAGGGCAGATCCTTGATGATGGATAGCCGCGGCCCGCACTGCGTGCAGTTGATGAACGGATAGCGGTAACGGCGGTCGGCGGGATCGAACAACTCGGCGAGGCAGTCGCCGCAGACCGCCATGTCCGGCGGCACGGTCAGTTGCGGGGCATCGGAACGCTCGCTCGCGACGATCTCGAAGCCGCCCTGGCCCGTCAGGGGCTGAGCATCGGCGACCGTCCATTCATCCACCCTCGCCGCGGCGGGCAGCTCCGAGAACAGCCGCTCGCGAAACGCGGCCAGGGCCGCCGGCGGGCCCTGAACCTCGACGCGCGCGCCGCTGCTGGTATTGCACACGGAGCCGGTCAGCCCCAGCGCGCTGGCCAGGCGATGGACATGGGGACGAAAACCCACGCCCTGCACCCGGCCGTGCACCTCCAGCCGCTGGCGCGCTATTGCCCGCGCCTGTTCCATGGCGTCAATCCGGCCTAGTCCACATCGATGCTCTTCAGGAGGATGTCCTGGGCGTGGGGGTCGTCCATGTCCTCGGAGGTTTCCACTTCCAGGATTGCGCCCTCGGCCAGGGTGCCTCGCACGCCGGCCTCGAAGTGCTCGCGGAAATGACCGGCCGAGATATGGGACAGGGCCCCCAGCCAGACCCGCACCGCCACCACACGCCCGGCGCCATTCTCCTCCGCCAGCCGCTGGATCTTGCCCAGCAGGTCCGAAAGCAGCGACATCTCATGCATGCTCACCTCCGTGGCTCGTCACCGGGGCGGCCGCCTCCTCGACGATACGCCGGGTCACTTCGTCCACGGCCGCGGCCACCTCCGCCGTGAGCCCTTCGCCGGAACCGAAATCGCCGCCCTCGATGCCATAGATGATCAGCACCGGCGGCAGATCGCCCAGTACCCGGGCCATCTCCACCGCCTCGGCGACGGCGAAGGCGTGCGTGGAATACTTGAAGAAGTCCTGGGGCACCCGCTGGCGGCGGGCGTCGATGCGGTGCACCCGACCCGGACGCGCCCCGGACGACACGGCGTCCACCAGGAAAGCCCGCTGCGCGCCCGCCCAGGCCTCCATGAGCGCGGTGCCCTCCCCCGAGGCCTCCATCACCGCCAGCCCCGGCAGCGCCCCGGCGCGCAGGGCCCGCGCTACGAGGGGCCCCGCGCCGTCATCCCGGCGATAGAGGTTGCCCACGCCGATGACGATCCCCCGCTCAGCCACGTTCCACCTCCAGCTTCAGGAAGTGGGCCGAACAGGAAATGCACGGATCGTAATTGCGGATCAGCTGCTCGCAGTCCGCCCGCAACGCATCGTCGGCCATATCCACCCTCGGCGCGACGAACGCGCGCAGGTCACTCTCGATCATGCCCTGGTTCACGGAAGTGGGGGCGACGATCTTGGCGTCCTGTATCAGGCCGTCATCATCGATCGTGTAGCGGTGATAGCAGATGCCGCGGGGCGCCTCCGTGGCTCCGTAGCCGGTGCCCGCCCGGGGCTCCACGGGCACGGCGGGCCTGTCCGGCTCGCGGTATTCCCCGATCAGCCGCAGGGCCTCCTCGACGGCGAAGACCACTTCCACCGCCCGGACGATGATGCTCCGGAACGGGTTGCGCTCCATGGCGCCCAGCCCGGCCTCCTCGGCGGCGGCCAGCGCCCCGGGGCCAAGCAGCTCCCGGTTGAGCGCATAACGGGCCATGGGACCCATGTGCACCACGCCGCCACCGGCGGTGCGCGTGTGCAGCGAGGTGGAATGGGCCAGGTGCTGCTCGTGCAGCACGTCGTCGTATTCGCTTATCGGCACGTCGATACCGCGGGTGGAGGCCAGTCCGCCCTCGTTGAACGGGTACTCCGCGCCCTGGCGCAGGGCCACGAACTCGTAGTCCTGCTCGAAGTCCGGAAAGGGCAGTCCGGCGACCAGCCGGACCGTCTCGCGGGCCTGATCCCGGGCCCACTCCAGCTCAGGCACCAGGGCGTCCAGCGCCTGACGGCTCGGCGCCTTGTAGAAGCCGCCCACGCGGACGTTTATGGGGTGGATCTCCCGCCCCCCGAGCACCGTCATGAGCTGGTTGCCGATCTTCTTCAGCCGCAGGGCGTTGCGCACGGTTTCCGGATAGTCCTTCGCCATGCTGATGGCGTCGGGATAGCCGAGAAAATCCGGGGCGTGCAGCATGTAGATATGCAGCACGTGGCTCTCGATCCACTCGCCACAGTACAGCAGCCGGCGCAGCGCCCGGATCTCCGGGTCGATGGTGACGCCGCAGGCCATCTCCATTGCGTGGCAGGCGCTCATGAGATAGGCCACCGGGCAGATGCCGCAGATCCGCGCGGTGATGTCCGGCGCCTCGGTGAACGCCCGGCCGCGCAGCAGCGCCTCGAAAAACCGCGGCGGCTCGAAGATGCGCAGCTGCACGTCATCCACCCGGTCGCCGTCGAAGCGGATATAGAGGGCGCCCTCACCCTCCACACGGGCGATGTAGTCCACGTCGATGGTTCGGGTCGTCATGGTGACTTCTTCTCCGTGGGGCTGTCGCCGTGTTCGCGGGCTTCGCTGGCCTCCCGGAAAGCCTCGGCATGGGCGTTGAACGTGCGGTATAACCGCACCAGTTCCGGATCGGACATGCCGAGCCCCGCCAGGCGCTCGCTCAACGCCGGGGCGTTGGGCGTCTCCTTGGGACCGAAGCAGCCGTAACAACCGCGGTTGTAAGCCGGGCACAGGGCGCCGCAACCGGCATGGGTCACCGGGCCCAGACAGGGCGTGCCGTGGGCGACCATCACGCAGAGGTTGCCGGCACGCTTGCACTCCTCGCAGACACTGTAAGTGGGCACGTCCGGCCGGCGGCCGTGCACGAACGCGGTGATCACCTCGATGAGCTGGGACTTGCTGATCGGACAGCCACGCAGCTCGAAGTCCACCGGCACGTGCTCGGCGATGGGCGTGGAGGTCGCCAGGGTGTCGATGTATTCCGGCGAGGCGTAGACGGTGCTCACGAAGGCGTCCACGTCGGCGAAGTTGCGCAGGGCCTGTATGCCGCCGGCGGTGGCGCAGGCGCCGATGGTGACCAGCCGCCGGGACTGGCGGCGGATTTCGCGGATACGCCGGGCATCATGGGGCGTCGTCACCGAGCCCTCGACCAGCGACAGGTCATAGGGCCCTTCCACGCTGGCACTGCTCGCCTCGGGGAAGCTGGCGATCTGGACTGCGCCGGCAACCGCCAGGAGCTCGTCCTCGCAGTCCAGCAGGCTGAGCTGACAGCCGTCGCAGGAGGCGAACTTCCATACCGCGAGCTTGGGCTTGGCAGCGATCCCGCTCATAGCTCCCTCACGTCGAAAAGCGGCTCCAGCCGGTCGTAGGGAAACACCGGTCCGTCCTTGCAGATGAAATGACCGCCGTACTGGCAGTGGCCGCAATAACCCACCGCGCACTGCATGTTCCGCTCCATGGACAGATAGATCTGCCGCGCCGGCACGCCGCGGCGCTCCAGACTCATCACGGCGAATCGCATCATGACCTCGGGCCCGCAGACCATGGCGATGGAATTGCGCGGGTCGAAGCCGCCGCGCTCGATGAGCCTGGTGACCACGCCGACGTCGCCGCGCCAGCTGGCATCGGCGCGGTCCACGGTCACGGCGACGTCGATGTCGAACCGCCCGCGCCAGCGCTCCAGTTCCTTTCGGAACAGGATATCCGCGGGCTGACGGGTCCCGTAAAGCAGGAAGATGCGCCGGTATCGCTCCCGATTGGCCAGCACGTGATGGATAACCGGCCGCAACGGCGCCAGACCGATGCCCCCGGCCACGAGCAGCACGTCGTGCCCCTCGGCCGCCGCCACGGGCCAGGCGGTGCCGAACGGCCCCCGCACGCCGATCTCCTCACCCGCGCTCAGCGCCGCCATGTTGCGCGTCACCCCACCGACGTCGCGGATGGTGTGGATCAACGTACCGTCCTCCCCCAGGGCACTGATGGAAATGGGCACCTCGCCGATCCCCAGCTGATAGAGCATGTTGAACTGCCCCGGCTGCCCGACCTCCAGCTCGCCGCCCCGGGGCCGCAGGGTCCAGGAGAAAACCTCCCCGCCGGGCAGCTCCGATTCCACCGATTCGATGCGATAACTGCGCGGCAGCATCGGGTCCCGGGGCCGGGCGCTCACGGCAGGTCTCCCGCGGGGTTGCCGTAGAGGTCCAGACTCTGCAACCGTGCCGCCTGCAGGCGGTGGGCGATGACCTCGATCATGCGTTTTTGAAGGCGATAGCCCAGCTCGTGATCCTGCTCCATCGCCTGACGCAGGCCCTCGGCCTCGAAAGCGATCACCTCGGTGCGCTCCAGGGCGCGGCCGTCGTAGTGCCACTTGTACGGCGGCGCCAGCCAGGACCAACCGAGGGGATCGCCGGGTCCCAGGGTCTCCAGTGGCACCATGCCCCGCTGGGGGACGAAGGCCTTGAGCACCACGTGGCCGGTCGTGATGAGCATGAACCGGTCCGCCGATCCGTTCTGGCGAATGAGATAGCGCCCGTTCTGATAGACCTCCGGACGGGCCAGACCGGCCAACCGGCGGAGCTGGGCGTCGCTGAAGCCGGAGAAGAACGGCTCCTCGGCGAAAACCTGTGCGAGATCATCCATCCCGGCGCTTCCGCCGCTGATCCGTGGCACGGATGGCGGCGGCCTCCTCCGTGATGTCGATTCCCACCGGGCACCAGGTGATGCAGCGGCCACAGCCGACACAGCCGGAGGTTCCGAACTGCTCGTGCCAGGTGGCGAGCTTGTGGGTCATCCACTGACGGTAGCGGGACACGGGGGTGCTGCGGATGCTGCCTCCGGCAATGTAGGAGAACGCCTGGTTGAAACACGAGTCCCACACCCGCTCGCGCACCGCTTCGGACCCGGCGAGGTCAGCGGAGTCATGAACGCTGGAGCAGAAGCAGGTGGGGCAGACCATGGTGCAGTTCGCGCAGCTCAGGCAGCGATCGGCCACCTCGTCCCAGCGCGGGTGCTCCAGGTTGCCCATGAGCAGCGCCGGCAGATCCTGGGTGTCGAGTTGCCGGCCCATCTGGGCGGCGGCCGCCTCCGTCGCCGCCATGGAGGCGCGGTGCTCATCCTCACCGGCCTGACTGGCGCTGAGCCGGTCCGCAACGGCCTGGCCCGCGTCGCTGCCCACCTCCAGCGTGAAGTAATGCCGCCCGCCCTCCAGGATCTCGGTAAGCGCCAGGTCGAATCCCCGGTCCGCCCGAGGCCCGGTCTCCATGGACACGCAGAAACAGGTGCCGCCGGCCTGGCCGCAGTTCACGGCGACACGGAAGATGCTGCCGCGGCGGCGTTCGTAGGGCTCGTCCACGTAAGGCCCCTCGGTGAAGACCTGATCCTGGATGGCCAGGGCGTGGAGCTCGCAGGCGCGCATTCCCAGAAAGGCCCGCTTCGGCGCCTGCACCGGCGCCGGCTCCATGTGCAGGCCGTCGGCGTCGCGCCGGGCGCGGAAGATGGTCTGGCTGGGCGGAAACAGATACTGCTTCCAGGACTGCGGCCCAACCACGTAACCGAACAGGGCCCGGTCGTCGCGGCGGCGCAGGCGGTAGTGGCCGCCGTCCTGTTCATCGGTCCAGCCGGCGGGCAGGTCCTCGATGCCCCTGACCGGGCCGTACTGGATGGCATCGTCCCGCAGGGTCGGGCCGATGACCTCGTAGCCATCGCCGGCCAGAAGCCCGATGAGCCGGTCCAGCTCCTCGCGTTCGATCACCTGCATGCGCGGGTCAGCACTCCCCAACGACCATTCACTGCGGCCATCGTCTAGGCTGCACCGCGCCGGGGCTCGACCACTTGACCGACGTCAATCCACTCGCGGGTTCGACAAGACCACCCCGGTGCAGGATCTCTTCTGCCGCTACGCCATACCCAGGTCGAAGGCCTGCCGCAGCCACCAGCCCACGCCGAAGGCGAGCGCCGCCGCCGCGCCCCCGGTGAGCAGGGTCTCCACGCCCCCACGCAGCATGGACTGCTCCAGCATGCGGCCCTTGGCGAGGCCCACCAGAAAAAAGGCCACGGCCGTCATCACCGAGCTGACCAGGAACGTCTGCAGCGGCGCCAGCCCGGGCACCAGAAACGCCAGCAGCGGGATGACGCCGATGAGCAGAAAGGCGAGGAACGTGACCGACGCGGCGCGCAGCGGGCTGGGGCTCTCCACCTGCAGGCCATGCTCCTCGGTGAGCATGGTCTCCACCCAGAGCCGGCGGTCGTTGGTGATGGTATCCACCACCTCATCCAGAACCTGCCCCTCGAACCCCTTGCGGGCGAAAATCTGGCGGATCTCCTCCCGCTCCCCCTCGGGCACGCGGTCGATGTGCTGTTCCTCCATGCGCCGCACCTTGTCCACGTACTCGCGCTGGGCCTTGGTGCCCTGGTAATTGCCCACGGCCATGCTGAATCCGTCCGCCAGCAGGTTGGCGAAGCCCAGGATCAGGGCGACCACGGCCGGCAGGCCACCGCCGGCGACGCCCGCCACGACGGCGAATGTGGTCACGCAGCCATCGATCCCGCCGAGCACGGCATCACCCAGGTAGCTATGCTGCCGGGCCGAATCCAGTCGCTGCTGGATCGCCCGGGGCCGGTGTTCTTCCTCCAGGCTGGGCGAGCTGCTGCTGTGCTTGAGGACCATGACGAGATCCGGTGCCCGTGGCTCAGTTCCGGACCGTCTCGGGCAGCTGCATGTGGTAGATGTCGTCGATGGCCGCGGGGCCGTCCACCGTCACGTCCAGATCCTTCAGGCGTCCGTCGCTGAGGCCGTAGATCACGCCGTGGACGGTCAGATTCTGACCGCGAGCCCAGGCGTTCTGGACGATGGTGGTATGACAGACGTTGCGCACCTGCGCGATTACGTTGAGCTCGCAGAGGCGGTTGACGCGCTCATCGGCGTCGGCGATCCCCCGCATCTCGCGCTCGTTGACACGGTATACGTCCTTGATGTGTCGCAGCCAGTTGTCGATCAGGCCCAACTCACGATCGCTGAGCGCCGCGCGCACACCACCGCAGCCGTAGTGCCCGCAGACGATGATGTGCTCGACCTGGAGCTGTTCGACGGCGAACTGCAGCACCGACATGCAGTTCATGTCGCTGTGGACCACCACGTTCGCGACATTGCGATGTACGAACAGCTCGCCGGGCATCAGGTCAACGACTTCGTTGGCGGGCACGCGGCTGTCCGAGCACCCGATCCAGAGGAAGTCCGGCGCTTGCTGGCGCGAGAGCTTGGCGAAGAAATCCGGATCGCGCTGGCTCACGCGCTCCGACCAGCGGCGGTTGTTCTCGAAGAGACTCTTCAGGGTACCCACTTGATTCCTCGTCTGCGTTGCAGCGGCTTCATCGCGCTATTGCAGCGCCAATATTGCGCTGGATCAATACCGGCGTTGCCGGCACCGGTATTGTTCGTGGGACAGCCACCCGCCACCTTGACCGCTGTCAAACCAACCCATGAGGGCCGTAATGTGAACGCTCTACTACCGCGCAACGAAAGCACCGCCGACCGCGTCATCCGTGTAATTGCGGGCCTGGCGATTCTGAGCCTGGTGTTGGTGGGCCCGCAGACCCTCTGGGGTCTGCTCGGATTGATCCCGCTGATCACCGGCCTGGTGGGCCGCTGCCCGGCCTACCGCCTCCTCGGGCTCAGCACGTGTCCGACCCGGTCGAGCAGCGCGCAGCACTGACCTCTACCCGCCCCTTGCCGGGGACCGGCAACGGCGGGTTATGCTTATGGCTCGGGAACGCCGGCGGCCTCGCCATGCGAGGGCCGCATGGCACCCGGCTGCCGCCCGCGGCCACACCGGGGCGGACGCCGGATAAAAATGAAAGGGATTCAGGGAGGAGCGCAATGCTCGGACGCCTGATCGTTGCCGTGGTTTCCGTGGTTTCCATGGCCCTGCTGTGGGGGCCGACGCAGGCCGCGGATGACACTCTGGAGCGCGGCACCGCGGTGCTGGAATCGGCGGGCACGCCATGGGCGGCGGACACCGGCCGGGAAACCGGCACCGGCGTCGCAGCCTCTCCGGGAGACGGGCGACGGCCGGATCTGTAGGCCCAAACGGCCTCCGACGGGACCTGGAAGCGACACACGCCGGCGCGGAGCGCCCGTGCGGACGGCGAGCTCGCGATACCGCGCCCCGCTCAGCCGATACCCGCCAACGCGCGAACCTCCTGCCAGAGGTTACCGAATGCCGCGGCCGCCGGGCTGCGCGGCGCGCAGATGGACAACGGCGCCCGAGCCACCGCCATTCGCTCCACCGCGGCCGCATGGGGAACGGCAGTCCGCAACAGCCCCGGCAGACCCTGCGGCGGGCCGGCGACCCACGCCCGATGCTGCCTGCGCCGCCGATCGACCATGGACAGAAACGGATGCAACCGCCGGGCGGGCAGCTTCTCCTCGCGGAAGTAGGCGAGCAACTGCTCGAAGGTCCGTACGGAGAGCGCGGACGGCGTCACTGGCACGACAATGGCGTCGGCAGCCCGGAACACAAGCTCCGCCAGCGTGGAAAAGCTCGGCGGCAGATCCAGGATCACCAGTCCGTAGCTTTCCGACAGGGGCTGCAGGAGACGGCGCATGCCCTTGCCGGAGGTGCCGGCATCGACCAGTTGCTGGTCCAGGTGCCGGTAGGCGATATCGGCGGGTATCAGGTCGAGCCGCGGGTAACGGCTGCGACGGACCTGCTCGCCGATGGGCCGCTTGCCTTTGAGCAGCTTCTTCACCTTGCCGCGATCCTGGCCCGCAAGCCCCAGGAAATAGCTGCCGGCGGCCTGCGCGTCCAGATCCCAGAGCAGCGTGGGCACGCCCGCTTGCGCGGCCAGATAGGCGATGTTGACCGCTGCGGTGGTCTTGCCAACGCCACCCTTGGCGCTGTAGAAGGCTATTGTCTTCAATTCGGCGTCTCTTCACCCAGTGTCATCGCAGTGTAAAGGACCGCGCCGCGGGCGTTGTTACAACCGCGCGCGCCCGCCTGCGGCCGTCCCGTGCTGACGGATGACAGCGAACGGGAGTGCAGCGTGAGAAGGCTTTCACAAGCCGTGTCGGCATTCTTTGGCGATTTCGTCTCCTGGTTGCGGGACGTTATCCGGCCACGCCCGGAGCTGAGAGACGGGATGCTGACCGCCAACCTGCGCCGGCTGGCGATCATCTGCGCCGTGGGTATCCCGGTGAGCGCCGCGCACGTAGTGCTGTTCTGGCTGGACGCGCCGCGGGCGACCCCCGCACAGGCCGACTGGCGGCTGGGCATCATCGTCGCCCATTGCGCCATGGCGGCCCTGGAGGCCGTGTTCCTGATCGCTGCCTACCGGATGCTGCGCCGCCCTCGGGGCCGGCTGGGGCCCTATGTGGCGCAGTTCAGCGCCATCGCCGCCGTGGTCTTCTTCGGAGCGGCGATCACCGCGGTGGATCAGCTGGTAACGCCGAACATGACGCCGTTTCTGGTAGCGGCAATCCTGGTGGCGGTGGTCTTCATCATGCACCCGCTGCCCGCGCTGACCGTGTACACGGGCGCCTTCGTCCTGTTCTATTGGGCCGTGGGCCTGGTTCGCACGGATGAGGCCGTGGTCCTGTCCAATCGCGTCAACGGCCTCACGGCGGTGGCGCTGGGCTTCAGCCTGGCCATGATGCTCTGGACGAGCTATCTGCGCCGCGCCCAGCAGCAGCTGCACATCGCCGATCAACAGGCCCGTCTCCAGGCACTGGCGACGGTGGATCCGCTGACCGGCGTGCTCAACCGCCGCCGCTTCGAGGAGGCCGTGGCCACGGAGGTGGCGCGGCTGGGCCGCTCCCATGACGAGTCCTGCCTGCTCCTGATGGACATGGATCATTTCAAGGCCATCAATGACCGCTTCGGCCATCCCGTGGGGGACCAGGTGCTGCGATTCGTGGCGGCGCTCCTGCAGCAGAATCTGCGCCGTTACGACGTGCTTGCACGATGGGGCGGGGAGGAGTTCATCATGCTCTTTCCGGGCACGTCCCTGGCGGCGGGCCGGGAAATCGCAGAGAAGCTGCGGCGGGCCATCGAGCATGCCGACTTCGACGCCGGCGGCGAGCCAGTCGGCCTGAGCGCTTCCTTCGGGCTGGTGGCGCTGGGCACCACCGGGCCCGGCGCCTTCGCCGAGACGTACGCGCGCGCGGACAAGGCGCTGTACGCCGCCAAGGACCAGGGCCGCAATCGCGTGGAGATCGACCATGGGGCGAGCATCTGAGGCCAGCGTCAGGATCAAGCGGATCTACGAACCGGCTTCACCCGCGGACGGCACGCGCATCCTGGTGGACCGCGTCTGGCCACGGGGCATGCGCAAGGACTCGGCCGCGCTGGATCACTGGTTGCGGGATCTGGCCCCGTCGACGGAGCTGCGCAAGTGGTTCGGCCACGATCCCGAACGCTGGCCGACCTTTCGCCAGCGCTACCTGGAGGAGCTTCAGGCAAGGCAGCCGGCCGGTCTGGACGAGCTGAGGGCGTGCCTGCGGCAGTCGGATGTGGTCACGCTTGTGTTCGCGAGCCGCGAGGAAGAACTGAATAACGCCGCGGCCCTGAAACAGTTCATCGAATCCGGCGAACTGGACGCGCAGTAATGCCCTGACGGGCGTTGATTCCCGGGCGTGCCCGGCCTAGTCTTGCGCGCTTCCGCAGCTGAACCGGTGAGCGCGCAACGTGAATCCCGAAGCGTACGACATACCCGCCCGATTCAAACGTCTCAACGATGACGCCGCCGAGGATCACATCGGCCCGTTCTTCTACTGCCCCACGGAAAGCGGCGCGGAAGCGGCATTCCGGCCGGGCGCCCACAACGTCAACGGTCTGGGCACGGTCCACGGCGGCGTGCTGATGACGTTCATCGACTACACGCTCTGCGTGGCCGCCGTCTGCCGGACCGGCCTCCCCTGCGTGACGGTCAGCCTGAACAGCGAGTTCGTCGGTCCGGGCGCGGAGGGCGCCCTGCTGCTGGGGCTGGGCGAGGTGACCCGGATGACCCGGTCACTTGTCTTCACCCGCGGAGAGATCCGCAGCGGCGACGACGTGCTCCTGACCGCCAGCGCCGTGGTCAAGCTGATCCGGCAGTAGCCGCCACACCGTCCAGCGCCGTCAGGCCGCCTTACGCCGGCGGATCCAGTTGATCAGACTGCCTTCCCGAAGGATGTCGATCTGCCGGCGGCTCAGGCTATGGGTGAGCGTGTAGGTCTCGTCCCGGGTCCGGTTCCGCACCGTGACGCTCGCCTCGTCGATGCCCTGCCCGAGGTCCTCCATAACGAGCTCGTCGCCCTCACGGACGCGGTCGTAATCGGCCGCCTCCGCGAACTCCAGTGGCACGACCCCGAAGTTCACCAGGTTCTGCCAGTGAATGCGGGCGAAGCTCTTCGCCAGCACGGCCTTCACGCCCAGGTAGGCGGGCGCGATGGCGGCGTGCTCGCGGCTCGAGCCCTGCCCGTAGTTCTCGCCGCCGACCACGAACGAGCCGCTGTTCTGGTATTCCATGGCCCGGTCATGGAAGGATTTGTCCAGCCGCGAGAACGCGAACCGGCTGATCTCCGGGATGTTGCTGCGCAGGGGCATGACCTGGGCGCCGCCGGGCAGGATCTCGTCGGTGGAGACGTCGTCACCGGTCTTCAGCAGCACCGGACCCTCGAAGCGCTCCGCCAACGGCTCGAACTCCGGCAGGTCGGCGATGTTCGGCCCCTTCTGCAGCGCCACGTCCTCGGCCTTCTCCGCCGGCCTCACGATGAGGTCGACGATATCGATCTCCCGGGGCTCACGGAAGCGCGGGTAATCCATGTCCAGCTCCCGGGGGTCGGTGATCACGCCGGTCAGCGCGGCGGCCGCGGCGGTCTCTGGGCTGCAGAGAAAGACCGCGTCCTCTTCGGTGCCGGAACGCCCGGGGAAGTTGCGCGGCACGGTCCGCAGGCTGTTGCGACCGGTCGCCGGCGCCTGGCCCATGCCGATGCACCCGTTGCAGCCGGTCTGGTGCAGACGCGCCCCGGCCCGGACCAACTCCGCCAGGGTGCCGAGCTTGATCATGTTCTCGAGGATCTGCCGCGAGGTGGGGTTTACGTCGAAGGAAACGCCCTCGGCAATGCGGCGCCCGGAGACGATGCGCCCGACGATACCGAAATCCCGCAGCCCCGGATTCGCCGAGGAGCCCACGTAGCTCTGGTAAACCGGCTCCCCGGCCGCTTCCCGGACCGGCACCACGTTGCCGGGACTGCTGGGCTTGGCGATAAGGGGCTCCAGCCTCGACAGGTCGATCTCCACCTCGTCGTCGTAGCCCGCGCCCTCGTCGGCCTTGAGCTCGCGCCAGTCGTCGCCGCGCTGCTGCTGCTCCAGGAACCGGCGCGTCTGTGCGTCGGAGGGGAAAACGGTGGCCGTGGCACCGGTTTCCATGCCCATGTTGGCGATAACGTGGCGGTCCATGGCCGTGAGCGACTCCAGCCCCGGCCCGTGGAATTCCAGTATCCATCCCTTGCCGCCGTCCACGTCGTAGCGTCGAAGCACCTCCAGGATCACGTCCTTGGCGCTGACCCAGTCCGGCAGCTCCCCCGTCAGGCGGATACCCCGGATCCTGGGCATGCGCACGTAGAACGGCTCACCCGCCATGGCCATGGCCACCTCCAGGCCGCCAGCGCCAATGGCCAGCATCCCCAGCGAGCCCGCGGCGCAAGTGTGGCTGTCGGAGCCCAGCAGTGTCCTGCCGGGAATGCCGAATCGCTCCATGTGCACCGGATGGCTCACGCCGTTGCCGGCCGGCGAGAAATGCACGCCGTACTTCTTCGCCGCGCTCTGCAGGAACAGATGGTCGTCGGGGTTGCGGAAGTCCTCCTGCAGGAGATTGTGATCGACGTACTGCGCGGAGAGCTCCGTCTTTACCCGCGGCAGGCCCATGGCCTGGAATTCCAGCATCACCAGCGTACCCGTGGCGTCCTGGGTCAGCGTCTGGTCGATGCGCAGGCCGATCTCCCGGCCTGCCCGCATCTCACCCTCGACCAGGTGGGATTCGATCAGTTTCTCGGCAACGCTCTGCGGCATGACGTCAGCCTCCTCAAACCGGCTGCGCTATCTCCAGACCTGAGGCGTTCCGCCGGGCGATACAAGTGAGCGGCCGTACGCCCGCGCTTGGCACCCGCCCCGTCAGCGCGCGGCCCCCTTTGCTCGCGGAAAAGCTCGTGGTCAGGACAGGCCGAGATAGGCGACGCCGCCCAGGTACAGCAAAAGCAGCAGGGCGCTCTCGAAGCCGATGTTGGCGAAGCCCTGCCGCTCCCGGTGGAGCATGCCCAGCAGCAGTACGCCGGTCATGAGCAGCGCCAGGCTGAGCAGCGCGGGCTCCCGTGCCGTGACGGCGTGGTAGATGGAGCCGTCGCGGTAGGCGATGTCGCCGACGGCGGCGAACAGCGTATCGAAGGCGTTGCCCCCGATGATGCCGCTGACGGCGAGTGTCAGCGCGCCGATGCGCACTGCCGCCAGGGCGGTCACCAGCTCCGGCAGGGACGTGCTCACGGCCACCAGCACGCCGCCGACGAAGCTGTCGGTCAGGCCCGTCTCCGCGGCAATCACCTCCCCGGATTTGCTCAATGCCCAGCCCGCGACCGCCACGCTCAGCGCCGTGAACACGAACTGGGGTAGCAGCACCGACAGCCGGCCGCGGCGCACCGTGCCCTCGTCGGGCTTGTCCACGCGGGTGGCGCGCGTGATTCGCGGCTGCCACATGGGCCGCTCATGGGCCCGGTAGACCAGGCGCATGCCGGTGACGTACGCGATAACCAGCACCACCGTCGCGGGATGGATGCCGAGGATGCTGAACTCCGGCCCGTGGATGGTCACCAGCAACAACGCCAGCAGGCTCATAAGCAGCGCGCCGGCGAGCATATTGGGCACCGACGCCGCGGCGTGCTCCAGGTTGGTGTCGCGGTAGGTAAGATCGGCCAGGGCGAGAAAAGCGGTCTGGGCCACGATACCGCCGACGGCCGTCGAGAACGCCATGGCGGGGTAGCCGTCACTGGCCGAGGTCACGACGGCGACGATGCCCGGTAACGAGGTAACGCCGCCGAGGATCACCGCGCCCACGAAGGCCTCACCGAAGCCGGTGACGTCCGCCAGGCGGTCCGCGAAGCTACTCAGGCGCACGCCAAGGAACGCGATGACGGCCGCGGCGATCAGGAAGACGCCGATACTTGCCGGCAGCTGCGACGTCAGCATACCGCGCCCCGTCGCCTCGCCGCGGATCTGTGGATCAAGACCCCACCTCGGCCTCGCGAGCCCGAACGGCCCAGTAGGTCCCCATGCGCCGCGTGAAGGCTCCGGGCTTTTCGGCGTAGACAAGACGCCCCAGCGGCTGCGCCTCGCCCCTGAGCTCGTCCTGGAACTGTCTGGCGAGCTCGGCGACGCGCGATCCCAGGGCCTCCCCGCCCAGAACCCCGGGCTGCGAGACCAGCATCTGACGCAGCACGGCCAGATCATGGTCGTTACCCACCAGGTCGGACAGGGCCTTGAGCTGCTCCTGCCGGACTGCCATGACCGGCTCCCAGACGTTGCGCAACAGCTTCACGTGGTACCAGTGGTCCTTGATGCGCTTTCGCCACTCGTGAAACGCCTCGTCGGTCCCCTGCCCGTAAGCATCGGCAAGGCGGCGACGACCGTCACGGTAGACCTTCCGCAGCCCGGGCCGGACACCCTCGAATCCATCGGCCGTCAGGGCCCATGCCCGGATCCGCTCCCGCGCCGCGTGCAGGCGATACCGCACGTCCTCGACGGCGCCGGGCAATGCGCCGCCGGCCTCGGCGAGTCGCCGATCGAGCGACTGGCGCGCCGCCTGGCCCTGGCCCTTCTTCAGGCCCCTGGGGTAGCGCCTGGTCAGCCGGTCGAATGTCTCCACCATGGCCTCGGCGTCCCGGGCGCCGGAGAGCTGCCGCCCGAGGTCACGAAAACAGGCATTCTCCGCGCGATAGACATCACCCAGCGGCGCCCGGACCAGTCGCAGCAGCGCGCGAATCTCCTTGAAACGCTTGCGCGCGTCGTGCACGCCCTCGACGGAATCACCCGTCCCCGACAATGCCTCCAGGGCACGATCCACGCGCTCCAGCGCGACACGCCGCACCCCCGCCTGGAGCGGCTCACCGGCATGAAGTCGGTAGCTCATCTCATCACCGCCTGCCTGATCGCCTGAGCGGCTACGGGCGGCGACTCGGGGAAGGCGCCCTGAACGCTCTCCGCCCAGCCCATGGCCACGCACAAAGCCCGGAAGGTTTCGTCCCATGGCCGGCACAGCTCGATGCGCCGCCCGTTGTAGGGATGGATAAAGGCAAACCCCGCCGCCCTCAAGAGCAGACGATGGACATCGAAGTGTTGCCGGAACAGCCGGTTATGCGCGCCCTTGCCGTGGGTGGTGTCGCCGATGAGCGGATGGCTGATTCCCGACAGGTGCCGTCGTATCTGGTGGTGCCGGCCGGTGGCCGGCCTGATCTCCAACAGGGAGTAGCGCGCCGCCGGGTAGCGTGACACGGGGATGGGCAGCTCCACGGTGGCGAGCCGGCGATAGCGCGTCAGGGCGGGCTGCTCGACGCCGCGCTCCTTGTCCCTCAGCGGCCGGTCAATTTCGCCGTCCTGCGGCGTCCAGCCCCGCACCACCGCGAGATAGCGCTTTTCCACGCCGCGCTGGCGAAAGGCCTCGGCGAGGGCTTCCGCCGCCGCCGGGTCCAGGGCAAACGCCAGCAATCCGGAGGTGGGCCGATCCAGTCGATGCACCGGATACACCCGGCGGCCGAGCTGATCGCGGACGCGCTGCAGGGCCACGTCCCGCTCCGGGTCCAGAGCGGTGCGGTGGACGAGCATGCCGCTGGGCTTGTCCACCACGACATACTGCTCGTCGCGGTAGACCACCGGCAGATGCCAGTCGACCGGTTCCGGCATGTTTATGCCTGCTCCGCGGCCGCGTCCAGGGCTTCCTGTGCCTCCATCCACCGGGCCTCGCAATCGTCCCGGCGCCGGGCAAGCTCCGCCTGCTCCTGCAGCAGACCGCGCAGCCGCTCCTTCTCGTCGTCCTCGTAGACACCGGGGTCGGCCAGGTCCGATTCCAGGGCGGCCATGCGCGCCTCCAGCTGGCTCATCTCCCGCTCCAGTGCATCCACCCGCTTCTTCAGCGGCTGAAGGTTGCGCCGCTGCTCGGCCCGGCGCTGGCGCTCCGCCTTGCGGTCGCGAGCCGGTGCCTCCCCCGGTGCCTGCGCCGGCCGCTGTTGCCGACGGCGTTCGTCCAGGTAGCGCTGATAGGCGTCGAGGCCGCCGTCGAAGGGCCGCACGGTACCCGCGTCCACGAGCAGAAAATCGTCGGCCACGGTGCTCAGCAGGTGCCGGTCATGGGCGATCACCACCAGGGCGCCCTCATAGGTCTGCAGGGCACGGGACAGGGCCTGGCGCATCTCCAGGTCCAGGTGGTTGGTGGGCTCGTCGAGCAGCAGCAGGTTGGGCCGCTGCCAGACGAGCATGGCCAGCACCAGTCTTGCCTTCTCGCCACCGGAGAGCTGACCGACCGGCTCCAGTGCCATGTCGCCGCTGAATGCGAATCCGCCCAGGAAGTCGCGGATGCGCTGCTCCAGCGCCCTGGGCTCGAGACGGTTGATATGGTCGAAGGGACTGGCTGCGAGATCCAGCTGGTCGAGCTGATGCTGCGCGAAATAGCCGATCTGCAGACCCCTGTCCACGTGCATCTCGCCGGCCAGCGGCGCCAGCTCCCCGGCCAGGAGCTTCACCAGCGTGGACTTGCCGGCCCCATTGGGGCCCAGCAACCCGATGCGGCTCCCGGGGCGCAGGCTCAGTCCGACGTCCCGCAGCACCGCCTGGCCCTCGTAGCCCACCTCGGCCTCGTCAAGGCTGAGCATTGGATTGGGCAGCCGCTCCGGCTCGGGAAACTCGAACCTGAACGGCGAGTCCACGTGGGCGGGCGCCTCCAGCGCCATGCGTTCCAGCGCCTTGACACGGCTCTGTACGAGCTTGGCCTTGGTGGCCTTGGCGCGGAAGCGGTCCACGAACTGCTGAATACGCGCGATCTCTCTCTGCTGACGCTCGTACAACGCCTGCTGCTGGGCCAGGCCCTCGGCGCGCTGGCGCTCGAAATCGGAATACCCGCCCCGGTAGTGGTTCAGCCGGCGGTGTTCGATGTGAACGATGCCCTGCGACACCGCGTCCAGGAATTCCCGGTCGTGGGAGATCACCAGCAACGTGCAGGGCAGCGTGCGCAGGTACTGTTCCAGCCAGACCACCGCCTCCAGATCCAGGTGATTGGTGGGTTCGTCCAGCAGCAGCAGGTCGGCCGGCTGCATCAGCGCCTGAGCCAGGTTCAGACGCACCCGCCAGCCGCCCGAGAAGTCATTGACCGGCCATTGCTGGGCCGCCTCGCTGAAGCCCAGCCCGCTCAATAGCTCCGCGGCCCGGGCCGGCAGGGCGTAGCCGTCCAGGGCCTCGATCTCGCCGTGCAGGCGGGCGATCGCATTGCCGTCGTCGGCCGCTTCCGCCGCCGCCAGGGCCTTTTGCAGACGGCGGAACGGGCCATGGCCGTCCAGCACGAACTCCCGGGCGGGGCGATCCGAGCTCGGCGACTCCTGGGCGACGTGGACGATCCGCAGGTCCGGCGGACGGTCCAGGGTACCGGCCTCGGTGTGCAGCTCGCCGCGCAACAGCGCGAACAGCGTGGACTTGCCGCAGCCATTGGCGCCAACCACGCCCAGGTGCTGGCCGTCGTGGATGGTCAGGCTGGTTTTCTCGAGCAGCGGGGCGCTGCCGCGCTGCAGGGTCACGTCTCTGAGACTGATCATCGAATGCGTTACTTGCGTAGCCCGGCCGCGCGGCGCTCGACCATGCCGATGGCCCCGACGACCATGAGTGAAAGGAATGTCATGCCAATAGCCAGCACGTAGGCCTCCAGGGCCACGGCAATGCCGATGGCGCCGACCAGGAGTATGGACGCTGCCGTGGTCAGACCCTCGATGCGCTCGCTGTCCCGGGCGCGGAATATCGTGCCGGCGCCGATGAAGCCCAGGCCCGTGACGATGGCCTCCACCACGCGGATCGGATCGCTGCGGATCATCTCCGACACCGCGCCCCCCGGCGCGGCCCCGCGCAGGACCATGATATCCGCCAGGCTTACAAGCAGCGCGGATGCGCCGGCAATGAGCATGTGGGTGCGGAATCCGGCCGGCTTGTGGGCCCATTCGCGCTCGGCGCCGATAACGCCCCCGCAGGCCATGGCCAGGGCTACCCGGCCGATGATGAGCAGATCCTGTTCCCACTCCATAGAACGCCTCCAGAGGGCGGCAGTGTAACGGCGGGGACCTTTCCCGGACTATCCTTCACCCGGGGCCGGCGTTTGACAGTTCCAGCACTCGGCGAACTGGCCCTCCACCGCCTCGCCGCAACGCGGACAGGTCCAGTCCGGCGGGCTCGCCTCCCCCTCCGCGAGCACGCCGGCGATCACCTCCCGGGCCCTTGGTGCGTCGTCCTCGCGTACCCAGATTTCCGGCCACACGTCGGTGGGCGGGAGCTCTCCCGCGCCGCCGACCAGAAAGCGGTTTTTCACGACGCAGCCTATCCGGTGACGCTCCAGCACCGCCTCCAGGTGTCCCACAATCATGATGTCCTGGGCCGTGTACACCCGTTCCATGCCGCGCCCCGCCGATCAGGCCGTGGCCATCGCCCGCAGGATCTCGTCGTGGCGCGCCGCACGGTCCGCGTCCGGATCCGCGGTTCCGGCGATCGCGCGAATCCGCCTGACATAGGGCTCCGGAAAGCCATGGTACAGCGCGCCATGGAGCACCAGATCCCGGTACCAGTCGAACGGCTCGCTGACCGGGTCGATGTACGCCTCCTGGGCCACGTAGAGGAACACCTCCAGCGCCGCGCCGGCCACGGTCAGCGTCTCGACCTTGAGATCGTACCCGGCCCCGAGGCTCTCCACCCGGTCCAGCGCGGGGAAATCGTCAGGCGTCAGGGCATAGACCGCACCCAGAACCCGGTGTGCCGGGTCACCGGTGAAATAGGCGTCGGCCTTGGCGGAATCGTCCACCCCGCTGCGCTTGTGGAAGCGCAGATCATGGGCCGGCAGCTCAGCGGGTCCCAGCAGACGCTGGCTGGGCGTGCGCCGTCCCAGCCGCTCGGGGTGAAGATTGGAGCCGTAGGCAAAGTAGTAACCGGGTCTGTGCTGCATGGTCTCACTAACGGTTGGCGGTGGTGCGTTGCGCGTCCGGGGCTGACATGAACCCCTGTTTATCCAGTAATTGCTGCCACAGCGCCTGCCAGACAACCCATCGATGCCCCCCTTCCCGGGTGAACGTGCGCTCCGGCGGCAGAAGATCGCCGAGCATGGCGTTGGCCGGCGCGAAACGGTCGTCCGCGCCGTAGGCCAGATGTACGGGCATGGCCGGGGGCCGCTGGGGCCACTGGGCCAGCCAGCCCCAGAGCTCGGTCAGCCCGTCGATCCGAGCGCCGGGCCGCGGTCCCGTCCAGCTGCGAGGGCCGCCGGCGGCGCGGACCTCGTCGATCAGGGCCTGCTCGCCCAGGTAGGGCGCCAGCAGGGCAATCCGGTCGACGTACGCCGGATGACGGTGGCTGTAGAGCAGCGCCCCGAGCCCGCCCATGGACACGCCCACCACAGAGATGTCCCGGTAACCGCGCGCGCGCAACGGCGCGAAGACGTCCTCGTGGAGCCGCTCTATGATGACCCGCTCGGCATAGAAGCCCAGGTGCGCGTCGGGGATGTAGGCATCCGAGTCCGGGTACCGTGCCCAGAGGGCCGACAGGAAGGCGTTGGTGACGAAGTCATCCGGCCGGTCCTTGCGCCCCGGCAGAAAGACGACGGCCCGCTCGCCGCTGCCCTGGGGCGACATGAAAACATGCATGTCCATGGGCTGCCGCGTGGGCGGCGGCACCGTGCAGCCGGACAGGGCCGCCGTCAACACCAGAACGCCTCGCCACAACCTGCGCATGCATCGCTCCCGGGACGCCAAAGGGATTCCGGCCGCTGCCCGGCCCAGCGGGCATGGTAGCGCAATACCGCCATCGAAAGGGGGCACGGGAACGCGGCTCGACTGTAGAATGGGCGCCTCAACGGGGCATCGTTTTGCCCGGCATGCATCGCTGAAGAAACCGGATACGCACATGGATCAACCGACGGACGCAATGCACAGACTGGCGGAACGCGCCGAGAACATCCTGGACCGCCTCGAGGGGCTTCTGCCGCCCGCCGAGCCGGCCACGGACTGGACCAGTGCCGTGGCCTTTCGATGGGTGCGCAACGGCACGGGCCGCGGCCGCCTGGAGCCGATCCGCCATCCGCACCGTCTGACCCTGGCGCAGCTGCGCAATATCGACGACCAGAAGTCGGCCGTGGACCGGAATACGCGGCAGTTCCTGCGCGGCCTGCCGGCCAACAACGTGCTGCTCTGGGGCTCGCGGGGCACCGGCAAGTCATCCCTGGTGAAGGCGCTTCTCAACGAATACGCGGACGAGGGCCTGCGGATCATCGAGGTGGACAAGCAGGACATGCTGGACCTGCCACAGCTGGTGGACCGGCTGCAGGGGCGGCCGGAGCGGTTCCTGCTGTTCTGCGACGACCTGTCCTTCGAGGCGGACGACGCGAGCTACAAGGCGTTGAAGGCGGTACTGGACGGCTCCCTGGCACACCCGCCGGAGAACGTCCTCATCTACGCCACATCGAACCGCCGCCACCTGTTGCCGGAGTACATGCAGGAGAACGAGAGCAGCCGCATGGTGGACGGCGAGATCCATCACGGCGAGGCGGTGGAGGAGAAGATCTCTCTCTCGGAACGCTTCGGGCTATGGATCTCCTTCTATCCGTTCAGCCAGGATCGCTACCTGGAGATATGCCGAAGCTGGCTGGAGACCTTCGACCTGGCGCTGGACGCCCAGGCCCGGGAAGCCGCACTGCAATACGCCCTGGCCCGCGGATCGCGCTCCGGCCGCGTTGCCTGGCAGTTCGCCCGGGACTTCGCCGGGCGGAAGGGGCTTGAAGGTTAGGTTTCGGCAGGAACTGGCGTCTCACGCCGCGATTATTGCCGGCATGCTCCCGCCGCCGGGACGCGCCCCCCATGGCGATTATTGTGGGCGCCGGCTTCGCCGGTGCGGACCCACGGACTCAGAGGGGGCCACCCGTAGGAGCGCCGCGAGGCGCGATCGTCGGGTGCCGACTCCGGACCGGATCGCGGCTCGCGCCGCTCCTACGAGTGCCGCTTATTCGGCTTAGGTTGGATGGGCTTGCCATCCGGCACCCAGCCGCGGAATGTCGGCGCCGGCTTCGTCGCTGCCGTCCTGCGGGAGCGCCATGCTCGGCGCGATTCTCGCGCCGCCCGCCACCGGCGCGGCCTCACCCGCCGTAGCGCTGCTGCAGGGCCTTTTTGTCGATCTTGGCCGCGCCCGTCTTGGGCAGCTCGTCGACGAACACTACCTGCTTGGGGCATTTGTAGGGCGCCAGCCGCTCGCGCAGGAACGCCTTGAGGCCGGCCTCGTCCAACTCGCCGCCCGGGCGCAGCGCCACCACCGCACAGCCGACCTCGCCCCATTTTTCGTCGGGCACGCCGAACAGCGCGGCCTCGGCGACGGCCTCGTGGGCGTAGATGACGCTCTCCACCTCCGCCGGATAGACGTTCTCGCCCCCGGAGATGAACATGTCCTTGGCACGGCCGACGATGGTGTAGGCGCCGTCGGCATCGCGCTCGGCGAGATCGCCGGTGTGCAGCCAGCCGTCGTCGTCGATGGCTTCGGCCGTGGCCTCGGGGTTGTTCCAGTAGCCCGGCGTGCGGTGCGGACCGCGCACCAGCAGCTCCCCCGCCCGGCCCGGCTCGGCGATATCGTTGCCGTCCTCGCCGATAATCTTCACGTCCACGTGGAATAGTGGATAGCCGACGGCGCCGGGCTTGTCGCGCACCTCCTCGGGCGGCAGCCAGAAGGTATTCGGGCCGGCCTCGGTCATGCCGTAGCCCGTCTTGAAATCGACCCCGCGGGCCCAGAAACGCTCGAAAACCGGTCGCGGGCACGGCGCGCCACCGCTGATGACCACCTTCAGCGGCGAGAAATCCACCTCGCTCCAGCGCGGGTGCGCCTGCAGGGCCTGGAACATGGTCGGCACGCCGAAGTAGAGGCTGACCTCGCCGGAGGCGACCCAGTCGAAGACCTGATCCGGGTCGAAGCCCTGGCAAACCACCGAGGTTCCCCCGGCCTGCACCAGCGGCGCGGTGAAGACGTTGAGCCCGCCGGTGTGGAACAGCGGGGCGTTGAGGATGGCCGTGTCCTCGCCGGTCACGCCCCAGCTCATGACCGTGTTCACCGCGTTCCAGGTGATGTTGCCGTGGGTCAGGATCACCCCCTTGGGCAGGCCCGTGGTGCCACCCGTGTAGCAGATGACCCAGGGGTCGGACTGGGACAGCGTCGGCATTGCCGGCGCCTCCGCGGGACAGGCATCGCGCTCGGCGAAACGCAGGTGGCCGTTGCCCGCCGGCTCGGACAGGGCCACGTACCGCTCGATGGAAGCCGCGGCGGCGTCCGCTTCCAGAGTGCGAACGGCATCCTGGAACTCATTGCTATAGACGAGCACGCGGGGCGCGGCATCCTCGATGAGCCGCCGCAGCTCCGGGACGGCGAGACGCCAGTTCAGATTCTGCAGCACCGCGCCGAGCTTGTTGCAGGCGAACCAGATATCCAGGTAATCGACACTGTTGGTGGCCAGCACGGCGACCCGGTCGCCCTTGGAGATCCCCAGGCCGGCCAGGAACCGGGCGGTGCGGCTGGCCCGGTCGTTCCATTCAGCGTAGGTAATGCGCCGATCCTGCAGGGTATCGATCAACGCGACCTTGCGCGGTGAGAGCATGGCGCGGCGCGCCAGCCAGTCGACGGCAATGGCCATAGCGGCCCCCTCCTCCCGTTTTTTGGCATCCGCGCCACGTTCGAGCGCGGGCGGATCCGGCCTCAGCCGACGGCGACCCGTGCGTTGCGGAACAGCCGCATCCACGGCCCGTCCTCGCCCCACTCCCGTGGGTGCCAGGCGTTCTGCACGGTCCGGAAGACCCGCTCCGGGTGGGGCATCATGATGGTGACACGTCCGTCCTGGGAGGTCATGCCGGTGATGCCGAGCGGCGAGCCGTTGGGGTTGTACGGATAGTGCTCGGTGGCCTGGCCGCGGCCGTCCACGTAGCGCAGCCCCACCAGTCCGGCCGTCAGCGCCTTGCGCGGCCCCTGGTCGCCCTGAAAAGCCGCCCGGCCCTCGCCGTGGGCGACGGCGATGGGCATGCGCGAGCCGGCCATGCCCTGCAGGAACAGTGACGGCGATGGCAGCACCTCCACCATGGACAACCGCGCCTCGTACTGTTCGGAGCGGTTGCGCACGAACCCGGGCCACAGGTCGGTTCCGGGGATGATCTCGCGCAGGCCCGCCAGCATCTGGCAGCCGTTGCACACGCCCAGGGCGAACGTGTCCTCGCGCTGGAAGAAGGCCGAGAAGGCGTCGCGCAGCTGGTCGTTGAACAGGATGGTCTTGGCCCAGCCCAGGCCGGCGCCCAGCACGTCGCCGTAAGAAAACCCGCCGCAGGCGGCAAGGCCGGAGAACGTGCCCAGATCCTGTCGCCCGGCGAGCAGATCCGTGCTGTGCACGTCCACGGCCTCGAAACCGGCACGGTTGAAGGCCGCGGCCATCTCCAGCTGCCCGTTGACGCCCTGCTCGCGCAGGATGGCCACCCGCGGCCGCGCACCCCGGTTGACGAAGGGCGCGTCAACGTCGCCGGCGGGATCGAAGCTCAGTGTCGCGTGCAGGCCCGGGTCGCCCTCGTCGAGGAGACTGTCGAACTCCTCCCTGGCACAGTCGGGATCATCCCGCAGCGCCTGCATGCGATAGCTGGTCTCCGCCCAGGCCCTGTGAAGCTCGCCGAGCCCGCGCTCCAGCAGCACATCGTCGCCGGCGCGAATCCGCACCCGGCCATCGTCGGCGGGCTCGCCGATAACGTGGGCGCAGTGCGCGAGGCCGGACGCCTCGGCCAGCTCCAGCACCCGGGCCCGGTCCGCCCGGCGCACCTGCACGACAGCGCCCAGTTCCTCGGCGAACAGCGCGGCCAGCGGATCGCGTCCAAGCCCGGTGATGTCCAGGTCGACACCCATGCGGCCAGCGAAGCCCATCTCCAGAACCGTGGCCAACAGGCCACCGTCCGAACGGTCGTGGTAAGCCAGGGCCAGACCGGTATCTATAAGCGTCTGCACCAGGCCGAAAAAGGACTTCAGGGCCGCGGGATCGCCCACGTCGGGCACGCGGTCACCGACCTGGCCATAAACCTGGGCCAGGGCCGACCCCCCCAGACGATCGGCACCGCAGCCCAGGTCGAAGAGCAGCAAATCCGTCTCGCCGCCATCGCCACGCAGCTGCGGCGTGAGCGTGCGGCGGGCGTCGCGCACCGGCGCGAAGGCGGAGACGATCAGCGACAGCGGCGCGGTCACGGCATGCTGGCCGCCGCGATCCTGCCAGACCGTCTTCATGGACAGGGAATCCTTGCCGACGGGAATGGCCAGTCCCAGCGCGGGGCACAGCTCCATGCCCACCGCCTTGACGGTCTCGTAGAGAGCCGCGTCCTCGCCCGGGTGGCCGCAGGCGGCCATCCAGTTGGCGGAGAGATTGACCCGACGCAGATCGCCGATGTCCGCCGCCGCCAGGTTGGTCAGCGCCTCGCCCACCGCCATGCGGCCCGAGGCGGCGGCATTGACCAGCGCCAGCGGCGTACGCTCCCCCATGGCCATGGCCTCGCCGCTGTAGCCGCGGTGGTCGGCCAGGGTCACCGCCACGTCGGCCACCGGCACCTGCCACGGACCGACCATCTGGTCCCGGGCGGTCATGCCGCCCACGGTGCGATCGCCGATGGTAATCAGGAAGGTCTTGGCGGCCACGGCGGGCAGCCGCAGCACCCGCTCCACCGCCTCGGGGACGCCCACCCCGTCCAGGTTCAACGGCTCATGATGCAGATGGCGGTGATGGACATCACGCAGCATCTTCGGCGGCTTGCCCAGCAGCACATCCATGGGCAGCTCCGCGGGGGTATTGCCGAAGTGGGCGTCGCCGACCATCAGCGTGCGCTCGGCCGTGGCCTCGCCCACCACCGCGTACGGGCAACGCTCGCGCTCGCACAGCGCGGCGAAATCCTCCAGGCGATCCGGCGCCACCGCCAGCACATAGCGCTCCTGCGACTCGTTGCACCACAGCTCCATGGGCGACATTCCGGGGTCGTCCGTGGGCACGGTACGCAGTTCGATGCGTCCCCCGCGCTCGCTGTCGTCCAGCAGCTCCGGCAGGGCATTGGACAGGCCGCCGGCCCCCACGTCGTGGATGGACACCACCGGGTTGTCGTCGCCGCGACGCCAGCAGGCGTCGATCACCTCCTGGCAGCGCCGTTCCATCTCCGGGTTACTGCGCTGTACGGAGGCGAAATCCAGCGTCTCCTCGCTCTCGCCGCTGGTCACCGAGGAAGCCGCGCCGCCGCCCAGGCCTATGAGCATGGCCGGGCCGCCCAGGACAATGAGCTGGGCGCCCTCCGGCAGCGTGCCCTTTTCCACGTGGATGTCGCGGATATTGCCCATGCCGCCGGCGATCATGATGGGCTTGTGATAACCGCGATGCTCCTCGCCCTGCGGCGTCGGCAGCCGGGCCTCCAGGGTGCGGAAGTAGCCGCCCAGGTTGGGCCGGCCGAACTCGTTGGCGTAGGAGGCCGCGCCGATGGGCCCCTCCAGCATGATGGACAGCGGCGTGGCCAGTCGGCCGGGAAAGCTCTCTCGATGCTCCCACGGTTGCGGGAAACCCGGGATGTGCAGGTCGGAGACCGAGAAACCGGCCAGTCCCGCCTTCGGCCTCGCGCCGCGGCCGGTGGCGCCCTCGTCGCGGATTTCGCCGCCGACGCCGGTGGCCGCGCCCGGGAACGGCGAGATCGCCGTGGGGTGATTGTGCGTCTCCACCTTCATGACCAGGTGGGCCGGCTCCTCCAGCAGCCGGTACACGCCGTCGTCCAGTGGTGACAGCCGGCCCGCGGCATAGCCCTCCGCCACGGCGGCATTGTCGCTGTAGGCGGAGAGGATGCCATCCGGGCGCTGTTCGTAGGTGTTGCGGATCATGTCGAACAACGACCGCGCCTGCTCCCGGCCGTCGATGATCCAGTCGGCCTTGAAGATCTTGTGGCGGCAGTGCTCGGAGTTCGCCTGGGCGAACATCATCAGCTCCAGGTCGCTGGGGTTGCGCCCCAGCGCCTGATAGTTCTCCACGAGGTAGTCGATCTCGTCGGCTGCCAGGGCGAGGCCGAGCTCCGCGTCGGCGGCGGCCAGCGCCTCGCGGCCGCCAGCCAGGACGTCCACCGTGGTCAGCGCCCGGGGGGCGGAATGGTCGAACAGCCGACCGGCATCGTCCCAGTCGTCGAGCACCGCCTCAATCATGCGGTCGTGGAGCAGGGCGTCGGTGGCGCTAAGCTCGGCGCCACTCAGCGACCGCTCGGAGCCAAGCCGGAGGTGATAGGCCACGCCCCGCTCGATGCGCTGCACGGCGGCGAGGCCGGCGTTGTGAGCGATATCCGTGGCCTTGGACGACCATGGGGAGATCGTGCCCGGCCGCGGCACCACCAGCCTCAGCAATCCGGCGGGCGCCTGCTCGGAGGGCATGCCGCCGTAGCGCAGGAGGCGCTGCAGAACGGCCGTCTCCTCATCGGACAGCCCGCGGTCCGTCTCGGCGAAATGAACGTACTGGGCCTTAAGGCCTTCCAGGTCGGGAAGATGCTCGCGCAGGCGATCAAGAAGCCGACGGGCACGAAAGTCGGATAGGGCCGCGCTGCCAGATATCGTGAGCATTTTCGTCTTCCACGGGTATGTCGTCTGCCCCGGGGCCGGCGCGGGCCCCGGGTGATGCGTCAAACGGCGGCGGTCAGCCCAGCTGCTCGCGGATAAGCGCCAGTATGCGCTCGGCGACACGCTCCCCGTCGGTGGTCGCGTCCGCCTCCACGGGCTCGGCGGTGAGCACGACGCCGTCCCCGTCGCGCTGGAGCGCCAGGCGGAAGCGCGGGACGTCGGACTCGTCGTCGCTCTCGCGGACCGAGGCCTCCGGATCGTAGCGCACCACGAACTGGCGCCGGCCGGTGTCGCGACTGACCACGGTGAAGCCGGCCCGATCGAGGGCCTGATTGACGCGGCGCCACCCGGTTTCCATCCCTGAGGCCAGCCGCAGCCCCGTCCGCCCGGAGGCCAGCCGCACGAGACTGGCGTCGGACCCGCTGCCGGCCGTTGCGCGCAGCCGCTGCAGCGATTCCGCCTCGGCGGCGCCCAGGTAGACCATGAAGCCGCGCAGGAACTCAGCCTCCAGGAACGGCTCGGCATTGCCGCGCCGCCAGCTGCCCGACTCGCCGCGCTGGATGCGGTGGTGGGCCACGAACACGTCGCTGGTGCCGGCGGTGTCCCCGCGTTCCAGGCGAATGAGGTAGCGGTCGGCTACCTCGGCGGCGCCCGCTTCCTGCACCACCGGCGCGAACACGCCCCGCGTCACCGGTGCGCCGTAATACAACCATTCGGTCTCGAGCACGCCCAGAGACGGCGAGCGCCGCCGGATGTCCAGACCGAGCCGTTCCATGTAGTCGATGGCCCAACGGAACACCTGGCGCGGCTCGGCGTCCACGTTCAGCCAGCGCACCCCTGCTTCGCGCTGCAGGTCGACGCCGATGGCCTCCGGCAGCACCGGCCTGCTGGAGGACTCACCCTCGTCGGTCCCGTCGGTCCCGGCCAGGGCGGGAACGCGCACGGCGTCGTCGGTATTCGGAGAGACCAGGTCCGGCGGCACCTTGAGCCGCTCGTTGCGGGTCTCCGGCGTATCCAGCCGCTCTGGCTGGCTACAGCCCCCGACGAAAAGGAGCGCGGCCACCACGGCAAGCGCCGCGGGCTTCGGGAAAACGGTTTCCAGCCTCATCGTGGGTTCAGATTACCTCGGCGAGCTTCATCGCCTGCAGCACGGTCTCGTGGTGACGCTCCGACAGCGGGGTCATGGGCAGGCGGATACCTTCGCCCATCAGCCCCATGTGCTGCACCGCCCACTTGACCGGGATGGGATTGGTCTCGACGAACAGCGCCTTGTGAAGCGCGGCCAGGCGGGCGTCGATGCGTTCGGCCTCGGTGCGGTCGCCGGAAAGCGCCGCCATGCACATGTCGTGCATGAGCTTCGGCGCGACGTTGGCGGTCACGGAAATGGCCCCCTTGGCGCCGGCAAGGACCATTTCCAGGTTGTTGATGTCCTCGCCGCAGAAGACATCCAACCGGTCGCCGCAGCGCTCGATGATCTCCCGGGCCCGCTGGATGCTCACGGTTTCCTTGATGCCCACGATGTTGGGCACGTCGGCCAGGCGCTCGACGGTCTCGGGGAGCATGTCCACCGCTGTCCGGCCGGGCACGTTATAGAGGATCTGCGGAATCGCCACTTCCTCGGCGATGCTGCGGAAGTGCTGGTAAAGCCCTTCCTGGGTGGGCTTGTTGTAATACGGGGTGACCAGCAGCGCGGCGTCGCAGCCGCCCTCCATGGCACAGCGGGTGAGCTTGAGCGCCTCCCACGTGGAGTTGGCGCCCGTGCCGCCGATCACCGGCACCCGCCCGCGCGCGAACTCCACCACGCGCTTCATGACGTGGCAGTGCTCGTCATAATCCAGGGTCGCCGACTCGCCGGTGGTGCCCACCGCCACGATGCCGTCCGTTCCCTGCTCAACGTGGAAATCGACCAGGCGCCGCAAGGCCTCTTCGTCGAGGCTGCCGTCGCGGTGCATGGAAGTGACCAACGCTACAACGCTGCCACGAAACATCGGCACCCTCCCGAGCGTGAAAATAAGCCCGCATACTACTGCCGGACCCTGGGCCTGACAACCGCGCCAGCGCTGACAACGGCCATCGGCGTGATACACTCGGTGGCTTTCCCGGGGGC
>JACDUA010000061.1 GCA_013519935.1 Ectothiorhodospiraceae bacterium WFHF3C12 | reverse complement strand
GGGTTCTGCCCCGATTTCACGGACACATCCATTAAGGCCCATACTGGGCGAGGAGGTGTCCGATGGCAAAGCGCAAGCGCTACACACAGGAGTTCAAGCAGGAGGCGGTGCGGCTGGCCCGCTCGAGCTCGGACTCGGTGAGCAAGATCGCCCGGGATCTGGGGCTGAACCCAAACATGTTGAGCCGCTGGTGCCGGGAGCTGGAGGCCGACGGGGCCAAGGCCTTCCGCGGTCAGGGCAATGCTCGGGATGAGGAGGTGGCACGGCTGCGCCGGGAGCTCGCCCAGGTCAAGCAGGAACGGGATTTTTTAAAGGACGCGGCAGCGTACTTCGCCAAAGAGTCGAAGTAAGGTACGGCGTGATAGCACGCTGCCGCGAGCAGTATCCGATCAAGCTGATGTGCCGGTGTCTGAACGTCTCCCGCAGCGGCTACTACGCCTGGCAGCGGCGCGGTCCCTCGCGCCGGGCCCGGGCCAATGCCCGGTTGCTGGAGCAGATCCAGGACAAGCACGACGACAGCGACCAGGTCCTGGGGGCAGCGGGCATTCGCGATGCGCTGTGCTACGAGGGCGAGCGGTGCAGCGTTAACCGTGTTGCACGGCTAATGCGCCAGGCGGGACTGCGCGGCATCCCGGCGAAGCGGCGCTGGCGCTCAAAGTCCAGCGGTCAACGCCCCGATGGGATCGACAACGAGCTCGAACGGGACTTTCTGGCCGAGGCGCCGAACACCAAGTGGGTCACCGATATCACCTATCTGCGCACCGCTGAAGGCTGGTTGTACCTGTGTGCCGTGCTCGATCTGTGGCAAGGGTTGGTGGTCGGCTGGTCGATGAGCCACCGTCAGGACAGTCACCTAGTGCTCCAGGCCGTGCTGATGGCGCTGTGGCAGCGTGAGCACAAGGCGCCGGTGATTTTGCACTCCGACCGTGGCACGCAGTTCACCAGCGACGAATACCAGCAGTTCCTCAGCGACCATGACCTGGTATGCAGCATGAGCGCGGTCGGCAGCTGTGCCGACAACGCCGCCGCCGAAGGCTTCTTCGGCATGCTCAAGCGTGAGCGGGTCAACCGCCGCCGGTATCAGACCCGGGCCGAGGCACGCACGGATGTGTTCGACTACATCGAGCGCTTCTACAATCCGAGAATACGTCGGCGGCTACAAATACAGGATCAACAGCAGGCGCAACCCTTAACCCAACCGTCCGTGGAAACGGGGTAGAACCCGGCGGATGAAGTCGGGTCCGTAACTCGGCTATATGCCGCAGTGCCTAAAATGCTCACTACAGAGCAAGAAGAACCAGGAGGTGAACCCGTGAACTCCGCTTCCGACGACGTTGCAGTCGCGCGTGCGCAGCGTGACGACCGAATCCTGCCGATCACTCGTCTCGTGCTTACTGGCGTAGTGCCGTTTCTCGTTCTGGCCTTCATCATTCTGTACTTCTATCCCGAGGAGTCGGGCGAGCGCTTCGCGTGGGCGATCAAACCGTCAATGACGGCCTTGTTCATCGGTGCCGGATATCTCGGGGGCGCTTATCAGTTCGTGCGCCTCATTGTCGGCAGGGAGTGGCACCGATATGGCGTCGTCCTTCCGGCCGTCTCGGTGTTTACGACGGCGATGATGGTCGCAACGCTATTGCATTGGGGCCGCTTCGACATCCATCACTTCCCATTCCAGCTCTGGGTGGGACTGTACGTCGTAACCCCGTTTCTGGTGACCTGGCTGTGGTGGAATAATCGGCGCACCGACCCCGGTACCCCCGAGGTCGGAGAGCTGCTGTTGCCGCGATGGGTGAATCGGGTCTTCGGGGCCGTCGGTGGGGTCACGCTGGCGGGGGCGGCCGCGGTGTTTGTCTTTCCGCAGTTGGCGATCGATCTATGGGCGTGGCAGCTCAGCCCTGTAACCGCTCGCCTTCTTGCCGGCTGGTTTGCGCTGATGGGAACGGGCTCCTTGATGCTGACGGGCGAGCGCAGATGGAGCGCATGGCGCGTAGCCTTGCAGAGCTTCATGCTCTGGCATGGCCTGGTTCTGATCGGGGCGTTCATCAATGCAGCGGATTTCGGTGAGCGCGGTATATCCAACAGCTACGTCTTGGCGACGGTGCTGGGGCTCGCCGGAATGGGAGCGCTGTACGTCTCGATGGAGAGCCGGCGACTACGTGGCGTGGGGTAACCGGGGATAGAAACCGGGGACAGACCACAGCTTTGAGCCTCGTGGGTGAGCGTTGAAGTGGTAGGCTGAACGCCTTCAGGCAAGGATGCCAGGGAGGGAACCATGCCAAGGAGGGCGCGCGTGCTGTTGCCGGGTGTTCCGCTGCACGTGATTCAGCGCGGCAATAATCGGCAGGCCTGTTTTTTCGCCGACGAGGATTGCTCACGGTTTCTGGAGTGGCTGGCCGAATGCGCGGAAGAGGCGTCCTGTCGCGTCCACGCCTACGTCCTCATGACCAATCATGTCCACCTGTTGCTCACGCCGCAGCGGTGGGACTCGGCTGGACTGCTGCTTAAGCGCCTTGGTCAGCGCTATGTGCAGTACGTCAATCGCACCTACCGTCGCAGCGGCACTTTGTGGGAGGGGCGCTTCAGGTCCTGTCTCGTGGCTGACGAACGGTACGTCCTTACCTGTCAACGCTACATTGAGCTGAACCCGGTCAGGGCCGGAATGGTCGAGCATCCTGCCGAGTATCCGTGGTCGAGCTATCGATGCAGCGCTCGGGGGGAAAGCTCGGACGTGCTTACGCCGCACAGTGCCTACCTTGAACTCGGTAACACGATGCCGGAACGCCTCACGGCCTATCGTTCGCTCTTTGAGGACGCGTTGGGAACCGAGGTTGTTCATGAGATCCGGTCTGCCACCAACGGGAATTACGCCTTGGGTAGTGAACGGTTCCGTGAGGAAGTCGAGAGGACGTTGGGGCGTCGTGTCGCTCCTGGGCGTCCCGGCCGCCCGAAGAAGGCTTTGACGAGTTAGCCTACCCGCGGGCGTTCGCCGTGGAGATCGTTGTCTGTCCCTGATTCTCTGTCACTCGCGTACTTGAGTGACCCCCGCCTGTCAGTCGTAGTGCAGTATCTGACTGAAGGTCGCCAGGTCGGTGTCGGTTATATTCTGATCCACCGTGAAACCCGTTTCATGTCGGCTTCGGTACGCGCTAAAGGCCTGTTTGTAGCGCTTCGAGTCAGATGGGTTGATGAAGTAGAAGTGGGTGCCGCCGGGAGTGCCGTCGCCGGCGATTCGGTAAACCACTATTGCGTGCCGGCCGGCTTGGCGTCCGCCCTGCTGGTTGAACACTTCCCAGCCGTAGACCGCCAGCAGAGGGCCATGTTTGCGCAACATCTCCACCCAGCCGCCGAGCGAGGGGTTGTATAGGGGTTCGGCGACGAGCCCGGCCGCGTTTGCAAGCGCCCGGTGCTGGTTGCCTGGTAAGCCCTGTCCCTGACGGAATCGCTGCAGATACTCCTCACCCAACTCGCTGAGCGCAGCCGGGATCGTAAAGGAGGCTTGGCGCTTCCAGGAGTAGAGCATGGTGTAGGTCGTCGCCCAGCAGGCCATCGCGTTGGGCTGCTGCAATGGCGCGACCAGGCCGGAAACGCTTACATCGATCTGGCCCATGTCTCGGCCCTCCCAGCCCCTGGTCGTTCCTGAGGGTATTTGGTAGAGACGCGTCGGTCGGGCACACACCGATCCGCCTGACACAGCAGTCTCTTCCAGCCGGAGCCGTCTGAACGGGGTGCCTGTTCAGATTCCCATAAGGCTAGCAGTTCGCGAACAAAGGCACACGGTTACGAAGGCCCGTTTGACGGTTCATTATGGCGTTCATTAATGCGCCCCCAAACCCCGGCTCAAAGCAATGCGCGACCGCCTTGAGGACGATCGGGGCCGGACCCGCGCAACCAGCTCGCCACCAACGGGTATTACGCCTTGGGCAGTCTACGGTTCCGTGAGGAGGTCGAGAGGACGCTGGGGCGTCGTGTGGCCCTGGGCCTCCCGGCCTCCTGAAAAGCCTCCAGAGCTAGCCTGTCGGCAGGCGCCCGCGGTAGAAATCGTGGTCTGTCCCCGATTTTGTGTCCCCGATTTTGCCTCGAGCTTAGTGGGCATCGCCGCCCGTGGCCCATAGCACACCGGCTTGCCATCGAGCTCGCGCTCCAACTGGCCCTTCTCGATCCAGTGATAGATGGTCCGACGGCTCACGCCCAGCTCCCGCGCCAGACTCGCCTTGCTCAGGCCCCGCTCCAGGTAGTGCCGCAGCAACACCCTCTGCTCCCTCCCGTACATCGACGCCTCCACTGGTCAGGGAGTGAAGACGCCAACATGCCTGAGTGTGCAATTTTCAGCCGCCAGATCTGTGCAATTTACCCTTGCCGCCTACAGCAGCCATTGCTGCCCCATTAGCGAGGCCGGTGGTTTTCTCCTCGCAGCGGTTCTTCCCGCGACCGGTAATGGACTCCCGACGTAGAAATCGCTCGATGAGTTTTGGGGTATCGAGCCAACGCTAGACTCCACGGCTACACCGGCCTTGGCCACGGATCGGCTCCGTATCAAGTACGGACGTACGGGGCGCGTTGCAGCGTCATCGCATGAAAGGAGTTTTCGGCATACAACATTAAAAGCGGCAAGCTTAATTTATAGGCAAGGTCTCAGTTATTTAGAGCGACAAGGGTCTTTGAATAATAGGCAAGCCAATAGTTAAAGATGATAATCGAGCACTCGTTTTCCACTAATAAAACCCAAATCAATTATGATCGCTTTTATCGGCTGGGGGCAGAAAGCTTAATTGTGTGGCGATGCTGCCTACCCTTGTAAAGAATTGATCCCTGTCTATCTCGTCTTCTTCAGCGTTCTGGGTCATTGAGATAGAGTAGGTGGTCCCATCATCTCCTGACAGCCAAAAGGTTGCGTTTATCACGCCCGACGACTCACCACCTTTGTACCCGAATGACGACCAAGGCGCTGTGTCGAAAGGCGGCTGCCCCACGCTTAACAGTCTTTTTGTCTCGATTTTGCTCAATAAAAGTGCCAATTGCATAGTCTCAAAGCGCCATCCTATTGCTGGGTGTAGCACGTTGCTGCTTGCCTCAGGTGGAGGTAGACGGTATTTATCAATATCCGATATCGTCGATAAAAGCTCTCGTCGCTCCTCTTCGTTCATCGATCGGTATCGCTCCGTGAGCTGCGAGTAGTCTGGTTGACTCAATATGAAGGCTTCGCGTGTAGTTAAAAACGGCACTGAGTGTGGTGAGAATTGCTCTACGGTTTTCCGGCCCAAGTGCCGGACAAGCAGGTCCGACGCGGTATTGTCACTCAGGCTCATCATCATGACTGCCGCGGAATCAACTGTAACCATGGTCCCGGTTGGCCACCGATGCATAATGCCAGTAGGCAGCGAACGGTCAATGTCGCCAAGTTCAAGAACGTTGTCCCAGGACGAGCGTTGGTTATCAATTGTATACTCTAAGGCCGCCAGAACTGCTATCTTAAAGGCTGAGCCACAAAATAGTGCGCTATCCGTTCCTTCTCGTAAATAGGGTTTTCCGTTTCGTAATATGGATATGCTCGTTTCTCCGGGTAACGCTAAGAAATCGTCTACGGCATGTTTGATGCTTTCTCCAAATAAAACGACGTTTTTGATGTAGAGTCCTGTGATGAGCCCATTATTGTTTACGTCGATAAGGACGTTAGCTGTTCCTTTTTCGAAGCGCGCCTTGTAATGGTCTCTTTCTTCTTTGACATGTGATAGATCACCAAGGTCCGTCTTCAGTGATTCTAGGACCTGACGAACTTCTGATTTAGATGCCGACTTGAGGAAAGTTTCGGAAAATCTTACGGAATCTACGCCGTCGTTGAATAGTGATCGAACAACATTTCGCTCTTTTTGTGTCATGCGCGTTCTATCATCCGTTAATGCGGTGCTCGAGAAAAAAACAAAAACTATTACAACTAGAATAGTTGTGACCGAGACTCGGCACGATTTTCCAGCTAATTCTCTTCTAATGCTTGAGGAATGTGCGTCAGGAGTTTGTTTGCCAGACAGGGTCCGGCTGAGAGTGCTATAGTTGCGAGTCCACGTACTTGATAATATCAGTCTAGTCATAGATTAACAGGTGCGAGTCGCACAAGTTAGAGGATGTGCCTGAAGCGGGGATACGTCCGCACACAGTCAATCCGGAAAGGTTCGCAGGGCCCAAGGTCCTTGATGGAGGTTACCTATTATCGGCACCAATGGATAATACGTACCTCTAACATCGCACGCGTGTGGCCGGCAGGCCAACTATGTTAGCAACATAATTGGTCGCCAAAGCAACTACGCTGGGCCTGTGGTCCGGGTGTATATGAACAAGTTCGAGATCCTCGGCGTGCCAGAGAGCGGTGTCGACCTCACGCCTGATAATCTCTATCAGGGTATTCCCGTACGCGTCTGTATGACCTTGCAGTGCAGCAACCTTCGCAGCGCTTGCAAGTGCCGAATATCCCTCATCTGCAAGCTGGGGGAGGGAATCCTGCGCCATCAGCTGAGATAGTGTCTGCACCTGCGTAGTCGGGCGGCGCATTGCCCCTGACGTAGCGACGGCGCTCTCCACGGCAACGTTCACGTATACGCCTGCGTTCAATGCAACGGTAACGTTGACACCTACCGAAACATAGGTAGCTGCGGCAGCTGCAACGACGACAACCACCGCAGCCGCTACTGCTGCTGCCCCGGCGCCAGGGCCGCAGATAGAAGCCGCAACCACGGAGAGTTCGTCGCCCTGCGCGAAGTCCTCTATAGGAATGTTCTTCCTCTTCCTCGTCTCTCCGTGCGCCTCTAAAACTTGGATCCCATGCTGCTGAATATTGCGCCGAATAGCTGCAGAGCGGGAGTTGTCAACATAAGAGTGATCGCGGATGTGGATGTATCGTCTAACTCGATTGAGGTAGGTGTGATAATCTCGGTCCTGCAACGCCCTAGATACAGTTGGGTCCCAAGTGGCTACCAAAGTCAATATCTCGTTGGCTTCGTCTGAAGTAACCTCACTCAGTGCCAATATTTCTTTGGAACGTTCAGGATGTCTAAATATTCGTGCGCGGAAATGAGGATCATCTATGAACTTCCTCCATATACGGTTGTACCGAGCTACTTTTTCAGCTACACGTGGAGGTAGCTGTGCTTTAGAGAGCGGCAGAGTGAGCCGCTCAGTGTCCGCGGTCTGCTTGTTACCATCACTCAAACTACCCGGCACGCCGTAAAGACGACCATCCTCACCGCGGCAACCCACCATACCGGATATGCTAATAGCAGATATGGCAAGAAATTCCCTTCTTCTCATTTGTCCTGGTCCTTTGCATCCTTGCTTTAGGAGTCAATCGATGTGCGAGCCAGAAAGCGTGATATTACCTCCGGAACGAATTCATGGTATTTTTCTGCTGCAAGCTCCCTAATGTTAGCGTCTTTGTGTAATATGGCGCACGCCTGACAGATATGGTGTATTCCATTCTCCGGGGCTGGTAATTCGAATCCGCTAAGCTTTTCAATAATGCGAACCGGCCCATCCGTCTTGATCCAAATCTTCAGAAAGTCTTCGAGCTGGGCCTTGTAGTAGTCTTCAAGTGGGGCCTCACCAAGTCGCCCCATCTTGAGTTCATCAATATGTTCAAATGTTAAACCGCAGCAAGCGGATATTTGTCTGTAGGGTGTTAGAACCAAATTGTTGAATAGTTGTTGGCAGGGCACATCGACGGATTGTTTAGGAGGTATCTGCCGCCGCTGTGAGTCGTCGTGAAAAGGCATCCAGGAATTGACTTGAAACCGTAATAGGCTTGGGTTCGATTCCTGGATGCGTCGTATGTCGGGGTCTGCGAGTAACTCCGTTAGAATAGAGTTCTGCTCGTCATCGGACTCCACAGTGACTAGGTTAGGCACTTCTTGGTGTGCTAGTGCTATCACTGAACCAAGGACGGCTTCCTTCGATATATAATTGAGGTGATCCCGTCCAGTGGATATGTTTATTTCGCTTAACCCGGACTCTTTGAGTCGTTCCGCAGTCTTGAGAGCGGAGCGCTTTGTTTTTCCCCAATATCCATTGGTTACGACACGCGATGTTAAGGCAAGCTGTTTCGCGGCTTGTATACTTTCAAAAAGATCTTGCCCAAGAAGAAGTGGTTCACCACCGCTGAAGACCACTACTTCTAAATCCGGAAATGTATCCCTTGCTTCCTGAATGAACTGTGTGATCTCTTTGGATGATAGTCGTCCTCGCAGATGAGGACCACACTCGAAGCAGCAATCTGCGCATGCAGCGTTGCATTGATACGTTGTGATTATAGTTATGGTTTTGGGGTGTGGTTGGATAACCTTGGAAAGGTTGTCGTCCATGGCTTTTATCTCCTGTCCCTAGAAGATGTATGTAAACTGTAGCAATGAGGGCCTTTCGGGGCAAGGGTTACTGGTTGGGTGCGTGTCGCTACTGGGTCGGGGCAGCGCAACTGCCTGAAGGAGCGACAAAATGGAATGCCAAGGAAGGTGTTATAGGTCCTTAGAAGGCCCCTTGGGAGGCATGAATTGATGTTCTCGGGGGGGGGTCGAGCCTAAGACTCCAGCACCTTTTGGCGTCGGACTGTCCGGCCCCAAACGAACAAGGCCCTGCCTCAAAGAAACAGGGCCTTCTCCTCGGGCATCCGGAGGCATGCCCCCGGAAACATCAGGCGTCGTTAGACGGCCGTGACGTTGGTGGCAGCCATGCCCTTGGGGGTGTTCTCGGTCTCGAACTCCACGCTCTGGCCTTCGGCCAGGCTCTTGAAGCCAGAACCGTTAATGGACGAATGGTGGACGAAGACGTCCTTGCCACCGTCGGCCGGGGTAATGAAGCCAAAACCCTTCGAATCGTCGAACCACTTTACGGTACCGGTCGTCATGACAGGTCACTCCTTGCTACGTTAATCGGTTTGGTTTGATGCAGGTCGACCTGAAGAACGTGCGGGACTGACTTCCATGAAGGGGGTACTGCCTGCGGTACGACAAGAACAACGCTGCAGATCCGCACTATACGCTGCGGCTCAGTGAAAGACCAGCAAAATCGAGGACAGCCGGCTTCCTTGTGGCCCGGGGCCAATATTCCAACAATTCGGGCTCGTGGAGCTGATCAGCTAGGGTGGGACACGGCGCCAGGAGGGTGCGGCAGGTTCGCGAACAGGGAGGTAGGCCCAAGGCAAGTGCATTGCGATTGGAATACGCGGGCGCTATCCATCATGCCTTCGCTCGCGGCATCCGCCGCGAGCCCATTTATCTCGATGTTCAAGATTTCGCGGCTTGCGCGTCGGGCTGCCGGGCGAGATCCGCGGTCGTTCAAAACGGGCGGTCCACGCTTGCCGGGAGCTACGGGGTCGGACCAGCGCAACTAGTTGATCAGTTGGCTGAATCGAGGGCCAAGGATGGTGGTTTAACGTCTTAGAGCGGCAATTTTTTGGGCGGCATTTGACGTTCTAAGGATGGGACGATGCCGCGGTCCGACTGAACGGGGCGGACCAGTCCAACTCGCCGACAGGTCGGTCGGCTAGCTCCCGTCCCGGGGCCCGGACGTATCCAGCTGCTCCAGGCGCGCCCGGATCGCCTGGAGCTCAGCGAAGATCTGGCGGCGTTCATCGATGGCACGCTGCTCGTCAGCGATCCGCTTGGCGTCTTCCTCCTCCCAGTGGAAGGCCTGCATGTTGTTGACGATGATGCCGATGAACAGATTGAGGATGGTGAAGGCCGTGATCAGGATGAAGCTGACGAAGTAAAGCCAGGCGAAGGGATGTGCGGCCATCACCGGCCGCGCGATGCCCATGGACCAGCTCTCCAGGGTCATGATCTGGAACAGGGTGTACATGCTGGCACCGAGGGTGCCAAACCACTCCGGAAAGCGCTCGCCGAAAAGCATGGTCCCCATGACGCCGAAGATGTAGAAGACCAGCAGAAGCAGGAAGGCGATCCAGCCGATGCTGGGGATGGAGGCGAGCAGGGACTCGATGAGGTGGCGCAGCCGCCCGACGGTGGAGATCAGGCGCAGCACACGCAGGATGCGCAGGCTTCGCAGGATCGACAGGGCACCGCCCTCGGGGATCAACGAGACGCCCACGATCAGGAAGTCGAACACGTTCCAGCCGCTGCGGAAGAACCGTGGCCCGAGCGCGAAAAGCTTCAGGCCTATCTCGACCACGAAGACCCCGATCACCAGGTGCTCCAGGCCCTTGATGAATGGCCCGGCGGCGGCCATCACGCTCGGCGAGGTTTCCAGCCCCAGGCCGATGGCGTTGATGACGATCAGAGCCACGATGGTATTCCGTGGCAGGGGCGATTCGATCCAATCCGCGAGCCGAGCACGGAGCGAAGCCTGGTTACTCACGTTATTTCCTCATTAGTGACTGGCGCGGATTCTAACCCGTTAGCGGGTTTCCGGGGGCGGGTCCAACGTTCCAGCACCCCGCACCGGTGGGACTCGGCCGAACTGCTGCTGAAGCGCCTTGGTCAGCGCTATGTGCAGTACGTCAATCGCACGTGCCGTCGCAGCGGCACGTTGTGGGAGAGGCGCTTCAGGTCCTGTCTCGTTGATGACGAACGGTATGTCCCTACCGGCCAACGCTACATTGAGCTGAACCCTGTCAGAGCCGGGATGGTCGAGTAATCGATGCAGTGCTCAGGGGGAAACCTCGGACGTGCTTACGCCTCACGGTGCCTACCTTGAACTCGGCAACACGATGTCGGAACGCCTTAACGCTTATCGTCCGCTCTTTGAGGATGCGTTGGGGACCGAGGTTGTTCATGAGATCCGGTCCGCCACCAACGGAAATTGCGCTTTGGGCAGGGAGCGGTTCCGTGAGGACGTCGAGAGGACGTTGGGGCGTCGTGTGGCCCCTGGGCATCCCGGCCGCCCGAAGAAGGCTTCGACGGGCTAGCCTACCGCCAGGTGCTCCCCGTGAAAATCGTGGTCTGTCCCCGATTTGCGTGAAAATCGTGGTCTGTCCCCGATTTGCCGATTTGCAATTTGCATGCGTGCGTGAAAATCGTGGTCTGTGCCTGATTTGCACTGATTTGCATGCGGTGAGCTGGTGGCGAAGGTAAACGTCTGGGACTACTTCGATTTCGAGCCACTGGGCGCGCACCGCACCCGGTTGACCCAGACGGTGGTGCTGGACATGAAGAACCCGTTCCTCAAGTCGGTGATCGACATTGCGGCCTTTCTGTCGGGCAACCGGCGCGAATGGGAGCGGCAGTTCGAGGAGCAACTGGGGAATCTCGCCGCATTCGCCGAGGCGGCGCCGGCGGCCTGGGCTTCTCCGGGGAAGGGGGTGCCGCGGCGGCTTCTTGATGGCCCCCGGCGGCGCGGGTTGAATGCGCCGGGCTGCTTGCTCTTGATGCGCATCACGCAACGGTACATGGTCCCCATTGGCACACCACGGGATGGGAAACCATGTCAGCGCTCAGTGGATGGATGATTGGACTGGCGGCCATCATTGGATTGATGGCGGTCTTCCCCGGTAATGCGTACGGCGGCGATCGCGACGACGCGGCACACTGCCTTGCGCGCACGGTCTATTTCGAGGCCCGGGGTGACGGTGTCGAGGGCATGGAAGCGGTTGCCGCGGTGGTGATGAACCGTGTCGCGAGCCCGGATTTCCCCGATGCCGTATGTGCCGTGGTGGAGCAGGGTGGCGAGCACCCGCCGTGCCAGTTCAGCTACTGGTGCGACGGCCGCAGCGACCGGCCGAGGAATGCGGAGCTCTGGCAGCAAGCCCGCCGGATTGCCCGGCGGGCCTTGGCAGGCGAGCTCGACGACCCTGTCGCCGGGGCGCTCTTCTTCCACGCAAGCGGGATGAAGTCGCCCTTCGACGGGCGCCGCGAGCTGGTCGGCACGGTCGGCTCTCACCGGTTCTACCGCTGAGTTGACCGCCAGGGGGTGGTCTTCACGCGATACATTTCTCAGTCCCCCCGTCACGCCGCGTATCCCGCATCGTCGACACGCCTCGCCAACGGGGTCGGACCCGCCCAACTAGCTGATCAATTCGTGAAATCGGGGACCGGGGACGGCGGTTCAACGTCTTAGAACGGCCATTTTTGGGCGGCATTTGACGTTCCAATGAGGGAACGATGCCGCCAGCGAAGCGCGTTTTTCTTGGACTGTGCACACGCCCGTCGCCGCCAGCGGGGCGTGCGAATACCTTCTTCAGGTGGCCGTGATACCTGGGCTACCTCAAGGCAACGCCTCCAGGGCCCCGCGACCCAGTCCGATCCCCTGCTGACCCGGCCCCCAACAGGACCCGCATTGAAGCCTGCAGGTTGTGACTACTACGCTCCCCCAGTGACGGCGCACTAAGAAGAACCTGGAATCATGTCGGCATTGCGAATTCTCCGGCGGTGGCAGCCCTCCGTCTTGGTGATCTGTTCTCTCGCACTACTGCTTGTCGGTTGCTCTGGTGGCGGCGGTGGAGGCGGCGCTGGTGATGCCGACGGCGGTGGCGGGTCCGCCGATCCCCTCGCTGCAAGCGAGTACGAATCCGCGCAGATCATTGGTGCGACCCGGGAGGATGGCAGTCCCATTGCCTCCAACCATCCTGAGGGTTTCAACAATCCGTCCGGAATTGCGGTTTCCGAGGATCACTTTTTTGTCGCCGACCGCGACAACGACCGCATCAGCAAGTTCGACCTGAACGGCAATTTCGTGGCCAACTGGTCGATCGGTGGTCCGGGCGGGGAGCCCACGGGCGTGGCCATCAGCCAGTGGGGGCTCCTGCACGTCACGCTGTTCGTCAACAATAATATTGATAAATATCAGCTGGATGGCACGGAGGTCACCACCTACGGTCCCGGTGGCTCGGAATCCCTCCACGGGATTGCGGCGGGGCCCGACTATATGTACGTCGCCGATTCCGCGGATCATCGGATTCTGCGCTATGAAACCGGCTCGTCCGTGGCACCGAATGCCTCGCTCGGCGGAGGCCAGAACGGCTGGCGAAGCGATTTCAATAGCATTCGTCTGGGTGCGGCCAGCGGCTCGGGCGAAGGCTATTTCACGGAACCCCGCGGCGTGGCGGTGGACGCCGAGCGCGGTTACCTCTACGTGGCGGATACGAAGAACAATCGCGTCCAGCAGTTCGACCTTGATACCGGGCACGTCGTGGACGTTTGGGGAAGGAATGGCTCCGCGGAGCCTCCGAATTTCGCCTGGCCCGGCGATGTTGCCGTGGACGCGAACGGCAATGTCTACGTCGTCGACATCAACGATCGAATCCGCAAGTTCACGTGGGATGGCAGCCTCATCGCGCGCTTTGGTGCTTCCGGCGCGGGTTCCGGAGAGATGCGAGTGCCTGTCGGCATTGCCGTCGGCGACGACGGCCATCTGTATGTGGCCGAGGAAACGCCAAACCACCGCGTACAGACGTTCGCCCCGGTGTCCGGTTCGGGTGCGGCCATTGCGGGCGATGCATCCGGCGAGCCAGGTCCGGGCGCGCTGGCGACGCTCGACGCATCGACCGCCCGGGAGGCCGCGATCCGTGTATTGCAGCAGCAGGGCCTGGCCGCGCAGAGCCAGGGAACGGTTACGATTTCGGCGGGCGGCCCCGACATCGGTGACTATGTCACCACGGAGGTCGATGCCAATGGTTACCGGCGCATCAAGATGGGTATCGGGCCGGATGGCGGCATCATCCCGACAGGTGACTGGCGTGACGCGCATGCCGGCTATTGCTCCGGCCCGAATGAGGCGATGAAAGGGGCGGAGAGGCTGCTGAACATCAAGGTCTATCCGGTCGCGGACAGCTACTTCGCTTTCGCCCAGTACATCGATGTGGCGACCGGCAGGATACTGGAGCAGCGCGAGGGTCAGGCGTCGGACCTGCAGGACGCGATCGACCAGGCGTGGAACAACCTCAACACTCCCATCGGGGCCACCACGGGACCCTGTGAACAGCGCGCTCCGGACTTCCGGTTCAGCTTCGAAACCGAGTTCAGCGAGAAGTTGACGATCGATGGGGGCGTCCGGACCGACATACAGGACATTACCGCCTCCGGCCCGCTCACCTATGACAGCCAGGCGGGACAGTTCGAGGGAAGTGCCGAGCTGAACTGGACGACCTACGAGAAGAATACGGACTATCCGGGGCTCGGCTACGTGGAGTGTTCCACGCCTTCCACGGGCAGGATCGACCTCACCTACGAAGCGGGACCGGACGGGGAACCGACGGGCTCGGTGGTGGCCGAGATCGACTTCGTGGACGTTGAGAACCCCTCATGCGCCCAGAAGAACACGCTGGATACGCTGCTCGACGATCAGGTGATGCATGAGCTGCCCTTCTATTGGGAACAACATCATGAGGCGGCGTACAACGCCAGCACCGGAACGTTCACCATCGATGGATGGCAGGCCGTCCCGTCAACGCAGAGCATCGTGGCCCAGAAGCGCTACGAGTTCACCGATACGGAAAGCTTCAGCTTTGACGGCAACAGCAGTTCCCTGGTCTACGAAGAGGACACCACGATCCGCATAACCAGGTAGCGATATCGGGCCTCGGGGGTCGGCTCCGGCATTCCATTCCCGCGCGGCTACGCGGGCCTGTCAGTTTGGCTAAGGCACGGTGCCAAAACACATGGATGGGGTCGGGTCTAACATTCCAACACCCGCGGTGGCGGGACGGATCGGCTAGGGTAGTTGTCGGCGCCAGGATGGTGCCGTGGGCCTGGACACAGGGAGATAACGCATAACATGGCCACTATGCCTGGAGACCGCAGGCGCGATCAATCACGTCTTCTCTCGCGGTAACCGCGTGAGCCCATCTATCCGGATGATCAGGATTTCGCCGCTTTCGTTGAGTTGCCAGGTGAGGTGTGTGCTCGTTTCAACCGGATGGTGCACGCCTACTGCCTGATGACCAATCACTATCACGTTCTGGTCGAGACGCCGGACGCCAACCTGTCTCGCGGCGCGGGCGGGGTCTCAGGCCCCGCCCGCATCACGCTTTGCCTAGTCGGCGCATGCCGCCAGGAATGCCGGATTGTGCCCGCTGGTGCTGAAACGGCAGCCGTAATCAGGCTGGGCGACCGTGTCCGCGTCCAGCACATCGTCACCCGCTGGCTGCATGCCCGCCTCCACCCACGTGACGAGATCCGTAAAGGCTTGTTCCTGCTCCTCCACGGTGAAGGCGCAGTGGCCGACGTCGCGGATCGCGCGCTGCACCAGCAGGTCGCTCTTTCCGTGGGCCGCGGCCTCGCGGGCATAGATCTGCTGCATGGAAAAGGGCACGAATAGATCGCCCAGTGTGTGGAGCGTCAGCACCGGGATCGGCAGATCACCACTAATGGGAACGATGTTGTTGAGTCCGTTCATCGGCCGGGCCTGGGGCGGGGCTGTGACTCGCAGAATATTCTGGTTGAGAACCATCTCCTCCGGCGACATGTCAGGATCTCCATCCAGCTGATAGACCCGCTCACTGTTGTCATAGGTGGGTGCCACGGAGATGCCGGATTGCGTGCCGTCCCGGTCACCGAACCGGTCGAAAAGGAAATTCCACCAAGCAAGGATGGCAGTGTCGTAGAGGGGGCGCTCTCCTCCAGACAGGAACTTCGCCGCCGTCTTGAGCTTTTCGCCATTTTCATTCAGCACGAACGGCGGACTCGCGCCCAGCTGCGGCATAAGCTCCGGCAGGACCGTAGTGGTGAAATCCGTGTCGGGCCACTGCGCATCGATGCCGACGATGGCCTGGGACAGGAGTATCCAGTCGAAGAAGAAGTCGTACAGCTCGAAATCCCCCATCACCCCGCATTTGGGGCTCGCGCCATCGTAGAGGTTGGGATACTGCTCGATCAGGGCACCGATTACGTGGCCGCCCATGGAGTGGCCCGTGAGATATATGCGGTCGGGCCTGCCCACCTGGCTTTGAAAAAGTTTCGTCACGGCCTGGGTGTCCAGTACGCCGGCCTGGATGTCATAGCGATTCTTGCTGTAGCTCGAAGCGGCCCAGGCGTAGCCGTTTTCAATGAGGTGTCGGCGGATGGCGGGGTTGGATACGGTAAGCTCAGGCGTCTCCAGATTGCCGCGAAAGCCATGCGCATAAACGACCAGGTCGCCGTTCCAGTTACTTGGCACTTCCATGCGGTAACCCGCATTTTTATGGACACCCCAGAGGGTGGTCGTGGTTGTCCCAGGAAGGGATTCGAACGGGAGCCGGGACTCATCCACGAAGAAGTAATTCACGCTCTCCTGCGGGCGATTGTCCGCTGGCGTGACTTTGGGTTTATCGGCGGTTGCCATCCCCGGGGCCAGTAACAATCCAGCCAACAATGCAGCAGTCGCTGTCTTCATGACGTGTCCCTCCGAAGCTGCTTATTGTGTGGATGGGCCGATGTCCATCGCTTCTGTATATGGTAGCCGTTTACCAGGATTCGTCATCCGGGCTCGGTGCGGCCGCAAATACTTCCCCGGTTACTACAGTCGGGGCGTCGCCAGTGAACAGAGAGGAGAGGTTTTCGTTGATCCATTCCATCGCTTTGTCGTTGGAGGCCTCGGCGGTCGCCTTGTCCTTGAAGATGCTGACTGAACCGACGACGCCGTGCCCGGCATCGAATGCGTAGTAGGCCAGGAATCCCGGCATCGAGCTGATGATGGGCAGGAAGCCCTCGTTCACGCGCTCTGCCAGCTCGGACGGGGAGCCGACGTCGTTGTACTGCCTCACTGAGATATACATGGTTCACCTCGCTCAAGTGCCGGCCGGCCCCGGCAGAGGCCGCCTTCTATCGGGTCGTGCTGAGTAGGCGCCTTCAACTCAAGGATAGATGATACGGGGCGCGTTCAGTGGAGCATGAGCTCTCCGGGTGGAGTGTCCCGTGCCAGGGGTCGGGTCCGGTGTGCCGTGTCGTCTCGCGGGTTTGCGCCGGCTTCCAGCGTGGTGGGAAGAGGATGATTCACCCAATGCCGTGGCGTGGCCGATGCGGCGGGATGGGTACGGCAACCGGGCGGCGCCGACCTGCACCTGCCGGGCTAGGGCGGCCCGCGTCGGCGGACCAGGTCGCGCGAAAGGACCAGGATGAGCCCCAGCACCTGGAGAAACAGCGCCAGCGCCCCAAGGCGGTTGCGTTGTTGCCGCAACGGCGCCTTCTGCCGTTCCAGTTGCAGTGCGTCGAGATAAAGCGCGTCGATGTGATCCTGAATTGCCTCAACAATGCGGTCGAAGCGGATCAGGGCGGCGTCTACGTTCAGCACGACGCCGCCATCGCCGAGCTTTGTCTTCTCGTCTTCCGCCAGATAGCCGATGGAGATCCGCTCCAGGAACGCCCTGACATGGACCGCGACGGGACCGTTGCCGGCCTCGCGGCCAGCACCCGCAGCGTAGTCGGCATGGAGGAGCAATAGCTCGCGCTTGCGCTCGGCTTCCAGCCGCGACGACCAGGCGCTGTCGATGCGTTGCTGGAGGCGATTGGTGGATTCGTCCAGGGCCGAGATGCGATCCGCGACGCCCTCGACCAGGTAGTGGGACATCAGCGCCGCAATGATGTTGAAGGCGATGCCGATGACGATGAACAGCCAGGGCTCCCGATACCATTGCCGTGCCATGAGCCCGCCCCGAAGCGTTGCCGGTGCATTCCCTTATATAACACCGGCGAAGCGCCCTTGCCGGCTGTCACAGCGGGCCGAAGGGCGCGAAGGGCGGGTCGGGCCAACCCAACTAGCGTTGGCCACCGGCGGGCCGCGCGTTCCGTGGCCATGCTAACCAGGCGCGTTGTTTGCCGGCTCCCGCCGCCACACGCCATGCGACTGCTAGCCTTTCAGGTACCGGTAGTGGTTATGCGTGGAGGCGGAATCATGACGACGACCGGAACTGACCAAGAGCTCACCCCGGACCGCATCATGGAAGTCGGCATGGGTTTCTGGCCGGCGAAGGTCCTTTTGACTGCCGTAAAGCTCGGTCTTTTCGGCGAGCTTGCGGCCGGCCCCAGGCCCGCCGCAGGAATCGCCGAGGCGCTGGGCCTGCAACAGCGCGGTCTTTACGACTTCCTGGATGCCCTGGTTGCCCTGGGCTTTGTCGAACGCGAAGGCATCGGCGAGGCGGCGCGATACCGCAATGCGCCGGAGGCGGACCGGTTCCTCGACCCCGCCAAGCCCACCTACGTCGGCGCCGCGCTGGAGATGGCCAACGACAGGATGTATCCGTTCTGGGGCGATCTGGAGAATGCCCTGGAGACCGGAGAGCCCCAGAACGAGATCAAGCACCAGGGGCGCGACGTCTTCGAGAAGCTCTACGAGGACCCGGCACGTCTGGAGCAGTTCGCCAACGCCATGGGCAGTGCGCAGATGGGTGCGTTCCAGGCACTGGCCGGTTCGTTCGACTTCTCCCGGTACTCGACACTGTGCGACCTGGGCGGGGCACGCGGGGATCTGTCCATTTGCGTGGCGCGAGAGCATGAGCACCTGCAGTGCGTTTCCGTGGACCTGCCCGCCGTGGAGCCGCTGGCCCGCCAACGGATCAGGCAGGCCGGGTTGGAGCACCGCGTCGAAGCGCGATCCCTGGATTTCTGGGAGGACCCGATTCCCCGCGCGGACGTGATCACTATGGGGCATATCCTCCACGACTGGGGCACGGAGGAGAAAAAGCGGCTCATCGGGCGGTCGTTCCATTCGCTCAATGAGGGAGGCGCCCTGGTCGCGGTGGAGTCGGTCATCGACGACCAACGGCGGGAAAACGCCTTTGGCCTGTTGATGTCTCTCAACATGCTCATCGAGACGCCGGGGGGCGCCAACTTCACCGGTGAGGACTTCGCCGGGTGGACCGCGGAGGCGGGTTTCCGCGACAGCGAGGTGTTCCCGCTGTCCGGCCCCATGAGCGCCGCGGTGGCGTACAAGTAGCGGTCTGCCGGCCACCAGGAGCGATGGGGCCGGGGGACCGGGGATGTCCGGAGCCTTCAAATGGGCGATCCGTGCTCCCTTGTTTGAAATGGCCGGCTACCAGGATTGGTCGAAGGGCGGGGTCGGACCGGTCCAACTCGGTCGCCCGGCTTGAGGGATCAGCGCCGATTCGGCGTGACGATGCCGTAGCGCTGCATCCGCCGGTAGACGGTGGGTCGGGATACGCCCAGCGATCGTGCCACGGCGCTGACGTTCCAGCTCACGCTGCGTAGCGCCCGGTGCAGCTCCTGTGCCTCGGGCGGGAGGTTCCCGGTGTCCTGATAATGGATGGCGGGCGTGCCGGAGTGCGGAATGGATGACAGGCACTCTTCCGGGAGATCCGTGACCGCGATCTCCCGATCGTCGGTGGTGGCCAGCGCGTAGGCCAGGGCGTTGCGAAGCTGGCGCAGGTTGCCCGGCCAGTGGTAGGCGAGCAGCGCGCTCATGGTGTCGGCACGGAGGCGGACCTGGCATTCGCGCTCCCGGATCAGCGCGTCGAATACGGCCTGTATCAGGTACTGGCGGTCGGCGCGCTCGCGTAGCGGCGGCAGCCGCAGGGAGGCGCCATTCAGCCGGTAGTACAGGTCCTCACGGAATTCGCCCGCGCCGACCATTTCGTTGATGTCCCGATGCGTGGCGGCGATCACCCGCAGGTCAACGCCCATCGGCTGTTTGGCCCCGAGCGGCGTGACCTCCCGCTCCGACAGCACTCTCAGCAGGCGTGTTTGCAGATTCAGGGGCATGTCGCCGATTTCGTCCAGGAACAGCGTGCCGCCGTCCGCCTGTTGAAGAAGCCCCTGCATTCCTCTGCTGTGGCCGCCCGTGAACGTGCCGGGGCGATAGCCGAATAGCTCGCTCTCGATGAGGGATTCGGGTATGGCCGCGCAGTTGACCGCTACGAACGCGCGGCCAGCACGGCTGCTGGAATCGTGCAGCGCCCTCGCGAGACGTTCCTTGCCGGTTCCGGTCTCTCCGACGATAACGATGTTGACCGTCTCGTTGCGCAGGCGCTTGGCCAGGGCCAGGGTCTTGCGCATGCGGGGATCGTCGGCCGCCAGAGCGTCCAGGGCCGGCACGTGCTCGGGATCGTTCTGTTGCTGCGCTCCCCCTCGACGCAATGGCCGCTTGGGCTCGATCACGGTGCCGAAGAGGATCCCATTGGAGTCCCGGGTGCGGAAGGCACGAATTTGATCTTCGGCCCCCGAGGTAATGCTCCAGATGTCCGCGACCTCGCAGTCCAGCAGTTGCTGTATGAATTCTGCCGGCGGTTCCGCGAAGGCAGGGGCCTCCACAGGTTGACCCATCAGGGTGCGTCCCGCGGTGTTGGCGGCGATGATGCCGCCGTTGTCGTCCAGGGCGAACATTTTCTCGCCGTTGACGTGAACGAACTCGCGCGAGGCATCGCAGCGGAAGATGTGGTGGTCGCGGTAGCAGCGGAGAAAATAGGCGTCCTCGATCATCCGGGCGTAAAGGGTGACCAGCTGCAGGGCAAAAGTCTGGCTCGACCGGGAGACCGGCGAATCCAGCGCCGAAATGTCCAGCACTGCGAGCACGTCGCCGGACGGATCGGTAATGGGTGCGGCCGTGCAGGTGAGCCCGATATGGGTGGCATCGAAATGGTCGTTCTGGTGGCAGGTCAGCGACAGCCCCTCCTCGATGCAGGTGCCAACACCGCAGGTGCCGGCGTGCTGCTCGCGCCAGTCGGCGCCGAGATACAGGCCCGCTTGGCGCAGCCGGCGCTTCTCGGCCTTTTCGCCGAGGAACTGGACCGTAATCCCGCGCTGGTCCGTCAGAAGCAGCACGTAGCCAAGCTGGGCGACCTGCCGGTAGAGTTGCTCGACACCCGCGCGGGCGACGTTGAGCAGCTCATCGGCCCGGTCCTGGTGCTCCTTGAGTGTCTGGCTCGTGACTATGCGTGCCGCGCGCGGTTGGGACGGATCGAGTCCATGGTCGCGGACGCAGCGTTTCCAGGACCGCTCGATGAGCGATGTGCTCGCGGGCCTGGCATCGTCAATCTCGGCAGTGCGGATTATCGCGTCGATATGCGAGCGCTGCTCGGCCTTGAGAGCCATTGCCGCTCCTCCATCAACGGGTGATCGGCTCTTCCGGGCGGAGGCCTCCGCCCGCGGATCAACCGTTCAATCTCGCATGAGGTGCCGAGCCAAGCGGCTGGGTCACCTGGTTGCGGTCTTTCCCGACGGTGCACGGTGCCCTTGATGATTGTCTTGATCGGCATCCGCGCCCGTGACCGCGCTCCGCACGATGGAAAACCTGATTTCAGCGCCCGGTGCGGCGGGACATCCTTACAGCCTACAATCCGCCGCGGGGCTGTCAAGATTGCAGTAAAATCAGTTAAAACAGAATTTTACAACTGTAAATACGGTGATCGTTCGGGCGTTACAGGTGTAACGCCGCGCCGGCCAGCCTGTAGGCGACTGCATTTGCCGTTTGTGTCACGCCAGCTTTCGTAAATCCCGGTAATTCAATCCTTTGCGTATTTCCTTCGGTGTTTCCGTCGTCCCTGGCACGGACACTGCACTTACTGGGGCGAGGCGTGACGGCGCGTACCCCATTACCGGAGGTATACCGGGTTTTCGCCGTATACGCCCGCCGGCCCCTTTCCGGGGCACAGCCGATGGCGGCCTGTCGTCGACACCGGCACGGCCCACAAGTAAAGAGATCTCTCGGAGGAGCTATGAGTGCAGTCATAAACGACGCGACCACCCAGGTTGCCGCGTGGCTTGGCGAGTTCGGCGCCGCGCTGGAGCGGGGCGACATCGACTACGCTGTGTCGATGTTCGCCGACGAATGCTACTGGCGCGACCTGGTGACATTCACCTGGAACATCAAAACGGTGGAGGGGCGGGACGCGATCCGGGACATGCTGGAATCCACGTTGCCCCATACCCAGCCCTCCAAATGGCGCCTGGACGAGGAGGCTACCGAGGCGGACGGCGTCGCCGAGGGGTGGCTGACCTTCGAAACCGCGACCGCCCGCGGCGAGGGCTATGTCCGCCTGTCGGGCGGCAAATGCTGGACGCTGCTGACGGCCATGACCGAGCTCAAGGATTATCCGGAGCCCGCCGGCCAGAACCGCCCCAAGGGCACCCGCCACGGCATTGTCCGAGATCGCCAGACCTGGCTGGAAGCCCGGCGCGAAGAGCAGCACCGGCTGGGCTACGAAGAGCAGCCCTTCTGCGTAATCGTCGGCGGCGGCCAGGGCGGTATCGGGCTCGGCGCCCGCCTGCGACGAATGGGGGTGCCGACCGTCATCGTCGAGCGAAACCCGCGCCCCGGCGACTCCTGGCGCAATCGCTACAAGTCACTTTGCCTGCATGATCCGGTGTGGTACGACCACCTGCCTTATCTGCCTTTCCCCACCCACTGGCCGGTATTCTCGCCGAAGGACAAGATCGCCGACTGGCTGGAGATGTACACCATCGTAATGGAGCTGAACTACTGGCATTCCACCGAGTGCAAGAGCGCCTCGTATGACGACGTGGCCGGGGAATGGACCGTTCAAGTGGAGCGAGAAGGCGAGCCGGTAACGTTGCGCCCGAAACACCTGGTGCTGGCAACCGGCATGTCCGGCATGCCCAATGTCCCGGAATTTCCGGGCGCGGAGGATTTCCAGGGCGTGCAGACCCACTCCAGCCAATTCCGCACGGGGGAACAGTACGAGGGCCGCAAGTGCGTCGTGGTGGGGTCCAACAATTCGGCCCACGACATCTGCGCCGACCTTTGGGAGAACGGTGCCGACGTAACCATGATCCAGCGCTCGTCCACCCACGTAATCAAGTCCGAGTCCCTGATGAAGCACGCACTGGGTGCACTGTACTCCCAGGAGGCGGTGGATTCCGGAATCTCGACCCATCGGGCGGACATGACTTTCGCCTCCATCCCCTACCGGATCATGCATAACTTCCACATTCCGGTGTACGAGCAGGTCGCCGAGGAGGATGCAGACTTCTACCGTCGGCTGGAGGACGCCGGATTCCTGCTCGATTTCGGCGAGGACGGCTCCGGGCTGTTCATGAAGTATCTGCGGCGTGCTTCCGGCTACTACATCGATGTGGGGGCCTCGGAGCTGATTGCGGAAGGGGAGGTCAAGGTTCGCAGCGGCGTAAATGTCGAACGGATCAATACGCGCTCGGTCACGCTCACCGACGGCTCCGAGCTGCCGGCCGATCTCATCGTCTACGCGACCGGCTATGGCTCAATGAACGGCTGGGCGGCGGAGATCATCTCCCAGGAAGTGGCGGACAAGGTCGGCAAGTGCTGGGGCATGGGTTCGGACACGCGCAAGGACCCCGGTCCCTGGGAGGGCGAGTTGCGAAACATGTGGAAGCCTACCCGCCAGGACGCCCTGTGGTTCCATGGCGGTAACTTGCATCAGTCCCGCCATTACTCGCACTACCTGGCCCTGCAGCTCAAAGCACGCCAGGAGGGTCTGGAAACCCCGGTATACGGCATGCCGAAGGTGCACCACCTGAGCTGACCGGTGAAGCCGCCAGCCCGATTGCCCTCGCCGCCCGGCGGAGGGTTGCGGAGAAACGGGGCCCGTCTGCGCCCCGTATTTCCCTCCCGAGAGGAGCGGCGGTCGAGGGCGGGGTCGGGCCGGGTAAAAGGACAATTGCTTACAAGGCTGGCGCAGCGGCTCCGCGGCATTCGCTTACCGTGGGGCGCCGCACTCACCGGTCATCGCGCTGCGCCGATTGTTCGCAGCGGTGCCGTGCACCGTCACGAGTCAGTGCTTGTTTGTCAGCCCCGACCCAAGCGGACGTCCGCGTCGCCGAGCGCCCGCGCACGTCCTCGTTGGTTGGGCTGCAGGCAAAAGGGGAAGCGCGCCCCGGGAAGGGGCGCGCCGTGGCTCCCCCCCGCTCAATCCGAGGCCGGTACGATGCTGATGTGCGCCACGGGATTGCGCCAGTCGTAGTCCCCGGGCATCAGATCGCCCACGCCCTGAATGCCGCGACTGATATGCATGAAGCCCTCGCCGCCGGCCTCCGGTGAGGCACCGGCCCCGCCGCAGGTCGGGCCGGGGATGTTGACGCACAGCTCGTCGTTGGGCTCGCTGCCGGCGTCGTAGCCCGGCGCGGACGTCGCGCGCCCGTAGGGGCTCAAGGGCGCGTAGATGCCATCGACGGCCACGAAGCTGTCGTTCGTCGGCAGCAGCATGGCGGCCAGGCTGATCCGCCTGAAGCCGAAGCGGGTGGATATCCGAACGGTCACGGACTGCCCCGGCCCCAGCAGGCCGGCGCTGGTCTGGATGTCGTGAACGCGTGCATCGCCACCGAGTTGTGTTGCCAGGGGACCGGTGGCGCCGCCCTCGGCGAGCAGGGCCAGCTCGGGTGAAGCCGGGGCACCGAGCTCGAACAGGGCGATGTCGCGGCTGTGGCTGACCACCAGAAAGGGCGTGAAGCTGACGCCGTGCGTGACATTGGTGATGGTCACGTCGTAATCGCGCTCGTGACCGAAAAACGGGGCGGCGAGAGCCGCGGGGAAGAAGGCCAGAAGCGCTAGCGCTATCAACAGGTTGCGTATTCTCATGATGCATCTCCGAGTCGGCTGTGAGGTGCTTCCCTGAGCCCGCCGAAGCTGGCGGACACGGTCACCCTAGCCATGCGGAGTCACGACGCCGTCACGCGTTTCTCACGAATTCATCACGAGGCCTGCCGCTGGACGCCAGGGATGCGGGGATCCTGTCTGGCCGGGCGGGTTGGGGACGGTGGCCGTGAAGGTTTCGTGATGACTCGCCAACCGGCGCCGTGGATCATGGGCACACGGGATGCGCGAACCGGGTGCCGGGTTCCGTCGGACCGCGCTGGCGGATCGCCGGCCGGGCGCTACGCTCGGGTTGTAAGACCCGCGGGTGCGGCGGACGGATGGTCTCCACGCCCCGCGCGTTCCGCAACGAGGTACCGCGATGGTATGGAACGCCCCCAACGGCCGTCGGCGCCGCTTTCTGGTGGTGGAGGACGAGGCGGACATTGCCGACCTGCTCAGGCTGCATCTCCAGGACCTGGATGCCACGGTCGAGATCTGCCACAACGGCCGGCAGGCGCTGGATCTGGCCTGTCGCTGGCAATGGAACCTGATCGTGCTGGACCTGCGACTGCCGGAGGTGGACGGCCTGGAGATCTGCAAGGCCATTCGCGGCCGGGGCGCGGACGTGCCGATCCTGATGCTCACCGCGCGCTCCACCGAGATGGACCGCGTACTCGGCCTGGAGATCGGCGCGGACGACTACCTCACCAAACCGTTCAGTCCGCTTGAGCTGGTTGCCCGTGCCAAGGCCCTGCTGCGGCGCGCCGAGCGCCCCGCGCCGGCGAGCGCGGCCGCAGACAACCAGCTGGCCATCGACGACCTGGTGCTGGATCGCAGCCGGCATGTCGCTTCCGTCGGCGGTAAGCGCGTGGATCTCACCGCGCGGGAGTTCGACCTGCTCTGGCATTTCGCGTCCCATCCCGGCCGCGTCTTCACCCGGGCCGAGCTGCTGGACGCCGTCTGGGGTTACGGACACGACGGTTACGAGCACACGGTGAACAGCCATCTCAACCGCCTGCGGGCCAAGATCGAGCACGACCCGGCCCATCCCGAGTACCTGCTGACGGTATGGGGTGTCGGCTACAAGATGCGTGAACCCGCGCCATGAAACGGCCCGCGCCATGGCCGCGCCGGCTGTACGCGCAACTGACCCTGGCGCTGCTGGGGCTGTTTCTGCTCGTCGCGCTGGCGTTCGTGGGGCTGATGCACTGGAGCAGCAGCCGGTACTCCGCGGAGGTCACGCAGCGGCTCAACAGCAGCCTGGCCACGTACATAGCCGGCCGCGAGCCGCTGCTGACCGAGGACGGCGTCAACCACGAGGCCATGTCGGAGCTCGCCCATCTGGTCATGACCATCAACCCGGGCGTCGAGGTCTACCTGCTCGATAGCGAGGGCCGCATCCTGGATCATGCCTTGCCGGAAGGCAGCGTCGTGCGGCAACGGGTTGACCCGGCGCCCATCCGGGCTCTGTTGAGCGGCAAGGCGCATCCGCCGGTCATGGCCGATGATCCCCACTCGCCGCAGGGCCGGCAGATATTCTCGGCCGCGGCGATCAAGGTCGGCGGCCGCACGCGGGGCTACCTCTACGTGGGCCTCGCCAGTGAGGAGTACCAGACCGTGGCGGACTCCCTGCGGGGGAGTCACATCCTGCGGCTGACATTGGCCGGCGTGGCCGGCATCGCCGTCTTCGGTGTCGCCAGTGCGGCGCTGATCTTCGGCGTCATGACGCGGCCGCTCACCCGGCTGTCCGAGCGTATGGCGCGGTTCCAGCGCGAGGGCCTGGGCATCGAAGCGGAAACGACCCACGGTGACGGCAGCGAGGTGGCCGTCATCGCGCACACCTTCGACGCCATGCGCGCGCGCATCGACGAGCAGCTCGAACGTCTCAAGGAGACGGACCGGGTGCGGCGTGAGCTGATATCCAGCATATCCCACGATCTGCGCACGCCGCTGGCGTCCATGAAGGGCTATCTGGAAACGCTGCTGCTCAAGGAGGACACGCTCTCGCCGGAGCAGCGACGGCAATACCAGGAGATTGCCCATCGGCATTGCGACCGGTTGACGCGACTGGTCGACGAGCTTTTCGAGCTCACCAAGCTGGATGCCGGCCGTGTCACCGTGCACTGGGAATCGTTCTCCCTGGCCGAGCTGCTTCAGGATGTCACCCAGGGCTTCATGCTCGAGGCGGAGCGCCGCGGCATCGAGCTGCGCGCCGTCACCGCTGATGGCCGGTATCCCGTGTGCGCCGACATCGCGCTGATCGATCGCGTACTCCGCAACCTCATCGATAACGCCCTGCGGCATACGCCGGCGGGCGGCCACGTGGAGGTCACCCTGAGCCACGGTGAGCGCGGGGTGGAAATCGCCGTCGCCGACAGCGGCAAGGGCGTCCCCGATACCGAGCTGCCGCACATCTTCGACCGCTACTTCCGGGGCAGCGCGGCTTCGGACAAACCCGAGGAACCGGGGGCGGGCCTGGGGCTGGCGATCGTCAAGCGCATCCTCGACCTGCATGGCAGCCGTATCGCGGTCACTTCCACGCCGGGAAGCGGTACCCGGTTCAGTTTTCCGCTGCCGTCGGATCGCGCCGCCTGAGTGAGTCTCCGCACCCGCGGGCGGCCGGGGTTGAACTGCGACCGCCCAAGGGGACGCAGTGGCCGGAGGGCGTGTCGAATGTTGCGATACGTCCCGGCGTCCGGGCCTGTCGGGCCGGTTGAGAATGGCCCAACGCGTATTGCTCGGGCGCGTACGCGGAGGTCGCCGACGAGGCCGGGGAGGCATTCCATGACGGTCGGTTCCGCTGCGCGAGCCGACTATACTGACCCAAGGTTCAGTTCCTCCGGCCAGGGCTGTTGCACGCCAGAACGGACCGATACCCCTTGCAGGCTCGCCCTTCGGCCATCACTGCGGCGGGTGAGTTGATGCCGGGACGCGACCGAGGGGAACGCCCCGGACCTCTCCCGGGCCGCCAGCGAGCACGGTTATGCAGACGCCACGCGAGATCGTTGATGGTTACCTCGAAGCCGTGGACCGGCGGGATTATCCTGCGGTGCGGCGTCACCTCGCCGATGAGGGCTTCCTGTACACGAGCCCCATAAACCGGTTCACTTCCGCTGACGAGCTGATGGGCTATATCGAGTACGTGACGCCGATCGTGCAGCGGCGGGAGGTGCGCAAGGTCTTCGCGGACGGCGACGATGTCTGCCACATCCTGGTCTTCACGACCCAGCTCTCCGAGAAATCCTCCTCGGATGTGGCCCAGCTGAGCGAAGTCCGGGACGGCAGGATCGTCCGCATCCAGGTGATCTTCGATGCCTACGAGTACCGCATGATGTTCGTCCCCGAGGACGGGGCCGGCTAACCGGTGCGCGCCAGTCGGGTTGCGCGATTGCTGACGTCCATGCGTGAGATCACTCCGCCAGCGATGCCTCCGGCGTGAACGGCACCTGCTTGAACGCCCCGCGCACCTGGATGCGGTCGTCGGTGACCTGGCCCTTGCGGTTCATGGCGTTGGCGGCGAACTCGAAGGTGCCCGTTGCCTGCTCCCGGTCGAGTTGCTCGATGGTGACTTCCCCGATCACCTTCCAGCCATAGGCGAAGGTCTGCTTGCGATCCTTGGAGGCGGCGGCGACCAGCACGGCGACCGGTGCCCTGTTGGGGCCGACGTCCAGCAGGCCGTCGCTTACCGGGTATGTGCCGGGCTCAAGGCCCTCGGCGAAGTGCAGGCTCACGACCACGCCGGGGGCGTCGGCGCCCTCGATCGACGTGTAATCGGGGCCGAGCGTCATGGAGATCTCGAAGGGCCCCGACTCGCCGCTTTCGGGTTTGTAGAAGGTGTCCCCGGTAAAGAGCAGGCGCTCCTGCGCCGCGCGGTCGCGCATCTCCTGGTTCGAGATGGCGGCGTCTTTGTCATCGGCGGTCAGGCCATGGGCCGTGGCCTCGACGCTGCCCCGGACCTCGACGCTGTACTGGCCGGCTTCCAGCGCCGACAGATCGCCGGCGGCCGTCGCCGCGCCCATTGCGATGGACAAACCGAAACCGACCATAACCGCTCGCAGTAACGTCCCCATACCGTTCCCTTCCTGCCGCGCATCGACGAAAGCATCAACGCCGCGAGTATGGCCGAGTGAAAAGGGGCGTCACAGCCCCCCAAACGGGGTGATGAAGGGGAGAGGCTCTCCCGGGTACACGCGGTTCGTTTGAGCTGTCCCGGGTTTGCGCCGCGACTCAACCCGTACGTGCAATCGCGGTGCTGCGTGGCGCCGGGGCCCGGCCCGGCGCCACGCGGTCACTCGTATCAGCGCGAACCCGGCGCCACCACGGGGGCCGGCGGCCGGCCGAAGAGTTCCTCCAGGGCCAGGCCGATGGCGAGCAGGCGGCGGTCGCTGCCGGCTGGGCCGTCCATTTCCAGGCCGACGGGCAGGCCCTCCGGCGTGACGCCGACGGGGACGGTCAGGCCCGGGATGCCGGCATTGCTGCCCGGGTCGGTATTGCGGATGTACGTGGGGAAGGTCGGCACCGCCTCGCCATTGAGCATCACGGTCTCGACGCTGCCCTCGATGAGGCGCGCCGGCAGCGGGGTGGTGGGGAATACGACGGCGTCCACGTCGTGCTGCGTGAAGTAGTCGCTGTAGAGCTTCTGGAGCTGCGGGCGGAACTTGTCCATGGCGTCGCGATAGACCGGCTCCGGTATGGCGTCGTCTTCGGTGCCCACTTCCATGTCCTCGCCGATGGCGGCACCCAGCGCCCCTACCACGTCGGGACTGGCCACGCCTCGTACGACATCCAGCAGGCCGACGGAGGCGCCGGAGTCCTCCAGGTACGTCGGCATTGTCCGCAGGACCTCGTAGAGGGCCAGGGGGAACCCGACTTTGCCGTTGAGCTCGCCGATGCCGGCCAGGTCCGCCTCCACCAGGGTCGCCCCGTTATCCTTGAGCTGTTTCAGGGCCGAGTCCATCAACCGCTTCGTATCCGGGTCCAGGTTGTCGTAGAAATACCCGCGCGGCACGCCCAGCCGCACACCGTCCAGGTCGGCGGGGGATTCCCGGGTTTCGGAGCCGGTGATGACCCCGTCCAGCAGCACCAGGTCGGTCATGGTCCGGGCCATGGGGCCGGCGGTGTCCCGGGTGCTGGAGATCGGCGTGATGCCGCCCTGGTCGTACCGGCCGACGGTGGGCCGCAGGCCGTAGAGCCCGGTCAGGGCCGAGGGTATGCGCACGGACCCGCCCGTGTCCGTGCCCA
>JACDUA010000060.1 GCA_013519935.1 Ectothiorhodospiraceae bacterium WFHF3C12 | reverse complement strand
TGCCCCGCGGGCGCCAGGCGCGCGCGTGGCGGGTTCGCACCGCCGGCCGGCATCTGCATCTGACGGACCGGCTGCAGTCCGACGTAACCTGCGACCTTCACGAGACACTCGGTGACTTCATCATCCGACGCGGGGACGGCCTTTTCGCCTACCACCTGGCCTGCGTCGTCGATGACGCCGAGGCCGGCATCACCGAGATCGTGCGCGGCTCCGACCTGCTGTGGAGCACCCTGCCCCAGATCCACCTGCAGGGCCTGCTCGACCTGCCGCGGCCGGCCTACGCCCACCTGCCCGTCGCGGTGAACGATGCCGGCAACAAGCTCAGCAAGCAGACCTTCGCCGCGCCACTGGACCATCGCCATGCCCCGCAGCTACTGATCGCGGCGTTGCGGTTTCTGGGCCAGACGCCGCCGCCCGGGCTTGTCCGCGCCGATCCCGCGGAGATCCTGGCCTGGGCGGTGGCGTCATGGCGTGAGGCGGATATCCCTCGTGACGCCGCGCCGGCACCAGAGCTCCCCTGAGATGCGGGCTATCGCTGACGCCGCCGGCAACGGTTACCGCATGTCGAAACTAAAGGCTGTCATTTCGGCCGGATTGTGCTACGTTCAGTAACAACTATAAGGACGATGCCGCGGGGCTGACGCTGCAGGGATGCCGGCAATTGGCGCAGATGCCGTGCCGGTCTCGATTGAGCGCGTGAAAGCGACGTCATCAGGCGCCGCCCGCCAATCGAACGGTCGACGGTATGCCCTCAGGGGTTTCCGTCAGGTCCCGCAGAGCCGTCGCCGTGGGAGGAGACCATGCCCGGAAGTCAGGATCAGGGCCCGGGGACCTACAGCCTGGCGCTGTTCGCCCTGGCGTTGCTGCTGTTCTTTTCGCCCTTCGCCGTCTGGTGGGCATCGCAGCGGCCGTCCTGGTACATCCCCTACCTGTTGTGGTTGCTGGTGACCGTGCTCAGCGCCCTGCTCGCGCGCCGGTTGCGTCGTCATGACGTTTAACATCGGCACGCTGTTCTTCAGCGCCATCGCCTATCTGCTGTTGCTGTTCCTGGTTGCCTATACCACGGAGCGCCAGCAGTGGACCCAGCGGCTGGTGCGGAGCTCGTTCGTCTATGTGCTGTCCCTCGGCGTCTACGCCACGACCTGGAGCTATTACGGCAGCGTCGGCTTCGCCCAGCAGCAGGGCCTGAACTTTCTGACCATCTACGTGGGCGTCACCCTTGCGTTCGTGCTGGCCCCGGTGCTGCTGCTGCCCATTCTGAGAATAACGCGCACTCACCAGCTCACGTCCGTGGCCGACCTGTTCGCCTTTCGCTTCAACTCACAGCTCGCCGGCGTCCTGGTGACGCTGATGATGCTGACCGGCAGCCTGCCCTACATCGCCCTGCAGATCCGGGCGGTGGCCGAATCGACCCGGGTGCTGGCCGGTGAGACCCATCCCGGCCCCATCGCAGTCGGCTTCTGCGTCATGGTCACGGTGTTCGCCATCATCTTCGGCGCGCGGCACGTCACACCCCGCGAAAAGCACACCGGCCTGGTAGCGGCCATCGCGTTCGAGTCCCTGTTCAAGCTAACGGCGCTGCTGCTGGTCGCCGTGGTGGCCATCCATACCGCCTTCGGCGGTTTCGGCGGCCTCAACGACTGGCTCGCCGAGAACCCGCAGGCGCTGGACAACTACTATGAACCGGTGGGGCACAGCCCGTGGGGCAACCTGCTGTTTCTCGCCTTCGCGGCCTCGTTCCTGCTACCGCGGCAGTTCCACATGACATTCACGGAGAATCTCCGGCCGCGCAGCCTGCTGACCTCCAGCTGGGCGTTTCCGCTCTATCTCGGGCTACTATCGGCGGCGACGCCGCCCATCCTCTGGGCCGCCCAGGTGCTCCAACCGCCCACCATCGCCGACTACTACGTGCTTGGTCTGGCCGCCCAGACGGGGTCGCCGACGTTGGCGATGACCGCCTACCTGGGCGGGATCTCCGCGGCCAGCGCCATGATCATCGTCACCACACTGGCGCTGTCGTCGATGTCCCTGAACCACCTGCTGCTGCCGCTGGTGCAGCCGGGCCCCCACCGGGACATCTACACGGCACTGCGCTGGGCGCGCCGCGGTCTCATCGGGGCGATAATCGCCGCCGGCTACGGCTTCTTCGCGCTGCTGGAGCGCAGCGAAGGCCTGGTGTCCTGGGGCCTGATGTCGTTCCTCGCCATGGCGCAATTCGTTCCCGGCGTTCTGGCCATTCTGTTCTGGCCGCGGGCGACCCGTTTCGGCTTCATCGCGGGACTGCTCGGCGGCGGTGCGGTCTGGGGCCTGTTCGCCCTGCTCCCGGCCCTGTCGATAGAGAGCCCGTTGAGCCTGATCGGCTTTCCGGCACCCACCGGCTCGGGTTCGGACCTCTACGGCACCCTGGCCTTCTGGTCGGTGTCCCTGAACACGGTACTGCTGGTGGGTGGCTCCCTGCTCACCACCCCGTCGGAACGCGAGACCGAGGCGGCCGCCGCCTGCCGCGACGTCAGCACGCTGATCCCGACGGGCGCCCTGCGCGCCGAGTCCCCATCGCAGTTCGTCGAGCAGCTCTCGCCGGTCATGGGCGAGTCGGCGTCGCTGGCGGAGGTGAGCAAGGGCCTGTCGGATCTGAATCTGGAATGGCGCGAGCGCCGGCCGGAGCGATTGCAGGAGCTGCGCGACCAGATCGAGCGCAACCTCTCCGGCATGATGGGCCCGGTGCTGGCCCGCATGATCGTCGACGAGCGGCTGCAGCTCGACACCGATGCGCGAACGGCCCAGGCTCAGAACGTACGCCTGATCGAGGAACGTCTGGAGAGCTCCCGCAGCCGCTTTCGCGGCCTGGCGGCGGAGCTGGACCAGCTGCGTCGCTACCACCGCCAGATCCTGGAAGACCTGCCGCTGGGCGTCGTGGCCGTGACGCGAAACAGCCGCATCGTGCGCTGGAATCCGGCCATGAGCCGCCTCACCGGAATCACGCCCGGCCAGGCCATCGGCCGCCAGATCGGCGAGCTGGCCGAGCCCTGGGGCCTGTTCCTGGCCAACTTCCTGGTCGGCCGGGACAACCACGCCTACAAACAGCGTCTGCGCCAGGGCGGGGAGTCGCGCTGGCTGAGCCTGCACAAGACGGCCATCGGCGAGCCGGGTCGGGGACAGACCGGCGACAGCCTCCTGCTGGTGGAGGACGTGACCGAGCTCCAGGTGCTGGAGGAGGAGCTAACCCACAGCGAGCGCCTGGCCTCCATCGGCCGCCTGGCCGCGGGCGTCGCCCACGAGATCGGCAATCCCGTCACCGGCATTGCCTGCCTGGCGCAGGAGCTCCGCGACCCGGACGCCGACGCCGGTCAGGCGGCGGAGGACATCCTGGAACAGACCCAGCGCATCAATAACATCGTCCAGACCCTGGTCAGCTACGCCCACGCCGGCGCCAACGACGACCGCCAGCCCAGCACGGTGGTACTGGCCGATGCGGTGGAGGAGGCGCGCCGCGTGGTGCGCCTGAGCAAACGCGCCCGCAACATGGAAATGGAGCTGAACATCGACCCCGAAATCCGCGTGAAGGCCGATTACCAGCGGCTGGTTCAGGTATTCGTCAACCTGTTCTCGAACGCCGTCGACGCCTGTGGCGACGGCGGCCGGGTCTCGGTCGCTGCACGGGTCCAGGCCGGCATGGCAAGCATCCGCGTCCTGGACGATGGTCCCGGCATTCCCGCGACCATCCGCGACAAGATCCTGGAGCCGTTCTTTACCACCAAGGCGCCCGGAAAGGGGACCGGCCTCGGCTTGCCGCTGGTCTACAACATCATCAAGGACCACAACGGCGAGCTACGCATACCGGCGCGCAACTCGGGGGCGGAATTCATCGTCGTGCTACCCCTGGCCGAACGACAACTGATGGAGGCGTGAAGTGGCGCGAGTTCTGGTGATAGAGGACGAATCGGTCATCCGCAGCGCCCTGTCCCGTTTGCTGGAGCGCAACGGCTACGAGGTCACAGCCACGGAGTCGGTGGAGGGCGCCGGCGAGGACCTGCAGCAGTACGAGGTGATTCTGGCGGATCTCCGGCTGCCCGGCCGCTCGGGCACCGAGGTCATCGAGATGGCCCCGGACGTGCCCGTCATCATCATGACCAGCTACGCCAGCGTCCGTTCGGCGGTGGAGGCCATGCGCCTGGGTGCGGTCGACTACATTGCCAAGCCCTTCGACAACGATGATCTATTGCTCACGCTCTCGCGCACCCTCAACGAGAGCCGGCTGCAGCGCCAGAATGCGGCCCTCAAGGCGGATGTGGAGCGGGCTTACCCGGTCACCGGCATCGTCGGCAGCTGCCCGGCCATGGCCCATGTTTTCGAGCGCATCCGCAAAGTGGCCCCCACCGACACCTCCGTGCTGATCCTCGGCGAATCCGGCACCGGCAAGGAACTGGTGGCCCGCGCCCTGCACGATCAGAGCGAGCGGCGGGACGCGCCCATGGTGGCGGTGAACTGCGCCGCCATACCGGAATCGCTGATCGAGGCCGAACTGTTCGGCCACGAAAAGGGCGCCTTTACCGGCGCCGTGGGAACCCGGCAGGGCCTGGTGGAATCGGCCAACGGCGGCACCCTGTTTCTGGACGAGATCGGCGAGCTGCCGCTTGCCGCCCAGGCCCGGCTGCTGCGCGTGCTCCAGGAGGGCGAGATTCGCCGGGTGGGCGCCTCCCAGTCCCGCAAGGTGGGCATACGCCTTATCGCGGCCACCCACCGGGACCTGCAGCGGCTGGTGGAGGAAGGCGAGTTCCGGGAGGACCTCTATTTCCGCATCCATGTCATGGAGATCCGGCTGCCGCCGCTGCGCGAGCGCGGGGACGACGTCGCGGAGCTGGCCCGCTTCCTTCTGGAGAAGAGCTGCAAAAGGCTCAACAAGCCGCCCATGCGCTTCAGCGACGACGCCCTTCGAGCGATCCGCAGCTACAGCTGGCCGGGTAACGTCCGCGAAATGGAAAACGCCATTGAACGGGCGGTAATCCTCAGTGACACCACGGCCCTGACACCCGATCTGCTGGCCCTGCCCGTCGACCAGTCCCCGGGCCTGAGCGAGCCGCGCAGCATGGATCTGTCCCTGGAGGAATACTTCCGTGAGTTCGTCCTTCAGCACCAGGACCAGCTCACCGAGACAGAGCTCGCCAAACGCCTCGGCATCAGCCGCAAGGCGCTGTGGGAGAAGCGCCAGCGCATGGGCATCCCGCGGCGCCGGGCGCGGGAAGCATGAGGGCCCGCCGCGCGCTGTTACCCAGACACTCAGATTTTGCTACGACGGGTAACAGCATGCCCCGAACGGCCCCCATTTCCTGTCACGTTGTCGGTGCTAAGCGCCTGAGGAGAGGGGGCATTGCATCTCCTGGCATGCATCTGGCTTGGAGTCCGGAAACGATCGCCGGGGCCGGGCGATGCGCCCGGGCTCTGCTAGGCTTACCAGCAAACCAGCCGCCAACCGGCCGCCGTTGGGGAGATGCGCCTTGAAGCGGAGCGGAATACGCCCCAAAAGAGCCATCAGGTAGCCCCGTTACGGCCGGGCGGCCGCACGGGTGAGAAAACAAGACGCACTCGGAGGAGAGGCAGGATGTCTGAAGTCAAGGTCTATCCGGTACCCCAGGAAACCGCCAAGAACGCGCTCATCGACGATGCCACCTACAAGGAAATGTATCGTCGGTCCCTGGAAGAGCCGGACAGCTTCTGGGCGGAGCAGGCTGAGCAGTTCCTGACCTGGTTCAAGAAGTGGGACACCGTCAACAACTCCGACTTGGCCGAGGCACGCATCCGCTGGTTCGAGGGCGGCAAGCTCAACGCGGCCTATAACTGCGTGGACCGGCACCTGGAGAAGCGCGGCGACCAGGCTGCGATCATCTGGGAGGGTGACGAGCCCGATCAGAGCAAGACCATCACCTATCGCGAGCTCCACGAGGCGGTGGGCCGCTTCGCCAACGCCCTCAAGGAACGCGGCGTGAAGAAGGGCGACCGGGTATGCATTTACATGCCCATGATCCCGGAGGCGGCCATCGCAATGCTGGCCACCGCCCGCATCGGCGCCATCCACTCCGTCGTCTTCGGCGGCTTTTCGCCGAACGCGCTACGTGATCGCATTCTCGACTCCGACTGCCGGGTGGTGGTCACCGCGGACGAGGGCGTGCGCGGCGGCAAGACCATCCCGCTGAAGGACAACGTGGAGAAGGCCCTGGCCGAATGCCCGAACGTGGGCACGGTGTTCACCGTCAAGCGCACGGGCAACGACGTGCCGTGGAAGGACGGCCGGGACGTGTGGTACGAGGAGGCGGTAGAGGCCGCTTCCGCCGAATGCGCCCCCGAGGAGATGGACGCCGAGGACCCGTTGTTCATCCTCTATACGTCCGGCTCCACCGGCAAGCCCAAGGGCGTGCTGCACACCACGGGTGGCTATCTGCTGCAGTGCGCCATGACCCACAAGTACGTCTTCGACTATCACGATGGCGAGGTGTACTGGTGCACCGCCGACGTGGGCTGGGTCACCGGGCACTCTTACATCGTCTACGGCCCGCTGGCCAACGGCGCCAAGACCCTGATGTTCGAGGGCGTCCCCACCTACCCGGACGCCTCGCGCCACTGGCAGGTGGTGGACAAGCACGACGTCAACATCTACTACACGGCGCCGACGGCAATCCGCGCGCTGATGGGCCTGGGCGACGAGTTCGTTACCAAGACTGACCGCAGCAGCCTGCGTGTGCTCGGCACCGTCGGGGAGCCCATCAACCCGGAGGCCTGGGAGTGGTATTACCACACGGTCGGTGAGGACCGCTGCCAGATCGTCGACACCTGGTGGCAGACCGAGACCGGCGGCATCATGATCACGCCCCTGCCGGGCGCCACGGACCTCAAGCCGGGCTCCGCGACACGGCCGTTCTTCGGCGTCGAGCCCCAGCTGCTCGACAACGACGGCAACGTGCTCGAGGGGGAGACCTCGGGCAATCTGTGCATGGCCCGCAGCTGGCCCAGCATGATGCGTACGGTCTACGGCGATCACGAGCGGTTCATCAATACCTATCTCGCCGCCTACAAGGGCAAATACTTCACCGGCGACGGCGCCCGGCGCGACGCGGACGGCTACTACTGGATCACCGGCCGCGTCGACGATGTGCTCAACGTCTCCGGGCACCGGATGGGCACCGCCGAAGTGGAGAGCGCTCTGGTGCTGCATCCCAAGGTCGCCGAGGCAGCCGTCGTCGGCTTCCCCCACGACGTCAAGGGTCAGGGCATCTATGCCTACGTGACGCTGGTAAAGGATGCCGACCCCACCGAGGATCTGCGCAAGGAGCTGGTGGATTTGGTCCGCAGCGAGATCGGAGCCATTGCCAAGCCGGACGTGATCCAGTGGGCGCCGTCTCTGCCGAAGACACGCTCCGGCAAGATCATGCGCCGGATCCTTCGCAAGGTGGCCACCAACGAGCTCGACAATCTCGGCGACACCAGCACGCTCGCGGACCCGTCCGTGGTGGACGATCTCATCGAGAATCGCGCCCACCAGTAGCAGTGAGTAATGGACGGGCCGGCCCGGCCGGTCCGTCCCACCGGATATCTTCCCCCACTCGCCGGCTGCGGCCCCCTCTTCGCAGCCGGCCTCTTTTTCTGGGTCGCGGACGCTCAGGCCGGTAGAATGGCGTGGAATCCCGCACCGGAAGAAAGTGGACACCGAACTGACAGCATGGTCCGGCGAATCCGCCACGAGGCGCTCAGTCGATGACGCGCCGCCGCCTTTCCGGCCGGCATGGTGGCTGCGAAGCGGACACCTCCAGACCCTGTGGCCGGCAGTGGCCGAGCCGGCGCCGGCCGTGCCACTGCGCGTCCAGCGCCTGGACCTGCCGGACGGTGATTTCCTGGACCTCTTCCACGGGCCGGCAGCGGCCGGCCCGGTGGTGCTGTTGCTGCATGGACTGGCCGGTTGCGCCCGCTCCGGCTATATGCTCCATGCTGCCGAAGCACTCACCCGGCATGGCTATCAGGCCGTGGCGATGCAGTATCGCGGCGCCGGCGGAGAGATCAACCGCCTGCCGCGGTTTTACCACTCCGGCGCCATCGATGACGTAGGCAATGCCCTGGCGTCGGTCAGACGATGCTACCCGGGCCGGCCCGTGGCCCTGGTCGGCTTCTCGCTCGGCGGCATCCTGACGCTGAACTACGCCGGGCACCACGGCGACCGGGCCCTGTGTGAGGCGGCCGTTTCCATATCCGCACCACTGGATCTGGACGCCGCCGCCCGCGCCGTCGACGAAGGATTCGCACGCCTCTACCAGTGGGACATATTGCGGGGCCTGAAGGCCATGATACGCCGCAAGTTCCCCATGGGCGTACCCAGGGGACCCTCGCCCCCGGCCGTCGAACGCATCCGCTCCATAAGAGCCTTCGACGAGCAGATAACGGCCCCCCTCCACGGCTTTCGTGACGCGGCGGACTACTACCGCCAGTGGAGCCCGGGGCGGCATCTGCCCGGCATCTCCCTTCCGCTGCTCTTCCTTGCCGCGCGGGATGACCCGTTCCTGCCGGCGCCGGCACTTGCCGGAACACACACCGCCCCGGCCAACGCCCTCGTGAAGTTGCCTGACCACGGCGGACATGTCGGTTTCATTGCGGGCGGGCGCCCCCGCGCCGCCGAGCACTGGCTGCCGGAGCGTATCGTCGCGTTCATGAACGCGCTGGTCCGTGACCGGGCCCCGTTGGAAGCGCCTACAAAGACTTGATCCGGATCACGTTATTGGCTCGAGCACTATGAGATACATGCACATGCAGGCTCAATCAATAGAATAAACGGATACTTTCTCACGTTGACGCCATGACTCCCGGAAGTAATCCGACTACCGCCGCCAGTGGGCGTGTTCTGGCCAGCGACGCGGCCAGCCATGAAGTGATCGGCGAGGTGCTCAATGCCTCCCGCGCCGGCTTGCTGGTCATATCCGCCCGGCCCTTTCAGGATCAGGAACGCATCGACGTTCGGCTTTCGCCCTCCGAACGGGTGGATGCAGCCCCCGTCGAGGTCACGCTGGAATCGGTGTACTGCGAGCCCTCCCAGTTCAATGAACACTACGGCGTGGGCTTCGCCATACTGGCCATCCAGTCGGGCGACCTGCGCGCGCTTTTCCCGCAGATCGCCCGCGCGCGATTCGGCGTCACTGTGTGAATCACCTGCCGGTCGGCACCGCGCCGGGCTGGCGAGGCACCGACGGAGTCCCGCGTTCCCGGGGCTTGCGGACCACCCGCATCCGCAACGGCCATCCAACCCGGCGCTCGCTTCCCGGGTCCTGCCATACATCGCGCAGCCGGGCACCCAGGGCCTCGGTCGGGTCCTCTCCCGTCTCCCGGATGTAGTTCTGCGTGGCCGACCAGGTGCGCAGATAGCCCAGCACCGAGTCCAGGGTCCAGTGCGCGGTCATGGCGAACGCTGGCGTGTCCAGCTCTTCAAAGGGCAACGCGGCATCCGCGTAGCCCGCGTCCACCTGAGCCCGCTCCGGCGGCCAGTAGGGGCCGACGGTCTCCCGATAGTAGCGGTGGACGATGCCGTCGACTTCGGGATCGATATGCATGACGCCGTAGGTCCATAGCGCCAGTGCCCCGCCGGGGCGCAACACCCGGTCCGCCTCGCCGAGGAAGCGCCGATGGTCGAACCAGTGGAAAGCCTGGGCCACCGTGATCAGGTCAACGCTTTCCGCCGGAATACCGGATGCCTCCGCCGGGGCGATACGAAACCGGACGTTGTCCGGTCCGCGGGCCCGGGCGATCTGCTCGGCGCTGGCGTCGGTGGCGATCACTTCCCGGAAATACGTCGCCAGCGCAGCGGCCGCCTGCCCGTTTCCTGTTCCGCAATCCCAGGCCCGCTGGCGCTTCGGCGCGAGCCCCGCGAGATACTCGAACAGGGCGTCCGGATAGATCGGCCTGAAGCGTCGATAGTCATCGGCGTGACCGGAAAAATGATCCTTGAAGCTCAATGGCCCCTCCCTTCCTACCGGGCGGCCCCCCGCCGGGACCCGCCTGATCCGCCGCACCCCGGGCCGATGTACCCGGTCGAGCCGTGTCCCGGTCCCCTATCGATCCGCGAGCAGGGCCTGGAGCCGTCGTGCGTCGGTCGGCGCATGCGCGCCGACATCGTTATTGAAGAATGCAAAGCAGTCCCGGCCCTGCCCCAGAGCGTCCGCGATACGGCCCGCGGCGTGCCGCAGAGTCCCGTCACTGTAGCCCTGGTCGTGGGCCTCGCCGCCGTGGAAACGCCAGTAAGCCCAGCCGGCGGTCTGCGGCCAGCTCTCGGTGTACAATAGGTCGTGCTGGACCAGGGCCGCGTCGTGGCGGGCGAGCACGGCGAAAACCTCGTCGCACAGCCAGCGTGGGTCGCGCACCTCGACGGCCCACCGCCAGCCGCCGGGCGCCTGTTCCAGGAATGCATCCAGGCGCTGCGGGTTCGGGCGCCAGCGCGGCGGCAATTGCAGCAACACGGCTCCACACACCGGCTTCAGGCCCGCCAGCGCATCGAAGAAGCCAGGCAACGACGCCGGCGGATCCTTCAGCCGCTTGATATGGCTGCCGTAACGGCTGAACTTGACCACGTAGGTGAAGCCAGCCGGCGCGACCTGCCGCCAGCGATCCACGGTATCGGCCTGGGGCAGGCTGTAGAACGTCGCATTGACTTCGAGAGCCCGGAACGTGGCCACGTAGTGCTCGAACCAGTGCCGCTTTGGCAGACCCTGCGGGTAGAAGCGCTGCTTCCAGTCGTCGTACTGGTATCCGCTGGTTCCGATGTAGAGCCTGCCACGACGGGAGGTCATCTAGGACCGCCAGTCGGGAGCCACATCCTCACGGGCATGGTCATGCGCCGCCCGGGCGCCGGGCTTGTTAACGACCTGCACGGTGGTGGCCTGCGGCCCCTCGTCGCCCATTTCCCAGTCGAAACGCACCTCGGTACCGACCTCGAGGCGCTCGAAGTCATTGTGAAGCACGCTGTTGCGGTGAAAATAGTACTCGTCGCCGAGCGGCGACTTGATGAAGCCGAAACCAGCCTGCCGGTTGATCCGTACAACCAGCGCATGGGGGGTGTCGGCGCCGTCATGGGCCTTGACCTGGTTGCGCTGCCGGGCCATGACCTCCTTGACCTGTTTTTCCACGGCCTCGAAGGCCTCCTTGATGACTGTCCGCAGCTCCACCGGCCGCTGCTGGCCAGCTTCCTTCTTCGCCACGAGATCGCGGTGCTTGGGCAACGTCAGTTCGACACGGACGTGATAGGGGTTGCCTTTCTGGTGGTGCCGGTGCGGCTTCTCGCAGACGACGCGGCAGGCGATGATGTCGTCGGTCAAGCGCTCCAGTCGCTGGATGCGCTCATGGATGTAGTCGTCGTTGTAGTCGGAGTGCTGGATACCGTGGAAGGTGATCTCGGGTTCGACCTGCATGCGGGGCTCTCCCTTGTTGCCAATGCAGATTTCGCCGCGGTGACTCGCGGGGACGTGAGATCGGAATGAATCCTATTGGCCCTTAAGGTTCATGGTGGATGTGGTCCGAAGCACACACAAGGGGCCGATCGCCAGCCGGATCATGGGCCCATGCCGCGGCCCGCCAGCCAGTCGCGCAGCGCCGGCCCGGTCCCGAACTCCCACGGCCTTAGCCGTTCCACCGGAATGACGCGAATCTCGGCGAGCTCTTCGCCGGGCTGGGGTTCGCCGGCGGCGGTGACGTGGTAGCAGATCAACAGCTGATTGGCCTGGTAAAAGGAATAATTCCCCAGAAAGGATGCGATGCGCCCAGTCAGGGCCAATTCCTCCTCGACCTCCCGCAGCACGCCCTGGTCGGGGCTTTCTCCTGCCTCGAGGAAGCCGGTCACCAGGCCGAACATCTTCTCCGGCCAGCCCTTGTTGCGGGCCAGGACCACGCCCGCGGGGGTCTCGACTATAGCGGCGACCACGGGAACGGGGTTGTTCCAGAAGACGTATCCACAGACTGGGTCGGGGCAGGCGGTGCGCTGCTGACCGCCAAGCTGCACTGTCGTCAGGACTGCCGAACAGCGGGGGCAATAGTTCAGTTCACGGGCCATGCCGGTAGTTTAGCAGCGTGACCCCGGTGCCGCGGAGAGCGACCAAAGCACCCTGCCTGAGCGCGCACGGCCGAAAAACGAAGGGGCCTCGCAAGGCCCCTTTCGATTCACCTTCAGCCGGCCGGTTCAGGCGTTGGCCTCATCCTCGCTGACAGCCTTCATGCTGAGGCGCACGCGGCCCTGCCGGTCCACTTCCAGGACCTTGACGCGAACGGTCTGCCCCTCGCTCAGCTCGTCGGAGACGTTCTCCACGCGCTTGTTGGAGATCTGAGAGATATGCACCAGACCATCCCGACCGGGCAGGATGTTCACGAAGGCCCCGAAATCCATCAGCTTGTTCACGCGGCCCTCGTAGATCTTGCCCACCTCGACATCGGCCGTGAGCAGCTCGATGCGCCGCTTGGCCTCCTCGCCCGCCGCTTTGTCGACCGAGGCGATGGTCACTACGCCTTCGTCGGAGATGTCGATGTTGGTGCCGGTCTCCTCCGTGAGCTGGCGGATGGTGGCGCCACCCTTGCCGATCACGTCGCGGATGCGCTCCGGATCGATGCGGATCGTAATGAGCCGTGGCGCATAGGCGGACATCTCCTGCCGCGCCTCGGCAATCACGGCGTTCATCTTGTCCAGGATGTGCAGGCGGCCTTCCCGCGCCTGCTCCAGCGCCTTCTCCATGATCTCACGGGTGATACCGTTGATCTTGATGTCCATCTGCAGGGCGGTCACGCCGTCCTGGCTGCCGGCCACCTTGAAGTCCATGTCGCCGAGATGGTCCTCGTCACCGAGGATATCGGTGAGCACGGCGAATTCGTCCCCTTCCTTGATCAGGCCCATGGCGATACCCGCCACCGGTGCCTTGATGGGCACGCCGGCGTCCATAAGCGACAGGCTGGTGCCGCAGACGCTGGCCATGGAGCTGGAGCCGTTGGATTCGGTGATCTCGGAGACCACACGGATCACGTAGGGGCACTCCTCATCGCTGGGCATCACGGCCTGGATACCGCGTTTGGCCAGCTTGCCGTGACCGATCTCCCGGCGTTTGGGGCCGCCCATGAAACCGGTTTCGCCGACACAGTATGGTGGGAAGTTGTAATGGAGCATGAACGGCTCTTTGCGCTCGCCCTCGATGGCGTCGATCACCTGGGCGTCACGGCCGGTACCGAGGGTCGTCACCACCACGGCCTGGGTCTCGCCGCGGGTAAAGATCGCCGAGCCATGAGTGCGCGGCAAGGCGCTGACCTGGATGTCGATGGACCGGACCGTGCGGGTGTCGCGACCGTCGATGCGCGGCTCGCCGCGAATGATGCTGCCGCGTACGATGCCCTTCTCCAGAGCCTTGAAGGCCGCCGACACGTCGCTGGCCGCAAAGCCCTCCGGATTCTCCTCGGTGGCCACCAGCTTGTCGACGACCACGGCCTTTACGGCCGAGATGGCTTCCTGGCGCTCCAGCTTGTCGCGGATGGCGTAGGCATCGCGAACGCCGGCCTCGGCGACTTCGGCCACGGCCTTGTCCACGGCTTCGTCGCGCTTCGGCGCCTCCCAGTCCCAGCGGGGCTTGCTCACCTCGGCGGCGAGTTCCTTGATGGTGGCGATGGCCGTCTGCATCTGCTCGTGACCGAACAGCACCGCGTCCAGCATGGTCTGCTCGGGCAGCCGATTGGCCTCGGACTCCACCATCAGCACCGCTTCCTCGGTACCCGCAACGACGAGATCGAGCTCCGAACGCTCCAGCTGGCTGAAGGTCGGGTTGAGGACCATCTGACCGTCGATATAGCCGACCCGGGCGCCGCCGATGGGCCCGTCGAACGGGATGCCGGATATCGCCAGAGCGGCCGAGGCACCGATCATCGCGGGAATGTCGGGATCCACCTCGTTGTTCATGGAGATCACCGTGGCGATGACCTGCACCTCGCTGGTGAATCCGTCGGGGAAAAGCGGCCGGATCGGCCGGTCGATGAGACGGGAGGTCAACGTCTCCTTCTCCGAGGGGCGCCCCTCACGCTTGAAGAAACCACCGGGGATCTTGCCGGCGGCGTAGGTGCGCTCCTGGTAGTTAACCGTCAGGGGCAGGAAGTCCCTTGGCGTGGAGTCGTCGCGCTTGCCCACGACGGTAACGAGGACCACCGTGTCCGACATGTTGACCATAACGGCGCCATCGGCCTGCCGGGCGATGGCCCCGGTCTCCAATGTCACGTTGTGGTCGCCGTACTGAAAGCTTTTCTTGACCGGATTCACTGAGTTTCGACCCTACCGTGGATGAATTTGACCGCCTTACTTGCGCAGGCCCAGACGCTCGATGAGGCTCTGGTAACGCTCGCGGTCCTTCGACTTGAGATAGTCGAGCAGCTTGCGCCGCTGATTGACCAGCCGCAGCAGTCCACGACGGGAATGGTGATCCTGCTTGTGCGTACCGAAATGCTCCGTCAGGTGGGCGATGCGCCCTGTCAGCAGCGCAACCTGCACCTCCGGCGAACCGGTGTCACCCTCGGAACGTTGGAAATCCTTGACGATTTCCTGCTTTCTCTCCGTTGTCAGAGACATTGACGACTCCTGGCTATATCGATGACCCATTTTTCAGGCCCGAGTATTGTAGCGACGCACCCCGCCCCTCACAAGATAACCCTGCATCCGGGCTGGGATTTTTATCGCTCATGCAGGCGGCTCGCGCCTGTCTACCGGGCGACCAGGCGCTTGGGTGCGACCCGCCCGTCGCTGAGTACCGTGCCCATGCCGAGGAACGTGGCGTCCCCGGCGTAGAGCCGAACCCAGCCGTCGGCGGGCGCCTTGGGCACCCACACCGCCTGGCCCTGGCGGAGGTAGAAGGCCGCGTCATCGGGCAGCCTCACATCCGGCCAATCCTCCAGTGCCGCCTCCATGGGCAGCAGCAATTCATCCAGCGGCGCCGTTCCCGATTCGGCCAGGGCCTCCAGGCGCTCGAGCCCGACCAGGCCGGCATCCGGGCCGAAGGGGCCCAGCGCCGTGCGCCTCAGGGCACTGACATGGGCGCCGCAGCCCAGCGACTCCCCCAGTTCCTCCACCAGCGTGCGCACGTACGTGCCCTTGGAACAGTGCACGCTCAGCTCCACGGCGTCCTCCCGCAGCGCCGTCACGACGATCTCGTGGATGGTCACGCGCCGGGCGCGACGCTCCACGGTACGTCCTTCCCGGGCCAGCTTGTAGAGACGCTCGCCCTGGTGCTTGATCGCCGAGTACATCGGCGGCACCTGATCGATCTCGCCGCGCAGCGACGCCGCCGCGGATTCCACCGCATCGCGTGTCGGCGGCGTGAAGGCGCGCCGTTCGAGCACCTCGCCCTCGGCATCGCCGGTATCCGTGATCTCGCCGAGCCGGCAGGTGACCTCGTAACGCTTGTCGGCATCCAGCAGAAACCCCGACACCTTGGTCGCCTCGCCGAAGCACAGCGGCAGCAGGCCCGTAGCGAGGGGGTCCAGGCTGCCGGTGTGGCCGGCCTTGCGCGCCTGATAGAGACGCTTGGCCCGCTGCAGGGCGGCGTTGGACGTCATCCCGCCGGGCTTGTCCAGCAGGAGGATGCCGTTGATGTTGCGTCCGCGACGCGAGCTCCGACCCATAGTCCCCGGCGGCGGCTCAGCCGTCGCCTTCACCCTTTTCCTGATCCTCGGCGACGGCCTCGTCGATGAGCCGCGACAGATGCGCGCCGCGATCGAAGGACGCGTCGTAGTGGAAGCGCAGCGCCGGGATGGCCCGCAGCTTGAGCATCTGCCCGAGCTGCCGGCGCAGATAGCCGGCGGCGTGATTCAGTGCCGCCACGCTCTCTTCACTGTCCTCGGCCGTGGCGCCGAGCGCCGTTACATAGACATCCGCGTGCTCGAGATTGCGCGACACGCGCACCTCGGCCACGGTCATGTTGCCCACGCGGGGATCACGGATCTCGCGGCGGATCAGCTCGGCCAGCTCACGCTGGAGCTGTTCCGCTACCCGGCGCGTCCTGGGAAAATCCCGCGGCATGGCTTCAAACCTCCCGGGTCCGCGGCGCCGGCGGCGCGCCGGACCTGCCTGGATCAGATCTCACGAGCCACTTCGATGCGCTCGTAGCACTCGATCTGGTCGCCAACCTGTACGTCATTGTAGTTCTTGACGCCAATACCGCACTCGGTACCCGCCGTAACCTCATTTACGTCGTCCTTGTAGCGGCGCAGCGATTCGAGCTCGCCCTCGTAGATCACGACGTTCTCCCGCAGCACGCGGATCGGGTTGCGGCGACGCACGGCACCCTCCACCACCAGGCAGCCGGCGATGGCCCCGAGCTTGGAGGAACGGAACACGTCGCGGACCTCGGCGGTGCCGATGATCTGCTCGCGCATCTCCGGCTCCAGCATGCCGCTGATGGCGTTGCGGAGCTGGTCGATGGCGTCGTAGATGATGCTGTAGTAACGCAGGTCGACGCCGTTCTCCTCGGCCAGCTTTCGCGCCTTGGTGTCGGCGCGCACGTTGAAGCCGATCAGCAACGCCCCCGAGGCCAGGGCCAGGTTGACGTCGGACTCGTTGATGGCACCGACGCCCGATGCGACCACCTTGATGCGCACGTCGTCGTTGGAGAGATTCTGCAGTGACTGCTGCAGCGCCTCCACGGAACCCTGGACGTCGCCCTTGAGCACCAGGTTGACGGTGAGGACCTCGTCCTCCTTCATCTGGGCGAAGAGCTCGTCCATCTTGGCGGCCTTCTGGGCCTGCAGGCGCTTGTCCCGGTGCTTCTCGCGCCGGAACTCGGCCACCTCGCGGGCCTTTTTCTCGTCCTCGACCACGACGACCTCGTCGCCGGCCTCCGGCAGCCCGGAGAGACCGAGCACCAGCACCGGCGTGGACGGACCGGCCTCCTTCATCCGTTCGCCATGCTCGTTCTCCATGGCACGCACGCGGCCGAATTCCGCGCCGGACAGGATGACGTCACCCTGCTTGAGCACGCCGTTCTGCACCAGAATGGTGGCTACCGGTCCCCGGCCCTTGTCCAGACTGGACTCCAGCACTATGCCGGTGGCGGCACAGTCGCGCACCGCGGTCAGCTCCAGCAGCTCGGACTGCAGCAGCAGCGCCTCGAGCAGATCGTCGATACCCTCGCCGGACTTCGCCGATACCGGTATGAACTGGGTGTCGCCGCCCCATTCCTCGGGGATGACCTCGTACTGGGCCAGCTCCTGCTTGACCCGGTCCGGGTCCGCGTCCGGCCTGTCCATCTTGTTGATGGCCACGACGATGGGCACCTCGGCGGCCTTGGCGTGCTTGATGGCCTCCTCGGTCTGGGGCATGACGCCGTCGTCGGCGGCCACCACCAGGATGACGATGTCCGTCGTCTGGGCACCGCGGGCGCGCATGGCCGTGAAGGCCTCGTGGCCCGGCGTATCGATGAAGGCGATCTCGCCGTGGCCGGTATCCACGCGATAGGCGCCGATGTGCTGGGTAATGCCGCCGGCCTCGCCCGCGGCCACCTTGGCCTTGCGGATATGGTCCAGGAGCGACGTCTTGCCGTGATCGACGTGGCCCATGACGGTCACGACGGGCGCGCGCGACACGCGCTCGCCCTCCGGCTGGGTGGCCTCGGCCAGGACCTCTTCCTCCAGCGCGTCCTCCTTGACGATCTTCGGCCTGTGGCCCAGCTCCTCCACCAGCAGCACCGCGGTGTCCTGGTCGATGGGCTGGTTGATGGTGGCCATGACCCCCTGCTTCATCATCTCCTTGATGAGATCGGCGGCCTTGATGCTCATCCGCTGGGCGAGATCGCCCACCGTGATGGACTCGGGAATGCTGACCTCCCGCACCACCGGAGCCGTCGGCTTCTCGAAACCGTGCTGCAGGTGCTGGCTGGCCTTCCCGCCGGGGGCCGGCGCCTTGCGGCCACGCCGCCCCGCCTTGTCGGGCGAGACGTGCAGCTCCGAGCGCTGGCCCTTCTTGCCCTTCTTGCCCTTGGGCGCGTTCTTGCGCGCCGCGCGCTGCTCGGCCTCGCGCTCCCGGCGCTCCTCGGCCTCGACACGCTTGCGCTCCTTCTCTTCCTCGCGCTTGCGCCGCTTCTCTTCCGCCTCGGCCTCGGCATCCGCCTCGGCGGTCTCCGGCGTCGCCTGCTCCGCCGGCGCCACCTCGGCGCCCTCGGCCTGCGCAGGCTCCTCCGCCTCGGCGGCCTCCTCGGCCTGGCGCTTCTCCTCCTCGGCCTGGCGGGCGGCTTCCTCCTCGGCCTGGCGGGCTTCCTCGGCCTGACGGCGCTCCTCCTCGGCCTTTCTGGCCTTGGCGGCTTCCAGGTCCTTCTCCAGCTCCGCCTCCAGGAGGTCCACGTCCTTCGCGCGCTCCTCGGCCTCGATGGCGCTGCGCTTGACGTAGGTGCGGCGCTTGCGCACCTCCACGTTCACGGTGCGGCTGGGCGTCGCGCCCCGGGCACCGCGGCCGCTGCCGCCGCTGCCGGAGCGCAGCTTCAGCTGGCTATGACTCTTGCGTTTCAGGGTGATTTCCTTCGGCCCGGCGTCCTCGTCCGACTCCGTGCCGGTGGCCTTGCCCTGGGACTTGCGCAGGTGACCGAGCAGCGCAGACTTGTCCTCGTCGGACATGGTGGCGTCCGGCCCCTGCAACTCCAGCCCCGCTTCGCTGAGCTGGTTGAGCAGACGGTCCACCGGGATTCCGACGGTTTCTGCGAATTCTCTGACTGTCACGTTCGACATTGCTGTACTCCTCGGTCCCAACCGCAGACTTCGATCACTGCCACAGCGCGGGACCCATTATGCTGCCAGGGCCGCGTTGGATTTATCGGTTCATGATCGCGGCCCCGTCTCAGGATTCATCGGCGAACCAGGGCTCGCGCGCTTTCATGATCAGCGCGGCGGCCCGCTCCTCATCCATACCTTCGATTTCCATGAGCTCATCCACGGACTGCTCGGCGAGCTCATCCATCGTGCGTACCCCGCGAGCGGCCAGCTCACCAGCGAGGGTCTCGTCCATGCCTTCCATGGCCAGCAGGTCCTCGGCGGGCGGTCCGCCCCCCTGCTCTTCCTCGGCGATGGCCTGCGTCACGAGGACATCGCGGGCCCGGGAGCGCAGCTCCTCGACGATATCCTCGTCGAACTCCTCGATGGCCAGCAGCTCGGAGGTCGGCACGTACGCCACCTCCTCCAGACTGGAGAAGCCCTCCTGGACCAGGATGGCGGCGATTTCCTCGTCCACGTCGAGGCTCTTCATGAAGACCTCGAGCAGCTCGTTCGCCTCGGCCTCGCTCTTGGCCTGGGCTTCCTCGGTGGTCATCACGTTGAGCTCCCAGCCGGTCAGGTCGCTGGCGAGCCGCACGTTCTGCCCGCCCCGGCCGATGGCCTGGGACAGCTGATCCTCGGCGACCGCGATATCCATGCTGTGGCGATCCTCGTCGACGATGATCGACTCCACCTCGGCCGGCGCCATGGCGTTGATGACGAACTGAGCCGGATTCTCATCCCACAGAATGATATCGATGCGCTCGCCGGCAAGCTCGTTCGATACCGCCTGCACTCGCGAACCGCGCATCCCCACGCAGGCACCCACAGGGTCGATGCGCGGGTCGTTGGACTTCACCGAGATCTTGGCGCGCAGCCCCGGATCCCGGGCCGCGCCGCGGATCTCCAGCAGCTCCTGGCCCACCTCCGGAACCTCCAGCTTGAACAGCTCGATGAGGAATTCCGGCGCCGTCCGGCTAACGAACAGCTGCGGCCCCCGCGGCTCGGAGCGGACCTCCTTGAGGTAGCCCCGCACCCGGTCACCCGGCCGGACCGCCTCGCGCGGAATCATGTCCTCGCGAGGAATAAAGGCCTCGGCGTTACCGCCGAGGTCCAGGAACACGTTGCCGCGCTCGACGCGCTTGACCGTGCCGGTCACGAGCTCGCCCTGCTGATCCTCGTAGGCCTCGACGACCTTCGCGCGCTCCGCTTCCCGGACCTTCTGGACGATGACCTGCTTGGCCGTCTGCGCGGCGATGCGGCCAAACTCCACCGACTCCATGGGCTCCTCGATGTGATCGCCCACCTCCAGGGATGCGTCGCGCTCACGCGCCTCCGTCAGCGGAACTTCCTTCTCCGGGGACTCGATCTCCGCGTCGTCCTCCACGACCAGCCAGCGCCGGAAGGTTTCGTACTCGCCGGAACGCCGGTCCACCGCGACGCGGGCATCGATGTCCTCGGGATGCCGCTTGCGCGTGGCCGAGGCGAGGGCGGCCTCGATCGCCTCGAATATGACCTCTTTGTCGACGCCTTTCTCGTTGGAGATGGCGTCCACAACCAGCAGGATCTCTTTACTCATTTCCCTCTCCACCTTCCGACACCGGCCGCGCCGCGACGTTCTCGCGGCGGCGCGACCGAGCGGTCAACCCGTCTACGGCTCCAGCAGCAGGTTCGCCCTGTCGATCCACTCGAGCGGGACCCGATGCTCGACGCCGTCTTCGTCAATCACCACCGCACCCTCGCGCAGGCCCAGCAGGCTGCCGGTGATCTTGCGCCGGCCCTCATGCAGACCCGTAAGGCGCACCCGGATGCGTTCCCCGGCGAACCGGTCATAGTCATCGTGCTTGAAGATCGGCCGGTTCAGGCCGGGCGACGATACTTCCAGCGTGTACTGCCCGGGGATCGGGTCCTCGACGTCCAGCACACCGCTGACCTGCTGGCTCACCCGGGCGCAGTCGTCCACACCCACGCCCTCGGGCTTGTCGATGTAGATGCGCAGCGTAGAGCCACGCCGGTTGGGCAGGTATTCCACCCCTACCAGCTCGTAACCCAGTCCGGCGATCGCCGGCTCGATAAGGCGTGTGACGCTGTCGACCGTTGCCATAAACCGTCTTGAGAACCGTGGACACGACCGCGGGCAGGCGGCGCGCTCCACAAACAAAAAATGGGCTCTAGGGGAACCGTGCCGGTCGTCGCCTGCCCGCCTGCCGGCGGGCCGGGATCGCAATCCGGCCGACTCCCCTTGCCCATCTTGCGTACAAAAAAAGGCCGCAAGCGGCCTTTTTTATAAGATGCCTGGTAGCGGGGGCAGGATTTGAACCTGCGACCTTCGGGTTATGAGCCCGACGAGCTGCCAGACTGCTCCACCCCGCAGCTGCTGGTGGCGTATTCTACGGATCCGGCGCACCGTATGCAAGGTTCACGCCGGGGATCCGCCCCCTACGCCTGCGGCGGCTTACCGCCGCGGGAGCGCCATTATCAGGAACCGAAGGCCGCAGCGCAAGCGGCAATCAGCGAATCCGGGAAAATCCCCAGTATGAGCACCGCGAGACCGTTGCCGGCAAGCACCACGCGCAGGCCGGCCGGCGCCTGCAGCGCCTCGCCACCCTCCACGCGGTCGAAGTAGACCATCTTCAGGACGCGCAGGTAGTAGAAGGCGCCGATGACGGCGAAGATCACCGCAACGACGGCCAGCCAGACCATGTCCACGTCGATGACTGCCTTGAGCACCAGCCACTTGGCGTAGAAGCCGACCGTCCCCGGCACGCCGGTCATGGAGAACATCAGGATCAGCATGATGAAGGCGAACCCGCTGTGGCGGTCGTTCAGCCCCTTCATGTCCTCCACCTCCTCGGCCTCGAAGCCGCGGCGCGAGAGCAGGATCACCATGCCGAAGGCGCCGGCGGCCATCAGGCTGTACGACACCGCGTAGAAGAGCGCCGCGGTGTAGCCCTCCGGCGTTCCGGCGATGAAGCCAAGCAGCAGGAAGCCCACGTGGGAAATCGTCGAGTACGCCAGCAGCCGTTTCATGTTGGTCTGCACCAGGGCGAAGATATTCCCCACCGCCAGGGAACCGACGGCCAGTATCACCAGCATCAGCTCCCAGTGTTCCTGCAGCCCGGCGAGGCCCTCGCCAATGAGCCGCATGAACAGCGCCACCGCGGCCACCTTTGGCGCCGTGCCGATGTAGAGCGTAACGGCGGTGGGCGCGCCCTGATAAACGTCGGGAATCCACATGTGGAAAGGCACGGCCCCGAACTTGAAGGCCACGCCGACGACCACGAAGGTCAGACCGAAGGCGAGCATGATGTTCTGCGCGCCCACGCCGGCGGCCGCCTCGCGGATGACGCCGAGATCCAGCGAGCCCGTGACGCCGTAGACCATGGACAGGCCGTACAGCAGCAGCCCGGAGGACAGCGCACCGAGCACGAAGTACTTCATGGCCGCCTCGGAGCCCATTCGCGAGTCACGGTTGAAGGCCACGAGCGCGTACTGGCACAGCGACAGTAGCTCCAGGCCCAGGTACATGGTCAGCATGCTGTGGGCGGAGGCCATGACCATCATGCCCAATATGCCAAGCAGGCCGAGCACGTAGAACTCACCCTTGAGCAGGTCGCGCTGGCGCAGGTAATCCCGGCTGTAGGCAAAAGCCAGCAGACCGAGGCCCATCATGGCCACCTTGAGAACCACAGCCAGATTGTCCGCCACGTAGCTGCCGCTGAAGGTGACCGCGTCGCGCCCCCACTGGGCATCGATGGCCAGCCAGATGCCGACCAGCAGGGTCAGCTGGGTCAGGTAGAACGCCGGTGCGCTCTCCCGGCCGCGGGCGAACAGATCCACCACGAGGATCACGCAGGCCATGGTTGCGACCCAGAGCTCCGGCAGCGCCAGCGAAAAGTCCGGCATCTGGAAATTCATAGCTCTCCCTTAAACCTCCGTCCGCCGCGCCCCGGGGACGCGGTAGTGAAACCGGTAGTGACGCCGCCTACTGCGTTCCAGCGACGACCATCTGCATGAGATTGTCAAGCGACGGCTCCATGAGTTCGATCAGCGGCGCCGGCCACAGCCCCAACGCCAGCACCGCAACTGCCAGGATCCCCAGCACCAGGAACTCACGGCCGTTGACGTCGCTCAGCTCCGCGACCTCCTGGTTGGCGACCTCGCCGTAGACCACCCGCTTGATCATCCACAGGGTATAGGCCGCGCCCAGCACCAGCGTGGTGCCGGCGAAGAACGCGTACCAGAAATTCGCCTGGAAGCTCGCCAGGATGACCATGAACTCGCCGACGAAGCCGGACGTGCCCGGCAGGCCCGCGTTGGCCATGGCGAACAGCACGAAGAACGCCGCGAATATCGGCATCCTGTTGGCCACGCCGCCATAGTCGTTGATCAACCGCGTGTGCATCCGGTCGTAGAGGACGCCGACGCAGAGGAACATGGCCGCGGATATGAAGCCGTGAGAGATCATCTGCACGGCCCCGCCCTCGAGGGCCAGCAACGCGCCTTCGCCGTCGCCGCCGGTGGCCATGGCGATGTCGAATATGACGAAGAACCCCAGGGTGACGAAGCCCATGTGGGCGATGGACGAATAGGCGATCAGCTTCTTCATGTCCTCCTGCACCATCGCCACCAGGCCGATATAGACCACGGCGATCAGCGACAGGGCGATGATCAGCCAGTCCAGGCTCATGCTCGCCTCGGGGGTGATGGGCAGGCTGAAGCGCAGGAAGCCGTAGCCGCCGATCTTCAGCATGATGGCCGCCAGGATCACCGAGCCGCCGGTGGGGGCCTCCACGTGGGCGTCCGGCAACCACGTATGGACCGGCCACATGGGCACCTTCACGGCGAAGGCGGCCAGGAAGGCCAGGAAGATCAGCACCTGCACCGACAGGGCCATGTCCAGGCCGTAGAAGCTGAGCAGCTCGAAGGAACCACTCTGGTAGCGCAGGTAAATCAGCGCCACCAGCATCAGCACCGAGCCGAGAAACGTATACAGGAAGAACTTGAGCGTCGCGTAGATCCGGTTGGCGCCGCCCCAGATACCGATGATCAGGAACATCGGTATCAGCATCGCCTCCCAGAACACGTAGAACAGAATGGCGTCCAGCGCCGAGAAAACGCCGATCATGATGCCTTCCATGATCAGGAACGACGCCATGTACTGGCTGGTCTTGTACTGAATCACCTCCCAGCCGGCAATCACCACCAGCGGCGTGGCGAAGGCGGTGAGGACGATCAGCGGCACGGAGATGCCGTCCACGCCCAAGTGGTAGTAGACGTCGAAGGTCGGGATCCACTTCACATGCTCGACGAACTGCATGGCCGCGGTGCTGGTGTCGAAGCCGGTCCACAGCGACAGGCTCAGCGCGAACACCACCACGCTCACCACCAGCGCGAGCCAGCGCATCAGACGCGGCGCGCCGTCACCTGCCACCAGGACTGCCACGCCGCCGGCGATTGGCAGCCAGATCAAGAGGCTGAGAATGGGCCAACCTTCGAACATGTGCTTTCCCTTACCACCGTTACTGTGGTTGAAGAATTCGTGTTATCCGTCGCGGCTTACGCGAACCAGCCCCGCCACTGGCCGATGAATATGGTCAACAGCACCAGCAGGCCGATGATCATCGCGAAGGCGTAGTGGAACAGGTAGCCGGACTGCAGGTGCCGCAGCACCCCGGCCACCCGGCCCACGGTGCGAGCCGAACCGTTGACGATCAGCCCGTCGATCAGCGTCACGTCGCCGACCCGCCACAGCAGACGACCGAGGCCCCGCCCCACGCCGCCGAAGAGGTTGATCCAGAGCCAGTCGAAACCATACTTGCGCACCAGCACCTCGTAGAGCAGCCGCCCGCGTGACTGAATCGCCGGCAGCAGCCCGGGCTGCTTGATGTACAGGAACCAGGCCGTCAGGAAGCCGGCCAGGGCCAGGTAGAACGCCGGCGATGCCCAGAAATGCAGGCCGAAGGCCACCGGGCCGTGCCAGTGGCCGGCGAGCTCCGCCAGGGTGTCATTGGCCGGGGCCACGAAAATGGCATCCCCGAAGTAGCCGCCGAACAGCACCGGCCCCGCCGTGAACCAGGCGATGACCAGGGACGGAATCGCCAACAGAATCAGCGGCCACTCCATCACCGGCATGACGTAGCGTGGCAGATGGCTCATGTGCTCCTTTGCGTGGGGGTCGATGCGCTCCTCGCCCCAGAACACCATGAAGTAAAGCCGGAAGCTGTACAGCGCGGTGACGAACACGCCCAGCAGCACCATCCAGTAGGCGAACGTGGCACCGGCGCGATGAGCGTGGCCCACCGCTTCGATAATGATGTCCTTGGAGTAGTAGCCCGAGAAGAACGGCGTGCCGATCAGAGCCAGCGTACCGATCAGCATCGTGATGTGGGTGATCGGCAGGTACTTGCGGAGATTGCCCATGCGGCGCATGTCCTGCTCGTGGTGCAGCGCCACGATGATGGCGCCGGAGCCCAGGAACAGCAGCGCCTTGAAGAAGGCATGGGTCATCAGGTGGAAAATTCCGGCCGCGTAGGCCGACGCGCCCAGGCCGACGAACATGTAGCCGAGCTGGGACAGCGTCGAGTAGGCGATCACACGCTTGATGTCGTTCTGTACCAGGCCGATCAGGCCCATGAAGAAGGCGGTGAACGCGCCGATGACCAGCACCACCGACAACGCCGTCTCGGAGAGCTCGAACAGCGGCGACATCCGCGCCACCATGAAGATGCCGGCGGTCACCATCGTCGCCGCGTGGATCAGCGCCGAGATGGGCGTCGGGCCCTCCATGGAGTCGGGCAGCCAGACATGCAGCGGTGCCTGGGCGGATTTGCCCATGGCGCCGATGAAAAGCAGGATGCAGGCCACCGTGATCACCGACCACTCGGCATCGCCCCAGATGCTCATGGTCATGTCCGGGCTGGCCTGGGCCGACTGGAACACGCTCTGGTAGTCCAGGCTGCCGAAATACATGAGCACCGCGGCGATGCCCAGCAGAAACCCGAAGTCGCCCACGCGGTTGACGAGGAACGCCTTGAGATTGGCAAAAACCGCCGACTCCTTCTGGTACCAGAAGCCGATGAGCAGGTAGGACACCAGGCCCACGGCCTCCCAGCCGAAGAACAGCTGCAGGAAGTTGTTCGCCATCACCAGCATCAGCATGGCGAAGGTGAACAGGTTGATGTAGCTGAAGAAACGCTGATAACCGCTGTCGTCGTGCATGTAGCCGATGGTGTAGATGTGCACCATCAGCGAGACGCTGGTCACGGTGACCATCATCAGCGCCGTGAGACGGTCGATGAGGAAGCCCACCTCGAAGCGCAGGTCCCCCAGTACCATCCAGGTGTAGACCGTGTCGTTGTAGGGCTGCCCCCCGCCCCAGAGCATCTCCCGGAGCACGATGAAGGACAGCACCGTCGAGACCGCCACCGCCGCGATGGCCACCCAGTGGCTGACGCTGCGGCCCAGCGTCTTGCCGAACAGGCCCACGACGATGGCGCCGATCAGCGGCGCGAGGGGAATTGCCAGATACACAGTCTCCATCGGGTTCAGCCCTTCATACTGTCCAGGTCGCCCACGTTGATGGTCTCCCGGTTACGGAAGAGCACCACCAGAATGGCCAGGCCGATGGCCGACTCTGCCGCCGCAACCGTGAGAATGAAGAACACGAACACCTGCCCGGCGATGTCGTCCAGGTAGTGCGAGAAAGCGATGAAGTTGAAATTCACCGCCAGCAGGATCAGCTCGATGGACATGATCAGCACGATGGCATTCTTCCGGTTGAGGAAGATGCCCGCCACGCCCAGGCCGAACAGGATGGCCCCGAGCACGAGATAGTCCGATAGCTCAACCATTATTCCTTCCCCCGGTGTCGGACGTTGCCGACGAAAATCATTCGCGCCGCTCGGACGGCAGATCCACCATGCGCAGCCGGTCGGCCTTGCGCACGCGCACCTGTTGCGAGATGTCCTGATGCTTGGTGCCCGGCCGGCGGCGCAGCGTCAGCATAATCGCCGCGATGATCGCCACGAGCAGCACGAGCGAGGCGATCTCGAAGGGATAGACGTAGACGGTGTAGAGCACGCTGCCGATCAGCCGGGTATTGCTCTCGCCGGTATCCGCGGCGCCCCCACCCGTCAGCGTCAGCCCCACGTCCAGTTGCTCGGCCCCGACCACCAGGGCCATCTCCGCGACCATTACCACGCCCACCAGGATGCCCAGCGGGAGATAGCGCGCGAAGCCCTCGCGCAGCGGCGCGACGTTGATGTCCAGCATCATCACCACGAACAGGAACAGCACCATCACGGCGCCGACGTAGACCAGCACCAGGGCGATCCCGAGGAACTCCGCCTCGGCCATAAGCCACAGCGCCGCGCTGTTGAAGAAGGTCAACACCAGGAACAGGGCCGCGTGAACCGGGTTCCTGGCGGTGATGACCATCGTCGCGGAGAACAGCAGCACCGCCGCGAAAACGTAGAAGATGATCAGCTCAATCACTTGTCCCGCCTCTGTCCATGCCAGTGGTGGTTAGCAGACCCGGCGCCGCGGCGGCCCGGGCGGCGTCGCCGTCAACGATACGGTGCATCCGCGGCGCGGTCCGCCGCGAGCTGCTGCTCGTACTGGTCACCCAGGGCCAGCAGCTGGTCCTTGTGGATGATGTTCTCGCCGCGCTCTTCCATGTGGTACTCGTAAATTCGCGTCTCGACGATGGAATCCACCGGGCAGGACTCCTCGCAGAAACCGCAGTAGATGCACTTGAACAGGTCGATGTCGTAACGCGTGGTCCGCCGGGTGCCGTCTTCGCGCTGCTCCGACTCGATGGTGATGGCCAATGCCGGGCAGACCGCCTCGCAGAGCTTGCAGGCGATGCAGCGCTCCTCGCCGTTGGGATAGCGGCGCAGGGCATGCAACCCGCGGAATCGCGGCGACTGCGGGGCGCGCTCATCCGGATACTCGATGGTGTATTTGTGCGAGAACAGATGCCGTCCGGTCAGCCGCAGCCCCTTGAGGAGCTCGATGAGCAGGAAACTGTTCAGGAAATCGCGTACCGCTTGCATCGGTAAACCTCTGGCGTCAGGACGCTCTAGTCGAACCATGGCGGCACGGTGGCGAGGATCATACCGGACTCGACCACCAGCCACACGACGGTTACGGGAATCAGGACCTTCCAGCCCAGGCGCATGATCTGGTCATAGCGAAAGCGCGGGAATGTGCCGCGGAACCAGATGTAGCAGAACAGGAAGAAGGCCGTCTTGATCAGGAACCAGTGCAGGCCGTCCGCGCCGATCACCGGGATACCGTGGAACGGCGAATACCAGCCACCCATGAACATGATCGTCGCCAGACCGGAGATCAGGATCATGTTCGCGTACTCGGCCAGGAAGAACACGGCGAAGGCCATGCCCGAGTATTCGACGTGGAAGCCGGCCACGATCTCCGACTCGCCCTCGGCGACGTCAAAAGGCAGCCGGTTGGTCTCGGCGACACCGGAAATCCAGTACACCAGGAAGATCGGCAGCAGCGGAAGCCAGAACCAGTTCCAGATCGGCCCTTCCTGGGCGCGGACGATGTCCCCCAGGTTGAGGCTGCCGGCCGCCATGAGCACACCCACCAGGGCGAACCCCATGGCGATCTCGTAGGAAACGACCTGGGCGCCGGCACGCAGCGCGCCCAGCAGCGCGTACTTCGAGTTCGACGCCCAGCCCGCCACGATGATGCCGTAGACGCCCAGCGAGGCCATCGCCAGAACGTAGAGCAACCCCGCGTTGATCTCCGCGATGACCCACCCACCGGAGACGGGGATGACGGCCCATGCCGCCAGCGCCGGCATGATGGACATCATCGGCGCGATCACGAACAGGAAGCGGTTGGCGTTCGCCGGGAGGACGATCTCCTTCATCAGCAGCTTGGCCGCGTCGGCGAACGGCTGCAGCAGGCCGTAGTAACCAACGCGGTTCGGCCCCCGGCGCAACTGTATCCAGCCGATGACCTTGCGCTCGGCGTAGGTCATGTAGGCCACGGCGATGAACAGCGGGATGACCAGCACCAGAATCTTGCCGATCGTCCAGGCTAAGTCGATTAATACCCCCATGGGTCCGCCTATCCCCTTCTATCCAGTCCAGGGCCCTTGAACGCATCGCGCCGGCCGGCCCTCGGCCGCAGGCGCTCGCCCGTGTGTTGTTGCTGATCGTTCATACGGCCTCATAAAGCGCGGCCGCATCCCGGCCGACGCGGTCCGACGGTCCCGCCCTCAGGCAGTCCGCTCCACGCTGATCTCGCCGAACGCCGGACCGAGGCTCACGCTGCCGGGCAGCGCGGCGGAGATCCAGACGCTCTGCGCCGGCACCCCATCGTCGACGACCACCGGAAGCGTCGCGCTGCGCTCGCCCTGGCGCACCGTGACGGTCTCGCCGTCGCCGATGCCGAGCCCGGCGGCGGTCGCCCCGGACATGGCCACGGCGGCATCCCGCGCCTGCACGGTCTCCTGCAACGCCGGCGCACGCCGCACCATCGCGTCCACGGCGTAGATCGGCACGTCACCGGCGCGATGCAGACCGTCGTTCGCCGGTGACCACTGCGGCGCCTTCCAGTCCGGAGCTTCCGGCAGCTTCTCGGGCCCGATGGCGCCACTGGCCGCGGCGTAGACCTCGTCCGGTGCGTTGTAATCGAAGCCATCCAGGTCGAGCACATTGCCCAGGACGCGCAACACCCGCCACGCCGGCCGGGCTTCGCCCACCGGATGGCCCACGCCGTTGAAGCTCTGCCAGCGGCCCTCGCAGTTGACGAAGGTGCCGGCGCTCTCCCCAAAGGCGCCAACGGGCAGCAGCACGTCGGCCCGGCTATTAAGCGCCTCGGAGAGGAACGGCGTCAGGGCGACCACGCATTCGGCGCTCTCCAGGGCCTGCTCGGCGGCGGCGCCGTCCCAGCAATCATAGGCCGGCTCAACGTTGAACAGCAGGTAGCCCTTGCGCGGCTGCTCGAACATCGCCCGGGCGTTCAGGCCGGCCTGCGCGG
>JACDUA010000006.1 GCA_013519935.1 Ectothiorhodospiraceae bacterium WFHF3C12 | reverse complement strand
GGGCCGCTCGACCACGGCCGCCGCGGCACCGGCGCGGGCGGCGGCGTCCAGCAGGTCATGACCATCCACGCGGTGGCCCCGGAGGGCGAAGAACACCGCACCAGCCTCCAGGGTGCGGGTGTCGATGCTGGCGTGGTCGCACAGCGCAGCGCCCTCGCCATGGAGGCGGCCGCCGAGGTGCTCTGCCAGGGACTGGATCGTCAGGGACCGCATCAGTGCCCACCTTCCATCAGCGCCCGCACCGTCTCCCGGTCGCTGTAGTACGCCCGGTCCCGGCCGACGACCTGATAATCCTCGTGCCCCTTGCCGGCGACCAGCACGGCGTCCCCCGGCGCCGCCGCGGCCAGCGCGGCGGCGATGGCCGCGGGACGATCCCGTTCGACGCCGACCGAAGCCGAGGCAAGCGCCCCCGCGCGTATCTCCTCGACAATGGCGTCCGGATCCTCCGTGCGCGGGTTGTCATCGGTGATGATCACGTGGTCGGCGCCCCGCGCCGCGGCTGCGCCCATCAGGGGGCGCTTGCCGCGGTCGCGATCACCGCCGCAGCCGAAGACGCACCAGATCGAGCCCGGATAATGGGCGCGCACGGCCGCCAGCGCCGCTTCCAGGGCGGCCGGCGTATGCGCATAGTCGACGATGACGTCGGCGCGGCCAGGCGCGCTGAAACGTTCCATGCGCCCCGGCACCGCCGCCAGATCGCCGAGCAGCCCCGGCAGCTCGGACACGGAGCGGCCCAGCGCGAGAAGTGCCCCGGCCGTGGCCAGAATATTGGCGACGTTGAAACGCCCCAGCAGCGGCACCTCGAGGCGAAGCGCCTCACCCATGATCCGGGCCCGGATGCCCAGTCCACCGGGGCGCTGGGCGATCGCCTCGGCGACCAGCTCGGCACTGGACGCCGGGTCCAGGCTGTATCGCAGGCGCCGCACCGTGGCGGGGATTTCCTGTTCGAGACGCCGCCCGAAGTCATCGTCGGCGTTGAGCACGGCCGTCCCGAGCCCCGCAACGTGAAACAACCGCGCCTTCGCATCGGCATACGCGGCGTCGGTGCCGTGGTAGTCCAGATGGTCCCGGCTGAGGTTGGTCAGCACGGCGCAGTCGAATCGCACGCCGCCGACCCGGTACTGATCGAGGGCATGCGAGGAAACCTCCATGGCGATGGCACCCGCCCCGGCGGCGCGCAGCTCGGCCAGCTGCCGCTGGAGCTCGGCCGCATCGGGCGTGGTATGCGTGCCCGCCTTGAGCCGACCGGCGATACCGTGGCCGAGGGTGCCGACCACGCCACAGGCCGTGCCGCCCGCGGTGAGCGCCTGGGCCAGGAACTGGCTCACCGAGGTCTTCCCGTCGGTGCCGGTCACGCCGACCACCGGCAAGCCCCGCGACGGCTCGCCGTGAAAACGCCCGGCAATCTCACCGGCGAGGCTTCGCAGTCCGGGCACGTGCAGGCAGGCAATCCCCGACCGGGCACACGCCTCATCTGCCTTCCGGGTGAGCGGTTCCGGCGCCTCATCCCAGAGTATGGCGGACGCGCCGGCCTCGACGGCCCTGCCGGCGAAGTCCAGGCCGTGGTGACGACCGCCAGCCACGGCCAGGAAGACGCTGCCGGCGCTCACCGTCCGGCTGTCGGCTACCACGTCAGCGACTTCGGTGTCCGCGCCGGCGCACTCGTCCAGCCAGGGCCGCAGCAACGCGCCCAGCGTCCAGACGGCGCGATCGTTGACGGCCGGCGCCATCACCGGCCGCCTCCGCTGTGGGCCAGCATGGCGTCCTCGGGGACGACGTCGTCCGGCGGCACGTTCAACAGGCGCAGTGCCCCGTCCATGATGTTGCCGAAGACCGGCGCGGCAACCTGACCGCCGTAATACGCTTCCTTGCCGGGCTCATCCACGACCACCACGGTCACCAGCCGGGGATCGGAGGCGGGGGCCATGCCCGCGAACAGCGCCGCGTGGCGATCCTCGGAGTACCCGCCGGCTATGGCCTTTCGCACCGTTCCGGTCTTGCCCGCAACGCGATAGCCGTTTACCCGCGCCGCGGGTGCGGTGCCCTGTTCCGAAACCACCGCTTCCATCATGCGTCGGACCGCGCGCGCCGCCTCCGCGCTGATGACCTGCTCGCCGGCCGCCGGCTCGTCTTCCCGCAGGAATGTCACCGGCACCCGCCGGCCGTCGTTGGCAATGGCCGCGTAGGCACTGGCCAGTTGCAGCGGCGTCGCCGCTATGCCGTAGCCGAAGGCCAGCGTGGCCCGTTCTATCGATCGGCTCGGCGGCTTGCCGGGCAGGCTGCCGCCGGATTCACCGGGAAAACCCGTGCCCGACGGCGAACCGAAACCCACCGCGGCCAGCTGCCCCCAGAGGGCGCCGCGGTCGAGCTGCAGGGCGATCTTGGCAGCGCCCACGTTGCTCGATTTGCGCAGCACCGTGGCCATGTCGATGCGGCCGTAGTTGGAGGCGTCCTTGATGGTGTTGCCGCCCACCCGCATCACGCCCGGCCCGGTATCGATCACCGTCTTCGGGCCGAACCGGCCATGATCCATGGCGGCCGCCAGGGTGAACGGCTTGATGGTGGAACCCGGCTCGAACACGTCCGTCACCGCGCGATTGCGAAAACGTCCGGCACGCAGGTTGGCACGGTCATTCGGGTTATAGGCCGGCTGATTCACCATCGCGAGCACCTCGCCGGTCCGCACGTCCAGCATCACCACCGATCCGGCACGGGCGTCGTGCCTCTTGACGGCCGCTTTGAGCTCCCGGTAGGCCAGGTACTGCAGGCGCCGGTCCAGGCTCAGCGTCAGATTCCTGCCCGGCCGCGGTTGCCGGATCTGTTCCACGTCCTCGATAACGCGTCCGAGGCGGTCCTTGACCACGCGCTTGGCACCCGGCTCGCCGCTGAGCCAGTCATTGAATGCGAGCTCGATGCCTTCAAGCCCCCTGTCGTCGATATCGGTGAATCCCAGCACGTGCGCCGCGACCTCGCCGGCGGGGTAGAAGCGCCGGTATTCGCGTCGCAGCGCGACGCCGGGAAATCCGCGCGCAGCCACCATCTGCGCGAGGTCGGGATTGACGTGCCGCTTTATATAGACAAACGATCGCCCGCTTCGCTCCCCCAGGTAGCGACGCAGCTCGCGTTGATCCAGCTCCAGCATCCGCGCCAGCTCCGGTATGCGTTCCGGCGCGGTCAGCAGCTCGCCGGGATCGGCCCATACCGAGTCCACCGGCGCGCTGATCGCCAACGGCTCGCCGTTGCGGTCGGAAATGCGGCCGCGATGGGCCGGGATATCCACGACGCGCAGATGCCGGGCCGAGCCCTGGCCTTCCAGAAATGGCCGGTGAGTGACCTGCAGATCCACGGCGCGATAGGCGCACACCCCCGCTATAACCGCGAAGGCGGCCAGCACCGCCGCCGGCCGCCATCGCGGCAGGGCAACGCCTTCGCGTTCGCGATACCTAGCGTTCATCCGGCATGCCTCCGGCACCGGGATCTCCCGGGCGCCAATTCAGATCCAGTGCCGGGCCCGCGCCGGCCCGGATCAGAACCACGTCCTCGGCCCCGGGGGGCGCCATATCGAGCTCCTCCCGGGCTACCCGCTCGATGCGCCCATGGGTTGTCCAGGCACCCTGCTCCAACTGCAGCCGCTCCCATTCAACGTTGAGCCGGTCGCGCTCGCGATGCAGGCTCTGCAGCTCGGCGAACGAGGCCCGGGCTCGGTGCTTCGAATAGACGACAGCCGTGGCGCTGCAGACCACGGCCGTCATCAGGGCCAGCAGAATGATGGCCCGTACCGTCATGGCAGACGCTCCGCGACCCGCATGACCGCGCTTCGCGCGCGTGGATTCGCCTCCAGCTCGTGGCGTTCGGGTCTAATGGCCTTGCTGACCAGCTGCAGGCGGGGACGCATGTGCTCCGGCACCACCGGCACGCCCGGCGGCAAGTCCCCTACGCGGGCGTTGTCGCGCATGAAGCGCTTGACCTGGCGATCCTCCAGCGAATGGAAGCTGATCACCACCAGCCGTCCCGCCGGGCGCAGGACGTCGCAGGCGACGTCGAGAAACGATGCCAGGATCTCCAGCTCCCGGTTTATGGCAATTCTCAGCGCCTGGAACGTCCGCGTGGCCGGATCCTTGCCAGCCTCGCGGGTCGGCACCGCCGCTGCGATCAAACGCGCCAGGCCACTGGTCGTCTGCGGCAGCGCCGCCTCCTCGCGGGCGGCGGCGATGGCCCGCGCGATGCGCCGCGCGAAGCGCTCTTCACCGTAGCGGCGAATGACCTGCGCCAGCTCCCGCTCGGGCACCTGCGCCAGGTATTCAGCCGCCGTCGGTCCGGCGCGGGTATCCATGCGCATGTCCAGGGGACCCTCGCGCCGGAAACTGAACCCGCGCTCGGCGGCCTCGAGCTGGGGCGAGGACACGCCAAGATCCAGGAGCACACCATCGACACCCTCGGACCAGCCCAGGTCGCGAAGCAGCGCCGGGAGCTCATCGAAGGCGGCGTGCCGGACCACGCACCGGGCGTCGTCGGCGACGTACGCCTGGGCATGGGCGATGGCTTCCGGATCGCGGTCGATCACCAGCAGCTGACCCGACGGTCCCAGACGCTGGAGGATGCGGCGGGCGTGCCCGCCACGGCCGTAGGTACCGTCCACATAGCGCCCATCCGCGCGCACGGCCAGCATCTCCACGGCCGGCTCGAGAAGGACCGGACTGTGCTCGGCGGCATTCATGGCATCTACAGCGAGAGAGACTCGAGCTCTTCGGAGAGCTCGCCGTCTTCCTCCGCCGCCTCCGCTAGCCAGGCATCGCGGTTCTGCGCCCACGTGTCTTCATCCCAGAGTTCGAACTTGTTGCCCTGACCGATCAGCACGGTCTTCTTGTCCAGCCCGGCGAATTCCCGCAACGGTGGCGGGAGCAGGATCCGGCCGTTGCCGTCGAGCTGACACTCGGTGGCATGACCGATCAGCAGCCGCTGCAGCCGCCTTGCCTGGCGGTTGAGGCTCGGCAGGCGGACCAGCTTCTGCTCGATGACCTCCCAGTCGGGCAGCGGGTACACGAGGAGGCAATGGTCGCGGTCCACCGTCACCACGAGCTGGCCGTCGCAATAAGAGACGAGCTTCTCGCGATAGCGGCTGGGAAAGGCCATGCGGCCCTTCGCGTCCAGATTGATATGGGTGACACCTCTAAACACCCATTCCCCCTTTCATACCCTTGAACTCCATTTCCTACCACTTTCTCCCACTTCGCGACACTATAGGTACCGGTTCTCCCCACTGTCAAGTTAATCGGACGGGATTCTTGCAGGCACAACAAGAACTTAAGCGGCACACTTCGTGTCGCCGAGGGGCGACGCTGAAGGCCGCCGTGATTTCTCTCTCAAATCACCGCGTTAAGGGATGAAGTTAAGGAAAAGGCGCAGGGATACGCCGTCGCTCTCGGTTCGGTGAAGGCTAAAGGCGACAGAGGAAAGGACCACGGGCCGGACCGGCCGGCCGCGCGGCGGGTATATCAGGGGAAGCCAGCCTGTAAGCCGGGTTCTGTCGAGGACAGTCATTCCTCTAGGATGCACGTCACCGTGCACCTCCAGCGACCTACCCGGGAGCAGCGCGGGCCACGCCATTGCTCCCCTATTTGGTCTTGCTCCGGGTGGGGTTTACCGTGCCGCGGCATGTTGCCACCCGCGCGGTGCGCTCTTACCGCACCTTTTCACCCTTACCTGTGCCCGCCGGTGACGGGCCATCGGCGGTATGTTTTCTGTGGCACTTTCCGTGGGCTCGCGCCCCCCAGGCGTTACCTGGCACCCTGCCCTGTGGAGCCCGGACTTTCCTCCATGCGCTTCGCGCACAGCGACTGTCCGGCCGACTTCCGCTGATTATTATAACAGCATGGCGGCGGGCAAGGTCACGGCGTGTCGGCCAGTTCCAGCGCCCGTTTATAGAGACGGTTACGGGGCTCGCCCGTGATGCCCGAGGCAAGCGCGGCAGCCTGCTTGACCGGCAACGATGCGACCAGGAGGGCGAGGATACGATCCACCTCAGCCTCATCGGCCCGGCGCTCGCTGGCGGGAGCGCCCCCCACCAGGATCACGAACTCCCCCTTGCACTGATTGGGATCGGTCCGTAACCAGTCTTCCAGCTCGCCGAGCCCGGCATTGGCCAACGTCTCGAAACGCTTGGTCAGCTCCCGGGCCAGGACGGCCTCCCGTGCCTCGCCGAATACCCCGACCAGGTCGGCCAGCGCCTGCCGGATACGGTGACTGGATTCCAGCAGCACCAGCGTGCGCGGCTCGGTGACGAGTTGCTCCAGGCGCCGCCGCCGGGCGGCGGGCTTTGCCGGCAGGAAACCCTCATAGACGAACCGGTCGGTGGGCAGGCCCGCCACGGACAGCGCGGCAGTGATCGCGCTGGCCCCGGGCACGGGGGACACGGCGATGCCGCGACGGCGGGCCTCGCGCACCAGCTGGAACCCGGGATCGCTGATCAACGGCGTCCCGGCGTCGCTGATCACCGCGATGGAAGCACCGCCTTCCAACCGGGACAACACGGGCTCGAGCCGCTGCGCCTCGTTGTGCTCGTGCAGGCTCAGCAGCGGCCGGTCGATGCCGTAGTGCTCCAGCAGCTTACGCGCGTGGCGCGTATCCTCCACGGCCACGAGGTCCACCTCCCGTAGGATGCGGACCGCCCGGTAGGTCATATCCTCGAGGTTACCGATGGGCGTGGCGACGACGTACAGCGTGGCGGCCATGGCGGCGGTCTCCCCGCGGGGTCGGATGCACGGAAAAAGGTGTGCCAGTATACTAACGTAGCGCTGAACAATGCCCACGCGCTTGCCGGTCGGCGGTTCCGAGACCTCGCGACCAGGGCCGGCGCCGCTGGAGACGACGGCGCAGCAGCGGACCCCGCCTCACGATGTCAGCACGGCAAAGGAAATCATGCGCTCGCGATCCAACAGGGCTTCTTTAATTCTCGGCGTCGCAGGGGCCTTGCTCCTGGCCGGCTGCGCCGCCCCGCCACCGAAACCCAGCGTCACGCCGGAGCCCGCCGAGCGCGAACCGGCCATGGCCGAAGAGGCGCGCCGCGCCCTGGCCCTGGACCGCCCCCTGGAGGCGGCGGCGCTGTTCGAGACCGCTGCCGAGCAGACGCAGTCACCGCTGCGGGACCGCTACCTGGTTAGAGCGGCGGGCATTTACGCGCGTGGCGGCGACGTGGCCACCGCCCAGCGGCTGATCGAGGATGTGGACGCGACCGTCCTGACCGGCGAACACCGCCACCGGCTGACATTGATCCGCGCCCGGATCGAGCTGGGCGAGGACAAGCCCGAGGCCGCGTGGCAGCGCCTCGAAGAGCAGCCGGACAACCTGCCCGAGTCACTGGCCCGGGACTGGCGTGACGCTCAGGCCAGCGCCCTCTACAGCCTTGGCCGCCAGATCGAGGCCGCACGCATACGGATCGGGCTGGCGCAATCGATGGCGCCCGGCGCCGCGCGGGAGCGGCAGTTCCGGCTCATCTGGGAGGGCCTGAGCCGGCTGTCGCCCGCCCGGCTCGCCGCGGTCATGCCCAGCGGCTCGGCGACCCTCGACGGCTGGCTGGTGCTGGCAACGCGCTTTCGCGAGAACCGCATTGACGCTCCGGCATTGCGCCAGGCAGTGGCCCAGTGGCGGCAACGTTACCCGGATCACCCCGCCAACCGGTTCGCCGGCCAGATCCTGGCCGATCACCTGGAACGGCTCCGGCCGCCGGAGGAAATCGCCCTGATGCTGCCGCTGTCCGGCCGTCTGGCCGGCGTCGGCCAGGCCATCATGCACGGTTTCATGGCCGCCTACTTCCAGGACACGGCCCCGCGCCCCCGCGTTCGCGTGTTCGACGTGGGCGAGAGCGGCAAGGACGTGGTCAGCGCTTACCGGGACGCGGTCGAGGCCGGCATGGACCTGGTGGTCGGCCCGCTGACCAAGCAGTCGCTGGAGATGCTTAGCGTCTGGGACACGTTCCCGGTTCCGGTGCTGGCGCTCAACACCGTGGGCGGCGAAGGGATTCCCCGGGACCGTTTCTTCCAGTTCGGCCTTGCCCCGGAGGACGACGCCCGGGCCGCCGCCGGGCTGATGGCGGCGCAGGGCCACGAGGCGGCCGTGGCCCTGGTTCCCAACAGCGAGTGGGGCGATCGCGTGGCCGGCGCTTTCCGGGCGAGCCTCGAAGCACGCGGCGGACGCGTCCTGGAACAGGCTTACTACCAGCCCCAGGCGAGTGACTTCGGCGCGCCGTTGACGCGGCTTTTCAACCTGGATGCCAGCCGCGCCCGCTACGGGACGCTGCGCCGGGTGTTGTCCGCCGAGATCGAGTTCGAGCCGCGCCGGCGTCAGGACATGGATGCGGTGTTTTTCGCGGCCTACCCGCAACAGGCCCGGCTGATCCGCCCGCAGATCCGTTTCCACCACGGCATCGGGCTGCCGGTCTACGCGACGTCCCACGCCTATTCCGGGAGCCCGCAGCCCAACGACGACCAGGACATGGACGGGCTGCGGATCGTGGACATTCCCTGGCTCATGGCGGGCACGCCCGCTCTGGATGCAGCCCTGTCGCTGAACGCCATGCAGGCGCTGTGGCCGCAGGAGAGCAAGCGCTTGCCACGACTGGTCGCCATGGGGATCGACGCCTATCGCCTGGCTCCGGTCGTCGACGTGCTGCGCCAGTATCCGGGCGACGGCATGGCATCGGCCACGGGCGTGATCCACGTGGCCGGCGACGGCGTCATCCACCGCCTGTTGCCGGCCGGGGCGTTTCGCGACGGCCGCCTCGTACCGCTGGCGCTGGACGGTGAGCCGTTCGGCATGCCCCGGCCGTGAGCGGCCGGCTGTCCCTGCGCATCGGGGCCGGCGCGGAGGGTCGCGCCGCCCGCTTTCTGAGGTCCCGGGGACTGAAGCTGCGTGAGCGCAACTACCGCACGCGCCGCGGAGAGATCGATCTGGTCATGGACGATGACGGCACCCTGGTATTCGTCGAGGTCCGGCGGCGGGCCGATTTGCGTTACGGCGGCGGAGCTGAGAGCATCGGCGCCCGCAAACGCCGGCGCCTGACGGCCGCCGCCGCGCAGTACTACCAGCAGCTGGGCAGGGACTGCCCCTGCCGCTTCGACGTCGTCGCCATCGATGCCGAAGGCGAAGTCGACTGGATCAGGAACGCCTTCGACGCACAGTAGCGGCACCGCCAGGGGCGTCGCCGGGAACCACCACTTCAGGAGCAGGCCGGGCAACCATGGAACCACATGAGCGGATCACCCAGCACTTCCACGAGAGCATACGCACCAAGCAGATGGCCATGGACAAGCTGGCGCCGGCCATCCTCGCGGGCGCCGAGGTCATGGCGCGCTGTCTGCAATCGGAAGGCAAGATCCTCAGCTGCGGCAACGGCGGCTCGGCCGCGGATGCACAACACTTCTCCTCGGAGCTGCTGAACCGCTTCGAGATGGAACGCCCGGGGCTACCCGCGGTCGCGCTGACCACCGACAGCTCAACCCTGACCTCCATCGCCAACGACTACGACTACACGGATGTCTTCGCGAAGCAGACCCGCGCGCTGGGGCAATCCGGCGACGTGCTCCTGGCGATCAGCACCAGCGGCAACTCGGCGAACGTCAGCGCGGCGGTCCGGGCCGCCCACGAGCGGGGCATGCACGTGGTGGCCCTCACGGGCCGTGAAGGCGGCGAGATGGCAGGCCTGATGGCCGAAGGCGACGTTGAGATCCGCGTGCCGGCCCAGGTCACCGCCCGCATCCAGGAGGTCCACCTGCTGGTCATCCACTGCCTCTGCGACTTGATCGACCAGCACCTGTTCAACCCGAAGTGACGGCTAGAATTAGCCACAGATGAACACAGATGGACACGGATGCTCGACGTCGCCGTGTTCAACGCACCCGATCTGACTGCTCAACGCCGCGGGGCCTCTTTCCAACCGGCCAGCGATCCCTGCGGCCCCAGGAGGCAGCGCCCCCATCCCACTCCCTAATGACCAACAGAAGGCTGATGAAGCGATGTAGGAGCGGCGTCCTCACCGCGAGTCCCCGACGCCGGGCGCACGCAGCCGTTACCACAAACAATCCGTGTCCATCTGTGGCTAATCTTGAAGTTTTTGCCGGTACAAGGCCGCGTCGTCCTCGCTGAAGCAGCAGGCGATGATCCGGTCGAAATCGGCCTCGGCGGCGCGCATCTCCCCAAGCGCGATCTCCGCGGCCCGCTCCTTGGGAAACCCGTAGGCGCCGGTACTGATGTTGGGGAATGCGACGGAGCGCAGGCCCCGCTCCCGGGCAAGCTCCAGTGATCGCCGATAGCAGGCCGCGAGCAGTTGGTCTTCGCCCCGGTCACCGCCGTGCCAGACCGGGCCCACCGTGTGGATCACGAAACGCGCCGGCAAATGGAATCCTTCGGTAACCTTCGCATCGCCGGTTTCACAGCCGCCGAGCTGACGGCAAGCCTCCTTGAGTTGCGGCCCGGCGGCGCGGTGGATGGCGCCGTCCACGCCGCCGCCGCCCAGCAAGCTCTTGTTGGCGGCATTCACGATGGCGTCGACTTCCAGCCGGGTGATATCTCCGGTGATGACCTCGACCATGTCCGATCCTCCGGGGCTTCCCTGTGGACAAGGATGGACGCGACGGCGGCGCTTTCAACCGGGTTACTTGACGACTCTCAGACTCGGGCGTTTGTCGCCCTGGCCCTGAGGCCCGGAAGGCGGTTCGTCCCCGCCGTCGTCGCGCTCGGCGAACAGCATCCCCTGGCCGTTCTCCCGCGCATAGATCGCCATGACGGCCGGCACGGGAATCGACACCTGTCGGGAAACACCGCCGAAGCGGGCGCTGAAGGCTACGATATCGTTACCCAGCTGGAGGTCTCGCACCGCGCGGGGCGCCACGTTCAGCACCAGCTTGCCGCCGTCGGCGTACTCCGTCGGCGCCTCCAGTGCGTCCGCATTGGCATCGACCAGCAGATACGGCGTGAGACCGTTGTCGACGATCCACTCGTACAGGGCCCGGATCAGGTAGGGTCGGCTTGAGGTCATGGCAAAGGCTCTCGAGCGAAGCGGCGTGGCGATCACACTCCGGACGACTCGCGCGTCTCCGCGCCATGTCGTCCCGTGTGCACCGACCGCCGGTGTCTCGTGACTTTTTGCCCGTCTTTCCGGCCGCGGCGTGTGCGCCAGCCGCCACGCGCCGGCGCGGTGCGGTGAATTCGGCGTTAGGGATCAACTCGTTCTGGCCCGCGCCGCCGAGGCGCGACGGCCCAGTGTCTCCCTAGGCTCTCATGGCCTTTTCACGGTCGGTCAGGCTCTCCTGGAACGAATCCCGCGCGAACAGCCGGTCCGCGTACTCGAGAATGGCATCCGCCCGCCCGGTCAGGTCAATGCCATGGTACGGCAAACGCCATAGTAGCGGCGCCAGCGCACAGTCCATGACGGTCAGCTCCTCGCTGAGGAAAAACGGCTCGGCAGCGAAGACCTCGTCGCTGGAGATCAGGCTCTCCGTCAGCTCTTCACGGGCGGCGTCCACATCGCCTTCCCCGTGCCGCAGGGATTCGAGCAGGCTGTACCAGTCCTTTTCTATACGGTAGACCACCAGCCGTGCCTTCGCCCGGGAGACCGGATCCACCGGCATCAGGGGCGGGTGCGGGAAACGCTCGTCCAGGTACTCGGTAATGATCTTGGTGTCGTACAACGCCAGGTCTCGGTCCACCAGCGTGGGAATCGTCCCATACGGGTTGACCTCGTAGAGCTCCTCCACCTGCTCGCCCTCGGCAACCGGCAACAGCTCCACGCTGGCACCCTTCTCCGCAAGCACGAAACGCACGCGGTGGGAGAAGGGGCATTCCGGACTGGAGAACAGCGACATCACGGAACGGCGTCCTACCGTTGCCATTGGCTCAACTCCCCGAATCGGCGGTGACCCGCCGACTCATCAATGGACATCCTTCCAGTATTCCCGCTTGAGCAGGTAGAGGATGAAGGTGAGAACGATGAGGAACAGCAGCACGTAGACGCCCAGACGTTCGCGCTCCGCCTGGACCGGCTCGGCGGCGTACACCATGAAGTTCGTGATGTCGCGGGTGAGCTCATGATACTCGTCTTCGGTGAGCGTGCCCGAGCCCTCCGGCGTGTCCACGGAGACCACCGCCAGCTTGGACTGCCCACCGCTGTGCACCTCTTCCAGCACCGGCTCCGGAACGCCCTGGAGGCGCGCCAGCACGTGGGGCATGGAGGCGTTGGCCAGGGTGAGGTTATTCACGCCCAGGCCCCGTTCCTCGTCGCGATAGAAGGTGTTCAGGTAGGTGTAGACCCAATCGGCGCCCCGAACACGCGCGGTCAGGCTGAGATCGGGCGGTGCGGCGCCGAACCACTTCTCCGACATCTCCATGGGCATGGCGTTGGTCATGGTATCGCCGATCTTTTTCGTCGGAGAGAAGATCAGCTGCTCTTCCACCACGGACTCCGGAATCTCCAGGTCATCCGCCAGCCGGCTGTAACGCATGTACTTCATGGAGTGACAGCCCATGCAGTAATTCACGAACAGCTTCGCGCCATTCTGCAAAGACGCCGTATCCGTCACGTCCGCGTCGGCGGACATGACGTCACCGCCGCCCCCGGCGGTCATGCCCTGACCGGAGAACAGGGCGAATGCGAGTGCGATCAGGATCTTTCTCATTATTCAGTCACCCTTTCCGGCACCGGCTTGGTCTTCTCCAGACCGAAGAACGTGTAGATCCACAGGAACACGAAGAACCCGAAATAGATGGTTGTGCCGATCTGCGACCAGCGGGTCGCCGTCAGGCCGACGAACACGTCGGAAGGCGTCTGCAGTCCCATGTATCCCAGCACCACGAAGGCGATCGCGAACAGCGCCAGCGCCAGCTTGTACGCCAGCCCGCGGTAACGGATCGAGCGCACCCGGCCACGATCAATCCACGGCAGGAAGAAGAGCACGACAATCGCGGCGCCCATGGCCAGCACGCCCCCCAGCTTGTCGGGGATCGCGCGGAGAATGGCGTAGAAGGGCGTGAAGTACCACACCGGCGCGATATGGTCGGGCGTCTTCAGCGGGTCCGCCGGCGCGAAATTGGGCTTCTCCAGGAACAGACCGCCCATCTCGGGAAGGTAGAAGACCACGATGGCGAAGACGATCAGGAAACAGCCGGCGCCGAACAGGTCCTTCACGGTGTAGTAAGGATGGAACGGGATACCGTCCAGCGGATTGCCGTTGCTGTCCTTGTTCTTCTTGATGTCGACGCCGTCCGGATTGTTGGACCCGACCTCGTGCAGCGCCAGGATGTGGGCCACCACCAGGAACACGAGCACCAGCGGCAGGGCGATCACGTGCAGCGCAAAGAAGCGGTTCAGCGTCACGTCGGAGATGTTGTAGTCCCCGCGAATCCATAGCGCCAGATCTTCACCGACGCCCGGAATCGCGCCGAACAGGGAGATGATCACCTGGGCACCCCAGTAGGACATCTGTCCCCACGGCAGCAGGTAACCCATGAAGGCTTCCGCCATGAGCACCAGATAGATGAGCATGCCGAAGATCCAGAGCAGCTCTCGCGGTTTCTGGTAGGAACCGTAGAGCAGCGCCCGGAACATGTGCAGATAGACGACGACGAAGAACGCGGATGCGCCGGTGGAGTGGATATAACGGATCAGCCAGCCCCACTGGACGTCGCGCATGATGTATTCGACGGAGGAGAAGGCCATCTCCGCCGCCGGCTTGTAGTTCATGGTCAGCCAGATGCCGGAAACGATCTGGATGACCAGCACCAGCAGCGCCAGCGATCCGAAGAAGTACCAGAAGTTGAAATTCCTGGGTGCGTAGTACTCGCCGACGTGCTCGTTCCACATCTTGGTGAGCGGAAAGCGCGCGTCGATCCACCCCAGCAAACCATTGGACCGGGTGCCGTTACTCATCAGGCCGCTCCTCCATCCTGCGGGTCCTCGCCAACCACCACGGTGCCGTCATCCGCGAAGCGATAGGGTGGCACAACCAGGTTGGTCGGCGCCGGCACGCCCTGATAGACGCGCCCAGCCAGATCGAACTTGGAGCCGTGGCAGGGACAGAAGAATCCGCCCAGCCAGTCGTCGCCGTAGACGCCCGGCTCCGGCTCGAACAGCGGCGAGCAGCCGAGGTGGGTGCAGATGCCGACCAGGACCAGGTACTCCGGCTTCAGTGAGCGGTGACGATTCTGGGCGTAGGGGGGCTGCTGGGAAGCAACCTTGGACTCCGGATCCCGCAGCTGGTCTTCCAGCTCGGGCAGCGTCTCGAGCATGCGCTCATCCCGGCGCAGGACCCAGACCGGCTTGCCGCGCCATTCCGGACTGACCCGCTGGCCCGGCTCGAGCTTGCTGACGTCAACTTCCACCGGTGCACCGGCGGCCTTGGTCCGCGCGCTGGGCAACCAGTAATTGATGAATGGCACCGCCGTCAGTACCAGACCAGTGCCGCCAACGACCGTGGCGGCCCCAGTCAGGAAACGGCGTTTGCTCTTGTCAGCGCCATCCTGCTTCATCCAAGACCCCCTGTTCTGGGTTGTGGGTGGCCCCCATGGGAGATGCTTTCGATTTGTGGTCGCGCCCCGATGAAAGCCCGCTAGTTCCTGTGCACGCCCGTCTCGGGCGTTGGCGCACCCGACCGAACGCCGATCTGAAGACGGACGGGGGGTCGCATGCCGAGCATGCCGGCGATAGTGCCGGAACGGGCTGGCGCCCCGTTCCGGACCGCTGTCAGCACATATGCACGCGGCGCGACGGCGGCCGGCCCGGGCTCGCCGGCTGGGGCGTGGACAGCCGCCGCCCCGAACGGCGCATAAGGATCGTATATCAGCCCCGGCAGGTCAAGCGGCGCCGCCTGCCCGAGAGCCTCGAGAGGGCGGCGCGGCGCCGTTCCCCGGGCGCTTCGATTCATTGCCGCGGAAATGATCAAGCGCCCCCTAGGCCGGATTGTCCACGTCCACGTAACGGTGCTCGAGCCCGAATCGCTGCGCCAGGTGCTCGCCGAGCGCCTGGACCCCGTAGCGCTCCGTGGCATGGTGTCCGGCGGCGAAGTAATGGATACCCATCTCTCGGGCGATGTGGGCGGTGGGCTCGGAAATCTCCCCGGAGATATAGGCATCCACGCCCAGCTCGGCGGCCTGGCCGATGAAACCCTGCGCGGCACCGCTGCACCAGGCCACGCGCCGGATCGCGCCGTTGCCGCCATCCACGAATACCGGCTCACGGCCCAGCTGCTCGGCAATACGCGCGGCCAGTGCCTCGGCGGAGGCCGCCCGGGTGGTGCCGTAGAGGCCCAGTCCGGCCACCCCGCCGGCCGGGAAGCTGCCCTCGACTTCGAAACCGAGCCGCTGAGCCAGCTGGGCGTTATTGCCGTGTACGGGATGGGCATCCAGCGGCAGGTGGTAGGCGAGCAGGTGCACGCCGCTGCGCAGCAGCTTGCCAATGCGCCTCGCCTTCATACCCGTTACCGGCGCCGGCTCGCCCTTCCAGAAATAGCCGTGGTGCACCAGCAGCGCGTCGGCATCGGCCGCCAGCGCATGGTCAATAAAAGACTCGCTGGCCGTTACACCGCTGACCAGACGGTGCACCGGACGCTCGCCCTCGACCTGCAGGCCATTGGGGCAATAGTCGGTGAAGCGCTCGGCCTCCAGCACATCGGCCAGGTACGACGTGATCTCGGCAATGGCAACCATGGTCGACTCCTGTGATCGTTCCGGGACTGCGCCCCTTGGTCCGCCCTGGCATGCTACTCTGCATCGCCATCGCGCCAAAGCGTGGCACCCCGCGGCGTCCGTGTACTGCTGGGACTGTAGGGAGTATCGATGAAAACCTCTCGGCTCATTCGTTTCGTGGCGAGCTATGCGCTGGTGGGCGTGCTCGTTGCCGCCGCGCTGATGTGGCTGGCACCGGGCTGGCTGCAGCCCGACTCGCCCGTCGTGCGCCTCACCGAGGCCCCGCGCGGCCCTGGTGACGGTCTCGGGAATGGCCCGGTGTCCTATGCCGAGGCCGTGACCCGAGCCGCCCCCGCCGTGGTGAACATCTATACGGCGAAGCGGGTCACCGAGCCCCGACATCCCTTCTTCGACGATCCCTCTCTGCGACGGTTCTTCGGCGACGCTCTGCCGGAACCGCGTACGCGTACCGAAACCAGCCTGGGTTCCGGCGTGATCTTCAGCACCGAAGGCTACATCCTGACCAACAACCACGTGGTGGAGAATGCCCAGCAGATCCAGGTGTTGCTGGCCGATGGCCGGGAGAGCTCGGCCGAAGTCGTCGGCACCGACCCGGAGACCGACCTGGCAGTCCTGAGAATCGACCTCGGCGAGCTCCCCACCATCACCGTTGGCGATTCCCGGCCGCTACGGGTCGGTGACGTGGTCCTCGCCATCGGCAACCCCTTCGGCGTCGGCCAGACGGTCACCCAGGGCATCGTCAGCGCCACCGGCCGCAGTCAGCTGGGCCTGTCGACCTTCGAGAACTTCATACAGACCGACGCCGCCATCAACCCCGGCAACTCCGGGGGCGCGCTGGTTAGCGCGCGAGGGGAGCTGGTGGGCATCAACACCGCGATCTACAGCCGCTCCGGCGGCTCGCTGGGCATCGGCTTCGCCATCCCGGTCGACCTGGCCAAGGATGTACTGCGCAGCATCCTCGAGCACGGCCGGGTAATCCGCGGCTGGGCGGGCATCCAGGTCCAGGCGGTGACGCCGCAGCTCGCCGAGTCCTTCGGGCTGGATTCGGCCGACGGCGTCATCCTTTCGGGTGTTCTGCGGGGCGGCCCGGCGGACAAGGCGGGGCTCTCACCCGGCGACATCATCCTGTCCATCGACGGACGGCGCGTTGAGAGCGTTCAGGATCTCCTGGGATTGATTACCCAGCGCGCGCCGGGCACCACCATCGAGGTCAGCGGCCTGCAGGACGGCGAGCGTTTCACCACCGAGCTCACCATCGTCGAACGTCCCCCCGAGCAGGGCTGACCGCCGGGGAATTCAGGCAACGCCGGCGATGGCGCGTCGGCGCGGCACGCCGCCGGGTCAACGGCCGGACGAGTCGTCCGCGTCCATGCGGTAGCGTGCCGAGGCGGCATGGGCGGTCAGCCCCTCGCCCCAGGCCAGCACTTCCGCGATGGCCCCCAGGGTGCGCGCACCGGCCGGCGAGCAGCCGATGACGCTGGTGCGCTTCTGGAAGTCATACACGCCCAGCGGCGAAGCGAAACGCGCCGTGCAGGAGGTCGGCAGCACGTGGTTGGGCCCGGCGCAGTAGTCGCCGAGTGCCTCGGGCGTATGCCGGCCCAGGAACACGGCCCCGGCATGGCGGATCCGCGCCAGCATCTTCTCCGGCTCCGCCACCGACAGCTCCAGATGCTCGGGGGCGATGGTGTTGGCCACCCGCTCGGCCTCGCCAAGATCGCGCACATAGATCAGCGCACCGCGGTTACGCAGCGAGGCCCGGATGATGTCCGAGCGCTCCATCTCCGGCAGCAACCGCTCCATCGCCGCCTGCACCTCATCCAGGTAGAGCACGTCCGGGCAGACCAGGATCGCGCGGGCGTCCTCGTCGTGCTCGGCCTGGGAGAAGAGGTCCATGGCAATCCACTCGGGATCCGTCTGACCGTCGCAGATGACCAGGATCTCCGAGGGACCCGCCACCATGTCGATGCCGACGTGGCCGAAGACCTTACGCTTGGCCTCCGCGACGTACGCATTGCCGGGCCCGACGATCTTGTCCACCGCGGGGACGGTCTCGGTGCCGTAGGCCAGCGCCCCCACCGCCTGGGCACCGCCGATGGTGATCACCCGGTGCACGCCGGCCACATGGGCGGCGGCCAGTACCAGCTCGTTCACGACACCGCCCGGGGTGGGCACGGTCATGATGATCTCCTCGACGCCGGCGACACCGGCCGGCAGGGTGTTCATCAGGACCGAGGACGGATACGCCGCCTTGCCGCCGGGGACATACACGCCCACCTTCTCCAGCGCCGTCACCTGTTGCCCGAGGACGGTCCCGTCGGCCTGGGTGTAGCTCCAGGACTCCTGGAGCTGGCGCTGGTGGTACTCGGTGATACGCTCCGCCGCCGCCTCGAGCGCCTCGCGCTGCTCGGCGGCCAGGCCGTCGAAGGCCGCCCGCAGCCGCGACGCCGGGAGGGACAGCTCCGAGACATGCCCGGCCTCCATACCATCGAGCCTGGCGGTCCAGTCCAGCAGCGCGGCATCGCCGCGGCCACGGACGTCGGCCAGGATCTCGTCGACGGTGGATTCCACCCGGGCGCCGGCCCCCTCTTCCCAACTGGTCAGGGTCCGCAGGCTCTCCCAGAAATCGGGCTGGGTGATGCTCAGTCGCCGGATCTCGAGGCTCGAGGATGCCGGGCTGCTGTCTGACTGACGTGTGGTCATGCCGTTCCAGTACCTCGCGAGCGGCTGTGTGACATGCGGGCTAGGCCTGCGCCGCGGCGGCCTCGTCGCCGACCGCCTCGCGCAGCCGTTCCAGCAACGGGCGGATGGCGCGGTGTTTCATCTTCATCGACGCCTTGTTGACGACCAGCCGGGAGCTGATCCAGGCAATTGTCTCCAGCGGCTCCAGGCCGTTGGCCCGCAGGGTGTTGCCGGTGTCCACCAGGTCCACGATCAGATCCGCCATGCCCACCAGCGGCGCCAGCTCCATGGAGCCATAGAGCTTGATGAGCTCGACCTGTCGTCCCTGTTCAGCATAGTAACGGCGGGTGATGTTGACGAACTTGGTGGCCACGCGCAGCTGACCCGGCCGACGATCGGCACCGGGCTCCCCCGCCACCATCAGCCGGCAACGGGCGATATTCAGATCCAGCGGCTCGTACAGGCCCTGCCCCCCGTGCTCCATCAGCACGTCCTTGCCCGCCACGCCCAGGTCGGCGCCGCCGTGCTCGACGTAGGTCGGCACGTCGGAGGCGCGCACGATAACCAGGCGAACACCGGCCAGGTTGGTCGGCACGACCAGCTTGCGGCTCGACTCCGGCGGCTCGGCCGGCTCGATGCCCGCCGCGGCCAGCAGGGGCAGGGTCTGCTCCAGGATCCGGCCCTTGGACAGGGCGATGGTCAGCCCGTGGCTCTCGCCGTTCGCCGCCGCCTCACTCATGCCGGCACCCTGCGGATGTCGGCGCCGAGCTGCGCCAGCTTCTCTTCGATGCACTCATAACCGCGATCGATGTGATAGATCCGATCCACATACGTTTCATTGTCGGCCACCAGGCCGGCCAGCACCAGGCTGGCCGAGGCGCGCAGATCGGTGGCCATGACCGGCGCGCCGGTGAGCCTCTCCACCCCGCTACTGATGGCGGTATGGCCTTCCAGGCGCAGGTCGGCGCCCATGCGCTGCATCTCCAGCACGTGCATGAAGCGGTTCTCGAATACGGTCTCCGTCACCATGCCGGTGCCGTCGGCTACGGCGTTCATGGCACAGAACTGCGCCTGCATGTCCGTGGGGAAGGCCGGGTAAGGCGCCGTTCGCACTTTCACGGCCTTTGGCCGGCGGCCGCGCATGTCCAGGCGAATCCAGTCCTTGCCGGTGTCGATCCAGGCGCCCGCCTCTTCCAGCTTGACCAGTACGGCGTCCAGGAGCTCCGGCCGGGTATCCTTGAGTAACACCCGGCCGCCCGTCATGGCCGCGGCCACCAGATAGGTGCCGGTCTCGATGCGGTCGGGCAGTACGTGGTACCGGGTCCCGGAGAGGCGTTCCACGCCCTCGATGGTGATGGTATCGGTGCCGGCGCCGGAAACCTGCGCGCCCATGGCGTTCAGGCACGCGGCCAGATCCACCACCTCCGGCTCCCGCGCGGCATTCTCCAGGATCGTCGTGCCCCTTGCCAACGCAGCCGCCATCATGAGGTTTTCAGTGCCGGTGACGGTAACCATGTCGAAGACGATGCGCGCACCGTGCAGCCGCTCGCAGCGGGCCTTGATATAGCCGCCCTCGATGGTGAGGTCGGCACCGAGCTGACGCAGCCCGTCCACGTGCAGGTTCACCGGCCGCGTGCCGATGGCACAGCCGCCCGGCAGGGAGACGTTGGCCTCCCCGAAGCGCGCCAGCAAGGGCCCTAGCACCAGGATGGAGGCCCGCATCGTCTTGACCAGCTCGTAGGGCGCGAACCGGTCGGTCAGCGTGCTGGTATCCACCTCCACGTTCATGCGCTCGTCCACCGTCAGGCTCACGCCCATGCGGCCGAGCAGCTCCATGGTCGTCGTGACGTCGTGAAGATGCGGGATGTTGCCGACGGTCATTGGTGTCTCGGCCAGCAGCGTGGCCGAAATAATGGGCAGCGCCGCGTTCTTGGCGCCCGAGATCCGGATCTCGCCTTCCAGGGGCGCGCCGCCCTTGATGATCAGCCGCTCCATCTAGACGCCACCCCGCCGGCGGCTGGGCGTCGACCCCGGCACGCGGAGGCCGGGTATGGCGTATACCGTGGTGTTACTGCTCAATTGGTTTCTCCTCGCCGCCGGCGCGAAGCACCGCGCCGGCAGGCACCCGCCGGCGTCAGGTGCGCTCGGCGTCATACTGTTCCGGGGTCAGGGTGCGCATGGAAATGGCGTGCAACACCCCCGAATCGAGATGCGCTTCAAGCACCTCGTTGACCATACGATGACGCTGGATCAGGCTCAGCCCCTCGAAGGCGGGGGTGACGATCAACGCCTGGAAATGGTGCCCGTCACCGTCGACGTGGACCCGGGCGTCGTTCAGCCCCTGCTCCAGCAGCCGGGCGATCTCCTGTGGCTCCATCATTGGCTCTGTCCTCGCGTTAGTCGGCGCGGTAAAAGGGCAACATGGTATCGAGGCCGCTGACGCGTGCAATAGCCAGCATCTGATCGGGCAGGTTGGTGAAGCGGATGTCCTGGCCGTTGTCCCGCGCCCGGCGAGTCCAATCGATAAGCAGCGCCAGCCCGGCGCTGTCGGCCCGCTCCACCTGGCCGAGATCGATGGTCAGCGCCGGTACGTCGTGAAACGCGCCATTGGTCCGCTCCCATAGCCGCGGCACGGATTCGATGCTCAGATTGCCCTCCAGGACGAACTGCCCCTCGGTCTCGCCCCGGCGCAGCTCGGCTTTGCTCACGAAGCGCCCCCGCCCTGCTGCGTCTTGCGCGCGTTCTTCTCCGCCAGGCTTTCGATCAGGGCGTCGAGCCCCCTGGAGGCGATCAGCGAGCCGTACTCGCTGCGGTAGGTCTGCACGTAGCTGGCCCCCTCGACGATCACGTCGAACACCTTCCAGCCCTCGTCCGTGCGATGCAGGCGATAGGCGATCGGGATGGCCGGGCCCTGGGCCTGCTGAATCTCGGTGCGCACCACCACGCGCCCGCTCTCCGGGTCGGCCTTCATCGGCAGATACTCGACCTCCTGTCCGGAGTACTCGGCCAGGGAAGTACCGTAGGTGCGAATCAGCAGGGTCCGGAACTCCTCCATGAAGCGCTCGCGCTGTTCGGGGCTGGCCTCGCGCCAGTGCCGGCCCAGGACGAATCGGCTGATCAGCGGAAAGTCGAAATGCGGCAGCACCACTTCGCGCACGATCTCGAAGACGATGCCCGGGTCCTGCTCGATCTCGGCCTGGCGCTCCTCGAGCAGCTCCAGGACCTGCTCCGTGGTCTCCTCGACGAGCGCATCCGGCGGCGTCATTCCGTCCCCGGTCGTATCGGCGGCCGTGGCGGCGCCCGCCACGGCGACACCCAACAGCAGTGCAGCAAGTCTTCCGGCGATTGTGCGCATTGATGGGAGCTCCCTGTTCTGGCTCGCTGGTCCGGCGATGTTCGGATCCGGCCCCTACTCGGAGGCCGTCTGGTAAAGGAACTGGCTGATGATCTTCTCCAGCACCAGTGCCGACTGCGTCAACATGATCTCGTCGCCATCGCTTAGAGTCGCATCCATGCCGCCCGGTTCCAGGCCGACATACTGCTCGCCCAGCAGACCCGAGGTGAGTATCGAGGCGCTGGTGTCCTCCGGCAGGTTGTTGTAGTCCGGTGCGATGGCCAGGATCACCCTGGCCTGGAAGGTCTGCTGGTCCAGCTCGATGCTCTTGACCCGGCCGATCTGCACGCCGCCCAGCGTCACCGGCGCGCGCTCCGTGAGACCGCCGATGTTCTGGAAGCGGGCCACGATTTCGTAGCCGTCAGCGCTCTGAAACGCGGCAATGTTGCTCACCTTCATGGCCAGGGCGAACAGCGAGGCAATCCCCGCCAGCACGAACAACCCGACCCACAGCTCCGCCGTTCTCGATACGTACATAGCTCGTGTCCTGTTCTATGGCCTTCCCGGCACCGCCGGCCGATCCGGACCGCTCCGGCGACCGGGCATGAATCGGTTTTCGGCGTCCTCAACCAAACATCAGTGCCGTGAGAATGAAGTCCAGCCCCAGCACGGCCAGGGACGTGTGGACCACCGTGCGCGTGGTCGCCCGGCTCACGCCCTCGGACGTGGGCATGCAGTCGTAACCCTCGAAGACCGCGATCCAGCTCGCCACCACGCCGAACACCAGGCTCTTGATCACCCCGTTGAGCACGTCCTCGTAGAAGCTCACGCTACCCTGCATCTGCGACCAGAAGGCGCCGGCATCCACGCCCAGCAGGTTCGTTCCGATCCCGTAGGCGCCGATGATGCCCAGGAACGTGAAAATCGCGGCCAGCAGCGGCATGGCGATGACCCCCGCGAGGAAGCGCGGCCCGATGACCCGCCGCTCCGGGTCCACGGCCATCATTTCCATGCTCGAGAGCTGCTCGGTGGCCTTCATCAGGCCGATTTCCGCGCTCAGCGCCGACCCGGCCCGGCCGGCGAAAAGCAGCGCCGTGACCACCGGCCCCAGCTCCCGCGTCAGGGACAGGGCCACGAGGGTGCCCAGGGACTCCTCGGCACCGAAATCCACCAGCGTATTGTAGCCCTGCAGGCCGAGCACCATCCCCACGAAAAGCCCGGATACCACGATGATCAGCAGCGAAAGCACGCCCACCGAGTAGATCTCCGCCACGACCAGCAGCGGACGGCGCGCCAGCCCCGGCAGCCCGGCCAGCACCCGGAGCAGGAACAGCGTGGCACGACCGAGCTTGCCCAGCGACTGCAGGGTCTTGGCACCCAGGTTGCGGGTCCATTCGATCATGCGCCCGGTCCCGCCTCGCCCAGCAGCTCGCTGCGGTAGGATGGGGCCGGATAGTGGAACGGCACCGGCCCATCGGGCAGCGCCGACATGAACTGCCGCACCCACTCGGAGTCCGTCTCGCGCAGGGCCTGGGGCGTGCCTTCCCCCACCACCTTGCCGTCGGAGATCACGTAGATCATGTCGGAGATGGCCGCCGTCTCATCGACGTCGTGGGAAACCACGACGCTGGTCAGGCCCAGAGCGTCGTTGAGCAGCCGGATCAACTGCACCAGCACGCCCATGGAGATCGGGTCCTGCCCCGAAAAGGGCTCGTCGTAAAGGACCATGGTCGGGTCCAGGGCAATGGCCCGGGCCAGTGCCACCCGCCGCGCCATGCCTCCGGAGAGCTGGCTGGGATAGAGATCCCGCGCGCCGCGTAGCCCCACGGCCTGCAGCTTCATGAGCACCAGGTTGCGGATCAGCGACTCCGGCAGGGTCGTGTGCTCGCGCAGCGGGAATGCGACGTTCTCGAAACACGTCAGGTCCGTGAACAGCGCGCCGCTCTGGAAGAGCAGGCCCATGCGCCGGCGCAGCCGGAAAAGCCCGGCGCGGCTCAGCTTGTGCACGTCCTGGCCGTCCACCACGATGCGGCCCGCGTGGGGCCGCAGCTGCCCTCCGATCAGCCGCAGCAGGGTCGTCTTGCCGGTCCCGCTCGGCCCCATGATGGCCGTTACCCGGCCGCGCCGGATCTGGATGTCGACGCCGTCGAATATCTTCTTGTTGCCCCGGGAATAGTGCAGCCCCCGTATGTCTACGAGGACGTCGGAGCTTTCCGCGGCGGAATCGATGGCCATGGCAAACCGTTTGACGTCGCCGGCGCGGGCCCGGTTTTCCCAGGCGGCACCGCACCTTGGCAGTCCTTCTGTCGGTGGGCGAGCGTCGGCAGTATCCAGTATGGGTCTGGGGGAGTCAAATGACCCCGACACGGCGTCAGTGGTGGCTTTTCACGACACCGCGTTAGTATCATTGCGCGTTTTGCGCCGGCCGGCGCCGGGACGGCTTGAATGACTCCGCGCGAGGCGGCATTCAACCAACGTTTCCTTCATTCAATCGACAGGCAGAACACGCAATGGGGCTGTACCTGCTGACCCTGGTTCTGGGCTTTATCGTGCTCACCTGGAGCGCCGACCGGTTCATCGCGGGTGCCGCCGTCACCGCCCGCAGCCTCGGCGTCTCGCCACTGGTGGTGGGGTTGACCATCGTGGGCATCGGCACCTCGGCGCCGGAGATGCTGGTCTCGGGCCTGGCGGCGTGGGAAGGAAACCCCGGGCTGGGCATCGGCAACGCCATCGGGTCCAATATCGCCAACACCGGGTTGATCATCGGCATCACCGCACTGTGCTTCCCGCTGGCTGTGCGCTCCAGCATCCTGAAACGCGAGATGCCCGTGCTGCTGGCCGTCATGGGGCTGAGCCTGCCGCTGCTGCTGGACCTCCGTCTGCAGCGATGGGAGGGCCTGCTGCTGCTCCTCGGCATGGGCGCCGTGCTGCTCTGGATGGGCTGGCAGGCCCGCCGGGGCGGTGCCGACCCCATCGTGCAGGAATACGAGGAGGAAATCCCCACCGACATGCCTTTGCGCACGGCGGTGTTCTGGCTGATCGCCGGCCTGGCCCTGCTGCTGGCGAGCTCGCGGGCGCTGGTCTGGGCGGCGGTGGCCACCGCCCAGAGCCTCGGCATCAGTGATCTCGTCATCGGCCTGACCATCGTCGCCCTCGGGACCAGCCTGCCGGAGCTCGCCGCCTCCATGGCCAGCGCCCGGAAGGGCGAGCACGACATCGCCATCGGCAACGTTATCGGCTCCAACATATTCAACATCCTCGGGGTCATGGGGCTTGCCGGCGCGGTGGCCCCGTTTCATTTCGATGCCGAGGTGCTGAACCGGGACTTCGTCTCCATGGTCCTATTGACCATGGTGTTCTTCGCCTTCGCCTATGGGCTGCGCCGGCCCGGCCACGTCACCCGGCCGGAGGGGCTGTTGCTGCTCGCGGCCTACTGCGGCTACCAGGTGATGCTGTTCTTCGACGCTCATGGCTCCATTTAGGCAGGCACTGAAACGTCCGCGCGTGCCGGGTGGCGCGACTGAGCGCATCAGGGCCGTGCCCGCCGCGAGCGTGACGGGCTTCGCTCCCGCCAGGTCGGAACGGCCAGAGGGTCAATGGACGTTGAGAAATGCCGTCTTTGCCGTACGCTGACGGCAACGGTCCGGGGAAACGACAACGATGTCCGACACACCGACAAGACTGGATGATTTCCTGGCCGAGAACCGGGAGCGCGATCCCGGGGCCCGCCTGCAGGCCCTTGCCGCCGCCGTGCTGGACGTGGAGGCGAGCGCCGTGCTGGCGCTGAAGGAACGCCTCGACGGCGGCTTTGCCAGGGCCTGCCGGCTGATGCTCGACTGCCGCGGGCGGGTGATCGTCATCGGCATGGGCAAGTCCGGCCACATCGGCGGCAAGATCGCCGCGACCCTGGCCAGCACCGGCACGCCGGCGTTCTTCGTGCATCCGGGCGAGGCCAGCCACGGCGACCTGGGCATGATCACGCCCGAGGACGTGGTCATGGCGTTGTCCAATTCGGGGGAGACCGAAGAGATCAACACCATCATTCCCCTGATCAAGCGCCTGCACGTCCCGCTGATCGCCCTGACCGGCCGTCCAGACTCCACCCTGGCCCGGGCGGCGGACGTGCACATCGACGTCAGCGTGGCCCAGGAGGCCTGCCCCCTCGGTCTCGCGCCCACCTCCAGCACCACGGCGACCCTGGCCATGGGGGATGCCATGGCGGTGTCGCTGCTGGACGCCCGCGGCTTCACCGCCGAGGACTTCGCCCGCTCCCATCCCGGCGGACGACTGGGCCGCCGGCTGCTGTTGCGTATCGATGACCTGATGCACACCGGCGAGCGCATCCCGCGGGTAACGCCGCAGACCATACTCAGCGACACCCTGGTGGAGATGACCGCCAAGGGCCTGGGCATGACCGCCGTGGTCGACGCGCACGCCCGGGTCGTCGGCATCTTCACCGACGGCGACCTGCGGCGGACCTTCGAGCAGGCCGTGGACATCCACACCACGCCCGTACAACGCGTCATGACGACCCATCCGCGCACCGCCCGCACCGACGAGCTCGCCGCCGAGGCCCTGGAGCGCATGGAACGCCACAAGATCAACGCGCTGCTGGTGGTGGATGCCGACGATCGGCTGCAGGGTGCGCTGAACATGCACGACCTGCTGCGGGCGGGGGTGGTCTGATGGACCGCCGCAATCCGGCCTACTTCGACATGCCCGAGGAATCCGTCTGGGAGCGCGCCCAGGCCGTGTCGCTGCTGGTTAGCGACGTGGACGGCGTGCTCACGGATGGCAGCGTCTACACGGGCGCCGACGGGGAAACGCTGAAGGCCTTCCATATTCATGACGGCAAGGGCATCCGGCTGCTCCAGGACGCGGGGATCGCCGTCGCCTGGATCACCGCCCGCGCTTCCGCCGCCCTGGAGAGGCGGGCCGGGGAGCTGGGGGTCACCGACCTGATCCAGGGCAGCCGCGCCAAGGGGGCCGCCCTGGCAACGCTGTGCGAGGAACACGGCATCGCGCCCGGCGCCGCCGCGTTCATCGGCGACGATCTGGTGGACCTGCCCGCCATGGCCGCCGCCGGCCTGTCCGTGGCGGTGGCGGACGCCCATCCCAGCGTCCAGGCCCGGGCCGACTGGGTCACCCGCCGCCCCGGCGGCCGTGGCGCGGTACGCGAGCTCTGCGAGCTCATCCTCGCCGCCCAGGGCCATCTCGACGCGCTGATCGACGATCATGGCTGACAAGGGCCGCGATCGCCGCAGCCGGATACTGCCGGCGGCGCTGGTGGCGCTGGTGCCGCTGATCGGCTGGTGGCTGTATCAGGGCGAGCCGCGGCGCGAGAGCGCACCACCGGCACCGGAGATCGTCCGCGACGAGGTCAGTTACTATCTGCTGGATACCACGCTTTCGGCCACGCAACCGGACGGCAGCCTGGACTATCGGGTGGATGCCGAGCGGATGCGCCGCTTCGACGACACCGACAGCTGGACCTTCCGTCAGCCGCGCTGGACCCTGTTCATGGAGGACGGCGCCCCCTGGCATGGCGAGGCGGACTTCGGACGCGCCTGGAATAATGGCGACGAAGCCCGGCTCTCCGGCACGGTGCGGCTGACCCGCCCGGCAACGGCCAACGGCGGTGCCCTGGAGCTGGTAACCTCGGAAGTCTATCTGCTGCCACGGGCGGACTACGCCAGCACCGACCGCCCCATCGTGGCGAACGCCCCCGGCAGCCGGCTGCGCGGCATCGGCGCCGAAGTGTTCATGGCCGAGCAGCGCGTGCACATGCAGTCCCACGTTGACGGCATCTACACTCCGGAAACCGGTCTGGAAGCGGAAGATGAAAGCCGATAAGAGAACCCCGCCGTGGCCAGCCAAACCGTGGCTGATCCTGCTGGCGGCCCTGGGGGCGCTGCTGCCGGCCGGCGCCGCCACCGCCCTGCCCTCGGACAGCGAGCAGCCCATCCGGCTCAACGCCGACGAGGCCGAGCTCAACAATGCCACCGGCGTGGGCATCTACCGCGGCGACGTGGTCATGACCCAGGGCACGCTGGAAGTCACCGGCGAAATCATGCGCGTCTACACCGACGACGAGCGCCAGGTTACCCGCATCGAGGTGGAGGGCTCGCCGGCCACCTACCGCCAGCAGCCCGAAGCGGGCGCGGAGTACGTACGCGCCCGTGCCCCGCGCATGGAGTACTATGCCACCGGCCCGGAGCGCATCCGCCTGCTCGACGGCGCCACGCTCTGGCAGGGGCGCAACGAGTTCAAGGGCGAGACCATCGTCTACGACGTCGCCAGCGAGCGCGTGCAGGCCGACAGCGGCGGCGAGGGCAAGGATCGCATCGAGATCACCCTGTTCCCCAACGAGGAACGGGACAAGGGCAACGGGGACGACGACCCGGGCAGCGGGGAATGAGGCGGAACAGGAGGCCATATTGAGCGCAGCCGAACAGAGCGTGCTTCGGGCCGAGGGCCTGATGAAGCGGTTCAAACGCGTGCCGGTGGTACGCGGCGCCAGCCTCCACACCCGCTCCGGCGAGATCGTCGGCCTGCTCGGCCCCAACGGCGCCGGCAAGACCACGTGCTTCTACATGATCGTCGGGCTCATCCAGGCCGACGAGGGCCGGATCACCCTCGACGACGGCGATATCACCCGACTGCCCATGCACATGCGCGCCCGGCGGGGCATTGGCTACCTGCCCCAGGAGGCCTCGGTATTCCGCAAGCTCACGGTGGGCGAGAACCTGATGGCGATTCTGGAGGTGCGCGGCGATCTCGACCGGCGCCAGCGCGCACGGCGGCGGGACGAGCTGCTGGAGGAATTCCATGTCTCCCATCTGCGCGACCAGGCCGGCATCAGCCTCTCCGGCGGCGAGCGCCGGCGCGTGGAGATCGCCCGTGCCCTGGCCGCGGACCCGCGCTTCATCCTGCTGGACGAGCCTTTCGCCGGCGTCGACCCCATCTCGGTCATCGACATCAAACAGATCATCGAGCATCTCGCCGAACGCGGCATCGGCGTGCTCATCACGGACCACAACGTCCGCGAGACCCTCGGGATCGTGGAACGGGCGTATATTCTCAGTGAGGGCCGGGTGATCGCCGAGGGGGCCGCGGAATCCATTCTTGCCGATGAACAGGTCAAACGCGTCTATCTGGGCGAGGATTTCCGACTGTGATCGAGTTCAAGCTCGCGTGAGACGCAACGTTCTCTACACTCGCGGTTTCCGCTACGATGGGGTCGTGGCGCGGGAATCGGTGAAGCATTCCCCACGAGGTGACGAAGCGCACCGGCCTGAATCCATTCTTATGACCCTATGAAACAGTCCCTTCAGTTACGCCTCGGCCAGCAGCTGACGATGACGCCGCAGCTGCAGCAGGCCATTCGCCTGTTGCAGCTGTCGACGCTCGAGCTGCGCATGGAGGTCCAGCAGGCGCTGGAGTCCAACCTCATGCTGGAATCCGACGAGGACGCCGAGGAAACCGGCTACGAGGACGACGCCCTGGCGGAGCACTCCGCCGGAGAGGAACAGGGCACGGAGGCGGCGACCTCCGCCGACGAAAGCGAGGACTGGTCCAGCAACGAATCCCTGGGCGACGACCTGGCCCTGGACTCCTCCTGGGAGGACATCTACGACGGCCAGACCGCGTATAGCGCGCCGGCCCCGGAGGACGAGGACCGCGACCCGCTGGCCAATCAGACCGAGGACGGCGAGTCACTGCACGAATACCTGCACTGGCAGGCGAACCTGGCCGGTTTCACCGAGCGGGAGCAGGCCATCGCCGAGGCCATCATCGACGCCGTGGACGACGACGGCTACCTCACCGAGGCCCCGGAGGATCTGGTCGCCGCGGTGGACCCGGAATGGGGCGTCACTCTGGAAGACGTGGAATCCGTCCGCGACCGGGTGCGGGAGTTCGACCCGGTGGGGGTGGCCTCCCACGGCCCGCGCGAGGCGCTGCTGATCCAGCTGGCCCACCTGCCCGCCGACACGCCCTGGCTGGAAGAGGCCCGGCATCTGGTCGACCGGCACCTGGAGCTGCTGGCGAACCGCCAGTACAGCCAGCTGCAGCGGCGCATGCGCCTGTCGCAGCAGGAACTGCTGCAGGTGGTGGAGGTCCTCCAGAGCCTGGATCCGCACCCCGGGGCCCGCTTCGACAACCAGCGCACCCAGTACGTGGTCCCGGACGTGTTCGTGCGCAAGGTCGAGGGTCAGTGGCAGGTGGAGATCAACGCCGAGGCCTACCCCCGGGTACGCATCAACAATCTCTACGCCGGCCTCGCCAAGCAGGCCGGCAACAAGGCCGATTCCAACATGCTCCGCCAGCATCTGCAGGAGGCGCGCTGGTTCATCAAGAGCCTGCGCAGCCGCAACGAGACCCTGCTCAAGGTCGCCCGCTGCATCGTCAGCCGCCAGCGGGATTTCCTGGAGGAAGGCGACGAGGCCATGAAACCCCTGGTGCTGCGCGAGGTGGCCGAAGAGATCGACATGCACGAGTCCACCGTCTCGCGGATCACCAACCAGAAATTCATGCGCACTCCGCGGGGCACCTTCGAATTCAAGTACTTTTTCTCCAGCCACGTGCAGACCGTGGACGGCGGCGAATGCTCGGCCACGGCCATCCGCGCGCGGATCCGCCGGCTGATCGCCGACGAGGACCAGTCCAGGCCGCTCAGCGACAGCAAGCTCGCTGAGCTGCTCCAGGAGGAAGGCATCAACGTGGCGCGGCGCACCGTGGCCAAGTACCGCGAGGCCATGACCATCGCGTCGTCCACCGAACGCAAACGACTCGCCTGAGGGCGGAGGGAGGCATCCATGCAGATCAACCTGACCGGCCACCACGTGGACATCACCGATGCCCTGCGTGACTACGTCACCACCAAATTCGACAGGCTGGAGCGGCATTTCGACAACGTGGTGGACGCGCATGTCATACTCACGGTCGAGAAACTCCAGAAGAAGGCCGAGGCGACCATGCTGGTCAGCGGTGCGAAGCTCTTCGCGGATGCCGTGCACGAGGACATGTACGCTGCCATCGATGGGCTCGTCGACAAACTCGACCGGCAGGTGGTCAAACACAAGGAGAAGATCACGAACCACCGCCGGGGCGAGGGCTCGGCCGGGCAGGTCATGGCAGAGGAATAGCGTTCGCTGCGGGCGCGCCGTTTCAGGCGCGCCCGCCCAAGCCGCGCCGGGGCATTTTCATGAACGTCACGAATCTCATCACACCCGACCGCATTCGCTGTGATGCGGAAGTCTCCAGCAAGAAGCGCAGCCTGGAGCTGCTCAGCGAGCTGCTGGCCTCGGGACAGCCGGGTATCAACGCCACGCAGATCTTCGACAAGCTCATCGGCCGGGAGAGGCTGGGCAGTACCGGGCTGGGCAAGGGCGTCGCCCTGCCCCACGCCAGGCTCGAGGGCAGCGAGCAGACCCGGGGCGCCCTGATCAAGCTCCAGGACGGCATCCCCTTCGACGCCGTCGACAAGGCACCGGTGGACGTGCTTTTCGCGTTGATGGTGCCCGAGAACTGCACCGACGAGCATCTGCGCATTCTTTCCGGCCTGGCCGAGATGTTCAGCGACCAGGCCCTGTGCGAGCGCATCCGCAGCAGCGACTCGCCGGAAGAGATCTACCGTCATGTCATGCAGTGGCAGACCGCCCACCAATCCGCCTGAGCCGCCCGCCGGCCCTGCGCCCGCGGCGGCTGCCGAAGATGCATCCCCACGCGCCCTGAACGCCCTCGCCGAATTCGTCGGCGGGCGGTGGATCGTACCGCCGCCAGTCACCCACACCGACGCCCAGGCGCTGCGGTGCGCCGAAGATGCCGGGCAGGCGCGCACCGCCATCCGTAATGGCGCTACCGTCGCCCTGCCAGGGACCGCACTGACCGGCGACCTGAAGGCCGCGGCGTTGGCCAGCCAAGTGGGACTGCTGGTCCACGACCGCCGCACGCCGGTCCTCCGGGCGGTGGCGAGCGGCTGGGCGGGTGCCGCCCGGCCGGTGATTCTGCCGGGTCAGCTCGTGGACGTTCACGGCCGCGGCCTGCTTCTGACCGGCCCGGCCGGCAGCGGCAAGAGCGAGGCCACCCTGGGCCTGGTCGAGCGCGGCCACAGGCTTGTGGCGGACGATGCCTTCCGGGCCGGTTTCCAGCCGCGGCCTGGCTGGCAGGGCCGGCCCTGCGCCGGCGCGGAAGGGCGGCTCGCGGTGCGGGGGCTGGGCATCCTCGACATGTCGGCGCTGTTCGGTGCCGGCGCACTGGCCACCGGGACCCGTATCCACCTGGAAGTGACACTGGACCCGACACTGCGCCTTTCGCCCACGGGCCTGCTCACCGGCGAGTGGGACCGGTCCATGCTCCCCGGCATACCCCGCCTGCGCCTCCCCACCCGGGATCCCCGCAACCTGCCCCTTCTGCTCGAAATCGCGGTCCGGCAATCGGCGCTGCGCTGAGACCCGCTCGCCTTCCGGCCGACCCCCGAGGCTCGCGGGCATCTTCCGGCATCCGCGTCACCAGACAGACCTGATGGGTGCGGTCACCTCGGGTTACAATGGTGCCACCATATCCCGCTCCAGGCCGGATGCCCGGATTCGGCCAACCGGCGCGGAGGCGGCTGTGCCGGAAAAGAGGTGTCCATGAGACTGGTGATCATCAGCGGCCTGTCCGGCTCCGGCAAGTCGGTGGCGCTCCATACCCTGGAAGACACGGGATTCTACTGCATCGACAACCTGCCCATCGTGCTGCTCCGGGACTTCGGCCGGCACATCAAGTCCGTGGAGGCCGGTGACGGCGACCGTTACGCCGTGGGCATCGACGCCCGCAATCAGCGCTCGGCGCTGGACCAGTTCCCGCAGATCGTCAGCGAGCTTCGCGAGCTGGGCATCCACTGCGAAACCCTGTTCCTGCAGACCGAGCGCGATACGCTGATCAAGCGATTCAGCGAGACCCGCCGCCGCCACCCGCTCAGCGACGACGCGCTCCCCCTGGCCGAAGCCATTGAAGAAGAGCAGCGGCTGCTCGCGCCGATACTGGAACAGGCCGACCTGATCATCGATACCACGCTCACCACGGTCCACCAGCTCCGCGAGCTGGTCCGCGAGCGCATGGTCCGGGCGCCCTACTCGCTGTCGCTGCTCTTCGAGTCCTTCGGCCACAAGCACGGCGTACCCACCGACGCGGATTTCGTCTTCGACGTGCGCTGCCTGCCCAATCCCCACTGGGAACCGGAGCTGCGCAAGTTCACCGGCCGGGACAGCGTGGTGGCCGACTACCTGGGCGGGCACGATGACGTGCACCGCTATGTCGAGCAGCTCATCGGCTTTCTGGAGGAATGGATACCGGCGTTCGAGCGCGAGAACCGCAGCTACCTGACCGTGGCCATCGGCTGCACCGGCGGTCAGCACCGCAGTGTCTACGTCGCCGAGCGGCTGGCCGAGCACTTCCGCGGCCAGCGCGAGCAGGTATCGATCCGCCACCGGGAGCTCTCATGAGCGTCGGGCTGTTGCTGGTCACCCATGGCAACCTGGGCAAGAGCCTGCTGAGCACGGCCCGGCAGATCCTGGGCGTCAGCCCGCTGCCGGTTCGCTGCCTCGCCGTGGAGCAGGATACGGATCCGTTACAGGCTCTGGAGACGGGGCGGCGGCTGGCCGCGGAGCTGAACACGGGCTCCGGTTTGCTGGTGCTCACCGACTGCTTCGGGTCCACGCCGAGCAACGTGGCGATCCGCTGCGCGGCGGGCCACCCGGCGGCGGTGGTGGCCGGCGTCAACCTGCCCATGCTGCTGCGGGTGCTCAATTACCCCCAGCTGCCGTGGGAGGCGCTGCGGGACAGGGCCATCAGCGGCGGCCGCGACGGGGTCCTGCTGGTATCCTGACTGCCTGCCGCCAAGGCACCCATCGCCGTCACGGCGATAATCGAGAAGAACATGCCAGAAGGGGTTTCGATGCCGACAGCGCAACAGGAAGTGGAAATCGTCAACCGGCTCGGCCTCCACGCCCGGGCCGCCGCCAAATTCGCCGCGGTCGCGTCCGAGTACGGGGCGGAGATCACCGTCCGCCGCGGCGACCGGGAGGTCAACGGCAAGAGCATCATGGGCCTGATGATGCTGGCTGCCGCCCGGGGGGCATCGATCACCATCGTCTGCAACGGCCACGACGCCGACGCCGCCCTGAACCGCCTGACCGGCCTGGTTGCCGGGCGCTTCGAGGAGGAGGAATAGCCCGCCCGGCATTGCGACAGGGAACGCCAAGCATCGGCCCTTTCCCGGCGGCCTGCTAGGCGCCGGTCAGGGCCGTGTAATACTATATTGCGCTCGCGGTACCGCGTCGGCTTCGCCAGCGGCCGCGCTCGCGACGACCATTCTCCCCCCACGGATTGCAGCCGGATGTGCCGCGTCGGCAGGCGAGGCGGCCGGATGGGACGCATATGCAAGAGAACGCCGCCGAGGAAAACCCCACCAACGTGCTCGAATCGCTCACCCAGATGCTGGAGAGCGGCACGGTGCAGCAGGCGCGTGCCATGCTCAATGCCCTGCACCCGGCGGAGATCGCCCATCTGCTGGAATCCTTCCCGGCCGCGAAGCGTAACGTCATCTGGGAACTGGTCGACGCCGAGAACGACGGCGAGGTGCTGCTCCACGTCAACGACGAAGTCCGCAGCGGCCTGATCGACGAAATGGACGAGGACGAGCTCCTCGCCGCCGCCGAAGGCATGGACATGGACGACCTGGCGGATTTCCTCCATGACCTGCCGGCCACGCTGATCGGCGAGGTTCTGCGGTCCATGGACAAGCAGAACCGCCAGCGGCTGGAAGCGGTGCTGTCCTATCCCGAGGACAGCGCCGGCGGGTTGATGAATACCGACACCATCACCGTCCGGGCCGACGTGACCCTGGACGTGGTGCTGCGCTACCTGCGCCTGCGCGGCGAGATTCCGGACCTGACCGACAGCCTGATCGTGGTCAACCGCTACGACCGTTTCCTGGGTGTGCTGGCGCTCAGCGAGCTGCTGACCAACGACCCGAACATGACGGTCGCCGAGGTCATCAACCAGGACATGGAGCCGATCTCCGCCAATATGACCGCCACCGACGTGGCCAAGCTGTTCGAGAACCGGGACCTCGTCTCGGCCCCCGTGGTGGACGATAACGGCCGGCTGGTCGGGCGCATCACCATCGACGACGTGGTGGACGTCATCCGCGACGAGGCCGAACGCTCCATTCTGAACATGGCCGGTCTCGGCGAGGAAGAGGACATGTTCGCCCCGGTCATGGCCAGCGCCAGGCGCCGCGCGGTCTGGCTGGGCCTGAACCTGCTCACGGCCTTCCTCGCCGCCTGGGTGATCGGCCTCTTCGAGGCCACCATACAGAGCCTGACCGCCCTTGCCGTGCTGATGCCCATCGTCGCCAGCATGGGCGGCATCGCCGGTACCCAGACCCTGACCCTGGTAATCCGCGGCATCGCCCTCGGACAGATCGCCTCGTCCAACGCCAGATCGCTGCTCATCAAGGAGATCGGCGTCGGCATCCTCAACGGTGTGCTCTGGGCGGTAGTGGTCGGGCTGGTGGCGGTGGCCTGGTTCGAGAACGTCGCAATCGGGGTGGTCATAGCGGCCGCCATGACCATCAACCTGATATTCGCCGCCGTCTCCGGCGTAGGCGTGCCCATGGCCCTGCGCCAGTTCGGCATCGACCCGGCCCTGGCCGGCGGCGTGGTACTGACCACCGTCACCGACGTGGTCGGCTTCATGGCCTTCCTGGGCCTGGCGACGTTGTATCTTGTTTAGCCGCTTTTTCCAGCCACAGATGAACACGGATAAACACGGATCGTAGCGGGGTTGGCCCAACTAAACCCGTGCCGGGTACGGGCCATTACTCAAGCTTGAACAGGCAAAGCTTCGTCAAGCTGGCGGTTGACCCCGTCTCCCGAAAGCCCGAACGCCTGCCGCGGGACCATCGCGGTATTGCAGCGAACGATTATCTGTGTTTATCCGTGTTCATCTGTGGCTAAACGGATAGTTACTCTTCGCCCAGCTGTTCCTCGAGCCTCTGCAGGTGCTTGCGGGTGAGGGACTGGAAGCGCGGGGTCAGGCCGGCGTCCTCGTAGATGGGGTCGCCGTGCTCATCCTCGGCGACGACCCGGTGGCCCTGCACGTAGGGGAAGGCTGCCTCGATCTCGTCGAGGGCAGTGGAAAGCAGGTCCGTGATGATGTCCTGTTCGGACCGGCCGGGATACATCTCCGACAGCGCCGCGAGCTTCGCCGCGTCGTGAATCGGCAACTGCACCGCGTAGGCCTGCGGCGTCCGGCGCTCGCCGGCGGAGCTTTCCCAGGTCTCCAACAGGTCTTTCATCTTCATTGATCTCGGTCCTCCCTCGGTGGTGCTCTGCCGGGCGCGAGCCATACCTCACTCCCCGGCGATGGTCATGCGGTCGACGAGAATGCTGCCGGTGCGGATATTGCCCTGGATATCCGTATCGCTGCCCACGGCGGCGAAGCTGCGGAACATGTCCCGCAGGTTGCCGGCAACGGTGATCTCCTCCACCGGATAGGCGATCTCGCCGTTCTCCACCCAGAATCCGGCGGCGCCGCGGGAGTAGTCGCCGGTCACCAGGTTCACGCCCTGCCCCATGAGGTGCGTGACGATCAGTCCGCGGTCAAGCCCGCCCACCAGCGCATCGTAGTCCAGGTCGCCGGGCTCCAGGGCAAGGTTGTGCACGCCGCCGGCGTTGCCGGTGGTTTCCATGCCGAGCTGCCGCGCCGAGTAGCTGCTGAGCACGTAGCCACGCAGCACACCGGCTTCCACCAGCGCGCGCTCCCGGGTGGCCACTCCCTCGCCGTCGAAGGGCGCGCTTCCCAGGGCCTGGGGCAGGTGGGGCTGTTCGCGCAGGTTCACCCGCTCCGCGAAAACGCCCTCGCCGAGGCTGTCCAGCAGGAACGAGGCCTTTCGGTAGAGGTTGCCGCCGCTGATGGCGCCTACGAAGTGGGCCAGCAGACTGCGCGCCATCTGGGGCGTGAACAGGACCGGGGCCGTGGTGGTGCCCAGCCGCCGCGAGCCCAGGCGTGCCACGGTGCGCGCCGCCGCCTGCCGGCCCACGGACTCGGCGCTGGCGAGACCCTCCGGCAGCCGGGAGACGCTATACCAGAAATCCCGCTGCATGTCGTCGCCACGCCGGCCCAGGACCGCGCAACTCAGGCTGTGGCTGGAAGCCGGGTAGCCGTGCAGGAACCCGTTGGTGTTGCCGTAGACTCGCACGCCACCGTGGCTGTTGACCTCGGCGCCGTCGCTGTTGTCGATGGCCGGATCGGTGTCGAAGGCGGCCTGCTCACAGGCCTGGGCACGGTCGATGGCCTCGTCCACGCTCAGATCCCAGGGATGATACAGATCCAGATCCGGCACGGCGGTGGCCAGATGGGCCGGGTCGGCCAGGCCCTGACAGGGATCCTCCGAGGTGTAGCGGGCAATGTCGCAGGCCGCCTTCACGGCGTCCTCGATGGCACGCTCGGAAAAGTCCGCCGTGCTCGCCGCCCCCTTGCGCCGGCCGAAGTACACCGCCACCGCCATGGCGCGGTCGCGGCGGTGCTCGATGGTCTCTACCTCCCCCCGGCGGACGCTGGCGGCCAGCCCCTGGTCGACGCTCAGGGTGGTCTCCGCGGCGTCCGCGCCGTGGCGGCGCGCCGCATCCAGGGCGAACTGCACCAGGCGCTCGAGCTCCGGCTGATCGGGCAGCGGGCGTGCGGATTGACGGTTCGGCTGGGCTACGCTGGACATCGCCTCAGGCCTCCGTTCCGCCGACCGTCAGGGCATCCACCTTGAGGGTCGGCTGGCCGACCCCCACGGGCACACTCTGACCGTCCTTGCCGCAAACGCCGATGCCACTGTCGAGGGCCAGGTCGTTGCCCACCATGCTCACGTGCTTGAGCACCTCGGGCCCGTTGCCGATGAGCGTGGCCCCCTTGACCGGGCGCGTCACCTTGCCGTTCTCGATGAGATAGGCCTCGCTGGCGGAGAACACGAACTTGCCCGAGGTAATGTCCACCTGACCGCCGCCGAAGTTCACGGCGTAGAGACCGCGATCCACCGAGCCGATGATCTCAGCGGGATCGTGGGGGCCAGCCAGCATGTAGGTGTTGGTCATGCGCGGCATCGGGAGGTGGGCGTAAGACTCGCGCCGGCCGTTGCCCGTGGGTTTGACGCCCATCAGCCGGGCGTTGAGCTTGTCCTGCATGTAGCCCTTGAGAACGCCGCGCTCGATGAGCACGTTCTGCTGGGTCTGCACGCCCTCGTCGTCGATGCTCAACGAGCCCCGGCGCCCGGCCATGGCACCGTCGTCGACGATGGTGCAAAGAGGGGAGGCAACCCGCTCGCCGATCCGCCCCGAGAACGCCGAGGTGCCCTTGCGATTGAAGTCGCCTTCCAGCCCGTGACCGATGGCCTCGTGCAGCAGCACCCCGGGCCAGCCCGGCCCCAGCACCACCGGCATGGTACCGGCCGGCGCGTCGACGGCGTCCAGCTTGAGCACGGCCTGGCGCACGGCCTCGCGGGCGTAGTCCAGGGCCTTGTCGGCCTCCAGGAAGAACGCGTAGCCGTGACGTCCGCCGCCGCCGGCGGTGCCGTTCTCGCGACGGCCGTCCTGCTCCGCGAGGACCGTCACGTTCAGGCGTACCAGCGGACGCACGTCGCCGCTGAGCTGCCCCTCGCTGTCGGCCACCAGCACCACGTCGTGCAACCCGGACAGAGACACGATGACCTGCTCCACCCGCGGGTCGGCGGCGCGCGCCTCGGCGTCCAGGCGGCGCAGCAGCTCTACTTTCTCGTCGGCCGTCAGGGTATCCAGCGGATTGGTGGATTCGTAGAGGGCCGGCGCGTGATTCGGCTGCCAGGCCCTGACGCTGCCCGACGCGCCGGACCGCGAGATGGCCCGTGCCGCGGTGGACGCCTCCAGCAGGGCGGGCAAGACGATCTCGTCGGAGTAGGCGAAACCCGTCTTCTCGCCGCTGATGGCGCGTACGCCCACGCCCTGGTCCAGCCCGTGGCTGCCGGTCTTGACGATGCCGTCCTCCAGCACCCAGGACTCGTGGCGGCTGGCCTGGAAGTACATGTCCGCCGCGTCGACACCGGGCGCCATGAGCTGCCCGAATGCCTTGTCGAGATCGTCCTCGGTCAGGCCCGCCGGCCCCAGGATGTGCGCCTGGGCCAGCGACAGGTTTTCCGCGTTCGGCTGATTCATACCACCTCTTCCATCCAGGTCGGATCGGGCTGGCGGGCGCGCCAGCTTGATTTCAGGTTACGCCGGCGCGTTCACGGGGACCGTCCGGCACTTCACACTTAGACCGTCCCGACGCCCACAGTTCGATGCCTCCACAGGACATTGCGGCGGCGCCGGCGCAATTCAAAAGGCCCTGCGCGGCGGATGCCGCCCTGGGCCGGGATGCTAACAGATCTCCGGTGGTTAGCCGCCGCCGGGAAAGTCCTCGAACGTCTCGGGCGGCATCCGCCGTATGGGCTCGATTTCCGGATCCCGCCACGGGCCCGTCACCCGGTACCGGTATTGAGCAAGGCGGTCCATCTCGTCCTGGAAGATCTGCTGGGTGACGAACAGCACCACGGCCGCCACGGGGCCGCCGGTGAGACCGCCGATCAGGGGCAGCGTGGAGGAGACCTGCGGGGTGACCGTCATCACCTGGTCGAAACGCTGCGCCACCAGGTCGATGTCGCCGCTGAAATCGATGCGGGCGGCCGGACCCTCGATGAAGAATATTCGCGGCTCGGCGATGCCCTCGTCGAGCAGGAAGCGGGCCTTGATCTCGTCGAAGGAGAACCCCTCCTGGAACAGATCGGAGAAATCCAGGGTCAGTCGCCGCGGGACGGTCGCCAGGCTGAGCAGGCCGAAGACCCGGCCCGCGCCGGGCTCCACCGCCGGCAGCCGGCCGTTGCGCAGGCTGAACTCCAGCTCGCCGCTGAGCTTCTCGGGGCTCACGCTCAATGGCCCCCCGGCCCACTCCAGACGCATCCGGCCCTCGCTCTCGCCATCCCTGACCGTCCTGGCATAGCCGAACAGCGCCAGCGCGCTCCCCACGTCACCGCTCTCGAAGCTCGCGTTGATGGAGCTTCGCTCGGTCTCGTCCACGTGATGCCAGTCACCGCTGCCCTCGATTCGGATGGCCTGGTTGGCGAGCCTGAAACGGCGCAGACGCGTCACCTCGGGCCGGGCGTCCACCACGGCGCTGAAGCGACCCAGCGAACGGCCGTCCAGGTGCAGCGCGGCAATATCCACGTCCAGTGACGGCAGCACGCCGGCCGGCGTGGACATGGTGCCCATCTCGCCCTCGGCTTCCGACCCGGCCTTGCTCAGGTGGAGCTCGCGCAGGTCGATGGTGCCGGCCGCCTCGCCTTCCAGCGGTATGGCGACATCCCCCGCGAGATCCGGCCCGTCCAGGCGCAGCGAGATCACCGCGGGCCGGAGGCTGCCGACCACGGAGAGATCGCGGAACACCTGACCGCCGACCACGAGACGGCCGATCGCGATGTCGACCCAGGTCGTCATCCATCCGCCGCTGCCGCCTTCGCCGCCGGTATCGCTTCCCGTGGGCAGGTCGTCCAGCACCAGGCGCTGCAGGGCCCCAGTGATGCGCAGACCCTCGCCCTCCGGGAGCTCCGGCGCTCCACCGCCCAGCCGGACCCCGTACCGCCCGCCTTCTGCCGCCGGCACCGCACGGGCCGAAAGAATGTCGCCGTAATCGACCTCGATGGGCGAGAGACCGTCGCCGGAGACCCGCAGTCGGGCCTCGAAGGAGCGCGGCAGGGCCGCGCTCTTGCCGATCGGCTCCGGCAGGCTCACGCCCAGGCCGACCAGATCGGAGCGCAGCGTCACTGGCACGGTCTCGACCGCGCGGCCGCTGCGGAATGCCGGCAACGAAGCGTCCACCCGCCAGCGCGCCTGTCCCGTGGTATACGGCGCCAAACGCGGCATGAGGGAACCGCCGCCGGCCGACAGCGAGGCGGTCACCCGGATGCTCTCCGCCCGGCCCTCGCCCTGCGTCGCCACCGCGAGATCCACGGGCTGCCCGCGCCAGCTCGCCCGCAGCTTGTCGGCGCTGACGCCACGTTCGTCGAAGCGCACCAGGCCGTTCACCGCCGACAGCGCCGCGTCGCGCCCGGCCACGCCCACCGTGGCCCCTTCAAGGCGCAGGGCACCATCGACACGAGCCTCCCGGATGCGCTTGAGCGGCAGCATCAGCCGTAGATCCAGGGGATGGCGGCCGCTCAGGCGAAAAGGCGCCAGCTCATCGCTCAGGCGCCGGCTGATGGGGGCCTGGCGGAGAAAGTCGAGATACGCCCCGCCGGGCCCCACCGTGGCCCCCTGGATGACCAGGCGGGCTTCCCGGTAGGCATCCATGCGGGCCTCGGCACGGCGGATCTCGGCCCCCAGTATCCGGCCGGATTCAGCGTCGATCTCCATGCCCAGGCCGGTGAAACGCAGCCGGGCCGTCAGGTCGTCGATTCGCGGCCAATCCGGGAAATAGCGGAACGTCCCGTCGGCGACGCCGCCGCGGACCTCGAACACACCCGCGGCACCCTCGCGGAAGGGAAAATCCGCCGCCCGGCCGTGGAAGATGACCTCGCCGCTGGTCAGGCGGCCACCCACCAGGGCCTGATCCAGCCATTCCACCAGGTCGGGCTCCATGATACCCACCGGCAGGTAGCGAGGCGCCGCCGAAGCCTCGAAGCGCTGGGCGCTGGCGCGGATGTCTATGAAGGGATTGCCGGTGCCGATATCGAACAGCCGTACGGCACCCCGTGCCGCGCCGTCCTCGTTGCGCACCGACAACCCACTCAGGCCCAGGCGCCAGCCACGGGCCTGCCTGGCCCAGGCCACTTCCGCCTCCAGGGATTCATAGGGAAGGGGGCCGCGGAACAGGCGGGCCAGCTCCAGCTCGCCATCCCGGCCGATGACACGGGCTTCGCCGCCACGCTCATTGGCGGTAAAGGAAACGTCCAGCCCCGAGGCCGCGAACCGGCCGTCCGCGCTGCCATACCGGCCGCGGCTCAGGGTGCCGTCGAGCGAGTAGCCGGTGGTGCGGCCGTCCCGCCGCTGAAGCTGAAAACCGGACTGACGCAGCTCGCCGCCCAGCTCCACCGCGCGGGCCCAGTCGCGCACGGATTCCGGAACATGAGGCAGGTTGGCCAGCAACTGGCGCAGCCTCGAGAGCTCGATGTATTCCACGCCGGCGCGCCAGCGCTCGGGCTGCGTGGGCGACTGCGCCTGATACCGCACCGAGAGCCCGCTGGTCGGCCAGAACTCCTGGTCGACGGCGTAGCCGATCTCGTCGACATCCAGCGCCCAGCCGTCATCGAAGCGGCGCCAGTCGAACCGCGCCTCCAGCCGGCGGCCGATATCGAACCACTCCTCGCCGACGCTGCGTTCGGCGCCCAGCTGCTGGAGACTGACGCGGCCACTGGCCGCATCGATCGCGCCACCGGCGGCGCTGATCCACAGCTCCATGTCCCCGGCGCCACGCATGCCGGGCACGGCGGCGAAGGAGGCCCCGAGATCTCCCAGCGCATCGAAACGCACGCCCACCAGATCGGCGTAGAGCCGCGCGTCGGCGAAGGGTTCGTCGAGGTCCGACCAGTGCAGGATGAACTCGGCGCGCTCGCCCATGAAATCCGGCAGCTCCGTGAGCACGGAAAGCCGGTTCAGCCCGTCGGCGCGGCTGAACAGCAGCCGCGCGCCCGTCATGGCGTAGACATCGGCCCGGACATGATCGACCACCCGTACCACGGCGTCGTCCACGCGGATGCGCGCGGGCAGGGTCGCCAGAAAAGGCGGCGCGCTATCGGCGGAGAGCTCCAGCTCGCCGCCGGGCAGACGCTCCACGGTCAGCTCCACGCCGTGCAGCGCCAGCTCGGAGGGTACGACACGGCCCGTGGTGAACAACGCCCGCGAGGAGATGGCCACCTCCAGCTCCTCGAAGCGGTAACGGCTGCTGCCCTCCCCGTTGACCGTCACGTCCTCGAAGATGAGGCGCGGATCCAGCCCGTGCCAGCGCGCGCGCAGGCCGCCGATGGAAACCTCGCGCTGGAGCCATTCGCCGAGGTAGGACTCGGTCTCGGCGCGCAGCTCGGGGGCATAGGCGACGGCCAGGCGCAACAGCGTGGCGGCCACGGCCAGGAGCACGAAGACCGTCACGGTCGTGTACACGAGCAGAGTCTTGAATCTTTCGTACAGTCGGCGTGGCACGATCAGTGTCCAGGACGTGCGGGCGCACGGGGCCGGCCGGCGGGCGCCGCGCCTACGAGCACCCTATCGAGAATGCGCATGATGTGGTGGTTTCCCTGCACCCCGTACCCCATTCCCCCGCGAAACCCGTCGCGAGCCCCGGATGGAGGCGCGGCCTACATCAGCACCACGTCGAACTGTTCCTGGGTATAGAGGGGCTCGGCCTGGAACCTGATGGGACGCCCGATGAACTCCTCGAGTTCCGCGAAGCTGTCGCTCTCCTCGTCCAGCAGCAGATCCACCACCTCCTGGGAGGCGAGCACCAGGAGCTGGTCCGCGTCGAACTGCCGCGCCTCGCGCAGTATCTCCCGGGATATCTCATAGCATACCGTTTCCGGCGTCTTGAGCGTGCCACGGCCGGCGCACGTGGGACAGGGTTCACACAAAACGTGCTCAAGGCTCTCCCGGGTCCGCTTGCGGGTCATCTCCACCAAGCCGAGGGCGGAGACACCGCTGATCTGGGTCTTGGCCTGATCGCGCTCCAGGCTCTTGTCCAGCGCCCGCAGTACCTGGCGCTTGTGCTCCTCCTCCTGCATGTCGATGAAATCGACGATGATGATGCCGCCCAGATTGCGCAGCCTCAGCTGGCGGGCGATGGCCTGCGCCGCCTCCAGGTTGGTCTTGAAGATGGTCTCTTCCAGGTTGCGGTGACCCACGTAGCCGCCGGTGTTGACGTCGATGGTGGTCATCGCCTCGGTCTGGTCGATGATCAGGTAGCCGCCGGACTTCAGCGGCACCTTCCGGTCCAGGGCCTTCTGGATCTCGTCCTCGATATTGTAGAGGTCGAAGATCGGCCGCTCCCCCGGGTAATACTCCACGCGCTCGGCGACGTCCGGCAGGAACTCGCGGCAGAAGTCGACAATGCGTTCGAAGTTCTCCCGGGAGTCCACGCGGATGCGCTCCATGTCCTCGGCGGCGAGGTCGCGCAGGGCGCGCAACACCAGGGGCAGGTCGCCGTGGATGAGCGTGCCGGGCTGGGCCCCTTCGGTGCGCGCGCTGACCGAGCGCCAGACCCGCAGCAGAAAGTCCCGGTCGCGCTCCAGCCGTTCCCGGGAGATCTGCTCGGCGGCCGTGCGCATGATGAATCCGCTGCCCTCGGAATCAGCCAGGAAGGACTCGCCGACCTCCTTGAGCCGGTTTCGCTCGCCCTCGTCCTCGATGCGGGTCGACACGCCCACCGTGGCGTTGCCCGGCAGCAGCACCATGTAACGCGAGGGCATGGTGATCTGGGTGGTCAGCCGCGCGCCCTTGGTCCCGATCGGATCCTTGATGACCTGCACCAGGATGCTCTGCTGCTCCTTGAGCAGCTCGGTGATGTTGGCCGGGCGCGGACGGGTCTCCAGCGCGGGATCGGAGGGCACGATGTCACTGGCGTGCAGAAAGGCCGTGCGCTCCAGGCCCACGTCGATGAACGCCGCCTGCATGCCCGGCAGCACGCGCGAGACCTCGCCACGATAGATATTGCCGACCAGGCCGCGCCGGCGCGCGCGCTCGATATAGAGCTCCTGCAGCACGCCGTTCTCGGCCACCGCCACCCGCGTCTCGCGCGGCGTGACGTTCATGAGGATTTCCTGCGCCACGCTAGTGTCCTTTGAATGATGGCCGGGACCGTCGGGCACCCGAATGCCATGTGGGAGCGGCAACTCCGCCGCTAAGCCCTTTGGACAGGATCGCCCCGGGGACGGGCCTCCCACAACCAACCGAATGCCCCGCAGCCTCCGAGGGACTGTGGGAGCGGCCTCCCCGCCCCGAGGACCCTTCAACCCGATCGCCCCGGGGACGGGCCTCCCACAACCAACCGAATGCCCCGCAGCCTCCGAGGGGCTGTGGGAGCGGCGTCCTCGCCGCGGGGACCCTTCAACCGCATCGGCCCGGGGACGGGGGCTCCCACGCCCAACCCGATGACCCGCACCCTCCGAGGCGATGTGGGAGCGGCGTCCCCGCCGCGATTTCTACTGCTCCGAGGCGCGGCGATTACCACTCGGCCTGATAGTCGATCTCGAACTCCGCGAGCATGTCCGCGGTCTCGAACAGCGGCAGGCCCATGACGCAGGAATAGCTGCCTTCCAGATGCTCGATGAAGGCCGCGCCGCGGCCCTGGATCGCGTAGCCGCCGGCCTTGCCTTCGGGCTCGCCGCTGCGCCAGTACGCCTCGCGCTCGCCGCGGTCAATCTCCCGCATGGTCACGTTGCTTACGCTCAGACGCGTTGCCTCCCGCTCGCCGTCCACCAGCGCGACCCCGGTCAGCACCCGGTGGGTCTTGCCGGAGAGCACGGCCAGCATCTCGTCGGCGGCCGCCCAGTCGTGCGGCTTGCCCATGACGCGCTCGTCCAGCACCACGACCGTATCGGCGCCCAGCACCGGCATTGGCCGCCCGTCGCCGACGTTGGCGTGCCCGGCGCGGGCCTTGTCCAGAGCCAGCCGCAGCACGAAAACCTCGGGGCTCTCGCCGGCCTGGAGGGTTTCCTCCACGTCCTGCTCGATGGGCGCGAAGCCCACGCCGATCTGCTCCAGCAGTTGCCGGCGCCGCGGGGACTCCGAGGCGAGGTAGATGAGCGGCTCCATGTTCGGGACTCCCTGGGCTGGCATCTAGATTAGCCGCGCGGTCGCTTTCGGGCGCCGCGGCACGTTCATTCCACGTAATCCGGTTTGTCCAGCGACGCGCGCCCGCACGGAAAGCGCGTGACACCGCGGCGAGTGAACCATCGAAGGGAAACACGATGTGTTTCCCACATTCAGCGATGATACGGATGATTCTGCAGAATGGTCCAGGCGCGGTAGAGCTGCTCGGCGAGAATCACCCGCACCATCATGTGCGGCAGGGTCAGGGTCGACAGACTCCAGCGGGCTTCGGCCCGCTCCAGGCAGGCCGCCGAAAGCCCGTCCGGACCGCCCACCAGGAACGCGACGTCGCGGCCGCCCTGCATCCAGCCGTCCAGGCGGCCCGCCAGGTCCTCGGTACTCCAGGACCGGCCACGGGCGTCCAGGGCGATCACCAGCGCATCCCGGGGCACCGCGGCCAGCAGCCGCTCGCCTTCCTCGCGCAGGGCGCCATCGGCCGCCGCTGACTTGCCCCGTCCACCCAGCGGCACCTCGGTCAGTGAAAGCTTCAGCTGCGGCGGCAACCGCCCGGCGTACTCGTGGAACCCGTCCTGCACCCAGCGCGGCATGCGCTGGCCAACGGCGATGATCTGGAGTTTCATTCGGTCACGTTAGCCACAGATGAACACCGATGAACACCGATGAACACGGATGCCCGAGGAACCGCGGCGTGTACGGCGCCCCACAACCGGCCGGAAGCCGAGGGGCCCTCAGCGCAGTTGTGGGAGCCCCGTCCTCGGGGCGATTGCTCCCGGACTGTCGGATGGCGAGCCCATCCGACCTACGCTCCGGCGAAATGCGTTCGCCGCGAATGAACGCGCATTGACGCGAATCCCGGTCGCGGCACCTGTAGGAGCGCCGCAAGGCGCGATCACCGGGGCGCCGACCGAACCGCGATCGCGGCTCGCGCCGCTCCTACAGGTGCCGTGGACACACCCCGTAGGAGCGGCCCCTGGCCGCGAACCGGTAGCCTGCCTATCGCCGCGAGGACGCGCCTCCCACAGGGTTTTGGGCGACTCCACGGATGACGACCTGGTGTCGGAACGGCATCCCCGCCTCTATTCCTCACAGAATCTGTCTCCATCCGTGTTCATCTGCGGCTGAATAAGGGGGTTCACCCGCCATGCCCCTGCCCGGCGTCCTCGTCGTCCATGGCCCAGATATTCTCCAGGCGGTACAGGTCCCGGGTCTGCTCGGACATGACATGGACCACCACGTCGCCGAGGTCCACCAGGATCCACTCGGCTCCATCGGCGCCTTCCACACCCAGCGGCTTGATGCCCGCCTCCTTGGCCTTCTCGATGACCCGGTCGGCCAGTGACTTCACGTGCCGGTTGGACGTACCCGTGGCGACGACCATGAGGTCCGTAATGGATGTCCTGCCGCGCACATCCAGCACCACGGGATTGACCGCCCTGAGGTCATCCAGGGCTTCCATGACCAGCTCGCCCACGTACTCCGCACTGTCGGTGTTCGCCATCATTGACTCAAACGACCTCCCATGGGGACAGACGCCCGTCCTCGCCGTCGCGGCTCAGACCTGCGGGTAGCCATAAACCCCATTGCCCGCGATGAGCTCCCAGACCGTGTCGGGAACCAGAAACCGTGCCGATCGCCCCTGGGCGAGGCGCCGGCGAATGCCCGTTGATGAAATCGCCAGGGCCGTGGTGTCCACGAAATGCACCAGACCGGCCGGCCGGTGTCGAAGCAGGTCCGCCGGCGCGCGCCGGCCCTCGAGCCAGTCCGCGAGGGTGCCGGACATTACCGGCTCTTCACCCGGCCGGTGCGCCACCAGGAAATGCGCGTGCTCGCCGAGCTCGCGCCAGCGGTGCCACGTCGGCAGACTCAGGAAGCTATCCATGCCCACGATCCAGCACAGCGGCTGCGAGGCGCCGAGCTCGCGGCGCAGGGAAATCAGGGTATCCAGGGTATAGGAGGGGCCGTCGCGCTGGAGCTCGCGCGTATCCACGCGCAGTCCGGGCACGCCGGCAACGCAGCGCTCCACCATGGCGGTGCGTAACGTCGCGCCGGCGCGCGGTGCCGGCCGATGGGGCGGCACGCGCCCCGGCAGCAGGCGCACCTCCTTGAGCCCCGCCTGCTCCAGCATCTCCAGTGCCGGGCGAAGGTGGCCCAGGTGGACCGGATCGAACGTGCCGCCGAGCAGGCCGATGGGCGCCATTCCCGCCGCCATCAGGACTGCGCCTCCGCACCGGCCGCGACGGCAGGTGACGGACTGTCGACGGGGAATGGCAGGCGCGGCGTGCCGCTCACGAACCACCCACCGCCGTCGCGGGATGGCTTGCCGGTACGATGGCGCGCGCCCCGCCCATCAGCTTCGGATATGACCCTCGCCCATGACGACGTATTTCTCCGTCGTCAGGCCTTCCAGACCCACGGGACCGCGGGCGTGGAGCTTGTCGGTGCTGATGCCGATCTCCGCGCCAAGCCCGTACTCGAAGCCGTCGGCGAAACGCGTCGAGGCGTTGACCATGACCGAGCTGGAATCCACTTCCCGCAGGAAGCGCCGCGCGCGGGAGTAGTCTTCCGTGACGATGGCGTCGGTGTGCTGTGAACCGTAGGTCTCGATGTGCTCCATCGCCGCGTCCAGGCCGTCCACGACCCGAACCGCGAGCACCGGCGCCAGGTACTCCTCGTACCAGTCGTCCTCGGTCGCCGCCTTCATCTCCCCGGCCAGCGCCCGGCTGCGCTCGCAGCCGCGCAGCTCCACGCCGGCCTCCGCGAACATGGCGGCCAGCCGCGGCAGGATGGATTCGGCAATGCCGGAGTCCACCAGCAGCGTCTCCATGGTGTTGCAGGTGCCGTAGCGCTGGGTCTTGGCGTTGAGTGCCACGGCCGCCGCCTTCTCCGGATCGGCCGCACTGTCGATGTAGACGTGGCAGACACCGTCCAGGTGCTTGATCATGGGCACCGTGGCCTCGCGCATGATGCGCTCGATCAGGCCCTTGCCGCCGCGGGGCACCAGCACGTGGACGTATTCGTCCATGGTGATGAGCTCGCCGACGGCCGCCCGGTCGGTGGTGCCCACCACCTGCACCGCCTCGGAAGGCAGGCCCGCTTCCAGCAGACCCGCGTGGATGCACTCCGCGACGGCCTGATTGGATCGAAGCGCCTCCGAGCCCCCGCGCAGGATGGCGGCGTTGCCGGACTTCAGGCACAGCCCGGCGGCATCCGCGGTGACGTTGGGGCGCGACTCGTAGATGATGCCCACCACACCCAGCGGGACGCGCATGCGCCCGACCTGGATACCGCTGGGCCGGAAGCTCATGTCACGGATTGCACCCACCGGGTCCGGCAGCTCGGCAATCTGCCGCAGGCCTTCGGCCATGGCATTGATGCGGGCATCGGTAAGCTCCAGCCGGTCGAGCAGCGCGGCATCGAGACCGTTCTCGCGCCCGGCGCGCATGTCATCGTCATTGGCCTGACGCAGGGTATCGCGGCGGGCCAGTATCTCGTCGGCGATGGCGCGCAGCGCGGCGTTACGCGGGCCGCTGGGCGAGCGGGCGAGCTCGCGGGACGCGGCCCGGGCGTTCCTGCCCAGGCTGAGCATGTAGGCCTTGATGTCCTGGTCTGCGATTTCGGGTTTCGCGCTCATAGCCTCTCGTTCACCCTGTCTATCGTTCCTCGCGGTCCGGCTCGGACCTCGTGTCCCGCGCCCTCCGGCCCGCCACGGTGCCTTTCAACCGTTATCGCCGCGGGGACGCGCCTCCCACAAGGTCTCGGCCATCCACGGCGGCCTCCGCCAACCTCCTGGGCCGGCCACCCCGCCGCGATGCCTTCGACCGCCTTCGCCGCGGGGACGCGCCTCCCACGAGGCCCCGGCCAACCACGGCGGCCTCCGTCAACCTCCTGGGCCGGCCACCCCGCCGCGTGCCTTCGACCGCCTTCGCCGCGGGGACGCGCCTCCCACAAGGCCCCGGCCAACCACGGCGGCCTCCGCCGGACCTGTGGGAGGCGCGTCCTCGCGGCGACAGCGCGGGTCAATGGGCCCGGGCCGGATCTATCGGGACCGGGATCCCACCCGCGACATCGCTGTCGATAATTGTACCAGCTCGTCCCAGGGCCTGCCGTCGGCGGCGCCCTTGTTCACGCGGTCGAGGTGGGCCGCCCGGGCCAGCAGGCCTTCCCACTGCCGCGTACCGGCGCGGCGGGCGGCCTGCCCCACCAAAGCCTGGCGGCTCTTCCAGATGCGCAGGCGCTGGAACACCTGCCCCTGGGACTCGCCCGCATCCATCGCCGCGCGAACCTCCGCCAGGTTGCGCAGCTCCCGCGCCAGGGCCCACAGCACCAGGGTCGGCTCCACGCCCTCTTCCCGAAGCACCCGGGCGATACGCACCACGCGCGGGGTATCGCCGGCCAGGGCGGCGTCGGACAGGTCGAAGACGTCGAACCGCGCGCTCTCGGTCACGGCGGCACGGGCATCTTCCACATCCAGAGCCCCCTCGCCATGGAGCAGGCGCAGCTTCTCCACCTCCTGCACGGCGGCCAGCAGGTTGCCCTCCGAGCGTTCCGCCACCAGCGCGGCGGCCTCGGTCGTCGGCTGCAGACCAACGGCGCGCATGCGCCCCGCCACCCAGTCGGGCAGCTGCTGTAGCGGCACCGGCCAGGCCTGGACCAGCGCGCCGGCGGACTCCACGGCCTTCACCCAGGCGGCGCTGCGTTGCCGCGATTCCAGCACGCCGGCGTTGATCAGCAGCAGTACATCGGGCGGGGGATCCTGGCAATACTCGGCGATGGCCTTGCCGCCATTCTGGCCCGTCTTGCCGTTGTTGAGCCGCAGCTCGATGATCCGCCGGTCGGCGAACAGGGACATGCTCATGGACGCCGCGTGCAGGGCGCCCCAGTCGAAGCCGGCGTCGGCGTCGAGCACCTCCCGCTCGGTGTAGCCGGCCTGACGGGCCGCCTCCCGCAACGCCGTCAGGGCCTCGTCGACCAGCAGGGGCTCGTCACCGGCGATCAGATACACCGGGCGCAGACCTTGCTGCAGATGCCGATCCAGCTCGCCGGTCTTGAGCCTCATCAATACACCCGAACGGTCAGCAAATGGGGGTCACTCACCACTGTCCCGGTTGCGGTCGATGGCGGCCTGCAGCCGCGCCGCCATGAGCCGTACCGCCTGTTCGCGCAGGTAGACCGACAGGTCATCGCGCCGGGCCTCGCCCGCCAGGACGTTGGCCTCGTTGACCTCGTAGGAATCGGCGGCACGGACGGTTTCGGCCTCCGACCAGGGTGTCTCGTCCGGCCCCAGCACCCGGAAGCGTAGCTCGTAAGCCAGCTCGTACTCGGCGATACCATCGTCGCCCGCGCCGGCCAGGGTCCGCCGCGAAAAACGCTGGCGCAGCAGCTGCAGCCGTGCGTCGGAACCGGCGCCGGCGTCGACCACGCTGGCCCCCACATCGGCCAGCACGGCCTCCACGTCCCGCAACAGCGGCCGCGATTGCGTGTCGTTGATCACGGCGATGCGCTGCCCGCCCAGCGACGCGCCCTGGCTGCCGCGCAGGTGCCAGCCGCAACCGGCCAGGGCCAGGGCAAGCACCGCCACCGCGAGGATGCGCATCACTGCGCCACCAGGTTCACCAGCTTGCCGGGCACGACGATGACCCGCTTGAGATCCTTGCCGTCGAGAAAGCGCTGGACGTTCTCGTCGGCCAGCGCCGCGGCTTCCACGCTGTCCTTCCCGGCATCGGGCGCCACCTCGATGCGGGCGCGAACCTTGCCGTTGACCTGCACCACCAGCTCCACGGCGTCGCGGACCAGGGCCGACTCGTCCACAGCCGGCCAGGTTACGTCCACCACCGCCTCGTCGTGACCGAGCTCGCGCCAGAGCTGGTGGGTGATGTGGGGCACGATGGGCGCGAGGATGCGCACCGCCGCCTCCAGGCCCTCCTGCATCACGCCGCGGCCGGCCTCGGAGCCATCCTCGAACTTGTAGAGGGTATTGGTCAGCTCCATCACCGCGGCGATGGCCGTGTTGAACGTATAGCGCCGGCCCACGTCGTCGCTGGCCTTCTGGATGGTCTCGTGGATCTTGCGCCGCACCGCCTTCTGATCGTCGTTCAGGGCCGCGGGGTCGGGCAGCGTCGCGGGCCCGCCACCGTCGATGTGGCGGTGGGCCAGGCTCCAGAAGCGCTTGAGGAAACGGTAGGCGCCGTCCACGCCGCTGTCGGACCACTCCAGGGACTGATCCGGCGGGGCGGCGAACATGATGAACAGCCGCACGGTATCCGCCCCGAAACGCTCGATCATCGCCTGGGGGTCGACGCCGTTGTTCTTGGACTTGGACATCTTCTCCACGGCGCCCACGGTCACCGGCTCGCCGTCGGCCTTCAACCGTGCGGAGACGATCCGGCCCTTGTCGTCGGTCTCCACCTCCACCTGTTCGTGGTTATACCAGGTCCGCCGGCCGCCGGCGTCTTCGCGGTAGTAGGTCTCCGCCACCACCATGCCCTGGGTCAGCAGGTTGGTGTAGGGCTCGTCGGCGCTGACCAGCCCTTCGTCACGCATGACCTTGTGGTAGAAGCGCGAGTAAAGCAGATGCAGCACCGCGTGCTCGATGCCGCCCACGTACTGATTCACCGGCAGCCAGTAATCGGCGCGCTCGTCCAGCATGGCGTCGGCGTCGGCACAGGCGAAGCGGGCGTAGTACCAGGACGACTCCATGAACGTGTCGAAGGTATCCGTCTCCCGCTCGGCCGCACCGCCGCAGCGCGGACAGGTAGTCTCGTAGAACTCGGGCATGCGCTTGAGCGGCGAACCGGCGCCGTCGAACTCGACCTCTTCCGGCAACACCACGGGGAGGTCCTTGTCCGGCACTGGCACGTCGCCGCATTTCCCGCAGTCGATCATGGGGATGGGCGCGCCCCAGTAGCGCTGACGGGACACGCCCCAGTCCCGTAGCCGGTAGTTGATACGCCGCTGGCCGCGGCCCATGGATTCCAGGCGCTCGGCAATGGCGTCGAAGGCCTGCTCGGAGGTCAGCCCCGTGAAATCGCCGGAATCCACCAGCACGCCCTTCTCCGTGTAGGCCGCCTCGGAGACATCCGCCGCATCGGCGTCCGACGGCCGGATCACCGGCCTGACCGGCAGCCCGTAGGCGCTGGCGAACTCCCAGTCGCGCTGGTCATGGGCGGGCACCGCCATGACCGCGCCATGGCCGTACTCCATGAGCACGAAGTTGGCCACGTACACCGGGATGGATTCGCCCGTGAGCGGGTGGATCGCCCGATAGCCGGTGTCCATGCCCTTCTTGGCCAGCGTCGCCAGCTCCGATTCGGCGGTGCCGGTGCGCTTGCACTCCTCGATGAACGCGGCCAGCTCCGGATTGCCCGCGGCGGCGGCCTCCGCCAGGGGATGCTCGGCCGCCAGCCCCATGTACGTGACGCCGAACAGCGTGTCCGGACGGGTAGTGAACACCTCCAGCGGCGCCTCATCCCCCTCGAGGGGGAACTGGATTTCCACGCCCCGGGAACGCCCGATCCAGTTGCGCTGCATGGTGCGCACCTGATCCGGCCAGCCCGGCAGGGCGTCCAGGGCGTCGAGGAGCTCGTCGGCATAGTCGGTGATCCTGAAGAACCACTGGGGAATCGCCCGGCGCTCCACCGGCACGCCCGAGCGCCAGCCCTTGCCGTCGATGACCTGCTCGTTGGCCAGCACCGTCTGGTCCACCGGGTCCCAGTTCACCGTGGCCGTCTTCTTGTACGCCAGCCCCTTCTCGAACAGGCGGGTGAACAGCCACTGCTCCCAGCGGTAGTAGTCGGGATCGCAGGTGGCGAACTCCCGCCGCCAGTCGTAGCCGAAGCCCAGCTGCCCGAGCTGGCCGCGCATGTACTCGATGTTCTCCCGGGTCCATCGCGCCGGCGGCACCCGGTTCTGCATGGCCGCGTTCTCCGCGGGCAGGCCGAAGGCGTCCCAGCCCATGGGCTGGAGCACGTTCCTGCCCAGCATCCGCTGGTAGCGGGCGATCACGTCGCCAATGGTGTAGTTGCGGACGTGGCCGATGTGCAGCCGGCCGCTGGGATAGGGGAACATCGACAGGCAGTAGTAGGTCTCCCGGCCGGGGTCCTCGTCGACTTCGAAGGTCCCCTGTTCCTGCCAGTACGACTGGGCGCGCGCCTCGATGACTTCGGGCTTGTAGATCGAGTCCATTGGTGCCTGTTTCGGTTGAAGATTGGGCGGGGTGTGGCCACCCCGGGGAAACACGCAAGGATACCCCAGGCGTTTGTTTTCATCGAGGGGACGCCGCGTCCCCATGCCGCGCGCTCAAAGCCGGCGGCTTCCTGTTAGCATTGAATCCATGACCAACCCTTGCTGGAGAAGGCGATGAGCGAAGACAAGGAGAAGCGCGAGCTCCACGGCTACGAAAAGATGCTCGACCGGGTGCGCGAGTTCATGGACCGCGCCGAGAAAGAGACCGGCCCGCGGCTGCGCAAGGCCATCGAGGACGCCAAGGAACGCACCATCGAGCTCGGCGAGCTCACCCGCGACGAAGCCGAGAAGATCGCCGAGTACATCCGCCGGGACGTCGAGGACGCCGCCGACTACACCAGCCGCACCGACGCCGATCTCGGCGCCTGGCTGCGCATGGATCTGCAGCTGGTGGAAAACTGGATCTGGGACCGCTTCTCCTCCGTCGCCGACAGGACCCGGCTGGAGTGGGTCGAGCTGCAGCACGAGCTTGCCGAGCGCGAGTTCTACCACACCGGCGAGATCGCCGCCCCCGGCGTGCTCACCTGCGACAACTGCGGCGAGCAGCTGCACTACAAGAAGGCCGGCCATATCCCGCCCTGCCCCAAGTGCAACGGGACGCGCTTCCGCCGGCCCGAGCCGGAGAGCTGAACGCGCCGGGGCCGCGAGTGAACCCGGATCCAGGATGGTGCCGTCCGCGGCCAGGTACCGCTCCTACGATGGGCGAGGGCACCTGTAGGAGCGCCGCAAGGCGCGATCCGGCTTCGGCGGGAACACTGGCTATCGCGCCTCGCGGCGCTCCTACAATGGCATGGGGGACCCCGTGGACGCCGCCTCCGGCGAGAAGCCCTGCCGAGGCCATCGCCGCGAGGACGCGCCTCCCACAGCCGCTTCCCCGCGCTGGTGGCTTCCGAGCCGTAGGTCGGATGGCCTTGCCATCCGACATCCCCACCGCCAATCCTCGCCCCGGGTCGGGGCTGCCACAGCCAATCCGCTGCCCGAGGGCTTCCGCGTAGTTGTGGGAGGCGCGTCCTCGCGGCGATTGGGCGGTTCGATCGTCGCGGCGAAGCGCTGCAAACGACCAGGGTCACCCGCCGGTGGCCAGTAGGTTGGAATAGCGGAGCGCATTCCACCGGCGATGCCCGCACACCAGACAACGAAGGTACCGCCTCTCCGGTGGCTTACACGCCCCCGCCGCGTTAGCATTCGCTCATAACACCAACGCGGCGCAACGCCGCGAGATCGACTACAGGGAGCCTACACCGACATGCTCTATCCGGTCCTTTTGTGCGGGGGATCCGGCACCCGGCTCTGGCCGCTGTCCCGCCAGCTCTATCCCAAACAGTTCCTGCCGCTGGTCAGCGAGCGCAGCATGCTCCAGGACACCGTGGCGCGGTACCGTGGCCTGGACGAGCTGGCCGAGCCCATCGCCGTATGCAACGCCGAGCACCGCTTCCTGGTGGCGCAGCAGCTGGCGGAAACGGGGGCCTCCTCGCCGACCATCATCCTCGAGCCGGTCGGCCGCAACACCGCGCCCGCCGTGGCCGCTGCCGCCATTTGCGCGCTGCGCGAGGACGCGGACGCCGTGTTGCTGGTCATGCCATCCGACCACCGCATCGCCGACGAAGCGGCCTTCCGCGCCGCGGTTGAAGCCGGGCTGGAATCCGCGGCGGACGGCAAGCTGGTGACCTTCGGCATCCAGCCCACGGGGCCGGAGACCGGGTACGGCTATATCCGGGCCGAATCCGGGCAATCGCCGGTAAGGGGCGTGGCCGAGTTCGTGGAAAAGCCGGACCGCGAGACCGCGGAATCCTATCTGGCCTCCGGCGAGTATTTCTGGAACAGCGGCATCTTCCTGCTCGGGGCGCGGCGTTACCTGGAGGAGCTGGGCCGGCTGCAGCCGGAGATGCTGGAATCCTGCGAGCGGGCCGTCTCCCAGGCCAAGACCGACCTGGACTTCCTGCGCCTCGATGAGGCCGCTTTCAGCGCCTGCCCTTCGGATTCCATCGACTACGCCGTCATGGAGAAGACCCGCGACGCCGCCGTCGTCCCGGTGGACTGCGGCTGGAGCGATCTCGGTAGCTGGGCGGCCCTGCGCGACAACGGCGATCGGGACAGCAACGGCAACGTGCTGGTCGGCGACGTCTTCGCCGAGGACAGCCGCAATTCCTACATCCGCTCCGAGGGCCGGCTCATCGCCGCCATCGGGATCGACAACCACGTCATCGTCGAGACACCGGACGCGATCCTGGTGGCCGACGCCGACCGGGTGCAGGACGTCAAGCGCGTGGTCGAACACCTGCACAGCGACGGCCGTACCGAAGGCACCACCCACAAGCGCGTCTACCGCCCCTGGGGGTCCTACGAGACCATCGCCGGCGCCGAGCGTTTCCAGGTCAAGCGGATCATCGTCAACCCGGGCCAGCAGCTCTCGCTGCAGATGCACCACCACCGCGCCGAGCACTGGGTGGTGGTGAGCGGCTCCGCCCGGGTAACCCGGGGCGAGGAGACCTTCCTGCTGACCGAGGATCAGTCCACCTACATCCCCCTCGGCACAGTGCACCGCCTCGAGAACCCCGGCGTCATCCCCCTGGAGCTCATCGAGGTGCAAAGCGGCAGCTACCTGGGGGAGGACGACATCGTCCGGTTCAACGACGTCTACGGGCGGGCGGACAGCAAGGAAACGGCGAAGTAAGGGCTTTGGCCGCAAATGAACGCGGATAAACGCTGATTATTCGTCGGTCATGCCCATGGGCTGGTAGGAGCGTCGCAAGGCGCGATCGACTCCGGTAGACCCCCTAGTGATCGCGCCTTGCGGCGCTCCTACAGGGCGTCGGGGCGGCGTGCAGGGGTAGTTCGCGGCCATGGGCCGCTCCTACGACGGCTCGCCGGCGACGGGCAGGCCGTTCGCGGCGGGGTCGCCGCTCCCACGGGGGGCCCGCACTGCCCGTCAGGTGGAATAGCGAAGCGTATTCCGCCGTCCCAACGCCCCTACGGCCGTACTCCAGCCAGTCGACTGCACCGCGACGCTTCAATCCGAGTGATCCGCGACCATCCGCGTTTATCTGCGTTCATCTGCGGCTGGATGTTTTCACCGCCCCCAGCGGAAAGCGAACCCGACCAATAGCAACACGACCGCCACCCCCACGGCCGGCCAGTGCAGCCAGCGTACGTAAGGTGTCACGCCCGTGCGCGGCACGAACTCACCGGCGAGCACGGCCTCCTCGAACTGGGCCGTTCGCCCGGTGATGCGGCCCCGGTGATCGATGATGACGGTGACCCCGGTGTTGGTGGCCCGGAGCATGTAGCGGCCGGTCTCCATGGCCCGCATCTGCGCCATCTGCAGGTGCTGGTGAGGTGCGAAGGAATCGCCGAACCAGCCATCGTTGCTGACGTTGACCAGCACCTCCGCCTCGGGCAGCGCAGCGGCGATCTCGTCGCCGAACGTGACCTCGTAGCAGATGGACGCACCAATGTCGTAGCCGTTGACCGGGATGGCCGCGCCGCTCACACCCGCGTCGAAATCGTCCATGGGCGTGCCCAGGAAATCCAGGGCGTTGCCCAGCAGGCCCCGCAGCGGGAGGTACTCGCCGAACGGCACCAGGTGGCGCTTGTGGTAGACCCGCTCCGGCGGGCCGACGACTACGATGCCGTTGTAGGCGGCCTCGCGGTCGATGTCGATGACCGGCGCGCCCACCACCAGGGCGGTCCCCTGCTCGGCCAGCTCCCTGGACAGGGGCTGCATCCAGTCCTCCCGCACCCGGAAATACCACGTCGGGACAGCCGTCTCCGGCCAGACGATGAGATCCACCCCGGCGTGCTCGCGACTGCGCTCCGAGTACCAGCCAAGCGTCCGGTCCCGGTAGGAGAGCAGCCACTTCTTGTCCTGGGGCACGTTGCCCTGCAGCAGCGCCGTGGTCTTGGCCTCCCCGGCGGGCTGTGTCCAGCCGCCGGGAACGAGGTAGCCGCCACCCAGGGCCACCACCGTCGCGACAAGGAAGCCGGCCGCGGCCCGTGGCCGAAGGAGCGCATGGGCCAGGGCCCCGGCGAGAACGACAACGACCAGACTGATGCCGAAGGCGCCGAAAACGGGGGCGATACTGCCCAGGGGCGACCCCGTCTGGGTGAAGCCGAGCATCAACCAGGTAGCGCCGGTGAGGAACCAGCTGCGCAGCCACTCCACCAGCAGCCACACGGCCGGGAACACCAGCCACAGGGCGGCGCCCCGGCTGGCCGGTCGCAGGCGGCGGGCCAGGTAGACGACCAGCATCGGATACAGGGCGATGGCCAATGCGAAGAGCGGCGTGACGAATATTGCCGCCAGCGGCCCGCCGCCGTAATAGGCGATGCTGTTGTAGACCCAGTAGCAGCCGAAGCCGAAATAGCCCAGGCCGTAGAGGTAGCCGGCTAGCAGCGCCCGGCGGCGGGAACTGACCTGAGCCACCGCGAACAGAATGGCGGGGGAGACGACCGCCAGGGGCCACAGATCGAACGGCGCGAAGGCCAGCGGCGCCAGCAGACCCGCCACCAAGGCGATCAAAGGCGCCCAACGGGATGACAACCACGCCTGCATGCGTCGTGTGACTCCTGTCGTTTGTTCTTGGTTCGTGATTCGCGGGCGGTAAACGCTCGGCCTATGACGCATTCCGCCGCAATCGCAACGGCCGACAGCCTAACAGGGTTGGCGGCCATGAGCCGCTCTGGCGACTGCCTTGTCCTTTCCCGGGCCCAGCCGCCGGCAATGCGCGAAGCCGATCCGGGTGCGTCGACCGGATAGGCGGTCGGGAAGGACAAAGGTGAAATACGCTTCGCCATTCGACCCTGCGATAGCTGGCATCCCGGCGCGGAGGCGGCTGTGGGAACGGCGTTCTCGCCGCGATCCATTTTCCACCCATCGCCGCGAGGACGCGCCTCCCACGGTCATCCCGATGGCGCCCCGGCTTCCGGCCATCCGACATGCCAGAACTCATCGCCGCGGGAACAGGGCTCCCACGAAAGATCTGCTGGCACCCCGCCTGGGGGCAGCTGTGGGAGGGGCGTCCCCGCCGCGACACTGGGCCGGTTGACCTTCGCCGCGAGGACGCGCCTCCCACAGTCCGGTTCGGGCATTCCCGCCCGGAGGCGGGTCATCCCGATGGCACCACGGCTCCGGCCAGCCGTAGGTCGGATGGGCTTGCCATCCGACATGCAAAAGCTCATCGCGCCGGGATCAGGGCTCCCCACAAGAGATCTGCCGGCACCCCGGGCTGCCGGCCGGCTGTGGGAGCGGCGTCCCCGCCGCGATGAACCGGGGTCAATGCTTCTGCGCGGCGGCTTCCGTGGCCGTTTCGCTGGCCGGTGTGACGGACAGCAGGTGGATACGCCGGTTATCGGCGCGGATCACCTGGAAACGCAGCCCGCCCACCACGACCGACTCGTTGCGGCGGGGCACATGGCCGAACTGGTGAGCGACCACCCCGCCGATGGTGTCGAATTCGTCGTCGCTGTACTCGGTCTCGAAGTACTCGTTGAAGTCCTCGATGGGCGTCAGCGCCTTGACGATAGTCCGCCCCTCGCCGTCCCGGCTGAGGATGTAGCTGTCCTCGTCGAAATCGTGCTCGTCGTCGATCTCGCCGACGATCTGCTCGATGACATCCTCGATGGTGACGATGCCGGCCAGCCCGCCGTACTCGTCGACGACGATGGCCATGTGGTTGCGGCTCTCCTGGAAGAGCTTCAGCAGCACGTCCAGACGCTTGCTCTCGGGAATGAACAGCGCCGGGCGCAGCAGCTCCCGGATGTTGAACTCCTTGGCGCCATTGTCCTTCGACAGGAACGGTAGCAGATCCTTGGCGATGAAGATCCCGATGACGTCATCGCGGCTATCCCCGGTGACGGGAAAACGGGAAAAGCCGGAGCCGGCGATGGTCGGCAGCAGCTCCCACGGATCGTTGGTCCGCGGCACCACCGTCACCTGCGAGCGTGGAATCATGATGTCCCGGGCCTGTAGCTCGGAGACGTGCATGACGCCCTCGATCATCGCCAGGGCATCGGCGTCGAGCAGGCCGCGGTCGTGGGACAGCCGCAGTAGCTCAATGAGCTCCTCCCGGTCCCTGGGTCCCCCGGCGATCGCCTGTCCCAGGCGGTCCAGCCAGGATTTGCTCACGGTTGTGCTACTGCTACTAGGTCGATCCTCGTTCATTCGTCATCTAATGGTTGCCGCGGAAGATGGTCGATCGTTGATTGGTTAATGCGCTGTATATCAACGAACTAACGAATCAAACCGTCGTCTTCCCCCGCGGCGGGCTCCTCCGGGAGCCAATACGGATCAGGATAGCCCAGTCGAGCGAGAATCGCCTGCTCCAGCGATTCCATCACCTCGGCATCCTCATGCTCGATGTGGTCATGGCCGAGCAGATGCAAGACCCCGTGCACGGTCAGGTGCGCCCAGTGCGCCTCCGGCGCCTTGCCCTGTTCCGCCGCCTCGCGGGCCACCACGCCCGCGCAGATTACCAGATCGCCGAGCAGCGGCATCTCGACGCCGGCCGGCAGCTCCACGGGAAAGGACAGTACATTGGTGGCGTAGTCCTTGTCCCGGTAACGGCGATTGAGCTCGCGGCCCTCCTCGGCATCGACGATGCGCACGGACAGTTCGGCCTCCGCGCGGTAACCCTCCAGCGCCGCCGCGGCCCATTGGGCGAGCTGCGCCTCGCTTGGCAGATCGTCCGCCCTTGAGGCGATCTGCAGGTCCAGCTCCAGGTCGACGCTCATCGCCCCAGCCCCTCGCTCCCTGTAGGAGCGCCGCGAGGCGCGATCGCCATGCACGGAACAACCAACGGATCGCGCCTTGCGGCGCTCCTACAGGTGACGTCGATAGCCCGCGGGCGCGACATCCCCGTCGCGAACAGTCTTTCCGACCGGATCGCCGCGGGGACGCGCCTCCCACAACCAGCCGGCAGCCAGGGAGCCCTCAGAACAGTTGTGGGAGCCCCCTGCCCCGGGCGATAAACCCCGGAATGTCGGATGGCGAGCCCATCCGACCTACGCTCGGCCGGAAGCCAAGGTGCCATCAGACAAGCTGTGGGAGGCGCGTCCTCGCGGCGATGCGCCCGGCCAGCCATCGCGGCGGGGACGCCGCTCCCACAAACAGTCGGCAGCCGAGGCGCCCTCAGAACAGTTGCGGGAGTCCCCTCCCCAGGGCGATAGACCCCGGAATGTCGGATGGCGAGCCCATCCGACCTACGGTCGGCCGGACGCCGGGGCGCTATCGCAATGCCTGTGGGAGGCGCGTCCTCGCGGCGATTCGGGCGCGAAAGCGGCACACCGGACATTCGCGCCGGGGCCGGCGCTCTCGCGGCGCAACATGTCCGCCGTAGGAGCGGCCCCTGGCGGCGAACAACCGGGATCAACCACGCAACGGTTCGCGGCCAACGGCCGCTCCTACAGGGAATGGGGGTGTCGTTCATGGGGTCTAGTCGTCGGCCCGCGCGTCGTAGGCCTCGACGATGCGCTGGACCAGGTTGTGGCGCACCACGTCCCGGGCGTTGAAGAAGGTGAAGCTCACCCCGTCGACGTCCCGCAGCACGTCGATGGCATCCCGCAGGCCGGAGACCTTCCCCTGGGGCAGGTCCACCTGGGTGACGTCGCCGGTGACCACCGCCGTGGAGCCGAACCCGATCCGCGTGAGGAACATCTTCATCTGCTCGACGGTGGTGTTCTGGGCCTCGTCGAGGATGATGAAGGAATGGTTCAGCGTGCGCCCGCGCATGTACGCGAGCGGCGCCACCTCGATGACGTTGCGCTCGATGAGCTTGTTCACCCGCTCGAAGCCGAGCATCTCGAACAGTGCGTCGTAGAGCGGACGCAGGTACGGATCCACCTTCTGCGCCAGATCGCCGGGCAGAAAGCCCAGGCGCTCGCCGGCCTCCACCGCCGGGCGCACCAGCACCAGGCGGTTGACCTCCTGGCGCTCCAGAGCGTCCACGGCGCAGGCCACCGCCAGATAGGTCTTGCCGGTGCCGGCCGGGCCGACTCCGAAATTGAGGTCGTGGGTCAGGACGTTCTTCAGATAGGCTCGCTGGTTCGGTCCGCGGCCGCGGACCGCCATCTTGCGGGTCTCGATGGTCGGATCGTCGACGGGCCCGAGGTCCTCCTGGCGGCTGCGCCGATCCGCCACGTCCGCCTCCTGCAGGTGCAGGTGCACGTTATCCGCCGAGATGTCCTCCGACTCGGACTTGCGGTAGAGCTCCTGGATCACCCGCGTGGCCGCCTCCATAGCCGCGTCCTCGCCGATGACGCGGAAGCGGTGACCGCGGTTCTTGATCTCCACGCCCAGCCGGCGCTCCACCTGGCGCAGATTCTCGTCGAACTGGCCGCAGAGATTGGCCAGTCGCGCGTTATCGGCGGGCTGCAGGGTGAAATCGACGGCGCCGGGGTGATCGCTCAATGCTGTCGGGATCTCGCTGTCTGACATTCAGGCGTGGGCGGCGGTCTCGGCCACGGGCTCGTCGTCGAACCCCACGATCTCGCCGCGCAGGGAGTTCGACAGGGCCTCGGTGACGCGCACCTGGACGAAACGGCCGATCAGCCGCGGATGGCCGGGGAAATTAACCACACGGTTGTTGTCCGTGCGGCCGGAGAGCTCGTTGGGGTCCTTCTTCGACGGCTTGTCCACCAGCACGGACTGTACCGTGCCCACCATGGACTCGCTGATGCGCCGGGCGTTGTCGTTGAGCTTGTCCTGCAGCCGCTTCAGGCGCTGCTTCTTCACGTCCATCGGCGTGGCGTCCACCAGCTGCGCCGCCGGCGTGCCCGGGCGCTTGCTGAAGACGAAGCTGAAGGACTGGTCGAAACCCACCCGCTCCACCAGGTCCATGGTGTCCTCGAAATCGGCGTCCATCTCGCCGGGGAAGCCGATGATGAAATCCGAGGAGATGCTGATCCCCGGACGGGCCGCCTTGAGCTTGTCGATCTGCTCCAGGAAGTAGTCCCGGGTGTGATTACGCTTCATCAGCCGCAGCACGTTGTCCGAGCCGCTCTGCACCGGCAGGTGCACGTGCCCTACCAGCTCCGGCACCTCGCGAAAGGCCTCGATGAGGTCGTCGTTGAAGTCCAGCGGATGGGAGGTAGTGAATCGGATCCGGTCGATGCCGTCGATGACCGCGATGTAGTGGATCAGCAGGGCGAGATCGGCGCTCGCACCGTCGGACATCTCGCCCATGTAGCCGTTGACGTTCTGGCCCAGCAGCGTGACCTCGCGCACGCCCTGCTCGGCGAGCTGGGCGGCTTCCGCCAGCACGTCGTCGAACGGACGGCTGATCTCCTCGCCCCGGGTATAGGGCACAACGCAGAAGCTGCAGTACTTGCTGCAGCCCTCCATGATGGAGACGAAGGCCGTCGGCCCCTCCGCCCGGGGCTCGGGCATGCGATCGAATTTCTCGATCTCGGGGAAGCTGACGTCCACCACCGGCCGGCGAGTCTCCACGGCGCGGTCGTACATGTCGGGCAGGCGATGCAGGGTCTGGGGGCCGAAGACCATGTCCACGAAGGGCGCGCGCTCGGAGATGGCCGCGCCCTCCTGGCTGGCGACGCAGCCGCCCACACCGATGAGCAGGTCCGGGCGCTGCTCCTTGAGCTTGCGCCAGCGGCCGAGCTCGGAGAACACCTTCTCCTGGGCCTTCTCGCGGATGGAGCAGGTGTTGAGGAGAATGACGTCCGCCTCCTCGGGGGAGCGCACACGCTCGAAGCCGCGCTCCTTCGCCAGCACGTCCGCCATCTTGACGGAATCGTACTCGTTCATCTGGCAGCCCTGGGTCTGGACGTAAACCTTGCGCGTCATGGCCTCTCGGTAATCCGGTTGTCAGTCAAAATTATCGGCAATACACCGCGGTGCGTCGATAGACCGCCGCCACCGCTTATCAGTTCAACCGCGCGCAGCCATAGGTCAGATGGGCTCGCCATCCGACATCCCGACCGCCGGCCCTCGCCCCCGGGACGGGGCTACCACAACTGCGCCGCCGGCATCCGGGCTTCCGGCTGGCTGTGGGAGCAGCGTCTCCGCCGCGATCTACTTTTCACCCATCGCCGCGAGGACGCGCCTCCCACAGCCGCTTCCATACCCCGAGCCGTAGGTCGGATGGGCTCGCCATCCGACATCCCGACCGCCAGCCCTCCCGCGGTGACGGGGCTGCCGCAACTTCGCGGTCGGCACCCCGGCTTCCGGGCAATTGTGGGAGCAGCGTCCCCGCCGGGATCCATCTTTCACACATCGCCGCGAGGACACGCCTCCCACAACTGCGTCCATGCCCCGGTGGCTTCCGGCCATAGGTCGGATGGGCTCGCCATCCGACATGCCAGAGCCCATCGCCCGGGGGATGGGGCTCCCAAAGCCAATCCGCTGCCCCGGCGGCTTCGGAGCGGTTGTGGGAGGCGCGTCCTCGCGGCGATCAGGGACCTCAGCCCCGCACCGCCGGCCGGCCGATGGCGTAGTAGGTGAATCCGCAGCGCTTGAGATAGCCCGGGTCATAGAGATTGCGCCCGTCGAAGATGACCGGCGTGCTAAGCCGCTCGCGGATGGCATCGAAATCCGGGCTGCGGAACAGGTTCCACTCAGTCAGGATGGCCAGCGCATCGGCACCTTCCAGCGCATCCATGGGGTCATCCACCAGCGCGAGATCCTCGCGCGCGCCATAGATGCGCCGGGTCTCCTCCATGGCCTTCGGGTCGAACGCCCGCACCTTCGCGCCCGCCTCCCACAGCAGCTCCATGAGCCGGCGGCTGGAGGCCTCGCGCATGTCGTCGGTGTTCGGCTTGAAGGCGAGCCCCCACAGCGCAACGGTCTTGCCCGCCACATCGCCGAAGTGCTCGCGCATGCGATTGAACAGATAATCCTTCTGGCGGTAGTTCACGTCCTCCACCGCCTGCAGCAACTCCGGCGTGTAATCGGCACCGTACGCCGTGCGCGCCAGGGCCTGGACGTCCTTCGGGAAGCACGAGCCGCCGTAGCCGGCGCCCGGGTAGATGAAGTGATAGCCGATGCGCGGGTCTGAGCCGATGCCCACCCGCACCCGCTCGATGTCCGCCCCCACGCGGTCGGCGATGTTGGAAAGCTCGTTCATGAAGCTGATCTTGGTCGCCAGCATGGCGTTGGCGGCGTACTTGGTCAGCTCCGCCGAGCGCACGTCCATGACGATGAGCCGGTCATGGTTGCGGTTGAACGGCGCATAGAGCTGGCGCAGGGCATCGGCGGACTCGGCATGGTCAGTGCCGACGATCACCCGGTCCGGCTTCATGAAGTCCTCCACCGCCGCGCCCTCCTTGAGGAACTCGGGGTTGGAGACCACGTCGAAGGGCACCTTCGCGCTGCGCTCGACCAGCACGGTGCTGATGCGCTCGCGCACCCGATCCGCCGTACCCACCGGCACCGTGGACTTGTCCACGACGATCTTCGGCCCGTCCATGTACCGGGCGATGCTCTCGGCGACCGCCAGCACGTGCTTCAGATCGGCAGAGCCATCCTCGTCCGGCGGCGTGCCCACGGCGATGAACTGGAACTCACCGTGCCGAACGCCCTCGACCGCGTCGGTCGTGAACCGCAACCGGCCGTCGTCGCTGTTGCTCCGGACCAGCGTCTCCAGGCCGGGCTCGTAAATCGGCACCTCGCCGGCGTTCAGCCGGGCGATCTTGTCCTCGTCCACGTCCACGCAGACGACATCGTTACCCACCTCCGCGAAGCAGGTGCCGGTTACCAAGCCGACATAGCCCGTGCCAAAAATGGTTATGCGCATTCCGAGACTACCCTGGTGCTGAAGCGGCGTACTGCAAGGGCGCCAATGGTACCCCGCGCGTGGTGTAAATCAATGTTTGAGCGGCTGTTCGTGGGTAAGTCCCCTCCCCATCGAGGGGGGAAGGAGCTGTGGGCGGGTCGCGCCGTACAATCCGACGTCCCTCAATAAGCACTTGGGCCGACAAACCCACGGAAGAACGTCAGAAAGATGATCTTGAGATCGAACCACAAGGACCAGTTTTCGATGTAGAAGAGATCGTACTCGACCCGCTTTTTCATCTTCTCCAGCGTTTCCGTTTCTCCCCGGTAACCATTGACCTGCGCCCAGCCCGTGATCCCAGGTTTCACGCTGTGTCGAAGCATGTACTGATCGATCTGGTTCCGATATTGGTCATTGTGAGCGATCGCGTGAGGCCGTGGTCCAACGATCGACATCTTGCCCTGCAACACGTTGAAGAACTGCGGCAACTCATCCAGGCTCGTGCGTCGCAGAAACCGACCGATAGGAGTGACTCGCGGGTCGTCCCGCTTCGCCTGCGTCACCACTCCAGACGCCTCTGAATGCTGCACCATGGTCCTGAACTTGTACACGCGGATGGGGCGGCCGTCCCACCCGTGTCGATGTTGTTTGAACAAGACCGGTCCAGTCGACGTTAACTTGATCATCAAGGCAACCGCCAGCATTACGGGACTGACCAGAACTAGAATCAGGAGTGCCAACACGCGGTCCTCAATCGATTTAACGAGGAGATTGAGTCCCTCCATGGGGGAACTGGTCAGGTCGATGACCGGCATTCCTGCAATCTCTGATGGCGCGTGATTCAGCAACCTGAAACCAAAGATGTCCGGGACGAACCGAATTCGCACGAAAGCGTCACCGAGATCGTCCATGACTTCCTTAACCCGGTCCTCGGCTCGGAGGGGCAGCGCGATCCATATCTCGTCAAGGTTCCTTTGACGAGCAAAAACGCCCGCTTCGTCGAGAGATGACACGGGAACACCGTTCACTTCGCTTCCGATCAGCCCCGTGTCGTCGTCAAAGAACCGGACCACGTCATAGCCGGTCCAGGTCGCGGACTGGACCCTGGACAACATCTCCCGGCCCAACCGCCCTGCCCCGCAAATCGCAACATATCGGCGATTCCAGCCGCGACGCCGCATTTGACGCAGAAACGCGTGCACGCCGATTCGCACGCCGGCGAGCCCAGACAGGCTCGAGAGCGCCCAAAACCCCATCCACAGCCGCGAGTACTCCTCGGACAGTTTCAGAGCCCATAACAGGACCGTTACCGCGATGAACAGCGCCGCCCAAGCGGTGATGATCCTCCCCAGCATATTGAGCAAGCTGAAGCCACGCCAGGACCGGTACAGCCCAAAGAGCGGGAACAGGACCACCAGCATCAACGCCGAGGTGAGTATCAGGATCAGGTAATCCTGTGGTACCCGGTGGGGCGGCTCACCAAACCTAAGCCCGTAGCACAGCAGCCCGAAACCAATCAGCAGTGCGACATCAAGAATGCGAACCACCCCGGACAAGAGGAGGTCGTAGTCCCTCAACAAGCCTCTACGGAAGCCCATCGCGGTCAATTCCCTGCCTGAGTCAGTTGGCTTCGCAGCACCAACGCCAACCGATCATGTAAGCTGATTCTCCACGAACCAGCGGTAAGTGTCTCGAATACCCGCTTCAAGCGGGATCTTAGCCCGCCAACCGGCCTGGTTCAGCCTGGAAACATCCATCAGCTTCCGGGGCGTACCATCCGGCATACTCGTGTCACGGACGATCTCTCCCTCGTAGTCCACGACGCGGCGCACCAGTTCGGCAAGCTCCGCAATCGAGATGTCCCTTCCGACACCCACGTTGATGATCTCTTCGCTGGAGTAATTCTCCATAAGGAAGACGCAAGCATCGGCCAGGTCGTCCACGTGAAGGAACTCCCGGCGAGGTTCGCCGGTGCCCCAGATGGTGACCGCAGGCGCGCCGGACAACTTCGCTTCATGGAACTTCCGGATTAGCGCCGGGAGTACGTGAGAGTTGTTCAGATCGAAATTGTCACCGGGCCCATACAGGTTCGTGGGCATGACAGAGATGGCGTCGAATCCATACTGGCGCCGGTACGCCTGGCACATCTTGATGCCGGCGATCTTCGCGATTGCGTAGGCCTCGTTCGTGGGTTCCAGCTGACCCGTAAGCAGGCTGTGCTCCGTCATGGGTTGCGGCGCGTATTTGGGATAGATACACGACGAACCCAGAAAGAGCAGTTTTCTCGTTCCAGCACGCCACGCCGCATCGATGACATTGGTCTGAATCTGGAGATTATCTCTTATAAAGTCAGCAGGATATGCATCATTGGCCTTGATGCCCCCCACACGGGCAGCCGCCAGAAAGACGTACTCCGGCTTGTTCGCCTCGAAAAACGAGGACACCGCGGCGGAGTCGGTCAGATCAAGCTCGGACCGAGTCCGCTCCAGCACGTTCGCGAAACCCCGGGATCTCAGCGCGCGCGAAATGCCGGAGCCAACCAATCCCCGGTGCCCGGCCACATAGATTAGAGCGTCCTTATTCATAACGGTTTAGCGTCCGATAGCCTTCCCGCTTGACCAGCGCGTCGCGTCGCGCGGCCTCGAGGTCCTCGCTCACCATTTCGCGAACAAGGTCGTCGAATCCCACCTTCGGACGCCAGCCGAGCCGCTCTCGGGCCTTGCTGGAATCGCCGAGCAGCGTATCCACCTCGGTGGGTCGGAAGTAACGCGGATCGACCAGCACGAGCGCTTCGCCGCTCGCCGTGTCCACGCCTTGCTCGTTCACCCCCTCGCCTTCCCACCGCAGCTGCATTCCCAGTTCCCCCGCGGCACTCTGGACGAAATCACGCACCGAATACTGTGCTCCGGTGGCGATGACGAAGTCCTCGGGCTCTTCCTGCTGCAGCATCCGCCACATCGCATCAACGTAGTCCCGTGCGTGCCCCCAGTCGCGCCTGGCATCCAGGTTTCCGAGATAGAGCCGGTCCTGCAGGCCAAGTTTCATGCGTGCCAGACCCCGTGTGATCTTGCGAGTTACGAAGGTTTCACCACGAACCGGTGACTCGTGGTTGAACAGAATGCCGTTACAGGCATAGAGGCCGTAGGCCTCGCGATAATTCACCGTCACCCAGTACGCGTAAAGCTTCGCCGCCGCGTAGGGCGAGCGCGGATAGAACGGTGTTTGCTCGGTCTGGGGCGTCTCCTGAACCTTGCCGTACAACTCAGAGGTCGAAGCCTGATAGAAGCGCACCCGGTCGCCCAGACCTAGCAGACGGATCGCCTCCAGCAACCGCAGCGTTCCCAGCGCATCAGAGTTGGCCGTGTACTCCGGTGTTTCGAACGACACCTGAACGTGACTCTGGGCCGCGAGGTTGTAGATTTCGTCCGGCTGCACTTCCTGAACGATCCGGATCAGGTTCGTGGCATCCGTGAGATCGCCGTAATGCAGTATCAGGCGACGCCCGGACTCGTGCGGATCCTGATACAGATGATCGATACGATCCGTGTTGAAAAGCGACGCACGGCGTTTGATGCCGTGCACTTCGTAGCCTTTCGAGAGCAGCAGCTCAGACAGGTACATGCCGTCCTGGCCCGTGATGCCCGTTATCAGCGCCTTCTTTTCCATCGCTTATTCAGATACTGCTTCCGTGGAGGGCTATCATCGAACACTTCGCTCCTGGTAAGAGATACCTAGAAACTTCGGCGACCAACAGGGAATCCACCGACCATGTCGGCACATACATCCTGCCATCGACGCTCGTTGGCCGCGACAAGTTCCCTGAATCGTCGTGCCGCCTGTTCCGACACATCCTGAAAGCGTTGCGGATTCTCACGCCAGTACTTGAGACGTTCTAGAGCCGGCGCCACGAACTCCCGTTCAGGGTCGACCACCAAGCCGCAGCTATCGTCGACGATCTCCGGGATGGCGCCGCGTCCATACGCAACTACCGGCACAGAGCGGGACATCGACTCGTGGCTTACGACGGGTTCCGCCTCATTCCTGTAGAGGGTGGGAAATACCAGGACGTCAATCTCCGAGAAGAACCGTTCCTTCTCTGGACCGTATTTCGGACCGACGTACTCGACGCCGGGTAGTTTCGCAATCGCAACGCGCACGCGGTCCTCTGTATGCCGATCCTGAAACGGGCCTGCTATCTTCGCGGCGATATCTAGCCCTTCGGCCTGACACGCAGCCATCAGATCCAGAAACTCGAAGATCCCTTTTTCATCGGCGATATTGCCCATGAACCCCATTACCCGCATTCGCTGACGGGGCATTGCCTTAACCGGCTCATCCCGTACCAGGAATACCGCGTTGGAAACTGCCAACGCCCGGCGAACGGCTGGGTAGATTCGGGTCAACCGCTCAGCCATCCCGGGCGATAGCAGGATATGCGTAGCATTCGGGCCGGCCACTCCAACCAGCATCGCCGTAACCGGGTTGAACCGACCCAGATAGGCATAGCTGTGGTGATGCAGGAACAAACGCATTCCGCGCGCACGCCCCACGCAGGCGAACAGGGTTTCGTACAGTTGTCCAAGGCCCCCAGAGACGCTCATGTATAACGTCTGACCGCGAAACTCCTTCGTCGTGGCAAGCCGGAACAAGCCGTTCAGGATTCGGGGGAACCGCTTCAGCCTTGCGGTCAGGGCTCGGTTCAGCGACTCGGCGGCCACGTCGATGACGGTCACCCCTGCCCCCTGTTCCGACAATGCCCGGTAAACCGCATCATTGACCGCCGACATGCCGTGTAGCGGCGGCGGGAAGGCACCCACCATTACAATTCGCCGCCCGATGTCGCGACCTTCAGCACTCATCGCACGGTCTGCCACCGGAGGAGATCAAGCTATCGCAGCGCGCCCGCTTGCCAAACTCAGGGGCGGCCATGATTCACCAATTCACGGGCACGACTGACGAACCCGGCGAGCACCGAATGCTGGCCGAGCGCGTCCACGGCATAGTCCCGCGCCTTTCGGCCCAGCTCCTGCCGCCGCGCTTCGTCTACCGCCAGGGCACGCAATGCCCCAGCTAGTTCCTGGGATGAACCCGGAGAGACTACTTCACCGCAGGGTTCGACAACGCGCGCCACCTGGGTTCCTGGCGCTGCGGTTGCGACCACAGCCCTACCGCTGGCAAGCATACCGGTGAGTTTGGAAGGCATCACCAGGTCCGCCGCGTCGGCACGCTGCGGCAACACGTGAATGTCCGCCAAGTTGAGGAGTTGGTTCAGCCTCTCTATTGGTTGCAGCGGCAACCACCGAATATTCGTCAGTTCCCTGGCCGCCTCTTCTAGTTCTTCCCGCGCCGCGCCGGCACCTGCCAGCACGAAAGTAATGCTGGAGTCACCTTCCAGCGCCCGTGCCGCTTCGATGAGGATCTCTAGCCCCTGCTTTCGCCCCATATTACCGGCATACAGGACTACGACCTGATCCATCCCTATTCCCAGTTCCTGGCGCATTGGGCTCGGGCCGTCAAGTGGGAAAATGCTGCCGGTATCCACCCAGTTTGGGAACAATGCCCGCGACTCGGGATCCACCCCCTTATCCGCGAGGCGTGACAACATGCGCTCCGATATCGTGGACACGACATCGAAACGACGCATGAGGTACCGCTCGATCCTGCCCGTGATGCGTCTCGTTTGGGATCTTCCAACGCCGGCTAGCCCCATAGCGACATCCAGTTCGAAATCCTGAACATGCAACCAGCAGGGGCTACCGCTGAACCGCGCGGCCAGCCAAGCGGCCGGGGCACACAGAATCGTGGGCGCGACTACGATGACCAGCTCCGCTCGCCAGAAGACCTGACAAAGCATCACCGGCAGGCTACTCAACGCGAAACTGGCAAGGTGAATGATCCGTGCCAGACTGCCGGGACGCCGGGGTACCCAGAGGGGACAACGCCAGACTCGCAGACCTTCGTGGCGTTCGTGGCGTTCGTGGCGATACGATACGCTGGAATAACCCGACCAAACGCGCCAGTCCGGGTAATAGGGCGGTGCCGTCACCACCCGCACCTCGTGCCCCTCTCCGGCCAGCCATTCGGCCATCTCACCCGTGTATTTGCCACACCCGGTCAGCTCCGGCGAGAAATTGATCGCGTGGATAAGGATACGCATCAATGCACCCGCTGCGGCCCGGAGCCGTCACGAGAGAACAGGAAATCTCCCTGGATAGCTTGACCAGCCTCATTATACGTGAGGTTGTAGACGCCTCTGACGGCATAGCCGCGCCCACGCAGCCAACCGATAATCTCGTCCGCCAAGGCCTGTCCGGTATAGAGCTCCACGAAGGAACATTCCGCATAGACGTGATCCATGTGGCCCAACAGGCTTTCGCACCCTTTCAAGGCCTCCAGCTCGTACCCCTGCACATCCAGTTTCAGTAGCGACGGGGTGGCGATATCCGCCGCAGAAAGGTAGGTCTCGAGAGGCGCCACGCGGATCTGCTCGACGGCCGTCTCGGCCGTGCCCGGAAACAGCTCGTCCTGAAGATCAGAAATCGGTAAGAGCGAGGAAGAATCATCCCGAGCCGACACATGGATCCGGGTTTGCTCGCTCTGAGGCCCAATGGCGGTTCGATGCAACGTAACGAGCGGGTCCGCCGCGAAGACGGCCTCGAAACGTTGCGCCGGCACATCCAGAGGCTCAAAGGAAACCACTCGCGCCCCAGGCAGACTCGCCCGTACCGCGAGCGCGAACTGGCCCCGATTCGCCCCGATGTCGAGTACGGTATCAACCGACAGGGCGCGCAGCACGGGGAAGTGCTCCACGCCCGCTGCCACGCCGTACCGTAGCAGCGCCCGCCGGCAACGACCCACGGCCATAACGGAAAGCAGCTTCGCCAGCTTGTTCAAAACGGCTCCTGTAATAAAACGATGATTCCCTTGATCGGCAGGCCTTCGACGCCGTTTCACGCACCCGGCACCAGGTCCCGCACGATGCGCAAGAAGTCCGTCGCCCACTGTTCCGGCGTATGAGTCCGCACCTGCCGTGCGGATGCCCGTCCCATCCGCTGGCGGGAATCTGCATCGTCCGCGAGTTCCAACATGCGCTTCGCCAGCGCCTCAATGTCCTCTGCGGGCACGACGAAACCGTTCTCGCCATCCACGACACGGTCGTGTATTTCTCCCGCGGCGTCACTGGATATCACCGGAAGCGAACAGGCCATCGCCTCGTCGACCACGAGTCCGTACGGGTCACCGAGGGTGGGAAAGACGAACACATCGGCCGCGGCATAGCAGCGCGGCAGTTGTTCCTTCTGTTGGAATCCCGCGAATACCACCCCGTGCAGCCCGCGCTCGGCGCAAGTTTGCCGCAGTCTCTCCTCCTCGGCGCCATCGCCGACGAGCAATAGACTGGTGTCGGTGCGACCCGCTTGCTGCACCCTCTCAAAGGCATCGAGCAGAGTACCGAGCCCCTTGCCCCACCAAAGCCGGCCAACGTAAATAAACGTCACCCCCGAGACACCGAGCTCGGTGCGCAGAGCGTACCGGTTGGCCCGCGCCGCCTCACTGGCTCCGGCATAGTGGTCCACGTCTACGGTGTGGGTCGCGATAAACACGCGATCTCCTGGCACGCCGTATCGCTCGGCAAAGCGCTTCCCGTCCTGGCCCGGCGTTTCCACGGCATCCACCCGCCTGAACAGGAAGCGTTTGACCGAATCCTTCAATCGGCTACGCGCAACCCAACGGTCATATGTCGCAAGGACGCGAAAGGCTGTTCTGGCCCCGCGAAGTCGCGCCAGCAGCCACCCGAACACAAAGACGGGTTCAGCGTACAGACTTACGAGCAGCGCCGGAGGCGGGCCCACCAGAAGGGGCGCGGGCCAATGAAGCCGGCGGCCGAACAGCGTTGTCACGGGCAGATAGCGGTATCGGAAACGCCAGCTCCGTTCATCAACAATCCAGCTGCGGTCCGGCTCGATGCGGTCATTGAACCAAACCTCGAAATCGAAGCCGTCCGCCCGCTCGGCAAGAGCATTGAAGCGGTCGACCATATAGGGTGACGGGATATTGTTCCAGTAGACCACCAGCGGTCTCATCGACGCCTTCGACATACGGCCTCTTTCATCTGATGGGACCACCACTTCCACTAGCCACAGCGGGCGACACGTTGCGCAACCGCTGGACGGCGAGCCCGATAGCCGTGGCTGCGACGATTACGGCGACAATGCAGAAAGTACCGCTCATGCTAGCGGCCCCGCCGACTTCACCGGTTGCCCAGGTCAGCACGCTGCCTGGCCCAAGTGCGACGACCGCGCCAGCCAGGTAGGCGAACGTGATGAGTTTGACGCTCTCGCGTGCCTTGAGGTAACAGCCACCGGCGCTGATAAGGGCAACCCAGAAAGGGATGAGACCGACAGCGACGGCCGTTACGTTGTGCGGGCGGAAGTCTTCACCGTAGACCACCTCGAACAGTGGCTCTGCGAACCCGATCAGTAAGCCGCTGTAGACCGCTCCACAGGCAGTGAACAGCGCGGTAATCAACAGAAAATGTCGTTCTCGCGTGCCGTCGTCCGGCAGCGCCACCAGACGCGGCACCAGGTATGCGGCGAGCGCGGCGCCCACCTGGAGCGCGGGCAACACCAGATTGAATTCCGCGCGAACGTGCGCGGCGCTGTCCGGCAGGCCCACGGCACCGAGAAACAGTATGAAATAGCCCGCCGGCACCCAGGCCGCCCAACTGGCCAGAGCAGCCCACCCGCCGTACCGCCACAGGCGCGAACGTATATCCGGGACATGAGCCGAGATATCGACGCCGCCATGCCTCGGAAACAGCACCCGCGCGAGGATCGCCAGGGCGCCGGCCGCCGCGCCGGCACCAAGGATGGACGTGGCGGCCGTCGGTTGTGGAACACCCGGCAGGACAACCATAACCCCGGCCACTGCAAGTACCGCGAATAGTGCAGTTTCAACGATCAACCGCCACGGCGCCGGATCCAGGTAGCGGAATCGACGATTGACCGACATGAGACCGAACAGCATCAGACCCGGCCAGAAGAGCCAGGGTGTTGCCGCAGCTGTAATCTCACTCCCGATGACCCACCCGACGCCGATTACGAGCGTGATCCCCACGAACAGCACCAGGGTCGCGCGCGCCTCGCACAGGCGGCGGATGGCGGGCCGGGCCTTCGCGCTCAACGGTGCAAGCGCCAGGGCCGGCTCGACACAAAGACCCTGAGCAGTGGCCAGCACCAAACCGAACAGCGCCAGCAATGCCGACAGCACACCGTAGTTCACCGTGCCCAGATCGCCGGCCGCCACAAGATGGAAAAGCAGTACTGCGCCGCCGAACAGTCCCTGTTCCAAAGCAATGCCCGCCATGGCTTTCATCCTGAGCATGGGTAAAACCGCACGGCACATGGACGACGGCACGGACTCGGCGTCGCCGAGGCGCTCAATCGCCGGAGCCACCTCCCCAACCTCTCGCCTTCGATACACTGGTTCACGGTTCCGATCCTATCCGCGTTCGGCAGGCTTCCAGAACACCGCAGTATGCGTGACGCCATTGCTCACCCAGTAACGCCGCCACTGGCGCAATTCGGCCCAGAGCGCACGCCAATCCGCCGGGATACTGTTCTCGCTGTTCCCGATCGCCTCAGGCGACGAGGAATCGCAGGGGAAGAAGCGCTCGACGTTGTCTATGACCAACAGCCCGCCTGCCCGCAACTTCCTGATGGCCAACTCAGCACATTCGGCGCGGTACAACCCGTCCACCAATACCAAGTCGAACGATTCGTCGGCGTGTTCGGCAAGCGGCGCCACGTAACCGTCCACCGTCGGTGGCGAGGGACACAGGTGGAGCTCGACATTGCTACGCCCCGCCTCCTCGACGAGCTTTCGCGAATGTTCATACCACAGGGGGTCGTGCTCGACGCTGACAACTTTCGACAGTCGCGCGGCGAACCAGAGAGTGCTGCGCCCGGAGCCGAACTCGAAGACAACGTCACCGGGCATCAAGACCTTGTCCAGCAACTCCGTGGCCGACGGCACAATCCAGGGATCGGTGGGGTGACGACGACGCTGCACGATGTCACGTGTGCGGTCCCGCACGTACTTCCACGTCCAGTGATCCGGGATGCCGTCGCGTAGGATTTCAGCCAGCCTGGGCATGCAATGTTTCCGCTTTTGTCGAGCACGTGGGCATGAGCGGGCCAAGTTCGCCGACGCAGCCCACCGGGCGTGTATTCTTACTGATTACCCGGTCGAGACCAAAACGAGCCGGCCGGTCACGTCAGCGCCTGCCGCGCATACAGCCCGTGAAGTCGACTGCCATGGTGAGCCAGTTCAGGTGGCGGGGCGCGACGCGATGGGATCAGGTTTCGCGGATGAACGTGTAGTTGCCACTCCCCTGCGTATGCACCAGCGCATAGCCGTTTGCCATCAGACGGTGCACTGACTCCCTGATACGGCTCTTGTAATGCCGGTCCAACGGATTGAAGCACTCGTCATATTCGATGCACAGGACACGTATATCGATGCGGTCTTCCAGAACCGACTCGATCACCTTGTACTCGGCGCCCTCGATGTCGAGCTTCAACAGATCCAGCCGTTCGTGACCAAGATCCGCCATTACATGTTTGAGGCGGTCTACCGGTACGGTGATGTATTCATCGGTCTTCTGCAGATTCAGGAGCGAGTGTGAAACGTGCTCCGCCACCCTCGGGGCATAGAACTTAAGCGTATCCTTCCGATCCCACAGACCCACTTCATGGAAATGGTACTTGCTCAGGTCCCTTGCGACCTGCTTGACGTGCGCTACGGCGCGCGGCGTCGGATCGAACCCATAGACGTCGCAGCCGAACTGCTCCACCAACCCCAGATCGAAGCTGATATCCTCGCCGCAACCCACGCAGTAGCAGATCGAACGCTCATCGAATAAGTCTGCCGGCACAACCCAGCCGCCGTATTTGCTACCAATCTCCCGTAGCTCGCCGCGGCGGGTTATTCGAGCACGGGAGATGCGATCGAATCCTACCATCCAGAACAGGTGATCGGCTGTCTTCTTGGCGACCTTGTAGGGTATTTGATGCAGCTTCATGCGATCGCGTAACTTTCTGATTGAAAAAATCGGACGACTGGCGGCGTGGGCGCGGGGCTCATCATACCGGGATTGTCCGTCTTGTGCCGGTGTGTGCGGCCAGGGTTCCGGCGTCGAGTTGCCCGTAGTCGCCAGGAGGCTTGCCTGCCCTGATACCGAACACCAGTTCGCAGCCGGCCTCCTGCGGCATCAAGAGACAGGCTGTGGCTCGGTGAACCATGACGTATTTGTCGCTCCCCCTGGGGACGTAGCCGGCCAGCAGGATTCAACAGTGAGCGGTCCAACGTGCGGGAAAGCGTTCGCTTCTACGGATTACCGGTCCAGTGCGGACGCATGTGCGCTCGACTATGCGTTAGACCGACGCGGGCCTCTCATCCGCTTGAGCACCTTCATCGTGCGCCAGGCCCGAGTGATGAAGTAGTGGTGCAGGCCGAACACGATGAGCAGTCCCAGCGCCTGTACGGTCTGCGGGACGCCTGCCAGTCCGGCGATCAGACCGAACGAGCCCAGTACGGCCGTCGCGCCAAGCAGGATATAGGCCGTCTCGCTCGGGGAATAGCCTGCCCGCATGAAGACATGATGCACATGCTCACGATCGGCCTGGAGAGGACTGTGGCCCCGACGGATTCGCCGCATGGTAAGACTGATCATGTCCATAACCGGCAGGACCAGAAGCCAAGCATAGGACAAAGGCGGAATGGCGCCCTCCCCGGACCCGCCGATCTTTATGGCATACCAGGCGATCACCACGGCAAGCATCGTCGACCCGGCGTCCCCCAGGAAAACCGTCGCCCTACGGCGGAACCGGTGGCGCAGATTGAACAGGAGGAACCCCGCGACGCCCGCGGCGAAGAGCAGCAGCAAGCCAACGCCGGTCCCGCCCGCATCCACCTGAGCGGCAATGGCCAACCACAGCAGACACACCAGGGAAAAGCCGCCGGCGAGCCCATCTATACCATCGAACATGTTGAGGGCATTTATGAAGCCCACGACGCACACAACGGTAACCGGTATAGCGAGTAGCCCCAGTTCGACTTCGGCGCCCAAAAATGTCCCAAGGGTGGTAATCCTGAGGTCACCCCAAAGCACGAGCAGCAGCGCCGCTGCAACGTGAGCGAGCAGGCGCAAGCGGGCACTCAACCCACGAAAATCGTCAATGGCGCCAAGGGCAACCAGCGAGAAGAGACAGGCTAGCAACGGCAAAATTGACGCATCGACGGTACCGGCATCCGCCACAACCAGGATACCGATGAGGACGGCCAAGCCGATGCTCAGCCCACCCACCGGCGGCACGAGCGACTCGTGCTGCTTGCGGCCGCCAGGCACATCAACCCAACCCAGCCGCCAGGCCAGCCGACGCAATAGAAACGTCGCGGCCACGGCCACCCCGAAGGTGGCAGCGAAGCCACCAAGCCCTAAACCCATATCTTGACCCACCCAGCCAAATTCGCGGCAACGCCACAAGTTATGAGAGCTTCCTTACCCTGAATTCCAATATTGCAACGCAGTATAGCCTAGCTCCGGACAGTTTGTGACGGGCCCGATAGTACCCTTTCATACAAATCGAGATATCGGGCCCCCATCACGTCACCGGTAAAAAAATCCTCGTAGCGGTGACGGGACGCGGCACCCATCTCAGCCACACGTTGGTCATCCGCGGCGAGTTCCGCCATGGCACCCCGCAGATCCTTGCTGTCGCCAGGCGGAACCACCAGCCCGGTCTCCCCGTGTACGTTCACGTAGCTGGTCCCGGTACCGATCTCGGTCGAGATGAGCGGCTTTCCAAACATGGCCCCCTCGACCAGAGTGACCCCGAAGGCCTCGGAACGAAGGTAGGACGGGAACACGACGGCCCGACTAAGGTGAAGAAGCGCCACCTTTCGCACGTCGGAGACGTGTCCCAGGAACGCCACGTTGCGCAGTCCCAAGCGCCGGACATGCGCCTTGAGTTCCGTCTCCACCGGTCCTGACCCGGCCACCACGACGGGCAGATCGGTCCCGGCCAAGGCATCGAGCAGAATGTGCAGACCCTTGTAATAGCGCAGCACGCCTACGAAGAGGAAGAAGTCCCGGCCAACCTCCGCCTCCAGCTCATCAACCACTGCCGGATCCAATTGCGGGTAGGTCGACTCATCCAGACCGATCGGGATGACTTCCACCTTCTCCGATATGCCCTGCAGAACATCGCTGCTGACGAAATAATTTGGTGACGTCGCGACCACGCTGGAAACGCTCCTCAGAAAACGATGCATCAACGGCGAATAAACCCGCATCAACGTCTTCTGCCGTACGACGTCGGAATGGTACGTCAGCACGGTGGGCGCCCGGATACCGGCAGCGAAATGCATCACATCCGCGAACGGCCAGGGAAAGTGGTAGTGAACGACGTCCGCCCAGCTCGCCTGGCGCTTGAACGCTGCCAGCGCGGAGGCCGACATGCCGCAGGAGGCGACCTCAAGGTGCTGCCGATACCGCACCACGGTCGCCTCCTCCCGTTCAACGATCCGTTCGCCACGGCCCGGATACAACGTCAGAACCCGGTTCTCCACGCCCCGAGCAGTCGTGCTTCGGCAGATCTGCCGGATGGTCTCCTCCAGACCGCCCTGGCTTTCGGGGAAATAGGTTTTATAAACGTGGAGAATCCGCAAACTCAAGTAGACCTGTTATTCATGCACTAACACCCAAGAGGACGGGAGTGTAATAGAAATGAAACGCCAATGCGGCAGTCTTTGGTGTCACGGTCAAGTGGGCCACACGGTCCGCTTCGGGAAGGACGTGCCCACCGCGACGACCCTGGCGACAACCCATCGCCGCGAGGACGCGCCTCCCACAGTCCTTCGATCAACCCCGTGGCCAGCAACCCGTTGTGGGAGCGGCGTACCCGCCGCGATAGCCCCCAACCGAAAGCCTCGCCTCCGGGGACGGGCCTCCCACAGCCCTTCGATCAGCCCCACGGCCAGCAACCGGTTGTGGGAGGGCCGTCCCCGCCGCGATTGACCCCAACCGTAAGCCCGCTGGCCCAGGACGCAGCTCCCAAGGCTTTTCCAAGCCTAAAGCGCCGGGACGCCATCCACCCGAAACCTCAAGCCGTGGAAGCAATTATCTTCCGCATCCGTCCCAGAAACCGCTCCACGCTGAATTGCGACGCACGCGCCTCACAGGCCGGGCGCATCGCGCGCGCGGCCTCGGGCGAGAGCCCCCGGACCGCCTCCACGAGGGCCTCCGGGGAAGGATCGGCACTCAAAAGCACCCCGGTCTCTCCATCCACGACCGTCTCCAGCATCCCGCCCTCGGCAACGCCGATGACCGGCTTTCCGGCAGCCATGGACTCCACCGGCGACATACCGAAATCCTCGTCCTTCGCCACGTAGACCGTGGCCAGTGCATTGCCCACCAGATCCCGCAGCTGCTCGTCCGACTGCCACCCAACGAAACGGATATTGTCGCACCCGTCGGCCAGCCGCCGCAGACGCGCCTCGTCAGAGCCGCCGGAGGCGATCACCAGGGTGCGTTCCGGCATCCGCCGAAACGCCTCGACCACAAGGTCCACGCGCTTATAGCGCTCAAGCCGCGCCGTGGACAGGTAATGGTCGCCCGCCTCGCGCCAACGAAAACCGGAAACATCGCAAGGCGGATTCACCACATCCGCCTCCAGCCCGAGATAGTCCCGCAACCGCCCTCGAACGTTCTCCGAGTTGGCAATCAACCGATCCATTCGCGCCAGGGCGCGCTCATATTCGCCGCGAACATGCCGGGCCAGCATACGAAACGCCGGCCGCTGCCACACGGCCAATGCGTCCAGGTACCACTCGTAAAGGTCGTAGGCGAAACGCGGAATCGTGTGACAGTAATAGAGGTTGCGTCCGGCCGGACGATGACGCACGGCGGCAGGGGCATTTGAGCCACTGAATACAGCCCAGTCATAGTCGCCAAGAAAGGCGGCGCGCCGCCGGAATAGGTGCAGCCCGGAAAGTGTCCGCCAAGCCCTGAAGTTCACCCTGGGGGCACCGGAAAGCTCGCGCAGGCGGATGCCCTCAAGGCTTCCGTCTGGGAACGCGTCGCGGTCCCGGAATGCCACGCAGATTTGGACTCCGGCTAAACCGCGCGCTAACGCGATCGTGAGCAATTCCGCTCCACCACGGCAATACAGGAAGTCATAAATGACCACGCCCTTTCCAAGACTTCCCGGGTCCGCCTCAGCGTTCATTTGCCCTCTATCAGACTATCCGCACCCCGAATCCTACCAGCTTAGACCAAAGCCGCCTTACAGTGGAGGACGGTAATGCTCACTGAACTCCTTAATATTCGTAAAAACGGCCCACTCTTTTCCAGACCCAGTCCTCAACATTGCGCTATTTTCTCTCACCCATGTACGCATCCATGAGACGCGTACCGAACTCCTGATCGTGGAGCCCCAACAAGTGAGCCGATAGGTCATACTTGCCGTAATTCACATCCGCCACATACGCTGCGCGACGCAACTCTTCTGAGGTCGCATCGCCATTGAAGAGACGCACGTTAAAGTAAATGACCTCAGCCCAAACAAGTCGCGACGGCGTGCATTTTTCACCCGGCGGGTACGGCTCCGCCCGCGAACCGACACTGGAGTATCTACGCCCTCTGGGGGACAAATCGATCAGCTCAAATCCCTGCGCGCGTAGTTCTGTGTCAATTTCCGAAAATAACGGGGCATCCACATAAAACGGAACAAAAAAAGCCTCAGTGTGAACGACCAATGTCTTTCTCAGTGTCCTCCGAGCGCCTTCCAGCACAGCTAGTTCTCCGCCCTGCACATCGATCTTCAGAAAGTCGACCCGACTCGGAATCTCACGCGACAAGTCATCAAGCCTACTGGTCCGAACGGGAACCTGTTCCTCCACGATATATGCGTTATGGCCTTTATGAAAGCTAGCCCTGACCTCGTTATTTGGCGGGAATATAGAAGACAAGCCTGAATTTCTCGTGTAGTAAAAAACCCTTTCTGATCCGTCACCAATACATTGAGGCCATAACTTGACGTAAGGCTCCAACTGCGCCCTCAAGTTCCTTTCTTCCTCGTTCGGTTCAAAACCGACAACGTCGCACGGTGCTTGCCCGAGGAGCGGCGAATAAACGTGCGGTTCCTTTGACAGAGTTTGCGCACCAATATCAACTATCTTAAGCGGAAACACATTCACGAGAGCGGATTCGACTCTCTTCAATGCGTCAGACATGAACCACCTCCGAAACGACCCGGCAAAACATATGACATTTAGTCCCAATAGCGCGACTACCGCGTGGCCTCCAGTCCTTTCTGATGTCCCGGGTCACTCGGACTCATCCGTATCGTCCGACCCAAGCTCAGTCATTCCGTGGGCGTTTCGCCTTGCCTTCTTGCGCATGGCTTTGAGGGAAGCCTCAACGTTTTCACGTTCTTCGAACAGTCTTTGAGCAGGTACCTGCCAGACTACCTGTGTGCCGTCCAACAATACGATTCCCCTTTCACCCCAAGCGCACAGCTGCTCCAATGACGTACTCAACGGATACACTACTAGACACACACCGTGTTCGTACGCAGCCAATAGCCTACTCACCATCGAGGTTGGGAGGCGTTTCAGCGACCCGAAACTGCACACTACCGCCGCCCTGCTCGAGTGAACCGCCCCTACAACCTGGAGTGCATCTACGAAGTTATTCGGAAGCTCTTCCAGTTGTTCAGGGGGCAATGGTTCATCCAGATCGGCGGACCGCATGACCTCTGCCGCTTCTACGCAACCATGCGCCTCCAACTCAGAAGTGACCTGATCCAAGTGAATGCGATGTCCCAAGCCGAAGGCCTCGCGAATAGTACCGTCCCCGAGAAGCGCATTCCCTGAGACTACGCTCACGGTCCCAAGTAGCACGTTAAGGTGAGACTGCGTTGCATCCAGAGCATTCAGCGAAAACCCGCACACCAAGAAACGATCGATTGCGTTGGAAGTAACCAACGCCAATCGCGAGGACGGGACCAGCGTCAGTCTCTCGCCCCTTTCACTAGGCAAGGGCGCGGAGATCGCGGCCACCGGGCTATCAAATAAACAGGAGTCACCCGCTTGGTTTTCCGAGTTGTATATCCTTTCAGTGTCAAGCAGAGCTACGTGGCGACTTATGCTTGGGTAGAACCTACTCAGCTGCGCAGCTGCGCTTGTTAGTGCAACAAAATACCCAAGGCTAACCCTCATAAGCAGCACATAGAATATGAACGCCGACCATGTTTGGGTGGACGACATCGCACGCCCCGCGCCATGGACAAGGACTATGAACAAGACGGCGCCAAAAACGATAAACGTCATTAATGAGGCCTGTCGCATTGCGACGAGCCTCTCGCCGAAGATCTCAATGCTTCTTCGGATAAGCCCACTGTCAAAAAACTTTGCGTAAAGCCAATGCGACGGATCACTTGAGGTCACGCCGTTAGAAAGTCGATTCCCTAGGATGCTTCGCTCCGTCCTGCTCTGTTCTTGAGCCACTTCGTACGCCCTGGACAGATCCGCTGCGCGCATCGTCGCTCTCAAGATCAGGGGACTGAGCGCAACACCGACACCAACGAGCTCGATCGTTAGAAGCCAGTCCAACCAAAGGAGAATCCCAAACAGCCCCAACAAGGCAAAAGGCGCAACCGCGCCTTCAACGGTAGCACGCAAGCCCCGCCCACAAATGCGACTGTCGGCCGACCCTAGCCCTAGAACCAATCCTTTTGTCCGACGCCACTGACCTACCTCTGCCACCCAAGCGGGCAGGCGCGCTTCGGCAGCGAATGCGCGCTTACTGCAGAATGCTTCGTACTCGACAGCAAGGCGAAGCAGCCAGGCCTCACCCGCATATCGACAAACTGCTCCCAAGCCAATCGCCAACGCCGCAAACAGAGCCACCCCATACAAGGTCGCCATCGACCTTGGATCGATCCCTAGACCAATGTAGTTACTGAGATAGATGGTCTCACCGCGCTCTAACGCGTGCGCATACGCCGCAATCATCCCCAACGCGCCGATATTTAGGCCCACACCGGCAAGCGAAATTACCAGATTCGCGGGTATACGCCATCGAAACTTCCTGACCGAGTCTGACGCCAGCCAGCTGACTACACGCCTAAACCTGGCCATCCGGTTTCCCAGAGCGGTGAGCAACTCCCTCATTTAACCGCCGATATTCCGAGCTTCCTCTGCGCAGGCTTGCCACCGCAGAAACGACATTCTCGCAATACGCCCGAAATTAGCGCTGATTTCGATCAACATTGGGAGCCCCGTCAACGTTCGGCCAACCACTCCTGTCGAATACGAGATCGCAGAGCGACCAGCTCCGCCCTGTTTCTATCCTTAATCTCCTTCAGCTTACCCGTTACGCCCGGTTCTTCCGCGTTACTCACCGCATCCAGAAAGCGACCCTCGGTAAATGTAAAGCGGTCAACCGATTGGCGCTCCAACCTCTCCTCGAGGCAGTAGCCCTGAGTCTTCCTTGTCAACCCAACATTAACGAAAGGGATACCCATAATTGTAGAAAAAATAAGACCATGAAACTTCATAGACACAATCATGTCAAAATTTCCGATAAAGCGTAACATGTCCAAGGGATCGAATACTTGCTGCAAAATCTCTACATCAGGATAGCGCATTCGACGTACGACGTCTTGCGCCAAGGTCACGTCGGAAGCGAAAGCCCTATTACTAAACGGTATGAAGACAATGTCATAGTTTGACGTTAGAGCATCCAGTGCGCGCGCAAGGCCCCATTTGAGATACTCCATATACGAATCTCTCGTCGAACTTCTGCCCCGCGCCTGCTCTGCAAGAATGACACCTAATTTACGTTTATCGGCACTCCTCGACAACGATGAGTCGACGCTAGTTATCCCTTCTGGCTCGAGACAAAACGCAATATCAGGTGCGTAGATCGCCTTAATGCCTTTGTCCGAAGCAAGCTGCGCATCTCTACGACTCCTAAACACTGCTTCCCGAAGATCGATACCCTCCAGCAAAGCCACGTCCGCCGGTGAGCGAAGCCCTACTCCTAGCGCAAACACCGGGCAATCCGTTGCTTTCAACCGCTCTGTAACACCCTCCGTTACTACATTTCCCGACCCCATAACCTTAACGTGTGAAGACGCGAAGCGGTCCTCATCATAATTAAGATCGCACCCGGTAAAGAAAAACGGATGGGCGTACTTAAAAGACTCGTCACCGCAGTTATTTTTACCATACCAACCGTAGAAGTCTATATCTTCTTTCATATCGACACCTTTCCTACTCAGCCGACGTTGGGGCTTCCATTGAGATCGAAACCGGACCGTCGCGAAAATCGCGGAGTCTTCTCTGTTCCCCTTCACTCCAGGCGTACATCCTTTCACGCCCCGAGGGACTCTCCGCCGCATCAAGCAGCGATCCAAACGTGCGATTCCAGATGCAATAAGGCCTCACAGAAAATGGCTGCAAGTTCCCGTGTTCGATCAATCGTTCATCCTCTTCTCGCGTCGACACAAAAACGAACGGCACGCCGCCAGAAGCAGCGACAGCAGCTGCAGTTCGTCCAAGGCAGACGGCATAATCCAACTCCAAAACCAACTTGAATAACCGCCTCGTCGGTAACACCGCATCTATTAAGCGCTTGTTTCCCCGTTTCATGCGTGCGCCAATGTCCCGCGCGGCGCGGAGCCCGCAAACGGCCCCAGAGGTTGTGAGGGGGATAAACACAATACGCTGCGAGGAATCGATACTATCAAGGAATCCGGCAATTGCGCGCACAGAGAAATCCAGATATGCCTGGTCCGATGGAACTTCCATCGACCAGAAATCCTCCGTTATGACACCGACCTTACCCGCTTTCTGTGGCGGATCATCTATTAACTTTGCTACAGGAGCAGTTTGCGCAGCAGCGAAGACCAGGTCTGGTATCCACGTGGCATTTATTCCTTTTTTCTCAGCCAGCTCAGCATCCATGGGGCTTGTAAAAAAGGCCTTCTGTATATGACCAAGACCTTCTGCATCAAAATCACACATCTCGTCGCAAAACAGTGTAGTGCAACGATTCCACATAGATGCCGACTCGAGTAGTGACAAAGTCGATTCGTCCAGAGAAAGGCCCGGCCCTATCAGCCCGCAACCTGCCGCCGGCGGCGCCATTTCTACCTTCACCCGATCATTATAGAGCCACGAGAGCCCCTCACTGTAAATATTGGTTGCAGTGCCACCCACGTTCGGACACCAAGCGTACATACCTGTCCCATCCTTTCTGCCTGTTTTCGTAACAGCGCCCTACCAACAGGCTCAATGCCAGACTTAACCGCGGCCCCGTCGCAACTCACCGAATCCAGCTCGAAATGCGGTCCACATACATGTCGGTAGAGCCCGGCAACTCTTCCTCAAGCCTCATTGACGTGGCAGAATTCACACGAAGCGAGCCACTCAGCCTCCGTAGAACCCTACCGAGAATCCCCGCTCTCCTAAGAACTTCGCGCCGACTACGAACCGGCCAGACGCCCCAATCCACGTCTCGTCAACTGCCTCAAAAAGCGCGCGTCAGCGAATCTCTCGTAAAGCGCTTCACGATCACGGAGCAGCTCCCGCGCGTATTCCCAGATCGCCAAGTCCATCTGGTTGACTTCGATAAGGTAGTCGCGAACCTGCGATTCAACTTCGTACCCCCCCTCAGTTTTCTCCCTTGTATTTACGTTGGTAGTGTAAGAGTCGATACTCTTGGGGGGTGCGAGGCCAAAGGTAAGAAACAAAAGCCTCAACGACCTGTCGTACTCTTCCTGTAGCCCAACGAAGGAAAAATTTCTTTCCAAATGCTCTTTAGCCTCTGAAACCAACGCTTCGTCATAGCGAGGAAACCCTTTGACTAATTTAGTTCGACGTACTAGATACCGAGTTTGTCGGTTGACCACTCTGTCCAGCGCCCGCGGCTCATCAGAGAAGACAAAATCCGAAAGTTCCATTGAGGATACTTTCTCGAGAAATTTGCGTACTGCCGGTCGGGCTTCAGCACGCGACTTCCATGCCTCCGGGTGCCGCGTTTGATCCCTCAGGTTATAAAAGTTTGAAACCAAGCGATCAACTGGATTCCTCAAAAACGTTAGCCAAATCGCGTCCGGAAAATAGTCCGCGACGGTATCGTATTGGTAGTGCCCAGCGTAAAACCGGTATTGCTGGCGTAGGTCACCGCGCAGAGCGTGGACCTCCGCGTCAATCTCACAAGGGCAAATCTCTTGCTTCTGGAAGTAGCTACCTAACAATTGCCGAAAACTCGATCCAGCGGTTTTTGGTTGGTGGTGAAAGACCACCTCCGGTCTGGCCTGCGCCAGCCGTCGCCCCTCCGGTCGACTCGGTGTACGCACATATGCTGGAAACCTTGATCGACGAAACATGGTTATGGTTCCACCTTGAGACTGATAGGCGTGCCGAAAATGGAGTTACGGCTAGGCTCATTCCATTCAACTGGTAGTGATGCGTGCAGCATGAAACGCTAATCCCAGCACGCGTCGGTGCTCAACGTTATCTGGCTCAAGGGCGCGCTCACTGTATATCTTGATCGTATGCACTACCGCATTGTCCGCGACCTGCGAGATATTCCAAGACGCCTTGAGCATCACAATCCCTTGTGCACCTTCTTCCAACGCGAACGCTTCCGGAGGCTGTCCGTCGAAAGTGAGCGAAACTGTTTCTAGGGTGTCCGGTTCAATGGCAGAAAGGATGTCAACTTCCAACCATAACGTACCCTCGTTAAGAAGATCCGCTTGGAACTCAATGACGGCGGGATGCTCGTATCCTGTCCACAAAAACATCCGACCTTCACCATCTCGCTCTAGTCGGTGGAAACCCCGCAAGCTGTTGAAGCTTGTCGGGGACACTTCTATAGGGAAGGATTCAAGCGGAATTTTCGTACCTGCCGCGGCGAGCTGCTGTTCGCGCAGACGTAGATAGTCCGATTCGATGGCACTTTCGGTCTGGCTCATGTAGCGTTCCCAGAACAATTCCTCTGCGTACCTCCTTATCTCAAGGTCCATTTGATTGCATTCCAAGAGATACTCCTCCACGTGAGATTCCAATTTATATTTTTCTGATCGCTTTCTCGGATTAAGGTTTACATTAAATGCTTCCATGTCTCCAAAGGGCCGGAGACCAAATGTCAACGCAAAATGCTGCAGGGATAGGTCGAATAACTCCTGAATGCCCACGAAGGCGAACCGCTCCTTCAGATTCTCCTTGGCCTCCCCTAGTAGGTCCTCATCATATTTTGGGTATGGGGAAATTCTGGTTGGGTCCATCGGATCGGAATCACTGCGAACCAGATAGCGCGTCATACGGTTTATTACGCGGTCATGAGTGCGCGGATCGTCCAGAAACACAAAATCCTCTAGGGAAACGCCTTTGACCCGTTCCATATACGCCTTTACAGCAGGTCGCGATTCAAGACGGTCGAGCCACTGCTGCTTGTGGCGTGCCGGATCGGTGACGTTATAATAGTTGGAGACAATCCGTTCGATGGGATTCCGAACGAAGGTCAACCATATCCCGTCGCGTGCGAATTCGTTCGAAATCATTGTATAGGAAAAATGACCGGCGTAGAGGCGGTACTTGTGGCGGTCGTTAACCGATAACGCGCGCACTTCGTCGTCGATCTCTGCGGGACACACTTCGTCGGGCAGGAAGAAACTCTCCAGGATCCGTCTGAATGTAGATCCCGCGGTTTTCGGGAAATGGTGGAATACCACGTTAGGCGCTTCTGACAGGGCGTCTCGCCCACGTAGCCAAGGGGCGCGCACGGCTTGCGGAAAATCACTCGCTACAGCTTTATTGGGGTTCAAAAACTCGTCCACAGCTAAGCCTCAATCATTCATCGTCAAAATATCTTAATCGATCTAACCCCGATACCAAGGCGCCTGGCGTCTGGAGTCTCCGTCGACAAATTTGCAGGGGACCAGAGGAACGGCACCACCAACGTAAGCCGCACATAGCGTGCGTTCGGGCGGTCCGGCAGGTCTAACGTTACGGTCTTTGCTTCAGTCTCAGTAAATTCGATTCGAGAAAGCGGTACGTCGTCGGCGAATACCGTTAGATGAAATTGCGCAGGCAGTCCATTAATCAAATCCAGCTGAAGCTGTCTGTCCTCCACATTGATAGGCAACTGCATGCTCGCCTCTCGGGCTGCACTCCAGCGGTACTCTTCGGCACAATGCCACTCACCGGACACAAGGAACGCGTCTGCTCGTTCACTATTCATCTCCATGCGCCATGCGGCGGATTGGTCATACCGGATGCAGGTCGCCTCGTATACCGGACCGGCCTGCATTGCGGCTGAGCAAACCTCCTCGGGTATGGAAAGCAAACAAAGCATCATTCCTTCGCTGGGAAAAAGCAGATCACGAACGTGGACGTCGTCATCGAAGACCCGCAGCCGTGCGTCACAACTCGCTCGCCTGCCCCTCTCGGCCAGTTCTGACAGGCCTACGACCCGAGTACGTTCTCCGTTCACGATGCCGCGCGGAAGGTAGCCAGTTCGCAGGATTGGCCCAGTCGTGCTTTCCAGGTAACCCTTAAAGGAATTGCAGCTGGCGAGATTACCGTTCTCCCGCCAGAGATCGTGTGAGTGGTCACCAATATGATGGACACTCAAGAGATCGAGCGTCGGCAAATCGTACCGATAGACCCGGCTCGGTCCGTGATAATGCGCCAGAAGCAGGAGTTGATCGGCCTCGACGTAGATGGTGTTGAAATGGTGAACATCCTTATCTCGATCCTCAGGCTCTATAGCGGGGTACCACTTCTCCCAAGTCCCTGACCTAAGAGAGAGGATCGCGACTGCGTTGTCATAGGAACACGTGGCGAACAGGTGGCCTTCGGCAATTGCGATTCCATGAAGATCCCGCATGGGAAACGGGGGCTCGTGTGCTGCAACTTGATTAAGACAGGTATCGAACTCCAGTATCGCCCCACGTTCCTCAGCCATCGATTCCCGTGCAGCGGCATCCTCTCCATAAGTAAGGCTGCGGCGAGCTGCGACAAAGTAATGGCCTCTCCATTGCGCGAGCCCATAGTAGAGTCCGCAGCCCCTGTGGACGACGGCCCCTTGACCAGTTGACGTGTCAACCGCGAGTAGGGAGTGGGTGGTGGCGACCAATACCTTCATGAGCATTCACTCAAGGGACTAAGCCACCACAATGACAGGCTCGCCATGAACGTCTTGCCTGGCTGGACACATCTGGCCGAGTGGCCTCATCCAACTGCACCCAAGTCTTGTTGCAGATCTGCCACTTCTAGAACGAAGTCAGACTGATGGGCTACGCACTTAACTATGTTGCACTGACGCCTAGCGTACTCTGCCGCACGTCTGGCGTAACTCTCTCGAATATGGTCGTCTGCAGCAACCCTCAACAATGCTTCTGCCAGTCGCGACGCGTTATCATGCTCCAAAGGCAATTTCACTGCCACGTCACTAGGCAGATCGCCGAAGGAAGCGTAGTCGTATACAACGCAGCAGCACCCCATCCCCAGGGCCCGCGTAAGAGTACCTGAACTCTCACCTGCGGTCGGGTAACGCAGATTCATGACAACATCAGCTGCCATGAAGGCATACTGAAAGGCAGACATTTCCACGAAACCAGTCATGGTCGTCCGATCCTGGATGCCTGCGGCTTGGATCGCTCGTTCCACTGCAAGGGGGTCACTAGCTTCCCCCACAATCCAAAGCTCAAACGGAGGGATCTGATCACGTATCTCACCGAGGGCTCGTATGACATGCTCGACCCTCTTTGGTGGTGTCACATGGCCGGCGCACAAGAAAATGAGTTTATTCGGATCCATCCCAAAATACTCACGCGCGCCGTCGACTCCTTCCCTGACAACCTCTTCGGGCGGTGGCGAGAAATGATGTGGCACACACACTAACGGCACATCGTTGGAAACAGAAAGATGGCGCTTCGCCCAATCAGAATGTACGATCACGCCTTGGGAATTTCTTACTAGCCGCCCGTTGAGCGGCATCAGGAACTGCTGGTATTCGGTGAACAGCCCGGCTTCACGCTGCTCAGCAATCCTTCTCCCTAATTCCCCCCATTCCTCTTCTAGGACCTTTGCGTACCCCTCAACATCACCGCGTGCCAGGGTCAACTCTACGGTCAAGTGATGAAGGACGTAATCATGCAGGAGCACAACGCCCGGGTGTCGCAGTGCCTGCAAAAAAACGTACTCATGGTGCCGATTGTTGCCGACATGATACAGGCGTGGAACACGATCAGTTCCAGCACGTTCCGTCCAGTCCGCCAACGCGGCGACCTCCACGCCTTCGGGCACTGGGGGCACTAACGCCGGGTCTTGGTCAACAACTACCGTAATATTGCGGTGCTGTGTCCAAAACGGAAGTTGTTCGTACACGTAATCCGCAATGCCGGTCCTCTCCGGAGGCAAAGGCGAAAAGATCGCCAATTTCTCTCGGTCACTCATCCGAAGCCCCGCGATTTCTAGCAACAATCCGGACATCCCGCCCAACGAAAAGCCACTCGTTAAGGATGTCGAGTCGTTTGACAATGTCTTCCCAGAGATTCTGCTCAGTCTCGCTGACAGAACCGGACTCGAACGCTTTGCTTACGTCACTACGAAGGGACTCTAAGTCCAGCTTTGATTCATCAGCTGCGCCAACCAGATCGTCCACCTGGATGTCTTCAAAACCACATTCAGCGAGGAGAAATGCGTACAGCGAGTGATGGCGCGGCATCTTATGAGTTGGATCGCTGAAATAGTACTGGGACAATGTATATAAGGACGCAATCTTCGGCGTATCGAGCACTACAACACCATTGGGCCGAAGGACCCTTGAGCACTCCCTAAACACGCCCAAGAGAACGGTGATCGGCAAATGCTCGATCACATGCAATGAAGTTATCGCATCGCGACTACCGGTCGGTTGCTCGGACAGAAAATCCAGCAGATCCGCAACTGCTACGTGAACACCTCTACGCTCAGCGTCCACAGCGGCCTTGGTGTTGTGATCCACACCTAGAACTTGAAACCCACTCTCCTGAGCAGTGGCAAGAAGTTCACCTCCACCACACCCAAGGTCTAAGAGGCTCCCTCCCGTGTTCGGCAGGTTCTGCTCTACAAGACGTTGGTAGAACGCCTCCCTCTCCTCCGCGCGGTCGGCGCCATCATGACAAACCTCCTGCAGTCGACTGTAGGCTTCATCACTCAGGGCTTCATTCACGGGTTCGTTCACGTTGTTGGAAAAGGATTCCGGTGCAGCCGAAACTGATTTATCTATGTCCTCCACAATCTGGTGGTACCGCGACAGCAGGCTCGACTCTACCCCCGACCATCTTGATTCCAATAATGCGCTCACCGCGTCAAAACGGTCCATGAGGTTCTGCTGCCTCTCCTCCATTTTCTCTTCCAGCGCGTTGACCTTATCGAAACACAGTTGCTCCACGGCGTTGGCGCGCTGGTCGAAGACTTGGTAAACAGCTTGATCGCGCTCATGTAGGGCTGGAGCCGCATAATCCAGTCCAACCAACTGCCGAGCATAGAACCGCAGCCTACGCTTCAACCATATCGGCATTATTCTCTTTATAGCGTTAACCAGCATTAATGATACCTAATTCTATATAGGAGGACACCTATGAAATGAATCATTGACCGCTCAGGCATACCAATTACCAGTACCCGGAAACCGCTCACGTCTAATCATTTTCGCTGAATGCCATGCGGAAACGAGAGATTCTCATAAGTACACTCGGAGCGAGGCTGCAAGCCAAGCGGGTATTGACCGGCGGCCACTACGGCACTTCCGAGCATGTCACGTTTGGACTGGCACGAAAGTGCGTTCAAGTGTTGGACGCAGGACTTTACCCAGTTGCTCCTATCCAGAGCAAGGACCGCGCGCACAATTTGGTGAAAAGGCGGCGCCTGCGCCTAAGGCGAAGCTGGCAACCCAGCATGTCATACAGTGCAATACGTCCGTCGGTCGGGACAGTGTCTTCCGGTCCGGGCTCGGACAGGATGTCGGGCGACGAAGCCATCCGGCGCATTGCATCTACTGCGGGTCATCGGCCGTCACAGCCGGCCTCCTACGGGGCTGAGGGCTGCGTGTGGTTGTGGCCGGGATGGAACGCGGGTGTGGGAGACACGTCCTGGTAGCAACGGGTTATGGGCCGGGTCGCGGCCAGGGGCCGCTCCTACAACCCCACCCCCGGGTCGAGGGGATCGGGATTCGGGTGTGGGAGCGCCGTCCTCCGCGGAGCGATTCGGGCTGTTGGCGCTATCGCGTCGGGAGCGGGACTCATGCCCAGACTGCGTGCGAGTAGTTATGGTGGATAGTTTGGTCTTTTGTAATCAGCGGCGCATCGTACAGAGCCGCCTGGGAGACAATCAGCCGGTCGAACGGGTCCCGGGTCCAGTTGCGCGACTCGGCCTGGCGCACGACGGCCGCGAAGGAGGCACGGCATACGCTCAATCCCAGAGCCGCTTCCAGCGCATCCAGGACGGGAAGTGGCGGCGAGGTCACCCGGCCGATCTCGAAGAGGGATTGCAGCTCCAGACGAACCATTGGGGAAACGCGGATGTCTCCGGTGCGCTCCAGCCTATCCGCCACCCCCGGTGGCACTGCACTCGCACCCTGCGCGTACAACCAGGCCACGACGTGCGTGTCGAGATAGATCAAGGCCGCCACTCACCCGACCAGTCCATGTGGACGATGTCCTCCGCGGGGACCCGTAGATAGTCGGGATGTGGTTTCAGCAGATCGGGTTTGGAATCGGGCTCGGCCACGATGCGTAGCGAACGGCCCTTGCGCTGGATTTCGACTGGCTCGCCGGACTCAGCTATGCGGTCGAGAATCCGATAAAGGTTGGCCCGGAGACGTGACGGTGTCAGCCGCTCAAGCATGATGATGCAACCCTCTTTGACGTACGTTTATAAGTAAACACGTACGCACTCCTGCACCAATCTTCTCTAACCGAGGTAGATGCATGGCAGGCTGGTGCTCTCAAAGCACTGTAAGCGAACGGGCATTGCTGTGGGAGGTGCGTCTTCGCGGCGAAGGGTTTTGGCTGGTTCGCGGCCGGGGGCCGCTCCTACAACCCCGTCCCCCAGGCCGAGCGGCGCGGTATCCGGGTGTGGGAGGCGCGTCCTCGCGGCGAGGGTTACGGCCGGTTCGCGGTCAGGGGCCGCTCCTACAACCTCCCCGGTTCGAGGGGTTCTGGATTCGGGTGTGGGAGGCGCGTCCTCGCGGCGATTGCATCTTCACGCCAGGTGTCGGATGGCAAGTCCATCCGACCTTGTATGTTTTCGGGTTGAGGGGTTTAGCTAGCCCCTCTGGCTTGGCGGTGAGCCTGAATCCGACCTCAGCGTTGTAGGCTGTGTTGTAGATAAGGCCCCGCCAGGCCCGCTCTCGCCCTTGTAGGCTGAACGGTATCCAAGGCCCCGCGTGGCGGTGAGCCTGCATGTACAAGGGCAGTCGGTGTTAGCGCGAGAGCAGGAGGTGGAGATGGAGTTTCACTGCGGGATCGATGTTGGCAAGCACAAGCTGCAGGCCTGCCTGATCTGGATTAAGGGCAAGCGGCGCAACAAGAGTGTGGCGAATACGCCAGCCGGTCGACGCACGCTGTACCAGTGGCTGGAGCGCCAGCTCCAGGGGCGGCTCGATACGCTGCAAGCGATTCTTGAGCCAACGGCCCACTACCACGAGGCGTTGGCGGAGGAGCTCGTGGAGCTTGGCGTGCGCGTGGCCACGCCCAACCCCAAGCAGGTCAAAAAGTTTGCCGAGGGCCTAGGCTTTGAGTCCAAAGCCGACCGCCAGGATGCGTTCGTGCTGGCGCGCATGGGCGAGAGCCGCGAGCTGGCGGCTTATACCCCGCCGGCGCCGGAGGTAAAGGCCTTGCGGGCGCTGCTGGCACGGCTTGAGGCGGTGGAGAAGGACGCTCAGCGCGAGTCCAACCGGCTCGAGCATGCGCTCACGGCCCAAGCCCCGCAGGATGTCATCGACTCCATTCGCAACAGTCTTGCCTTCCTCGAGGCCGAAAGACGGCGCCTGGAGCGGATGATCGATGAGCATATCGACCGGCATCCGCCGCTCAAGGGCGATCGCGAGCTGCTCGAGTCCATCCGGGGCATCAGCGCGAAGAGCTCCCGGGAGATGCTCAGCATCATCCACCGGCATCCGTTTGACCGGGCCAAGCAGGTGGCTTCCTATGTCGGCGTACACCCGAAGGTCTTTGAGTCGGGCACGAGCAAGGAGCTGCCCCCGTGTATGAGCAAGATGGGCAGCGGGCGCGTCCGGGCCAAGCTCTACATGGCCGCCGTCAGCGCCATCCAGCACAACCCCGACGTGCGCGCCTTCTACCAGCGCTTACGCAGCCGGGGCAAGGCCAAAATGGCCGCCCTGGGGGCGGCCATGCGCAAGCTCGTCCACATCTGCTTCGGGGTCATCAAAAACCAGACACCCTATACGCCGCAGATCGCTTGATCCGCGAGACGGTATCTACG